>NZ_JBVICF010000017.1:0-192224 GCF_055572995.1 Streptomyces sp. NPDC030245 | reverse complement strand
AACCCGTGGCCCGGTGCCGGCGCAACTGCTCGACCTCAGTGAACGAATCCGGGTCCAGCAACAGCTCGATCCGCTCGCGGGCCGTCAGCTTGCCCCTGGCGTGCTGCGCCTCGGTCGCCCTCTCACTCGGCCCGCGCAGTGCCTCCGCACGGATCTCGTGCAGTTCGGCCACACGCCCCGCAGCCGACCCCATACTGGCCCCTGCCCCTGCCCCTGCCACCATCACAGCCCCCTTCCCACCCATACCAACCCAACAGACCAACAGTCCGGCTAACCAGTGAGACGAGCCACACCAGCCAGTCGGCAGTACGCTCGGCCGGTTCTCACCGCGCCGGGGCAAAACGGAACGTCACCTCCAGCTGTGCGGAGCCCGGTACATCCCGGCATACTCCGGAGGCCGCCACACCACCCGCCTCGCCGCACCTTTCGATGCCTGTTCCGGCGGCTGGTCCGCCATCAGCGACATCAACGCCACCGTCAATGCCGCCAACTCCTCCTCACTGACTTGACCCCGTACCACCCTCAACAGAGCAACTGAATCCTTAACAGCAGTCACAACCCCACCCCCTCACCCACCCACCGTCGGGCCCCCGCCTCAAAAGCGACTCGCATCCCCCTCAAACACCCACTCCAAGCTGATGCTGGCGGTTGTTGGCGTAAGCCAGTGGAGGCAGTACTCCAGCCCGGACGAGGCCTCTGCCTCTCTGGTTCTCTGGCTGCCCGAGTGCGTCTGAACGGGCCCAGCCGTGAGCACCACGGTGGCGCTGTTGCTGCAGCAAGAAGTCCACTGAGGGGCCACCTCCAAAACTACGAAGAGGCATGGCAGGTGTGGTCGGAACGGGGTACCAGCCAGATGATCTCGGCCGAGTGGGGGCCTGAACAGCGGAGACTCAGCGATCGCAGCCGGAAGGACAACGGCTTCTTCATCCCCCTCTGCGGGATGGGCTTGAAGCTGCCGCAGCGGAAGTCTCTACCGTCCTGAGGAGAGCCGGAAATGCCGGCTCGGTGAAGTACTCGCGAGAGAGGCGGCGATGGCCTGGCCGATCGCGGAGGTCGCCCGGATGTCGGGGGTGACGGCCCGGACACTGCGGGCACTACGACGAGATCGGCTTGCTGCCGCCGGCCTGGATCGGGGCCAACGGACACCGCTACTACGAGGATCGTCAACTGCTGCGGCTGCATCAGATCCTTGTGATGCGGGCGCTGGACCTGGGGCTGCCTGAGATCGGCCGGATCCTGGCCGCGCAGGTCGACGAGCTGGAGGCCCTGCGGGGCCATCACCGTCGGCTGCTCGCCGAACGGGACCGGCTGAATGCCTTAGCTGTCACCGTCGCCCGCACGATCACCGAACTGGAGGAGTCCGGGAAGGACGGCACGGACATGATCAGCATCAGCCGCCCGGAGAACCTGTTCGCAGGCATACGGTCTGCCGAGTGCCTGAAGGCCCTTCGCGGCTTTCCGGAGTTGGTCGAGGCCCTCGAACAGCGCACCTCGGCGCTGAGTGAGGCGGAGATAGAGGCCGATGAGCGCGACCGCACGGCTCTGATGATCCGGCTGGCCGAGCTGCTGGCCGCCGGCCTGCCCGCTGACGCCGAGGCGGTGCAGACCGAGATAGACATCCAGTACCGGACGCTGTCCCGGGTCCGGGCAGCCACGGCTGAGGAGTACCGCGCGATCGGGCGGGCCTGTGTGGAGAACGAGCACTGGCACGCGGCGTACGAGTCGATCGCGCCGGGCCTCGCCGCATATCAGCGGGCCGCCATTGAGGCGTACGTCGCAACTCGGCTGCGCTGAGCCGGGGCCGGGCCGCTGCCACGGGGGTGCGGCGGCCCGGTCGGCCGGGCCGCGTGCGAATTCCGTCGGCATAGGTTCCACAAGTGTCGAGGAACCCGCACCTCGCCCCGGCGAGGCCCCCTCCGGGCGCTGCCGATCACCAAGAACATCGATCCCGCCCCCGAAACCGGAGGCCTGACCTACCATCAGGTACTGGTGACGTGCCTGATGATGCGAGGTGCACGGCGAAGTCCTCGCCCATGGCGAAGCGGATGTGACCGAACGCACCAACCTCGTGACCGGTGGGACGACGACGATCCGCGCCATCTGAGCCTGACCGGAACAGTGTCCGCGCCCGTCGCGCGTGAATTTTCGCTGGCACTCGCCCGCAGAGACTCACCCGCTGAAACTCGCCGAGAAATGGCGATGCGAGGATGCGGACGCAGGCGATGAGTTCCGCGGAATGGCTCTGCGCATATAGGCGTGTGAATTTCTCCGGCTGAACACCGCCACGGTGTGGACATGTTGGCCGAAGGATTTTCGGATTCCTTTTCCGGAGTCGTGCGCCGCCGCTGTAATGAGCGGGCGGCCGGGGCCCCCGGCGGATGGGACCTCGACGCCCGCCCGGCCCGGGGAGGCCGTGACCCGACAGGAGTTCAGACATGACACACGCCATCGCCCTCGCCATCGCCACTACACCCCGCGCCCACGCCCGCGCCCACGAGCCAGCACCCCCGGACGCGGACCTGAAGATGTGCGCACCACGGGGTAAGGGAGCCGCGGTCAAGCGTGGTGTGGTCACTTCCCGGGCCCACAGGACCGACTTCTGCCACCCCGACCCGCCTCAAGCGCCCCAGCGGCCACGAACTGCCCGGCCGACGCCCGTGACGGCGGTCGACGACGAGGTGCGCCTCCTGTTGGGGGGCTGGCCGGTGGTCATCGGCGCCCGCCGCTATACGGACACGGCCACGCACACACAGTGGGGCCTCAAGTTTTTCCGCACATACCTGGCACGGAGGTTGTTCGCGGGCGTCTCGTCGGTCGGCTGCTTCGCGTCCGACGTGGGGATGATCGGCCGAGCCAGGGCCCTCGGAGTGGGCATCGTGGAGTCCCCCGTCGTCGAAGGCGACCAGCCGTGGTCCAGTTTCCGAACCGGACAGGACGAACTCCGACCCGGACAGCACGGGCTGCGGGTGGCCGGCGAGTTGTGTCGGTTCCACCGGAGTCGCCCCGCCTCCGCGAGGGCCGCGTCATGAGCCTATCCACCGTGTTCCCGGGCGTCGCCCGATGGCGTGGAAACCACGTGGTGCTGTGCAACTGGCGCGACGCTCGGCACCCCCAGGCGGGAGGCGCCGAAGTTTACTGCGAACAGGTCGCCCGGCAACTGCACCGCGCCGGCGTCCGCGTGACCTACTTGACGTCCCGGCCGCGTGGCACGGCCCCACGCGAGCACACCGAGTGTGCAACCGTGGTCCGCGCGGGCGGGCGGTGGAGTGTCTACCCGCTCGCCCTGCTCTGGCTCGCCCGGCACCGCCGTCGCATCGACGCCGTCATCGACTCGCAGAACGGGATCCCCTTTTTCGCGCCGCTCGTCCTGCGGCGGCGAACTCCTGTCGTACTGCTCATCCACCATGTGCACCAGCAGCAGTTCGCCCTCTTCTTTCCCAGGCCCGTAGCGGCGTTGGGCCGTTGGCTGGAGTCAGCAGGCACCCGCATCGTCTACGGACGACGAGCCATCTGCACGGTCTCTCCGTCGTCCCGCGCACAGATCCGTGGACAACTGGGGCTAGAAGGGCCCGTCTCGCTGGCGCCGCCGGGGCACGCGGCCGTGGCCACAGGCACCCGCGCCGAGCACCCGCGCATCGTGTGCGTGGGCCGGCTTACGCGGCAGAAACGGCTGCACCTGCTGGTCGCCGCTCTGCCTACGATCCGCGCGACCGTCCCCGGAGCCGAACTGCACCTCGTCGGGGACGGCGGCTCCCGGACGGAATTGGAACAGGCCGCCGAACGGGCGGGCGTCAAAGACCACGTCGTCTTCCACGGGCGGCTGCCCGCGCCGGATCGCGACGCGCTGGTGGCCTCGGCGTGGCTGACCGTCCTGCCCTCCGTGCGCGAGGGCTGGGGTCTCTCCGTCATGGAGGCCGCGTCGGCCGGCGTACCGGCGCTCGTCCATGACGTACCCGGTCTGCGGGACGTGGTCCGCCACGGCGAGACGGGCTGGCTGCTGCCGGAAGGGGACATCGACCTGGGCACCGCCGCCGCCCGGGCGTTGCGCGCGTTGGCGGATCCCGCGCGCGCGGACGCGTACGCCATCGCGTGTCGCACCTGGGCGGCGCGTTTCACCTGGAGCGCCACCGCCGGGCATCTTCTGGCCGCGCTCACCGCCGAACGCACGCGCCTGGGGAGCGTACGTTCCGATCGACAGGTGTCACGGCAGGTGTCCGACTCCTGCACCGTGGTCACTCTCCCCCACGATCTGCTCCTACGGGCGGACACGAGCGTCCTGCACGTCACCGACCTGCTCGACACCCGCGGCCCTCGGGCCGCCCTGCTCCTGACGGGCCTGGACGAACACGGTGCCCGCGAGGTCGTCGCGCGTGCCGGGATCGACCTGTCAGACGCGCGGGTCAGGACCCGGCTCGCGCGCCACAGCGACCTGCTGGGCTGGGAGAGGCATCCCGCTGCCCCGCGAGCCCGGCGGGCCGTGCCGGAGCCCCGTACCCCTTGCCAGGCAACACGCGACCGGCTGTCCGGACCGGCGAGCACCCGGTGACCTCCGGCCGGACCCCCTTTCGCCCTCGGGCCTCCTCGGCCCGCGACGACATCCCTCCGGCACATAACGACAACACCCGCTCGGCCCGCCACGGTACGTGCTCGGCCTCCGACGACACCCGCTCGGCCCGCGACGGCATCCGCCGGATCCCACGGCTCGCGGCGCTGCTCACCGCCGCCGCGCTGCTGACCGGTGCGGTCAACTACGCCGGTTCCCTGCTCGTGATGCGCCTGCTGCCACCGCCGGAGTACTCGTGCTACGCCGCCGTGGCCGCCGTTCTGCTCGTGGTGGGCGCCCTCGCGGGCGCGACCATACCGCCGCTGGTGGCCCGCGCGACCGCAGGCGGAGCCTCGGGGCCCGCGACCGGGCCCTGCCTGCGGATCGCCGTGGGAGCCGCACCGGTGACCGCGCTCGCCGCCTGCGCGGCGTGTTTCTCGTACGCGACGACCGGCCTTCTCGCCATGGTCGCCATGGCCGCCGTGGCCGCCGTGGCGGTGACGGTCCTGTGGCTCAGCGCGGCCGGTTTCGCGTGCACGCGGGCCCGTCGTACGTTCCGCCTGCTGGCGGTGGTGTGGACGGCGGAGGCGGTGGCGTGGCTCGCCCTGACGGCTGCGGCTGCGGCAGCGGGCGGCGGCATCAGCACCGGCGCCGTCGCCGCGGTCGCAGCCGCAGCCGCAGCCGCAGCCGCAGCCGGGAGCACGGTACTGGTGGGCCTGGCGGCACAGGCACCACAGCCCCGACCCGGCAGACCGCGACCCACGGCGGTGCCAGGCGCCCCCGGTCCGGCACCCGCGGCGGTGCCCGGCACACCGCGCCCGGCACCCGCTCCACCACCCCCGGAACTGCACCCGGAACTGCACCCAGAACCGGAATCGGGCTCAGGCTCGGGCTCGGGCTCGGGCTCGGGCTCGGGCTCGGCCTCGCACGGACACTCCGGCACCGGCCTTGCAGCAGGCGGCCGTTCCGCGTCCGCCCCCGCGGTGGCGGCCGCCCTCATCGTCGCGTGCCCGCTCGCCGCGCTGGGGTACGGCGCCGCCGCCGATGACCTCATGACGCCGGCCTGGGCCCCCGCAGCCGTCGCCACGGCCACCGCCGGTGCCGTCTCCTCCCTGATATGCCGCCGGGCCGGGCGAGTTGAGCGGGGCCGCCGCGTCCGTCGTGCTCTGCTGGCCGCGCCCATCCCGTTGTTCACCCTCTGGGCCCTGCGCCCGCACCCGCTGCCCTCGTGCGTGGCCGTCGTCGTTCTCGGCGCGGTGGCGGTGAGGTGGGCCGCCGGACGACAGCGGCGCCCGGGGCCTTTCCGGGTCCTGCACCTGGCGTTCGAGGATCCCCGTGCGCCCGGCGCGGGCGGCGGGTCGGTCCGTACCCACGAGGTCAACCGGCGTCTAGCCGCCCGTGGCGTGGAGGTCACCGCGGTCTGCGCGCCGTGGCCCGGGTGCCGGCCCGCGGTCCGCGACGGTGTGCGCTACCTGCCCGTCTTCCGGCGTTCGGCGAGGCTCCTGCGCCACCGGTTCGCGTGCCAGCTCGCGTACTTCGCCGCCGTCACCGTCGGCCTGCCCGCGCTGGTGCGCCGCGTGGACCCGGACATCGTCGTCGAGGACTTCGCCGCGCCCTTCTCGTCCGTCTGTGTGCCGTGGTGCACCGGGCGGCCCGTGATCGGCGTCGTCCAGTGGCTGTCCGCGCGGGAGAAGAGCCGGGACTACCACCTGCCGTTCGGTGCCGTGGAGCACTTGGGCCTGCGGTCGCACACCACCCTCGCCACGGTCAGCGAGGGCCTCGCCGATGAGGTGCGCCGCCGCCGGCCGGGAGCGCACGTCGTGGCCCTGCCGAACGGCTTGGCCGCGCTCCCTTTCACCACCGGGCCGGCACGAGCAGGAAACCATCTGCTGTACCTCGGGCGGCTGGAACGCACCTCCAAGGGACTCGATCTCCTGCTCCGGGCCTATGCCCGGGTCGCCGCCGAGGTGGACACCGACCTGTGGATCGCGGGCGACGGTCCGCACGCCCGGGCGATGCGTGAACTGGCCGAACGGCTCGGCACCAGTCACCGCGTCCGCTGGCTGGGGCGCGTCGAGGCGGACGCCCGCTTCGAACTGCTGGCCGCCGCACGCCTGGTGTGCGTGCCGAGCCGGTACGAGACCTTCGGCCTGGTCGCGGCCGAGGCGCTGGCGTGCGGCACCCCGGTGCTGTCCTTCGACATCCCGTGCCTGCGGGACCTGGTGACCGAGAAGACCGGAGTGCGGGTGCCACCGGGCGACATCACCGCCTACGGCGACGCACTGGCCTCCCTCGCCCGTGACCCGGAGCGCTGCCGACGGCTGGGAGCCGCGGGACCCGCCTCCGTACGCCACCTCGACTGGCAGCGGACCGCGTACCGGCAACTCGCGCTTTACCAGCGGGTTTCGCGCCACCGTGACACGCCCGCTTGACGGGTCCGTACAGCACCCGCGGGCTTCTTCGAACCTCCGTGAAAGGAAGCGCATCCCGTGAACCACAACCCTGCCGATTTCCCTCAGGAGGACGGTCAGGCGCCCCGACAGGAGGACGGTCCGCCACCCCACGCTTGCCACCTCCTACCCGCCCTCACTCACCGGCTGCGCGCAGCCTGCACCCGTCGGCGCGTCCTGCTCGCGACGGCACTGGGCGCGTTCTTCGCCTGCGCGCTCGCCCTGCGGCTCACGGCGGTGCGACACGCGTACGACATCCATGTGGATGAGTGCTACTACGTCGCAGTCAGCCGGAACCTGGCCGCAGGCGAGGGACTGACCTTCGAGGGCGGGTACTTCGGGCTGCACCCGCCCGCCCTGTTCGCCCTCCTGGCAGCGGTCCTGAGCGCCACGCACGGCCCGCACGACCTGGCGGACGCGGTGTTGGCCCTGCGGCCGGTCATCGCCGTCACCGGGGCCCTGTCGGTCACCGCGCTCACCGTGCTGCTGCTGCGTACCGTACGCCCGGCCGTCGCCTGGGCCACGGGGTTGCTGCTGGCGCTCGACCCGTTCCTCGGCCGGTTCGACAGCCGCGTGTTCCTGGAGTGCCAGACGATGGCGGCGGCCGGTCTGGGCATGCTGATCCTGACCCGCGCGGCCGGGAGACGCCGTGGGCGGCGGGCCGCCGGGTACGCGGCCGGGCTCTTGTTCGCCGTCTCCCTCACCACCAAGGACTGGTACGTGACGACGACGCTCCTGCCCGTCGTCGTGCTCGCCGTCGTCTCGCGCGGTGCCGAGCGCCGGATGCACCTGACCGCGGCGGCGGTGGCAGCCGGAGGCTATGGCGCCTACCTCGCTGCGACCTTCGCGGCCGGCCACTGGGCGGACTGGCGTGCGCAACGGCTCAGCGGGCTGCGGCGGGCGGCGGGAGTGGACAGGGTCACCGGGTTCGGCAGCCCGGACAACACCGCCGCGCTGCCGGACCGGCTGCACGAACGCCTCGGCGACCTCGGAGTCTCCTACGCCCTGCTCGGCCTCGGTCTCTGCGCCACCTGCTGGCTCGTGCGGCAGCGGCTGAACCGTCCGCGCCTGTTCACCGGCCGTCCCGGGCGGACCGTGGTCACGGTGTGGGCCGCCTGTTCGCTGCCGTCGCTGCTGTACGCCGCCGTACTCGGCACGGTCGAGGAGCAGATGTTCTATCCGCCGCTGCTCGTCTGCACGCTCGCGCTCGCTGTGGCCGCCGACATGCTCCTGCCCAAAGCCGACATGCTTCTGCCCAGACCGCCCTCGTGGCGGCAGCGCGTGCCCCGTGCCGGACACCGGCGCGCGGTCTGCCTCGGCGCGGTCTTCCTGCTGACCGCCACCGCCCTCTGTGCCGACGCGGTCGTCTGGAACCGCACCCACGAGCGGCACGACGACGCGCTGCGGCGGACGATCTCCTGGATCGACAGCCAGGTCGTCAGTGACGAGACCGTACGCGCCACTGACGACACCCTGGCCGTGCTTGTCCCCGAGGCCCGTCCGCCGGACTGGAACAACGGCCGGACCCACTACAAGTCCTCCCGTCTCCCCGGCACGGACTACGTGCTGGTCACCCGAGAACTGGTGGAGCAAGGCTACGCCTTCATCGATACGGGCCTCCACGCGGAGCTGCGCCGTCAAACACGCCTGGTGCACACGGAGTTCGGCCGGACCGCCGGGGCCGTCGAGGTGTACGACACCAGGTGGCCCGGGACCGTTGCGATGTACGACACCAGGCGGCCTTATGGCCCGTTCGTCCAACAACGGCCCTGATACGGCTTATGCGTGGTGCGCACAGCGCATGCCCTCCTTGTGCGCGGCCGCGGACGCTTCGTGCGGGGGTCAGCCCCGCCGGGCGCGGACCGGCACGGAAAGGGAAGCACATGATGAAGGAACAGGACCGCCCGGAGACGCGGCGCGGTCGCCGCAACAACCGCCGGGCCGCCCGGCTCGCCACCGCCGCGCTGGCCGTGGCGGCGGTGGCCGGAACCGCCCTGGCGTCGGCGTCGGGGACGAGCGCCGCCGAGAAGGGCCGCACGGTCATCGAATGCCCGACCCAGGACAAGACCACGTGCGTCAACCTGGCGAAGATGCAGGGCGGTACGTACGCCGCGGTGGCCGACTCCCAGGGCCGCGTGTACTCCGTCGACCACAACGGCGTCCTCTGGGAGATCGCCTCCGACGGCATCCGCCAACTGGCCAAGGACCTCGGGTGGGTCACGGCGGTGGCCTTCGACGAGGACAGCCGCACGCTCTACTTCGGTGACGGGGCCTCCGACATCAGGAAGCTGTCGCTCGACGCGGAGAACCCTCAGCCCAGGACCATCGCCTCCACCGGCTTCGACGACACGAACGTCGACGGCCTGGCGCTCAAGGACAACACTCTCTACATCGCAGTCCGCTCGCAGATCCAGAAGCTGGATCTCTCGGCGGAGAACCCCAAGCCTCAGACGGTGGTCAGGGACCTGCCCACCAGGAGGGCGCTGGTGGTCGAAGGTGACTCGGTCTACGTCATCCATGACGACGCACTGTGGAAGCAGCGCATCGACAAGTCGGGCTACCAGCCCCAGAAGGTCGCCGACCTCGGCACCGGCGGCCCCTACGGGCTCGTCCGGGACGGTGTGGGCAACTTCTTCTACGTCAACGACGGCGACCTGTACCGCCTCGCCGCCGGCAGCACGAAGCCCGAGAAGGTGGCCACCGGCATGAAGGCGGGGTACTTCAGCGCCGTGACGATGGACCGCAACGGCAACTTCTACCTGGGCAACGACGCGGGCGACGTGTGGCGCGTGTCCAAAATCGGCGAGCCCGTCGGTGGTGGCGGCAAGCCGGACGACCCCCACGCCGGCCTGGAGATCGCCGACGTGGCGAACGTGTGGACGGTCGCCGGGCGCAACGCCGTGCCGCGGGTGAAGGTCACCAACACCGGCAGCACCCACATCGGGAAGAAGGACGTCACCCTCAAGCTCGGTCCGGCCGGCGTGCGCTGGGGCCACAACGTCGTCTACTGGGACAAGGACGGCCGGACCAACGAGGCGCAGTGCACCGAGGACTCCAAAGACGCGACCGTGTCGCACTGCTCCGGCGTCGACCTGGACCTCGACGCCGGTGAGTCGGTCGAGCTGCGTACCGAGGTGGGCACGAGCGCGGACCTGAAGGTCTGCGAATTCCCGTCGGTGACGTGGGAGATCGCCGGCGAGAGCGGCCGGTCGACCTTCGTCATCAAGGACAAGGACGGCAACCCGAAGAGCTGCGACTGACGCCGCGGGCCCGCCCCTTGGCTCCGCAGGTGAGCACAGCGCCGGCCGTGGCCCACAGGCGCGGGTGAGCACCCCCAAAAAAACGGCCTCCGGTGAGCGCGCGCGTGGCGTGCACCGGAGGCCTTCGCAAGGAGAGTGAAGATGAACAGTCGCCCCCTGGGCCGACCGTCGCCGAGGCGACGGCCACCATTGCGTGGTACGCGGTTGCTGCGCGGCACCCGGGTAGCACGCGGCACTTGGGCCCGCCTCCCAAACCGTGCCACCGTACGACGCCGTGCGCCGGCCGTCGCATGGGCCCTCGCGGCGCTGCTGTGCCTTCCGCTGACAGCCGCCCCCGCCAACGCCGACGATGCGTCAGCGAGGCACGAACGGACCCGCATCCACTCCCTGGTCAACGAACACCGGGCGGACGCCTCATGCCAACCGCTGCGCCCCAGCCGGGCGCTGCGGAAGGCGGCGCAACGTCACAGCGGCCGAATGGCCCGCACAGGTGTCTTCTCCCATCGCGGCGCCGGTGGTTCACTGCCCGGCGACCGGGCTCACGCCGTCGGCTATCGGCTGTCCCGGCTCGGCGAGAACATCGCCTTCGGCCAACGCACCGCGCAGCAGACCGTCACCGCCTGGATGCAGAGCCCACCCCACCGCCGCGCTCTCCTCACCTGCGCCTACCGCGATGTCGGCGTCGGCGTCGTGATCTCGTCGAGCGGTACGTGGTGGACGCTGATGCTCGGGGTCCGGCGGGAGCGGTGACGCGACGCACCCGCGGTACGGGGAGCGTACAGAGGGCCCGGCGGACCAGCGCGGACCTGGCTACGGCGCCGCCGTCGAGGCACCATTCACCTGGCCGGACTCCGTATCGCCGGCATCTTCCTCCGGTCCGCTCGTTGACTCAGCCGAAGCTGCTCAGCTCAACCGGATGGTGTGACCGAGGACCACACGCCGAACCACTGCTCGGCGCCGTACTCCTCGAACCGTTTCACCTCGGTGAACCCCAGCTTCGCCGCGAGGCGCCTCGCGCGGTCGTTGGCGGTCTGGGTGCAGAGCACCACCGGCTCACCGGGATGCGCATCGGCGAACCAGTCGAGTGCCGCTGCGCACGCCTCGGCGGCGTACCCGCGTCCCCACGTCTCCGGCAGGAACATGTAGCCGAGTGAGGCTTCGCCGGCTTCCGGACGAACATGACCCGGATGCTCGGCGCCACGAGGGTCGAACGTGACCATGCCGATCATCGCTCCGTCGAGATCGACCACGAAAAAACCAGGGCGCCGTCCGGGCACCTCAGGCATCGCGTGTTCGAGCTCATCACGCGGTCGAGGGCCACCGATGTAGGTGCCCACCTCTGGCGAGACGAAGAGGTCGAGGAATGCCGCACGGTCCCGGGCCTCGGACTCGCGGAGCACGAGCCGTTCGGTCCGTATCGGGGCAGGTGGCCAGGCGACGGGTCCGAGTCCAGTCATGGAGGGCAACCTATCAGCGCGGGAGAAATTCACACCTGCTTCCACTTACCCGCCGCCCGCCGGAATGCGACCCTCGCATGAATTGGCCATGGCGGCACGGAATTCACGTCCTACAGCACCCTGCACAAACCGGGACGGGAAGCTGCTGAGTCTTTGTGCACTTTGTCGGTTGCTGGACACCGTTGAGCAATTTCATGCTGGCGAGTATCGGTAATTGCCCGTACGGGCAGATCCCCCCTCAAGGAGCGACCGTGCACCGTCCTGCCGACTCAGGCCAGCCCTCCGAAACGACAGCTGCCGCCCCCATGCTGTCCCACACCGCCCGCTACCTGCGCCGGCATCACGCCGCGCTCCTCACTCGGCAGGCATGGGAAGAGTCGACACGGCGCACCGTCGGCTCCGTGTCCGTCACGACCGTCGCCGACGACATCTCCCTGTGGCTCTCCGTCTTCGCCCAAGAGGTGCCCGCTCCCCTGCTGCACGCGGCGTTCAGGGCGCGGGCGGCCGCGCACGCCGCGGCAGGCCTCTCCATGGAGGACAGCCTCGTCCTGCACCACGTCTGCGTCGCAGTGCTCAACAGCGCCTTCGTGGGCCCCTCGTCGCAGTCCCCGCGCCGGGCGGCACTCGTGACGGAGGTGACCGCAACGGCCCTGCACGCGCTGCGCGCCGCGAGCGCGGCGGTCGTGCGCGAGCAGCGCCGACAGGAGACCGAACCCCGTCCACAGCACGGTGCGCCCGCCCACTCCGACTCCCCCGTTCCGGCCGCCCCGCCGAAGTGGTGCCTGGCAGCCATCCGGCCCAAGCACGGCATCAAGGAGGCCCTGCGGCGGTTTCGGGCGGTCAACCCCGACGCTTCGATCGTCGTGGCGGACAACCAGGTGACCGTCTTCACCCACCACCCGCCGGGCGCGCCCGCGGCGCTCGCCCCGTACGTACTCGTCCCCGTCGAGAACGGTGACACCGCCGGTGCCGCGCGCCGCGCCGCTCTCGGCGCCGTGATCGCCCGCCACTACCGGCGGTCGCTCACCTCCGAGCACGCGCTGCCCCTGATCGCCATGCTCGACCTGACGGCCAAGGACCGGGACGCGTTCGTCACCGCTTGTCTGGGCCCGCTGCACACCAGCGACCGCCACCGGTACCTGCTGGACACCCTGGCCGCCTACCTCTCCCACAATCTCAGCTCCACCGCCGCGGCCCGGAGCCTGTACATCCACCGGCACACCCTCGCCTACCGGCTGCGTTCCATCCAGGAGCTCACGGGACTCGACCTGTATCACTCGTTCGACCGGCTCCAGGCCGAACTCGCCCTGATCCTCAGCCGTGCCGGCACCGTGCCGGTCCTTCCCCGCCAACGAGCCGCCTGACAAGTGTCGTCACTGGGGCCGGCCCTCGCACCCCACACGCACACCGCGCCCATGACGTCCGTACCGAAGCGCTCCATGAGGCGCCGGTCGCTCGCGACGATGGCCACCACCTGACCGGTCACCGCAAGGACCCGCCGAGCAGGAAGGCGACGAACAATGCGCGGGTCGTGGCCACCGGACGGCGGTGGGCCGACGGCGTACGTCAGCCTTCCCGGATAAGCGCCCTAGGTGGGCACCCCGGGTGGTCACCGTCGCGGGTCGGTGACGAACGGGTCCGGGAGGGGGGCCGTCGGGGACGGACGCAGCTGGTCGACCCGTGCGCGGCGGTCGGACTCCTCATCGCGGTGGGACCAGACGCTTACCGCGCCGGTGACCAGGACGGTCAGCACGAGCGACAGCGCTGTCAACAGAGCCGTGCGGGTACGGTTTTGTCTGCTCACAGTCCCCCCAGCACTGTTGCCGACAGCGCGAAGGCGACCTCGCGTGCGCGCTCGGGCGTGCTCGGCTGAGCGACGTACTCGACGGTGAGGACGTCCTTGCCGAGGAGAACGGTCAGCTCGGCCTCGGCCCGGCGTCCCGGCCTACCGCTGGAGGCGGACTCGGAGCGGGCCTCGGCGTACGCCTTCTCGCCGAGGCCGGGAATGTCGCGCGGCGTTGAGCCGTCGCCACTGTCGTGCTCCTTGGCCCAGTCGTAGGTCTCGCGAGCTTCGCCCCAACCGTCGTCCTGGCGGGTATTGCCGTGGCGGATGAGGCTGATGTGCAGTCGGCCGTATCGGCCACCGTCCTCGGCCCACGTCTTACCGCTCGTGATCTTGCACTCGGCCTCGTTGCGCACCTCGTGCCGCGGGTCGGTCTGGTGTGCCGTGCGGGGCAGCGGAACAATTCTGCTCGCGTCTTCGGTCGCGATCAGGGAGCACAGGTCGCGCGGAGCCGCGTCGGCGGCGCCGGTCCCGGACAGGAACCCACCCGCCATCAACCAGCTGAACACCGCCGCGCCGACGACGCCCGCAGCGATTCCGCCCCTGGCGCCCCAGCGCGAGATGGCGTCCAACCGCTCGCACTCGTCCATTTGTTGACTCCCCACCGTCCACCCCCGCCGGGATTCTGACACAGGAAACCCCGGGACCGATAAGGAATCTTGAAAGACAGCTGATCACCCGCGGCCGGGTACGCCGGAGGTCTGTGTACCCGGCCTCCGACCTCTCGGTCCCCCGTTCCGCGCCCGGTAAGCAGTTACGTACGTACGTCAGCGCCCCGCTGGAGTGAGGACGGCCTGCCTAACCTCTCACGTCGACCCAGACCAGTGTTCCCGGGAAATCGGTGTCCAGATCGATGGCCCGCCACTCATCAGCGTCACCCATGACCGCGATCCACGGGGGCGGCGATGCCAGCGCGTTTCCCGTGACTTCGAGCGCGGCCGACAGGGATGCCCACCCCGGACCTTCGAACCAGCGGTAGCCGGTCTCCTCGATGTCCCACGAGCCGAGACGCCCCGTCCGGGTGTCGACGACGAGCTGCATCTCGCCCAACGCGCCGATCGGCACGATCAAACGGCTGTCGCCCCAGCCGTAGTGATCGTTCTTCAGCTTGTACTTGAGCGTTCCGAGATGCTCCTCAGCGATCTGATTGACGCTGTAGAGCGCGTACTTGGACGGAATGACGTCGGTGAGCCCCGACCCGTTGTGCCGTAACAACGATCGCTCGACATCCTCGGGCAGCCGCACGCCGAGCGTGCTGTAGAGGCCGTCCAACTCCGAACGGACGCACGGCCCTGGCAGAGGCCGTTCTTGCGAAGCGTACTGGTCCAGCCAGCGTTCGATCTTCTCCCACGACTCACCCACCGACACTCGTGTCCTCCGCCCGCCGTCAGACCGACATGTGGTGCCGGTCAGTCGATGCCGTCAATGATGCGGAAGTCACGCTGGACACCGTCGGGAAGGGCCACCAGCGCCTTCTGGTACGCCTCGCTCTCGTATGCCGCGACGGCCTGTTCAAAGCTGTCGAACTCGATGAGAACGACGCGTTGCGTGATTCCGGCCTCGCGGGCGACGACTCGACCGCCACTGGACGGGATCCGGGACAGGACGCGACCGCCCCCAGCCTGGACAGCCGGGCCGGCCAGCTTGTCGTAGGCAGTCAGCGTCTCAGGGTCGGAAATGGCGGGGTAGACACTGACCCAGTAACCCTTGGACATGGAAACCTCCTGTGCTCGGCCTGACATTAGGCGAAGGTTAGGGCTTGATCTGCGGTCGAGGGAAAGACCAGTGCGAGCTAGGCTCAGAACGGATCGTTATCAATCGGCGGGGAGGGCATGTGGCGCCGGATACGGTGAGCCTGCGTTACTTCCTGGTGCTGGCGCAGGAGTTGAACTTCACGCGCGCGGCCGCACGGATCGGTATCGCGCAGCCCGCCCTCAGCGCCCGGATGCGCCGATTGGAGGCGGAACTCGGTACGGCCTTGTTGATCCGCAACACGCGCAGCGTCGTACTGACCACGGCCGGTGCGGCTTTGGCGGAGTCCGCGCCGCCCGCGCTGGCGGCGCTGGACCGGGCATGGGACTCCGCCCGGAGCGCGGCGGCCGGTGAACTGGGCACGCTGCGCATCGGATACAGCCTCAGCACCGGGGTCGAGACGGTACCGGCCCTGGTGGACAGGCTGATGCGCGGCAACAGCGGACTCGAGGTCGGCGCCGTCCCGATGGCGACACCGGAGATCTCCCCCGCGGTCGCCGACGGCCGCATCGATGCCGGGATCACCCGCGGTGAACAGCCAGGCAGTGGCGTGCGCCGGTTTCTGCTGCGGCGTATGCGCGTCGGGGTGCAGTTGGCGCAGCACCATCCGCTGGCCGAGCAACCGGAGGTCGAGATCGCCGACGCGGCCGCGTATCCGCTGCGACTTCCGGACCGTGCGGCCAACCCCGTGATCCATGATCAGCTGACCGAGCTGTTCCGAGACGTCCGACCACACCCCCAATTCCGCACGCCCGCCGTCTCTTTCGACATGTCTCAGCGCGACCTGCGCGACGGGGTCACCCTCGCCCCGGCCGGGGAAGCCGCGGCCACGGCACAACCGGCCGGTCTCACCTGGCGACCGCTGCGGGGCGCGTCCAGCCCGACGATCCAGATCCACTTGGTCCTCCCGCGCGAGCAGTCGCCGCTGCACCACCGCGTCCGTGCCGTCGCCAAAACCCTGGCGCAGGAGCTGGACTGGCTGCCGGACTGACGGACTGACGGACAGCAGGTCATGCCAGGCGAACGTGTAGAGCCCCCGGTCAGCCGTACATCGCCACGCGGTACAGGGCCGCAAGCGCGTCATCGATGGGGTGGGGCTGTGGCCGGCCGGAGGAGTCGAACCTGTTCCACCTCTGCAGGTTCACCGCGAGGGCCATCTGTCGCTTGCCGTCGGCACGGGTCATGGCCAGCGCTCCGCCACCCCAGACCGTGCCGCCATGGCCCCAGAAGATGCCCTGGGTGCCCTGTCCAGGCTCCTCCATCGGATACAGGCCGAGGCCGTAGTCGATCGTCTTTCTCTCCTGGGAGATGACCGGGACAGTGCGTTGCATCTGCGCGAGCGACGACGGGCTGATGATCTCTTCGGCCAGCAGCATGCCGAAGAAGCGATTGAGGTCGGTGACGGTCGATATCAGCGAGGCCGACGGTCCCGCGTACGACATGTCGAAGACGCTGTAGTCGCGCGGTGGGTCGATCATGCCGAACCATGCCTCGTAGAGGCGCGAGTGCGGGCCTTCGACGCACGGACCGGTGGGAAATCCGGTGTCCTGGAGTCCGGCCTTTTCGATGACGTTCCGGGTGATGCACAGCTCGGCCGATATGCCGCTCACCTCTTCGAGGAGTTGAGCGAGGAGCAGGTAGTTGGTGTTGGAGTAGACCCCCGGAGTGCCGCCCGGGGCGCCGACGGCAGGTGCGGTGACCCCCATCTCGATCAGTTCGACGGGGTCGAACCGCGTATGCCGGTGGTCGTCCAGGCTCCGCGGCCCGGTCTCCGCGGCAATGGGGAACGCCTTCAGGGAGGGGTAGGCGTACGGGAGGTATTCGGCGAGGCCGCTGGTGTGGTTGATCAGCATCCGGACCGTGATGGCGTCACCGCGTTCCCCGGGAACCAGCTTGGGAAGGTACTGGCCGATCGGTGCGTCGAGACCGATCTGACCGCTCTCGACCTGCTGCAGGACCGCTGCGGCGGTGAAGGTCTTGGTGATGCTGCCGACCCGGTGCCGCATGTCGGCGGTGACGGGACGGCCGGTGGCGACATCGGCGACTCCGACGGCACCGCGCCAGATCTGGTCACCGTCTCGCACCTCGGCGAACAGGCCCGGCATCCCGGCGCGGTGGACGTCTTCGATGGCTGCGTTCAGCGCCGCGAAATCCAGTGAGTTCTGCACGTCATGCGTCCTTTCGTGTTCCCCGGGGTGAGCTCCGCATCGGTTGCCCGACCCGGGTGACAGGGCACGCGTGGCACGTCGGCCCGTCTGCTGCCGGGTCGCTCGGCACGCTCATGTCCTCAGTATGCACGCGGTGCGTGCAATGCCAAGTGCATAAGCTAGACTGCGCATGACGAGAGGGGCGAAATGGCAGGTCGAAAGCGTTGGTCGACCGAGGAAATTCTGGATGTGGCAGTGCAGTTGCTGCGCACGAGCGACGCAGAGTCGTTCAGCGTGCGCAAGCTCGCCGCGACGCTCGGGACCGATTCCTCCAGCCTCTACCGACACTTCCGCAGCAAGACAGAACTGTTGCGCGCGGTCGCCGACCGGATCCTCCTGGCAGCCATGGACGGCTATCGCCCCGAGGGTGATTGGAAGCAGCGCATCACCGCTCTGGCCCTGCGCATGAGGGAGGCGTTCGGCCGGCAGCCCCAGCTCGCCGCGGTCTGGGGACGTTACGCATCAGGCGGCGCCGGTTCCCGACTGGTCGTGGAAGAGGTGCTCCAGGCCCTGCGCACTTCGGGACTGCCCGACGAGGAGATCCCGGCGCGCTACCACCGGCTGGCGGTCCTCATCGCCGCGCTGATCGCCTCCGAGGCCGGAGTCAACACCATCAGTTCGGAAGAGTACGAACAAGGCATGGAGCTGTTCCGCGTCACGGTTCTCGGCGCCGACCCCGAACACTTCCCCGCCCTGGCCCACTTCGCCCGCGACGTCCGGCCCCTGGGGGTGGATCGCGGTGCCGCGTTCGAAGAGATCCTCGCTGCCCACCTCGCCCATATCGAGGCTGCAATCCGCCCGAGCTAGGGCGCACGTCGCATGGCGGCCACCGGGTGGTCCTGGTGAGGTCTTTGACGTCAAGCACCCATGGGACATGGCCAGAGGCCCGGCACCCCGCTCAGGTTCCGGGGAGAATGCGGCGCGTTTCGTAGGCCCACATCGCGATCTCGACCCGGTTGCGGGCGCCGAGTTTGGCCATCAGGCTGGCCAGATGCGTCTTCACCGTGCTGAGGCTGATGTGCAGTGCGTCGGCGATCTCGGTGTTGGTCAGCCCGCGGGCGACGGCGAGGAGCACCTGCTCCTCGCGAGCGGTGACCGGGGTGACCGGCTGGGCCGCGGGCCGGCCGGCGGGCAGGTCCGCGAATGCCTGGAGCAGACGGACGGTGACACTGGGCGCGATGAGCGCCTCACCGTCGGACGCCGACCGTACGGCCTGCGCCAGAAGGTCCGGTCCCGTGTCCTTGAGGAGGAATCCGCGGGCGCCCGCACGCAGTGCGCCGTAGACGTACTCGTCGAGGTCGAACGTGGTGATGACGACCACGACCAGCGGGTCGGCGACGCCCGGTCCTGCGAGCAGCCGGGTGGCCTCGAGCCCGTCGAGTTCGGGCATGCGGATGTCGAACAGGCAGACGTCGGGGCGTAGTTCGCGTGCCAGTCGTACCGCTTCCCGCCCGTCGGCGGCCTCGCCGACCACCTCGATGCCGGGCTGGGCGTTCAGCATGATCCGCAACCCGGTGCGGATGATCGTCTGGTCGTCAGCGACGAGGACGCGAATGGACACCGCTCTCGCTCCTCGCTCTCGGCAGTTCGGCTTCGACATGCCAGCCACGGTCGGTACCCGGGCCGGCTCGTAGTGTGCCGCCGAGCAGGGTCGCGCGCTCGCGCAGTCCGGTGAGTCCGTATCCGTCGCGGCCCTGGCCGGTGCGCCGGCCGTTGTCGCGCACGCTCACCCGTACCGTGTGCCGTTCCGCGGCGACCCGGACGACGAGCTCGGTCGCGTCGACCGCATGGCGCAGCGCGTTGGTCACCGACTCCTGCACGATCCGGTAGACGGCCGCGTCCACGGCCGGGGGCAGCGCGTCCAGTTCGCCGTCGAGCCCCAGGTCGGCCCTGAGACGACCACCCGGGGTGCGCACCAGACGCTCCAGATCCGCGACTCCGGCAGGGGGCGCCAGTTCGGCGCCGACCCCGCGGTCGCGCAGCGCGGCGACCATGGCGCGCATCTCCTCCAGCGTGCGCGCCCCTTCCTCCTCGACCTCCTCCAGCGCCTCGACGGCGGCGGACGGGTCGGTGCCCGCGAGCACCCGGCCCGCCTGGGCGGTGATCACCATGGCCGACACGTGGTGGGCCACCGTGTCGTGCAGTTCCCGGGCGAGCTGCTCGCGCTCGCGGGAACGCACCTGCTCCAACTGCCGGTCGCGAGCGGTCATCCAGAACCGCACGGCAGCCCCGACCACGCCGGGCAGCAGCAGGAAGACGAAGCCCACGACCTTCTCGACGACCGGGCTCTCGTACGTGACGACACACAGCGCGCCGACCGCGAGGATCACCGCGCCGCCCAGCACGATCTCGCGTCCCGATCCCCACCGGAGCAGCGCGTACACCAGCACGAGCACGACCACGCCGGTGTCCAGGCCGACAGGCTCGCGCGACGCGGCGACGAGCGAGACCACCGGGAGCAGCAGCACCGAACCGAACGCCAGCATGACCATCGCCAGCGGGCGCGTCCGGCGCCACAGGGGCAGCAGGCACAGCCATACGGTCAACACCACCGCCACCGGCCGCCACACGACGCTCTCGCGCAGGGTGGCCTCCAGCGCCACACCGCCCAGGCCCGCGGCGAGCAGCGCCCAGTCCCGCCACACCCGGGCGGGCGCGTCGGGCGGCCGGGGTTCGGTCCACAGGTTTCGCAGGTCGTCTCGCAGCACGGTTCTCAGCGTAGGGAAGGCGCCGTGCCGCGCATCGGCCGAAAGGACGGGGACGCACTCCGACTTGGGGCCGACGGATCCGCGGCCCGCGGGCCGATGCCGCAGTGCGCCGCAGCGACGAGCCTTGCGCATCGGCGGCCGTACAAGGACGGCCGACGAGGCGGTTGGAGGACCCGATGCTCTCGAAAGCCCTGTTGCGCGTGGGCGCAAGCGCCGCCCGCCATCCCTGGCGGGTGATCGCGGCATGGCTGGTCGCCGCCGCGCTAGCCGTCCTCGCCGCCGTCGCCTTCGGCGGGCGGAACGCGGATGCGATGACCGCTCCGGGACTGGACTCCCAGCGGGCCGCGGAACTGATCGAGCGGGCCGGCACCGGCCAGGAGGGGATGACCGCCCAAGTGGTCGTCACCCCCCTCGACGGCGCTGCGACGTTCTTCGACCGTGGCAGCGCGCGGACCGCTCTCAGGCAGTTGCAGACCGAGGTGGAAGAGCTGCCACACGTGCTCGGCACGAGCGACCCGGCGGGGGCGCTCGACGCGGGCGGGGACACCGCCGTGCGTGGCAGCCTCGTCTCGGCCGACGGGCGGATCGCGGTCGTACGGGTGCAGTATCCCGACCAGAGCCTGCTGTCGGCCGAAGACCTCGACGCCCTCGTCGGTCTCGGCGACCGGCTGCGCGCCGAACTGCCCCTGCGCATCGAGATGGGCGGGAGCCTCTTCTACGCCTTCTCCGGCTCCGACGGCGGCGCGGGCGAGCTGATCGGCCTCCTCGCCGCGGCCGCGATCCTGTTCCTGGCGTTCGGTTCGCTCGTCGCCGCCGCGCTGCCGATCGGCATGGCGGTCTTCGGACTGACCATCGGGGTCGCCACGATGACGGTACTGGCGGGGATCACGGACGTCCCCACCTTCGCACCGGTCCTGGGCAGCATGGTCGGGCTCGGAGTGGGCATCGACTACGCGCTGTTCGTGCTCGCCAGGCACCGGGAGTACCTCGCGCGCGGGCTCGATCCGCGCGAGGCGGCCGGACGGGCGGTGGCCACGGCGGGGCGGCCGGTGGTCTTCGCCGGCGGCACCGTCGTCGTATCGATCCTCGGCCTGGCGGTCGCGAACGTTCCGTTCATGACGGTGGGCGGGCTGGCCGTCTCGATCGTCGTTCTGATCATGGTGGTCGCGTCGGTGACGCTGCTGCCAGCCTTCCTCGGCGCCGCAGGAATACGCCTGGCCCGGGCCGGGCGGATCGGCCGGATCGGTCGGATCGGGCGGGCGCTGCGGACCAGGAAACCGGGCGGCCGACTCGCACGGCGGCGGGGCCCGGTGGCAGGCGCCGCCCAAGCCGCCGGGTGGCGTCGCTGGATCGGGCACGTCAGCCGGCACCCGGTGCCGTACGCGGTCGGCGCGGCGGGGCTGCTGCTGACCGCGATGCTGCCCGTGCTCGGCCTGCGCGTCGGCCTGCCCGACGACGGCTCACTGCCCCACAGCCGTACAGAGCGCCGGGCCTACGACCTCGTCGCCGAGGGGTTCGGCCCGGGCACCAACGGTCCCCTCGTCATCGCCGCGGACCCCGCCGGTGATCCGGGAGTGCTTGACCGGTTCGTCGGGGCGGTCGCGGCGGATCCGGGCATCGCGTCCGTCGCGCCGACGCACATCGATCGGGCCACCGGCATCGCGACCCTCGTGGTGTTCCCGACCACCAGCCCTCAGGACAAGGCGACGGCCGACACCATCGCCCGGCTGCGCACCGACGTGCTGCCCACGGCGCTCGGGCACGGCCCGGCCAGGGCCCACGTCGGCGGCGCCGCCGCGAGCCTGTCCGATGTGGGCCAACGCACCAGCCAACGCCTGCCGTTGTTCGTCACCGCCGTGCTGGCGATGTCGTTCCTGCTGCTGATGTTGGTCTTCCGCTCGATACTCGTACCGCTCAAGGCGGTACTGCTGAACCTGCTGAGCATCGGCGCGGCCTACGGCATCATGGTCGCGGTCTTCCAGTGGGGCTGGGGAAGCGCACTCATCGGGCTGGAAGCGACGGTTCCGATCGTGTCGTTCATCCCGATGTTCCTCTTCGCCATCCTGTTCGGCCTGTCGATGGACTACGAGGTGTTCCTCCTCTCCCGCGTACGTGAGGAGTACCTGCGCACCGGCGACAACGCCACGGCGATCGTCGAGGGCGTCTCGCGCACCGCCCGGATCATCACCTCGGCCGCCCTCATCATGGTGGCGGTCTTCCTGTCCTTCGCCGTCACCGATGACCCCTCCACCAAAATGTTCGGGCTCGGCCTGGCCACCGCGATCCTCATCGACGCCACGGTCGTACGCATGGTGCTGGTACCGGCGACCATGACGCTCCTCGGCCGGGCCAACTGGTGGTTGCCGAAGTGGCTGGACCGGATGCTTCCCGGCGGTCCGGTCGGCACCGATGGCACCGATGGCACCGACGCGGAATCCACGGGTGAAGCCCCGCGTCCACGGCTGGATGTCTGACCGGCCGCGCCTACGGGTGCGTGTCCGTGATCGCGATGACCTCGTCGAGGTGGTCCAGGGCGACCCGCAGGTCGTCGATCTTGGACTGGATGCGCTCGCGCTCGGCTCGCAGCATGGCTCGCTGCTCGGCGTCAGTGTGCCCGGAGTCCCAGCACGGCAGGAGTTCGGTGATCCTTCGGCTGGTGAGGCCGGCGGCGAACATCTGCTGGAAGAAGCGGACCCGGGCGATGGCGTCCTGCCGGTACAGGCGCTGGCCGGACGGGCTGCGCTCCGCGGTGAGCAGCCCTTGCTGCTCGTAGTAGCGCACGGCGCGCACCGAGACGCCGGCACCTCGTGCCACCTCGCCGATGCGGATCGATCGCTCGGCTGCGGCCGCGGCCGCTGTGACGGTCATGGTGGTTCCTCTCACCTCTGGCGCCGAGACCAGCACTTGCCTCTGACGCTGGCGTCAGGTTTTAGCGTACCGGCCATGGACATCAACAACTCCGTCGCCCTTGTCACCGGAGCGAACCGCGGCCTGGGCCGCGCCTTCGCCCAGCGCCTGTTGGAGCGGGGCGCCCGCAAGGTCTACGCGACGGCCCGCCGACCGGAGACCGTGGACCTGCCCGGGGCCGAGGTGCTGCCCCTGGACATCGCCGATCCCGCCGCCGTGAGGGCCGCCGCCGAGGCCGCCCCGGACGTCTCGCTCCTCATCAACAACGCGGGGATCAGTACGGGGACCGACCTGGTGACCGGTTCTCTGGACGCGGTGCGGCACGAGCTGGAGACCAACATGTTCGGGCACCTGACGATGGTCCGGGAGTTCGCGCCGACGCTCGCGAGGAACGGCGGGGGCGCGGTCGTCAACGTCCTCTCCGCCATGTCGTGGTTCGGGGGCAGGGGCGCCAATGCCTATCACCTGACCAAGGCCGCCGCCTGGGCCATGACCAACGGCGTCCGCCTGGAGCTCGCCGAGCAGGGCACGCTCGTCACAGCGGTACACCTCGGCCTCGCCGACACGGACATGGCCGCGGGCTGGCCCGTGGCGAAGATCGCTCCGCCGGACCTGGCCGACGCGGCGCTAGACGGTGTCGAGGCCGGTTCCGCCGAGGTCCTCGCCGACCAGTGGAGTCGGGACGTCAAGTCCCGACTGCCGCTGACGCCCGAAGAGTTCGACGCCGCAATGGACCGCGCCCTGACGGCGCTGATGACGACCTGAGGGGCCCTCGGGCGCCGCCCCTGTCTCTACACCTCTGGTTGACAGCGAATGACCTTCAACCGTACGCGGTAGACGACGGTCCACCCAGGAGTCGATTCGCCGCGTACGACTCATCCCTAGCCTGCGTTGGCATCGGACCGGCTGGTCCGATGCCAACGAGTCACGGGAGCAAGACATGCGCTTATCGACCATGCGACGCTCACCCGACAGCAGAAGCCGCGTTGGAGCCGTTCGGTCCACCCTGGCCGCCCTGATCGCCACAGTCGTCGGCTTCGCGTTGCTGCTGGTGCCGGCCTCGCTGGCGGCGGCAGCCGCGCCGCAGCGCGACGACAGCGTCGACGAACCCGTCATCATGATCCACGGCTACTACGAGGAGCCCCTGCTGGGCGGCCCGATGCCCAATGGCTACGACTGCGAGAACTGGTGGCGGAGCGCCAAGACCGCCATGAAGAACTGGGGTTGGAAGGGCGATCTCCTGACCTACGGCTACTACCAGTCGGACAGGGGCTGCAACTGGTCCTTCAACCAGGACCGGCCCAGCAGCCCACCCGTCTGGCCGCCGACCCCGCCCAAGCCACGCTACGGCGACCGCGACACACACCTGGGCGTCATCGCCCAGGACCTGGCGTGGAAGATCTACAGCAAGTACTCCTCCAACGGCGAGTCGGTGGACGTGATGGCCCACTCGATGGGCGGGCTGATCATCCGGGCCGCGCTGAGTGAGGTCAGCAACGGCAACCCGGACTTCCCGCCATATCTGTACGTCGAAGACGTCGCCACCTTGGGTACGCCGCACACCGGCTCCCGGCTGGCCACGCTGTGCGGCGGCGTCTTCACCGAATACGTCCAGTGCGCGCTGATGCGCCCCAGCTCGCCGTGGCTCGAATCGCTCAACGGGCACCCGCAAGGCGCCCACGGCACCGACTGGACCCTGTTCGGCGCCGAATCCGACCGCGTCGTCTCCGACGAGTCGGCCACCGGCATGCCCGCCGCCCACAAGGTGATCTACACGCGGCCCTCGATCATCCGCCACGAGTTCCTGCATCGGGTGACCGACGGCTACTACAACATGAAGTACAACAACGCCCCCAGCACGGAGTGGACCGAGGACGCCACCGGCGCCGCACCCGTCCGTGCCGCCATGAATTCGCTTTACTGGCACAAGGCCTGGTAGCACAAGGCCTGGTAGCAGGCCTGATAGCCGACGCGCCGGGCCGGCTCCCCTCGCCGGAGGCACGCGAGCCTCCGGCGAGCACAGGCACATCACAGCGCGAGCACGTCTCGGCGGGCCTCTGCGATGTCCTGCGCGAGAACCAGCCCCTCACGAATGGAGACATGTGCGTCCTCGGCCCAGCCTCGTAGTGCCCCTCCGAACGCAACCAGGTGGCGCTGAAGATCCGCGTCACGCTGCGCGACATCCCCGGAAGCCGAGCAGCGTACTGCTCTTGGCGACGCTGTTCGCCCTGTCTCTGACCTCCTCACCCGCCTCAGCGGCCCAGGTGGCCCAGGCGACCCCGGCGGCATGTATGCACGGCCAGAAGGATTCACGGGGCCGCTCGTCGGTGGACGGTGGTGAGATCGCGTGGGAGGACGAGTCCGTGTTCGACGATGCCCGCCGTCACGCTCACCGGGTGTGGTCGCAACGGGGTCTCGATCGGGTGAAGTTCCCTGCGGATGACCTCGGCCGGGTCGCTGATCTGGAATGGTCGGATGTGACCGCAACCCGTCCGCCGTGGAAGGGCGTCCTGGGACGTTGGAAGGGGATTCGCGGCACCGACCTCCTGAAGCTCAACAAGGCGTACCTCGGGCCAGGGAAGCGTTACGGGGACCGCGCATCGCGTCGCATGATCGCCGCGCACGAGCTGGGACACGCTCTGGGTTTCTGTCATAAGAACCCGACGACATACCGCTCACTGATGGCTCCGAACACGTTCGACATGCCCTCCAACGGCGCCCCCACTGCGCGGGACCGCAGGAACTACCACGCGCTGTGGGGCTGAGAGGCAGAACCATGAACTCCCTTCAGCGTCGGTTCGCGCTCGCCGCAGCGGCACTGACCGTCCTGGCCGGCACCGCATGGGGCATCCACCGCACCACGGGTGAGGCGCAGACGACGAGTGCGGGCGAGGCAGTGACGCTGTACGACGTGCGGGACGCCAGGCAGGTCGCCGGTACCGCCGACGATGTGTTCGCCGGCACGGTCGTGGACCGTACCGGACAGCGCGACATCGCCGGCATCCTCTCCGACCTCTACGAAGTTCGTGTCGAGCGGAGGTTCAAGGGCGACCTGCACGGCACGGTCACCGTCAGCAACGAGCAGGGAGCCACGTCACTCTCGCCAGGCAACTCCTACGTCTTCGCGACGGGCCGCGTGCCGGACCACCGCACACACGCCGTTCTGCTGGAGACCAGCCCGAGGCCCTTCACCAGCCTCACCGCTCCGATCCGGTTCGGAGGGGTCCCAGGTGAGGAGGGCGCGGTCCGGACGGTGGCTGAGTACTGGGCCTGGGCCGTCGATCACGAGGTCAACGTGTCCGGTTGAGACGGCTGAGACCCCCACATGCCTTGGTCTGGTCACCCAGCATCCCGGCGAGCCCGTCGCGTGACAACAGCCAGGCCGCCTTGGCCCGGCTGTCAGAGGGGCTACTCATAGATTTGCGCTGCCGAGAGTTGCAGAGCAACTGACCGCCAGGTGACTGGATCGAGTTCGGCGCGGAGTCTCGTGCTGTCCAGCCAGGCGGCCCAGGCATCGAGCACGTTGTACAAGAGGCCATGTGCCCAACTGCCTCCGTCACCCGCCCATTCGCCACGCCTGCGCTTGGCCTCGTATTCCCGCTGGTCGCGAGCGAAGTCGGTGGCGAGCGCAGCGATATACAGCCGCAGGTCGTGTGCGCTGTCCACTTTCTCCCACGCGGTGACCAAGTCGGCGGGAGCCGAGGCCGGTCCGGGAGGGGAAGTGCGAACGCGGTCCAACTGGTAGGCCAGACCCTGCCATCCGGGTCGGCCGGGAACCTGTTCGTGCAGCAGGTCGCTACCGTCGAGCCGGGTTTCCAGAAGCCGGACCCAGGCCCAGAGGAATCCGTCGACGGACTGATTGGTCCAACGCTGCGCCGCAGATGTACGGGGATCTTGCAGCACGGCACACGCGGTCTCGCAGTCGGCCGACAGCATGTGAAGGTAGGCGACGAAGTCCTGGCGGGACTCCACCTGTTGCCAGGAATCGATGTCTCGGGGTAGGGGCACCTCGAGAGAGTACGAGCTCCGCCGACCTGCGTCGACCGGATTGCAGGGCGCGCCTGCGCCCGTCGTTCCCACTCAGGCATGCCACCCATCCCGCGGGGGGGAGGTCAGCTCTGGGCGGTGGGTCGGACGACGATGTCGTTCACGTCGACCGTGGCGGGCTGTTCGATCGCGAAAGCGATGGCCCGAGCGATCGCGTCGGGCGGTATCGCGAGATCGTCCCGCATCTTCGTGATCTCTGCTCTGACCCTGGCTGTTGGTTGACGCCTCGGCGAAGTCGGTCGCAGTCGGACCAGGTGAGACGGTGGTCACCCGCAAGGAGTCTCCGGCTTCCTGGCGCAGTCCTTCGCAGATGGCCCGGACCGCGAACTTGGTGCCGGCGTAGACGGCCATGGTCGGCACGATGCGAAACGCGGCCGTGGAGGCGACGGTGATGAAGTGGCCGGTGCCCTGCGCCCGGAAGACCGGCAGCGCGGCGCCGATCCCGTGCAGCACACCCTTCACGTTGACGTCGACCATGTGGTCCCACTCCTCGACGCGCAGATCGTCGAGAGGCGAGATGGTGCCGACTCCGGCGTTGCTGACGAGGACGTCGAGTTGGCCGAAGCGCTCACGGGCCAGCGCGACCAAGCCCGCAGGTCCTCCCGCCGGGTGACGTCGGTGCGGATCTGCACGGCCGTGCCACCTGCCTTCTCGATCCGGGCCACCAGTTCCGCCAGACGTTCGGACCTGCGCGCGCCGAGGACAAGTCGCGCGCCGCGTTCGGCGAGCAGCAGCGCGGTCGCCTCGCCGATACCACTGCTCGCTCCCGTGATCGCCACCACTTTGCCCTTGATTCCGGACATGAGTTGCCCTCTCCATCTTCGGCACCGGGCCGTGGCCGGACTGCCGAGCGGCAGCAGGCTTGAACGAGCGTCGTCCAGAGCCATTGCGGACCGGACGGCCGGGTGCCGATGTAACCGTTTGAGGCCGTCGGTCATGCCGCGGCCCGTGCTCGCACACCAGTCTCCGAGAGACTTAGCCTGGTATCCAGACCGTGTTTATTCTGGAACTGAGTATTCTGGGCTGATGCCATCCGCCATGCCCACGCAGCCGGACCAACGCCGTCAGCTGAGTGCGTTCCTGCGCAGCCGGAGAGAGCGCCTGACCCCTGAACAGGTGGGCCTGCCCCAGACCGGCCGCCGTCGGACTCCGGGACTTCGCCGAGAGGAACTGGCGCTGCTGGCCGGGATCAGCGCCACTTGGTACACGTACCTCGAACAGGGACGAAAGATCCGCGCCTCCGAACAGGTGCTCTACGCCCTCGCCGCGGCGCTGCGGCTCGACCGGCACGAGCGCGATCATCTTCTCCGGCTCGCCGGTCACGCGTCCCCGGTCGAAACCGAGGAACACGAGCCGCTCACGGCCGAGGCGTGTGCCGTCCCCCTGTTGCTCCAGCCGAACCCGGCGTACATCATCGGCGGCAACTACGACGTCCTCAGCCACAACCAGGCAGCCCACGAACTGTTCCCGAGACTCATCACCGAGGCGGACCGGCCCGCCAACTTCGCCCGCTGGGTGTTCCTCGAACCGGTGGCCCGGGACATCCTGGTCGACTGGGAACCCGAAGCACGCGGCCTGCTCGGCCGGCTTCGGACACTAGCGGCACGTCATTCCGACGACCCGCGGTACACCCGACTGATCCAGGACCTGAACGAAGGCAGCCCTGAAGTGCGGGACTGGTGGCCGCAGTACGAGGTCCAGGCCCGACACAGCGGTCGCAAACGGCTACGACACCCGCAACGGGGAGCAGTCTATTACGCGTACACCGCTTTTCACTTGGCCGAACAACCGGAACAGACGCTGGTCGTCTATGTCGACAGCAGCGACCCCCGCGATGGGAGAGCAGGCGTGACCGGCGAATGATGGAGAAGGGCGGCGGCAGCACCAAGCCTCCCGTCACGGCTGCGGAGGGCCAGTAGCCATACGCCGAGTAACTGCCGAAGACACCGTGCCGGAGGCGTAGACGGCGATGGCGTCGAGCTCGGCCGGGTTCACTACAAGATCCCAACGCAGCTTGGAGGGCACCCACTTCGAGACGTAGCGGCAATGCGCGGCGGGCAGCGGCGGCAACCACTGGGCCGGGACCTCCACCACCACCCCGCCAGCTTCGTCGCCTTCGACTGCCTCATGCTCGACGGCCAGGGCCCTGCGTCCCCGCCCGTACGTCGAGCGGCGAGCAGCCCTGCTCGACGTCCTTGACGGAGTGCAGCCGCCGCTCCAGGCCTTGCCCGCGACCGACGACCGCGATACTGCGCCCGTGTAGTTCGAGCAGCTGCCCGCGCAGGGCATCCAGGGCATCGTCGCCAAGCGCGCGACCAGCCCGTACCGGCCGGCAAGGATCTGGCAGAAGGTCCGCCACAACGAGACCACCGACGCTGTCGCGGTCGGCTACGTCGGCCCCGCTGGCCGGCCGCGCCGTGCGGCCGTGCACCTGCCTGGTGGATCTCACGCGTGCGGCCGACGAGGTGCTGACCGCGATGCCGGACGACGTGCACGAGCACGGCGCCGGGCCGATGGTGGTGGCCGACGCCGTCCTGCGGAGGCGGTGCTGCATCGTCTACGCCGCACTGGGCGGGCTTCTCGTAGTGCTCGACGTCGGCCGGCCAACTGACGTCATCGGCTGCCGGTCAGCCCGAGTGAGAGCTACGAAGCGCGTACACGAGTGCGTCGCGAGAGAGTGTGAACTCGTGGCCGCAGAGGTTGAAGAGAACACGATCTCCGTCAGCATGTATGACGATGAGGTCGGGTGATTCCCCGCACTGGCCGCATACCGGCAGAGGAACGGCTGCCTTTCGTCCACATGCCCTCTCGTCCAGCAGCTCCTGCTGCTGAGTTTCGAATGCGATGAAGAGGCCATCTGCTGCTTGTGGTTCCAGGGCGTGCGCCATGGCTAGTTCCTTCTGTCGGAGCGCTGTTGCACTCACTGCCTTGGCGCGGGCTGAGCCCAAGGTACCGGCGGGCTGGCGATGTCTACGGGCCTCATGGGAAGTTCACGCGGCTACCCCGCCCTCCGTCCAGACCCGTCCACACCCAGAGCAGTGCGCGAGCGGTGGTCGGCCCTCGCCGCGGGCGTAGGCCATCGGGGGCGCTGTACGACGGCGGCGGCCTGGCCGGCGCAGTCGACGAGGGCGGCCTCGACGGCGCGCATCGTGTCCAGGACGGGGGCGGGGCGGTCGCCGAGTTGGTCAGTGGAGCGTTCCAGGCTGCGGAGGTGGGCGGCCTGCTGGCGGTTGCACTCCACCCAGCGGGTCCGCGGATCTCCGCTCCTCCAAGGACTGCCGGGCCAAGGCAGACCCCCGCATCCCGCTCGTTGGCGACTACCTCGGCGCGTCCGGCACCAACGGGGCGCTCCTGTCCGGTGAGGAAGCCGCCCGCCAAATCCTCGCCCACAGGGCACTACGCTCCTTCCATGTGGAGTGAGTCGAACAACTATGGCTTTGAGAACGAGCAGGACTACCTGCGGTCGATCAAGAAGGACGACAGCTATACGTTCACGTACCCGTTCGAGTACATCGCGAAGAACCACGGGAACGACAATTACGACATCGGCACAGCGGACATGGTGGTCCGGGTCCAGTGGAACGACACGGAGGCCGGGTACACGATGGCCTACGACGTCCCCGAGATGGACAAGATCAACCCCGCTGAGGGGAACGGCGATGCAGCGAGCTTCTACGAGAGCGACGTTTACTGGAGGATCGTGAGCGACCTCGACGGCATGGGCATCACCTTCGAGCTTCGTGCCAGCTAGTCACGCTCCGCTTGCCGTCGCAGATGCCAGGCTGTGAGCGGGACGGCAATCGGCTCCGCGGGGTGCCCACCCCCTTGTGAAGCCGGACACTGACACGGGCCCGGCAGCCAGAGCGGTGTCGTCCACGGTGGTTCTGGAGGCCCTCCGGTCGAGAATCGACAGCGGGCAGCTTGAGACGCGGCTGACCAGTTCGTCCGGACGGTCGCTGGCCTTCGTCACGAACACCGAGCGTGCGATGGTGACGCTGCTCGAAGAAGAGGACGATCCCGGCGAGCATGCCGTGGACCCCGGGGCTCAGAGGTCGAGCGGCGGGTTCGTTCTCTCCAACGGGCAGGACGACGAGTACCAGGATGAGGACACCATCCCCATCCGAGAGGCGTTCAGGCTCGTGAAGCACATCGTGGGCACGGGTTCCTGGCCGAGGGACGCGCGCTGGGTGGTCGATCGCTGAGCGGGTTATCGCTGCGGCCCGTTTGTGCGACACCGCTGCGCAGCCGGTGGGCGACCGCCGGCACGGCCTAGCCGCAGCCGATGGCCGGCCGACCTGGTCGGACGGCTGGGGAATGACAGCGCGGATCCCGCGTCGGCGAAGGTGACTCCGGATCGCGCGGGATGAATACGCGCGGTCCGCCAGGACGACGTCCGGGCGAAGCTGATCGAGCGCAGCGCCACATCCCGCGGCACGATCGAGGTGCCGGACCCCGGGCTCGTCGCAGTGAGCGGTGCCCACGGTGGCACATCGCGGTGGGGCTCTGTGCCCAAGTGGACGATGCGGCTGCGTCAGGGGTGATCGGCCGGTCCGGGGTCAGTCGGTGGTGAGGCTCCAGTACTGGGCGTTCAGCAGGAGGTAGCCGGGGCCGGTGACCTTGATGGTTTCGTGGGTGTGATCGGCAGTGGAGAGTTTTTCGCCAGTGCCGGCTTCGGGGCCGAAGAGGGTCAGTGAGCCCGCGTAGTCCCCCTTGTTCCAGGTGATGCGGAGACGCTTTGTGACGCCCTCCTCGATCCGCAGCACCCATGGCCCCTCCCCGGACATCGCACCGGCGACGGGTTCTATGTCCTGATCGGCCAGGCGCCTCACCCGCCAGCCGCCGAAGCCCGTGAAAGTGGCGTCGCCCGAACGTCGGTTCAACCGGAGGGAATTGAAGTCGGCAGGGAGTACGAAGCGCTGACGGGTCCGCCCGTACAGGGTGGATCCGTATCCCGCCGTGTGTGTCGATGCCGTGCGCTGGACCACGTTTGCGGCGAGGGTCGTGCCGAACACCCCTCGTATTTCCAACGGTATGGGCGCGATGTCGCCGGCCTCTCGGACGAGGATCTCGCCGCTGCGCCAGGATGACCATTGCGATGTCGGGTCGTTCACGGAATGCCCTCCCCAGGTTCGTGTTGTCCGGCAGATCATCGCCCGCCGGACCACGCCGCGGGTAGGTCAGGAGAAGAAAGCCGCCAGCTGTTCCGGGGAGGGCATGGGCGGGTCGGGGACGGGGGCGGGGGGCCGACCGGGGTGGGGGAATCGGCGTCCGGTGGGCGGGGGGTGACGGGGCGCGGGGCGGATTTCGTTAGATGTAGCCGCGCTTGTCGTAGCGGGTGGTCACGGGCCCGGGACTGCTTCAGCCCGTTGATCGCTCGTTCAACGGTGTTGCGCTTCTTGTACCGCTCTTCGTCGAAGCCTGTCGGCCGTCCGTCGTGTGAGCTTCTGCGCAGGCGGGTGGCCTGGCTGTCGGTCTTCTCCGGGGATGGTGTGCCGGATGCCGCGGCGCGGTAGGTATGCGCGGCGTGGGCCGTTGCTGTATGCCTTGTCGGCAGCGATGCTGTCGGGTTACGTGCGGGGCCGGCCCGAACCGGTTGTCGGGACGCGGATTTTGCCGGCACCGTCCGGAACTGGGTGCGACCCTGTGGGCATGGAGTTCTTCTGCTACCACCGCGACCGGCCCGGCTCCCTGCCGCTGCGTGACGAGCTGCTGGAAGATCATTGGTCTTACATGGACCGGTACGCGAAGGAGATGATCGCCCGGGGCCCGACCCTCGCCGACGACGGCGACACCCCCACCGGAAGCGTGCACATCGTCGATCTTCCCGATGCCGCCGCCGCCCGCGCTTTCGCCTTCGATGAGCCGAGCTACCAGGCCGGTGCCTACCGGGACGTGCTGCTGCGACGGTGGCACAACGCGCTGGGGCGCACCATGTGGGACTTCCCCGGCGGCCGGACCGGCGGCAACCGGTATCTGGTGCTCGGCCTCGGCACGGGGCAGGCTGCCGACCTCGCGGTGCCGCCCGACCGGGACGAGCTGATCGCCTACGGTCCGCTGCTGTCCGACGACGGCGCCACCTGGCTGGGTACGGCGGTGTTGCTCCGGGCACCGGACCCGGAGACGGCACGGGCGGTCCTCACCCCAAACGGGTATGCCGACATCGAGGTGCACAACTGGCAGTTCGGAGGGCGGCCCTCCTGATGGAGGACGTCCAGTCCGACGTCACCGCGGAAGTCCGTCGGATCGCTCGGCATCCGGCGTGTTCCACCCGAACCCGCAGGTGGGTCGGCCTGACGCATACTGGCGCACCCGTGTCTTCACGCTGAACAACTTTCAGTTTCCCCGGACCTACGGGGATCTCGGCCCCGGAGTCCCAGCCCGGACGCCGAGGGGCATGTAGCCCGCCGGTAGGTTCCGGGGCCCGAATGTCGGCGATGGGCCGTCACCTCGTTGGCTGGCGGTCGTTGGGCCGACATGAGGACTGTCCCGCTGGCCTGGATGCACGAGGTCGGCACAGCGGTGGTGGTCACCGCCCCGTGTCCGGCGTTCGGCGCGTGTGGGGTCGTCATCGGGTACGGCCCGGGCTTCGGCTTTGAGGCCGACTGTGCGGTGGAGATGGACTGTGGGCAGTGCCCGCGGCTGTGTGTAGGCAGTTGGAACCACGACTCCTTGGCCGCCAGGACGGTGGAGGTGAAGGTCCCGACGATCTGCTGCCTCCGCCGGTCGGCCCCGGGGCCGCCATCCGTCTCGCCGTCGAGATCGGCCTGGCGGCAAGAGCGTGGCCTGAACCTCGGGTCCGGGTCGTCCTCGATCGACCCCGTTCGTGCCCGATCCGACCCGAGTGGTCTTTATTCCAAGGATGCAAGTCATGCGAATGCACATTCTGGACGCGGCTTTGGCATTGCAGCAGGAGAACTCTGGCGTTCCATCCACCATCGGGTTGGTGGCTGTCTTTCCAGGTTCTGCGCCGACACCTGAGCAGTTGAACGATCGAGTGCAGCAGCGCCTCGGGCCGATTCCGCGACTGCGCCTACGGATGGAGACCGACGCCAGGGGGAGGCTGCGGCGACCGTACGTATGGCGTCTTGCGGATGAGCTGGACCTTGCCTGCCATGTGACGCACGATCACCTGCGAAGTGACCAGTCCTTGGAGGACTTGGCGGCCGATCTGATCGGCCAAAGTATGCCGCGCGTGGCCGGGGGGCCTTTGTGGGATCTTCATGTCGTGCATGACGCCACACCAGGGCACTTCGCGTTGGTACTCCGCACGCATCACGCTCTGCTGGACGGTTCCTCGATCTTCACCATTATGCGTCTGCTGGGTGACGAGAAAGCGGGCTCCGTGTCGCCCGTACCACGAGAGCTCGAAGCTGAACCGGCGGCCACAGGCGGCGTCCGAGAAATGGCACAGGCACTGCGAGGATTGAGGCATCGCGCGTACCAGTGCAGCGAGCCGGTGGCGGTCTCAGGGCGCACGGTGGTGTGGAGCACCATTCCTGCTGACGTCATGAACGCGGCCAGGAAGGCGCTCCCGGAAGGACGCACTTCGCCCAACAACGTCTTCCTTGCCGCCGTTACCTCGGCGGTACAAGCCTGCCCGGGCATCCTGGGAAGGGCACCGCGTCTGGACCGTGTATATGCGGGGCAACCGGTGGATCTGCGCGGCCCGAAGTATCGTCACGCACTCGGCAATTTCTTGTCAGCTGTGCGGGTGCGGTTGCCGCTGGAGACGATCGATCCGATGATGCGGCTGCGCGAGGTGGAACGCCAGATGGCTGACAACATGCGGCTGCGCGGAGCGCATGGCATGGCACGGTTCATGGATCACCTAGCCGGCCTCGGCGGGGTCGGGGCGCGGGCTCTGGCTCGTAAGTTGCGCCGCCCACTGGCCACCTTCTCCTGTAGCTTTCCCCGGTACGGCAACGGCACCGAGGAATTGATGTTCAATGGCCACAGCGCCGAGTCTCTCCTTGGTGTAACCAACCTCTCTGCGCGCATGGGTATCAGTGTGCTGCTTGTGCAGTACAGGAGGCAGTTTTCCCTGTGCCTCACCGTGGGTCATGCGCAAAGCGCCTCTGCCCGCCCATTTGTTGACGCTTTCATGGCTGAGGTGCGCGCGTTGGCCATGACTGGCTCACAGCGCTCGGCCGGCTCCGCGGCACAGCGGTCATGCGAGACAGAGCCACTCGCCGGCGGGATGCTGGCCAAGGATTCGCAGGTGTAGGCGATCGCCCAAAAGCGGTCAACTCTTTGCCCGGCGCGATGTCGCCGCCCAACTGGGTGTCTGCGCCGTCGGCTGTCTCCAGATCGTCGCCCGGACCGGTGGCCGACGGTGAGCACCGCATCGGCGGCGAGCACGTCGTTCACCGTGGCGACAATCCGAGCAGCAGTGAGCAGCCGTAATGGGGTGGCGTACGTGGGCGAGTCCGGGCACGGGTCCACATGCCCGCGCTCCGGGCAGAAGCCTACGGCCGTTGTGGGGCTCGGCAATTGCGGGGTCCCGGGCCCGGTCGGCTATCAGGTCGTACTGCTGGGCGCTCGCGTCCCACTTGATGGCCCGGCTCGTCAGCGAGCCTTCGAGCGCCAGCCGGCCGGGCAGGGTGTCGTCCAGGCGGCACAGGCGGATACTGCCAATGTTCAATGTTCTATAGCCTCCACAGCCGGCGGAAGTTCAGTAACTCGGCGAAGGCGAACCCGACCACGGGCGCGCCGTGCGTATCGACGTAGCTCGACTCGATCTCGGCGTCCGTACAGTGACGCAAAAAGCCCCTCGATCATCGCCACAACCTCGGCTGTGGACGATCGCGTAATTCCCCAGGCGGAAGTCGCACGAGAAGAACAAGTGCGGGACGGCCTCAAGGGCCGACGAACCAATCCTCTGAGAGGTGCTGCCTGCCCGCCCGCAGAGGTCAGCCGGTGCGGTGGTGAACGTACCGGCGCAGGAGTCCGGGAAGTCGCCGCGATTCCGCGTCCCGTTGCGCTCGCAGGGAGTTCAGCTCGTCCGCGTGCTCGACCACGGCCGCGTTCTGTAGCTCCGACTCGGCGGCGAAGTTGACGCCGAGAACGTTCGTCCGCAGTTTGCAGTCGACGTCGGCCTTGGCGACGGCCGTCTCCCCCCGGGCGGGGGTGGTGTTCTGGAGGTCCCATCGGGGGTCGTCGACCGCGGGGGCGGGATCGCGGTAAGGACGTCCAGCTCATCGTCGGCCGCAAGTTCCCCACGACGGTCCTCGCACGCGGCCAATACCACGTGCGCTGAACCGTCAGCCGCTCCACCCGCCCTCCGCCGGCTCGGCGCATGACCGCCCTGCCGGCGGAGTCACGCGGTCATGCGTTTCGGCGCGGCCTCAGGGTGGACGGCGTGATGGTCCACCGCCGTCGATGCAACAGACGGATCCAGTCCCCCTCCCCCGGCCCGCGCACGCGGAGCGCGCCGACGCGTACGTGTGGCTGGAGGCGCCTCGCGTCGTCCCCGCGTCCGCATGGCCGCAAGCCCTGCCCGGGCACCTGAGCGGTGACGCTCACCTCTGCGTGTCTTGGCGGCCGGCCAGCCGCGAAGCCCTGCCAGGTGTGGGAGTCGCGGGGCGCCATGTGGACCACGGTGGGTCTGCGCCGGTGCCGAGGCGATTTGCAGGGCCTGCCAGTCGAGGGTGAGTTCGCCGACGACCGGGTGCTTGAGGCGCTTGCGCCCGGAGATCACGCCCTGTACGTCCTGACGGTCCCACCAGCGGCGGAAGTCGGCGTCCACGCGCAGGCGCGCCACGAAGCTGCTCGCCACCTCTCCCCAGTCCGCTGACCCCGCCCGCACAACGCCTGCTCCCAGCCGGGTAGTTCGAGCCCCGCTCTGAGTGAGTACCGCTGTCCGCGTGAGTACGCGTACTCACGCGGTCGGCGGCCGGTTGATCAGAAACTGCTCCCATGAGACGACACCTTTCCTCGGCCAACGCGTTCGCCCGCCGCTCACGCCGCCCGTGGCTCGCCTGCGCGGCGACCGGCGTCGCCCTGCTGGCACTCGGCGCGTGCGGCACCGAGAACACTGCGACGAAGCACGACGGTGGAGAGCGGGCCGGGCGCACGGACACGGCCGGGAGCCGGTCCGAAGCGGCATTCCCGGCGATGCTGGAGAGGATCGCGCGGTCGTGCCCCCGGAGCGCACCGCCCAAGGCGCCGCCCGCCGAACCGGTGAAGCCGGCGTCGCCCGCCCCGGGGAAGACACCGTCGGACCGTCCCGTCGAACCCGTCACCCCCACGTCGGGGCCGGAAGTGGAGCTGAACGCCCGCGACTGGTGCGCGGCCGCCCGCCACGAGGAGCGCGTCACCCAGGCACTGTGGGATCTCGCCGACCCCACCCCCGCGAAGGTCAGGACGATCCTGAACGATCTCGGCTATATCGACGAGCGCATCCACGGTCTCAAGCGGACCGGGGCGACCACGCGGTTCGCCCTCGACCTGCGCGACAAGGGCGGACGACTCTGCGTCGAGGGCACCGCGGCCGCCAAGAAGACAATCGTCGAAGCATGCGTGGCCCCCGAGAGCGGCCCGTTCAAGTCCGCGGGGCAAAAGGCGTGAGAGAACGGTGAGTGGGGGGTGGTTCAAGACGCGGCCCGAACAGTTCGTCCTGGACCGCGCCATGGCGGCGAGCAGCTCGCCGCGCGGAACCACGCCGAGCCGCCGAGCCGGGCTCCTCCGCGTGCAGTCTCATGAGACATCGACTGATGTCTGGGTCCCCAGAAAGGATCAAGCATGGGAGGGGACTCATGTAAACGTGCTGGGCAGGCCCGATGTGCGCTGAGCTGCGCGCCCCGGCCGCTCCCGGCCTGCGCCGACGAGGACTCGGACGGAGCGGAGAGCTGACAGGAGCGGGTGCCGCGGACCGCGGCCCACAGCGCCTCCGCCGGCGCGACACCGAAGAAGGCCGCGCCGAGCCCAGGGGGTCAGCCGGTCAGGGTCGCGAGCGTGTCGTCCAGGTCGGCGGCCTTGGGCTGGTTGTGGGGGAGCTTGGCCAGGATCTTGGCCATGCCGCAGGTGTTGGTGAGGGCGGAGAAGACGAGGCCGCCCGCGACGCCGGCGGAGAGCCAGCGGGCCGCACTCCAGCGCTGTCCGGCGATCAGGCCGGTCAGGACCAGGGATCCGGCGGCGAGGCGGACCTGGCGGTCCATGGCCCAGGGGGTGCGGGTGCCGGCGGGGCGGTGGGTGTCGTGGCCGAGCTGTGTCCAGGCGGTGGTGCCGCCGGTGAGGGTTGCGGCGGTGATGCCCTGGTCGGCCAGGAGCCGACAGGCGGCCGCGGAGCGGGCGCCGGAGGCGCACACGATGAGGAGGTCGCCGCGGTCCGCGGCGGTCTTCAGGGCGGGCAGGGCGGCGTCGAGGTGGTCGAGGGGGATGTTGTGGGCGCCGGGCAGGTGGCCGGAGGCGTATTCGCCGGGCGTGCGCACGTCGATGACGGTCAGCTCGTGCAGGCGGGTCTTGGCCTGGTCGGCGGTGAGGGCGGTGGTGGGGGCCACGGGGATTTTCCTTTGCTCGGTTGGCGTTTCCCCCTTCGGTAGGATACCCAAGGGGGTATCTCGAAGGAGTGTGGGTTGTGGAACTGGCGATGGCGGCTGAGGAACTGAAGACGGTGGTCAACCGGCTGCGCCGGGCGCAGGGTCAGATTGCCGGTGTGATCAAGATGATCGAGGAGGGGCGGGACTGCGAGGACGTCGTCACCCAGCTCGCTGCGGCGTCCCGGGCTCTGGACAAGGCCGGTTTCGCGATCATCGCCACTGGTTTGCAGCACTGTCTGACCGATGCGGACATGGCCGCCTCCGGCGACCGGGAGCAGATGCGCACCCGGCTGGAGAAGCTGTTCCTGTCTCTGGCCTGAGCCATGGTGCCGCGGGGGGCGATCGTCCGCCTGACTCCTCAGGTGAGCGCGTCGACGAGCATGAAGGTGGCCACGGCCAGCAGCACGACGGCGAAGGTACGTTGCAGCAGGGTGCCGGTGACCTTGGCAGCCAGGCGTTTGCCGTCCCAGGCGCCGAGGATCGCCGCCCCGGTGAAGGGGCCGATGACCGCCCAGTTGACGCCGACGGTGGTGGCACCGCGCGTGGCCAGGGACGCCAGCGAGTTCGCCGAGATGACCAGCAGGCTGGTGCCGACGGCGGCCTGCATCTCGAAAGCCAGCACGGTCACCAGGGCCGGGACGGCCAGGAACCCACCGCCGACTCCGAGCAGTCCGGTCAGCGCGCCGAGCCCGGCGCCGGTTCCGGCGGCCTTGGCGGGCCTCGCCCCGCCGGTCGCCCGGCCGGTGGAGGTGCGGCCGGGGTGCAGCATCCTGACGGCGGCGAGTGCGGCGATGGCCGCGAACGCGGCGCTCAGTACCGGCTGAGGAAGGCGGGACGCGGCGGCTCCTGCCGCGGCCGCGGGCAGGAGTCCGGCCGCGGCGAACAGGGCGCCGGCTTTCCAGCGGACGTTGCCGGTGCGGGCGTGGGAGTACAGGGCGGTGAGCGAGGTGGCCGTGACGATGACCAGGCTGGCGGTGGCCGCGGCGGCCGGGGTGAAGCCGAGCAGGTAGATCAGCGCCGGGACGGCCAGGACGCTGCCGCCCCCGCCGAGCGCGCCGAGCGCGAGTCCGACCACCGCCCCCGCGATCAGGGCCAGGATCAGAGCACTCACGCTATGACGCCCTCGTCGCCGCTCGGGCCGATGACCGGCAGCCCCGCACGGGCCCAGGCGGTCATGCCGCCGGTGACGTCCGTGGCCTGAACGCCTGGTCCGGCCGGCAATGTGACGGCCCGTCGGGAGCGGTGACCGGAGCGGCAGATCGTGACTACCGGCCCGCCCTGCGCGGTCGTCGGAAGCGGCGCCCCTGCCGCAAGCCGGGAGAGGGGCAGGTGCAGGGCGTCGGGCGCGTGTCCGGCGTTCCACTCCGGGGTTTCGCGGACGTCCAGGAGGACGGCGGTGCCGTCGCTGGTCTGCTGGTGGGCACGTCGGGGGGTGAGGCGGCCGGGGCCGCGGCGGACAAGCGACAACATCAGATGATCACTTTCGTACGGGTGGCGCGGTAGGGCGTGTCAGTCGGTGCCGTCGGGGTGAGTGAGGGTCAGCCCTGCCTCGGTGGCAGCGTCGAAGCCGTCGTCGATGGCGACCACGTCGCGGCCGGCGGCGTCGAGCAGGGAGGCGGCGATCGCCGCGCGCATCCCGCCGGCGCAGTGCACCCACACCACCCCGTCCGGCACCTCGCCGATGCGGCCGTGCAGCTCGTGGACCGGGATGTGGACGGACCCGTCGATGCAGCCGCCCGCGCGTTCCGAGTCCCGGCGCACGTCCAGAACGATGACGTCGTCGCCGCGCCGACGGACATCGGCGAGGTCGGCGAAGCGGGCGCGGGGGAAGGACGCGAGCTGCTCGCCGTCGCGGATCCAGCCGGCCGGGTCGCCGGTGGCGGCGGCGGCCGGGCGGTCGATGCCCACCCGCGCCAGCTCCCGCTGTGCGGCGGCGATCTGCTCCGGAGTCCCGGCGAGCAGGGTGACGGGCTTGCCCCACGGGATCAGCCAGGCCAGGTAGGTGGCGAGCTTGCCCTCGCCTTCGAAGTTGAACGACCCGGCCACGTGCCCCTCGGCGAAGGCCACGCGGCTACGCAGGTCCACCACCCACTCCCCCGCGGCCAGCCGGGAGACGATCTCCTCGGCGTCCGCCCGCCTCGGCGGGGTGAGGTCGACCGGCGCGGGGCCCTCGGCGTTGGCCGGGCCCATGTGCGCGTAGTAGGCGGGCACGTCGTCCAGCCCGGCGAGCATCCGGGCGACGAAGGTGTCCACGTCCAGGGTCAGCGCCTCATTGGTCTCGCGCTCCTTGCCGATCGTGGTCGCGTCCCCCTCGGCCTGGGAGGAGGAGCAGAAGCTGCCGAACCCGTGGGTGGGCAGCACCGGAACCTCGTCGTCCAGCTCGTCGGCCAGCCGGTGGGCGGAGGCGTGCTGGGCGCGGGCCAGCTGATCGGTCAGCCGCGGCTCGACCAGATCGGGGCGGCCCACGGTGCCGATGAGCAGGGATCCGCCGGTGAAGGCCGCCACACCGCGCCCGCCCTCGGTCAGGGCGTAGGAGGTGTGGTGCGGGGTGTGCCCGGGAGTGGCGATGGCGCGCAGCACCAGGCCCTCGTCCACCGTCACCGTGTCGCCGTCGGCGACCGGGGTGCGGTCGTACGACACGTTCGCCCCGGCCGGCACCAGGTACCGGGCGCCGGTGATGCGCGCCAGCTCCAGACCGCCGCTGACGTAGTCGTTGTGCACATGCGTCTCGGCCACGAGAGCGATACGCACCCCACGTCGGGCCGCTGCGGCAATGACTTGGTCGATGTCCCGCGGCGGGTCTATGACCACCGCCGCACTGGGCCCGCCGGCCAGGTAGCTGCGGTTTCCCAGGCCGGCGAATTCAAGGGTGTCGACGAAGAACACGGCTCATGACTCCTTTCGGGCGATGTACCCCGGGGGGTATCTGACACTCAGCCTAACAGGAATACCCGGGGGGGTATTCCGGAGGCCGGAACAGCCCTCAAGGCTTCGCCTGACGCCCGGCAGGTACCCGGTGGCGTAGAGGGGGACCAGTCGTTCCGCACTATCCGGCACTGTCCGTGTCCTACGACCGCACCGTCCGCCTCGACGCCGACTTCGACACCGCCGTCACCGCCGTACGCGAGGCTCTGGCCGATCAGGGCTCGGCGTCCTCACCGAGATCGACGTCAAGGCCACGCTCAAGGCCAAGCTCGGCCACGACATGGAGGACTATCTGATCCTCGGCGCCTGCATCCCGCCGCTCGGCCCTCCAGCGGGTCTTGTCCCAAGCGGGTCGGGCGCGTGATCGTCATCGCCGTTTGCGTCGCACGATTGCAGCGGTCGCGGCGCCGAAGAGGAGCACACCGGTCGCTGTGAGGACCCTGGCCTTGCTCACAGCCGTGGAAGTGCTCGGGCCGAGTGCGTCGCGAAGCCGGTCATAGCAGCTCAGGGGCGCCCCGAGGAGCGCATTGCCGGGCGGCCGCCGAGGCACGGCGGGGTGCGGATGCGTGGGAGCACTCTGCCGTACGGCTTCCCAGGCGGCGCCGAGCCGGCGCAACTGACGGGTGTTCATGGAACTCCGGAGCCGGGGCAGAAGTTCGTCTTCCTCGTCCCGGATGTCCTGCCGTATCAGGGAGAAGAGTCGTCGTATCTTCTCCTCCCGCTCGGGATCGCCGGGGCCGAGTCGCTCGATGTCGGTGGTGAGATCGTTGATCTGCTGGTGCTCGCCCTCGACCAAGGCGGTCAGCGCTTCCGCGCTGTCGACGCAGCGCCGCGCAGCAGGCCACAACACGGTTTCCTCTGCGAACGCGTGGCTGAAGACGAGCTGGATGAGCTGCTTCAACGTGCACTCACGTTGCGTTCCCTCCGGCAGTGACCGATGCCGTGCCATCAGCCGGTCCATCTCGGCGTGGTCCCGGCGTTGCCGTGCCAGGACGCTCGCTTCGCCACCCAGTTCCTCGACGGTGTGATGGCTGATGCTCGTACCGGCATTCGTATGCATGGACATGCCGACCACCACCTCCTCAGTCTTCTCCGTGAGCCGTCTGGCCTTCCTCTTCCGCGTCGTCGCCTTCTGCTTGCGAGGGGGTGGGCAACTCCTGGACCCGGCGGGGCACGTGGACGCTCCAGGCGTGATCGCGAAAGTACCGCTTGACCTCTCCGACGATCGTGGGCATCGCGTACGAGACAAACGGTCCCTGCGCCGGGTCGTAGCGGTCGATGGCCTTGACTGGGCCGAGGGGCGCCACCTGCTCCAGATCCTCCAGCGGCTCACCGCGGTCCCGGAACCTGCCCGCGAGCCGATGGGCCATCGGGAGCCAGGCTTCCACCAAGTCTCGACCAGCCGTTGTCGCTCCGGACCCACCGACATCGCAGCCAGGCGCTCGGAAGCGGCGCTTGTGTGAGGGGTATCCGCCTCTCGGCGCACGTGTGCTGTCCTGCTCGGCATGGGGCCTCCCCTCGAACTGCTGGTGTCCGGCAGCACGGGACCACGACGGAACACACCGCGGGTGACCCCGCTAAGCCGCTCCCGTGAATGTGCCTGACTGCCCAAGCACGTCGAAACGCCGACTGTCCCGGATCGGTGCGGCCAAACGGGTAGGTCCGAGGGAAGGGTGTGGAAGCCATAGTGCGGCCCAAGCACCTTCCGCGCATTTCGGGAGGGGGCCGCCCGGGGGAGAGCCCATGAGCGCCCGGCGCGCCGTGTCCGTTTCCCGGTCGGCGGTCAGCAGTGGCCGAAAGTCTTCGGTTGCGTACAGACTCGTGAGCGGGCCTGTGCTCACCGCCGGTGACTGGGTACCTGGGGCCCTACACACTGCCCTGTTGCAGGAGGCATTTCCATGACGTTCAATCCGCTCGAACAACGAGGCATCCCCCTCGACCGCCAGCTCCGCAGCTGGCGGGAGCTCAACGTGGCGCCCATCGACCCGGATCACTGCGACCCGTACACCCGCTGCCGCATCATCGCGATGAATGGCATCGAGGTCGAGGCGATCATGTTCAGCCACCTGCTGGCCCGCAACACCGTCGACCCCGACGTCAAACGGCAGCTCGCCACCACCCGCTACATCGAGGCGCAGCAGCAGAAGGTCGTCAACTGGCTGCTGCCGGGTGTCTCCTCGGTGCTGGAGACGACCATCGCGTACGAGCAGGTGGCGGTGGACCTGACGGCCTGGGTCGCGCGGATGGAGCCGGACCCGTACCTGAAGCAGGCGTACCAGTTCGGCGTCCTGGAGGACTTCGACCATCTGTACCGGTACGCCAACCTGTACGAGATGATCGAGCACCGCAAGGCCGAGTCGATCGTCGACGGCCTGACCGAGGTCATGCCGGGCCGGCCCACCCGGTTCCACCACCGCGACCCGGTCGACAACGTCCGCGACCCCTACGACAAGGCCGCCACGAACCCGCTGTCCAAGCTGCACGCCCTGACGATCATGTCGGCGGAGCAGCAGACGATGAACTTCTACATGAACACCGGCCCCACCTACATGGAGCCGATCGCCCGGCAGCTGTACCAGGAGATCGGGCTCATCGAGGAGGAGCACGTCACCCACTACGAGTCGCTCGTCGACCCGGGGGAGACGTGGTGGGAGCAGCTGGTCAACCACGAGTACAACGAGTGCTACCTGTACTACTCGTTCATGGAGCAGGAGAGCGACCCCAGGGTCAAGGCGATCTGGGAGTTGCATCTGAACATGGAGCTGGAGCACCTGCACATCGCCTGCGACCTGATGCGCCGCCACGACGGCCGTGAGCCTCAGGAAGTGCTCGCGCCGGAGCTGCCGAACGTGCTCACCTTCGAGCCGAACAAGGCTTACCTGCGTGAGCTGCTCGACACCCAGATGGACCTGACCACGCTCGGTGCCGGATACGTCCGTGAGGCGCACGAGCGGTTCGAGGCGATGCAGGAGCGCATCCATGGCGGCGAGGCCCCGCCGAGCGACCGCGTGATGGTCGAACACGGCGAGATGTTCGGCCGCGAGTACCGGCTACAGACCGAGGGCGAGCACCCCGACCCGTCCCAACGTGAAAAGTGAGGCGGATATGTCCACACTCCACACCCCCCAGGCCGGTGACGACGGGGTCAAGGACATGGATGTGGTTTCCCTGCTGATGCGTCAGCACGGTGACATCCGCAACCTCTTCGACGAGGTTGAGCGGACCACGGCCGAGGAGCGAAGGGACGCCTTCCGCCGTTTGGTGCGGCTGCTGGCCGTACACGAGACCGCGGAGGAGGAGGTCGTCCACCCCTTCGCCCGGCGCGCGCTGCCCGGCGGCGAGCAGGTGATCAAGGACCGCCTGGCCGAGGAACGTGCGGCCAAGGAGACACTCGCCGCCCTGGACGACCTGGACACCGACGACCCGAAGTTCATGCCGCAGCTCCTGAAGTTGCGCAAGGACGTCCAGGAACACGCACGCGCGGAGGAACGCTACGAGTTCTCCCACATCCGGCGCAGCACCGACTCCGCCAACCTGGCGGCCATGGCCAAGGCCGTGAAGGCCGCCGAGGCCATGGCGCCCACCCGGCCGCACCCGGGGGTGGAGTCCGGCGCGGCCAACGTGGCCCTCGGCCCGGTGGCCGCCCTCATGGATCGCACCAAGGACGCCGTCCGCAAGGCCATGGGCAAGGACAGCTGACAGCGCATCGCCATGGCGGCCCGGCACCCTCAAGACGGGGGCCGGGCCGTCGGCTACGCATGGCGCACCGCCTTCCGCGGCTCACACCACAACGCACGCGCGCTGCGGGCCGCACCGAATGAGGGGTGAAGGCGTCGTGCCGAGTTACCGCGGCATGATGAAACGATCACTACAGCAGGGCCTTGTCGCGGGTGCTGCCGGAGGACTCATGATGACGTTGGGCGAGAAGATCGAACAGACGCTCACCCGACGCCCGGATTCCATCACTATGTGAACCACTGCGTCGGCAACGGCTGACGAGCCGCCGCACCCGCACGGAACCGTCGGAGCTCTCCTTCAGGGAAGAGCTTCAAGAGCATCACTCTCGCAACAGGCCTTAGTCCCCCGTCCGGGGGGACAGCAACCGCCCGCCTTCCCACGGCAGTCACCGCGGCGTACGTTCTCCTCATGAGCATCCCCACAGAGCCCATCGGCAGCATCCCCCGACCGCCCGCCCTGCTGGACGCCCTCGCTCAACACGCCCAAGGCCAGCTCTCCGACGCCGACTTGGCGAAGCTCCAGGCACAAGCCGCCGCTGACACGTTGGCGCATCTCGAGCGCATCGGCTGTCCTGTCCTCGTCGACGGCGAGCAGTCCAAGCCGAGCTTCGCCACCTACCCGCTCAGCGGCCTGGACGCGCTCGCGCCCGACGGCGCGGTCATTCCCTTCGCCGACGGGCACACCCGGCAACTGCCCCGCCTGACAGCCGGCCCCTTCCGCTACCAGAGTCGCGCCGACACTTACCTGCGCGAGGCCCAACGCCACACCGACAAGCCCGTCAAGCAGGCCGTCATCGCACCCTCCGCTCTCAGCCTGCTGTACCCGCCCGAGCCCCTTGCGGGCTACTCGCGCGAGGCGTTCCTGGCCGACCTGGTCAACGAGGCCGAGGCCGACATCCGAGGGTGCCTCGAGGCGGGCGCGCACGTCGTGCAACTGGACTTCACCGAGGGCCGGTTGTCGCTGAAGCTGGATCCCAGCGGTGGCCTCCTCACCAGTTTCGTCGACCTCAACAACCAGGTCCTGGACCGCTTCACCGACGCCGAACGGGCCCGAATCGGCATCCACACCTGCCCCGGCGGAGACCACGACTCCACCCACAGCCTCGACGTCGACTACACCTCGCTGCTACCCCACCTCTTCCGAATCCGGGCCGGCAACTTCTACCTCCAGCTCGCCAGCGAGCCCGACCCCGAGCGCGTACTCGACGTCGTCGCCTCCCACCTCCGGCCTGACCTGCGGGTGTTCATCGGCGTGACCGACCCCATCGATCCACGCGTCGAGACCCCCGAAGAGGTATGCGCCCGCATCCTGCTCGCGGCGCAACGCATTCCGGTCGCACAGCTGGGCACGTGCGACGACTGCGGCTTCTCCCCCTTCGCCGACGACACCTCCACCTCACGCGACATCGCCTTCGCCAAGATCGACGCCCGAATCCGTGGCACCGCCCTCGCCGCGCAAGTTCTTGGAAGGCTTCCCTGAGGGGTTCGGCCTGGTTGAGGAAGACCCCTGAGCCCTCTATTCGTAGAGCAGGACCCGCTTGCGGAGGAGTTCGAATCCTGCGCGGCCGAACATCTGCCGTCTGAGCATCTTGATCCGGTTGATGTGGCCTGTGCTGAGCGAATCAGCTGAGGCTGGGCCGATCGGCGGCGGCTCGGGCGGATTCGATCCACTGCGGCGGTCGCTCGCCTTGCAGTTCGGTGACCATGCAGGCAAAGGAGCGCACGTGCTCGGCCAACGCGGCCAGGTCTGGGCGGTTGGCCAAGACCACCTGGAGCTGAATCCGGTCACATTCAGCCAGGGTGTCGGGGTGGGTCAGGATCCAGCAGGTGACGGCGCGGGCCGATGGCGGGCGGGGGCCGACCGGCCGGGGCTTACCGCGGAGGTTCCTGCTGACGTATGTGCGGACGCCTGCGTAACCGCGGGGATAGCCCTGTTCCTTGATCTCCTCCCATGGTTTCCAGGCGTTGGTGCATCCTTCTTGCCAGCGTTGACCGAGGTAGGGCTTGTAGGCGTCGAGCCTGGTCGGACGGTTTTGCCACTGTCCGGTGAACATCTACTCCGGGGTGGGGGCGCGGGAGAAGCGCAGGATCGTGTTGAGCGTCATGCCGAGTTGCCGGGTGATGGACCGCTTGCTGTGTCCGGCTGCGAGGAGCGCATGGATGGCGGCGTGCTTGGCGCGGGTGCGTTCGGCGAAGCGGTGCCCTGTCGGCCAGGGCGATGACGCGGCCGGCTCTGGCTCGTCCTGGGGTCCCTCCGGCTTCGTGGCCCCCAAACAGAGGGCAACCGGGTCCACGTCGGCGTGCCGGACGATCTTCTCCACGGCCTGCTCGCCCCCCTGCCGCGCCTGCCCGGTCACCTTGGCATGCGCCGTCACGGCCGCCTGGAACGCCCCGGCGGCGTCGCCCCAGTGGCGGCACTGCGCCGCGTACTCCTCGCGTCGAGGAAACTTACGCTGGCCCGCTGGGTCGTATGCAGGGAGACTCCTGTGTCGTGAACATGGGAATCTCTGGTTTCGAGCCGTCCTTCCTGGTTGGGGTCGACGCGATTCGCCAGGTGCACGGCTCGCGCCTCGCTGCGCTCGCCGGTAGGCGGCTGGCGGGGTTTGCGCTGGTGCGGTTCGCCGAAGACGGGGACTGGTTTGCCGACTGTCCGGTGCTGCTGGACTTCGACGGGATCCAGGTGGAGGTCTGCCACTGGAAGTTCGACGAGCTCTCGATCAGCTGGGACACCATCGACACGGCAGCGACCATCACCGGGTGGGAGTCCTCGGACCTCACGCCGCGGTGGTCTCACAGCGATGAACGACTCGAACCGTTCGTCGGCCAGGAATTGCGAGAGGTCATGCTTCTGGAGTGGCGGCCGGCTGAACGTGACCTGGCGGCTGGAACAGTGGCTGTGGAGTTCGTCTTCGCCGACGACTGCCTGCGGATCGTCAATGGCCTGGACGAGAACCACTTTGAGGTCGGTACGGCTCACTCGGATTACGTTCGACGCAGGCTGGGTCGCTGAGCACACCCCATGGCCGGGCGGATGTCGACCTCCGTGGTGAGGTCGGGCCTGGGAGTCGACGTCCACGGCCATGACGTGTGCGGAGCCCGTTGTCTTCGGCCGATGGCGGCCCCGAGACCGACCGGCCCGTCTCAGAAGACGACGGCCCAGCCGGCGGTGCCCGCGCCGGAGCGGATCACCCCCGTGATGGGCGACAGTGATGGGCTCGTTCAGTCGGCCACGTGTCAGGGCAGGCAGGTAGGCAGGCAGGCGAACCACATCCCCGCACGCCAACCCCCTCCAGCTCCTCCCCGCTCCTTTCAGCGAAAAGGGGAGATGATTCCGTCATGTCAGACAAGCCGAAACTCCCCCTCAGCGAGCTCCACCCGGGCCAGACAGTGCAGGCAACCATCACCAGCCATCAGCCTTGGGGCATCACAGCGAATCTCGTGGCCCATGAGTCAGTCGGCGCATCACTGGACGTCATCCGTCGAGGCAGCGAGCCAGGTGTGAAGGCACTGGCACAGGACCTCCCACCTGTGGGAACGACCATCGATCTGAGCATCGGTGAATTGCGCTCCTGGCACCACGAACCGTGGGTCTGGGTCGACCTCACATGCCCCTGAACAATGTCGCGATGGAGCTCAGCGCGGCCAGCGACTGCAACTCACTGGCCGCCACGGCACCATGGCGGCCGCCGGACCAGCGATCAGCTGAACTGCCCGACCACCGCTGACCAGATCGGTCCGCTTCAGGACCCGATGCGGCCTGTTGCCGCCCCGTCCGGCGGCTCAGGCTTAGGGACATGACCCGAGCACTGATCGTCATCGACGTCCAGGAGTCCTTCCGCGCCCGTCCGCTCTGGGCGACCACCTCCGACCTGAAGATCACCGATCAGGTGAACCGACTGGTCCGGCTCTCCCGCCGGGCCGGGGACCTGGTGGTGTGGGTGCTGCACTCCGAGCCAGGCACCGGCGATGTCTTCGACCCGGCCCTCGGCCACGTACGGCTGATGGAGGAGTTGGAGAGAGAGGAGGGAGAGCCGCTGATCCACAAGACCTCGCACAACGCCTTCACCACCACCAACCTGCAACAGCTCCTCACCGGGCGCGGTATCCGCGACCTGACCGTGTGCGGCATCCGCACCGAGCAGTGCGTGGAGACCACCACCCGTGTCGCCAGCGACCTCGGTTACCGAGTGACCGTCGCCATCGACGCGACCGCTACCAATCCCATCCCGCACCGCGATGCTCCCGCCGACCAGAGCGTCGCCGAGCTGCTGGCCGACCCCCGCACGCTGCCCGCCGAAGAGGTCATCAGACGGACCGAGTACGCCCTCGCCGGACGCTTCGCCACCATCACGACCGTCGACCAACTGGAGGCCGCGGCAGGGCTTCCGGCATGATGACCGAATCGTGAGCCACGTCGTCTTCTTCCTGGTGCCCGGGGTGCATCTCCTGGATCTGGCCGGACCCGCGCAGGTCTTCTCCACGGCCGCCGGCTTCGGGCATCCCTATACGCTCTCGTACGTCGCGGAGCGGTCACAGGTCTCCACAGCCCAAGGGGTGCCGCTGGTGGCCGGGCTCGACTGGCCCGCGCTCGGGCCCGAGGATCTCATCGTGGTGCCCGGCTGGCGGGCAGCCGCCCTGGCCGATGCCCCGGCCATCGGCGCCGCCTCCCTCCAGGTCATCCGGGACCACCACGCCGAAGGCGGGACCGTGGCCAGCGTCTGTAGTGGAGCCGAGGCTCTCGGTCAGGCCGGCCTGCTCAACGGCCGGCGCTGCACCACCCACCACGACGTGCAGGACGAGCTGGCCCTGCGCCATCCCGGGGCTGTGGTCGTCCGCGACGTCCTGTTCACCGCCGATGACCGGGTGATCACCTCGGCGGGTATCGCCAGTGGTATCGATCTGGCCCTGCACCTGGTCGCGACCCGGCACGGCCCGGCCGCCGCCGCGCAGGTGGCCCGTGACATGGTCGTCTACGCTCGCCGCAACGGCCACGAGCCGCAGTCCAGCGCGATGCTCCGGCACCGGTCCCACCTCGACGACACCGTGCACCGTGCCCAGGACCTCATCGACGCCCGCTTCGACCAGTCGCTCCCGCTTCCCACCCTGGCGTCGGCCGTCGGCGTCAGTGAGCGCACCCTCACCCGCCTCTTCAGCCGTGCCACCGGGCTGACCCCGCTGCGCTACCAGCAGACCCTCCGCCTCGAACGCGCTCAGCATCTGATCAGCCACGGCGCCACGGTCGATGCCGCCGCCCGCTCAGTCGGTTTCGAAGACCCGCGTATGCTGCGCCGACTCCGCGCGCGTACGGCCTGACGGCGGTGGCAGGGAGTCGAATGCTGGTGGAGGGAGTCGAATGCTGGTGGGCAGGCGGCTGGATCGATATTGCATCGCGTGAGGTGGTCGCCCACTGGCACGCTGCCTCCATGGATCACGCGGAAGTGCTGCTCATCGGAGGACGAGCCGGTGTCGGGAAGACGACGGTGGGGTGGGAGGTCTCGGCGCTCCTGCGCTCCGAGGCTGTCGCTCACGCCATCATCGACGGGGACTTCATGGGGCAGGTCCATCCGGCTCCGGAGGGCGACCCTCACCGTGCGGAGATCACCGAGAGCAACCTGACCGCCGTCTGGGCCAACTTCGCCCGGCGCGGCTACCGACGCCTGATCTATACGAACACCGTGAGCGTGCTGGCAGAGACGGCGGGCATGTTTGAGCGTGCCATGGGGGCCGAAGTGCGGATCGTACGCGTTCTGCTCACCGCCTCCGATGCCACCGCCCGGCAGCGGCTGGTGGGACGGGAGCTCGGTTCGGAGTTGCAGCAGGAGCTGGAAGCCAGTGTCCGCAAAGCGCGGCTCCTGGACCAGCGTGCCCCTGCGGGGACCGTGCGAGTGGCTACGGATGGACGGCTCGTCGTCGACATCGCGCGGGAGGTGGTTGGCACCACCGGTTGGGTCGGACCTCACCTGGCTCGAAGATCATGATTGTTGCCGGAATGGCCCGGGTGACCACAACCATCGCCTGACACGCATGTGCCCGCTCACCAGCACTCGTCCGAGCGGCGTCCGAGGGGTTCCTGGGGCTGGAGTGTGGTGAGAGGCCCATGATCGGGCACGTGAAGGGGATGCCGGACGTATCAGCCCCCGTGATCAAACTGGTGCGGCGGACCACCGAGCCCGTCGCGGTGCAGACGCTGCGCTCCACTGCCGCCGCCGTCATCTCCTTCGTCGTCGCCCTGCTGGTCCTGCCCGCACAACCCGCTCCCCTGACAGCCCCACTGACCGCGCTCCTGGTCGTCCAGGTCACCCTGTACGCGACCCTCACCACCGGTATCCGGCGCGTGAACTCCGTCGTCGTGGGCGTCCTCATCGCCATCGGCTTCACCACCCTGGTCGGGCTGACCTGGTGGAGTCTGGGCCTGACGATCTTCACCTCGCTGATCATCGGCCGTTTTGTGCGCGTGAACGAGTTCGTGCCCGAGGTGGCGATCAGCGCGATGCTGGTCCTGGGGGTCGCCCAGGCCACGTCGGCGGCCTGGCACCGGGTGCTGGAGACCCTGATCGGTGCCGGGGTGGGCCTGCTCTTCAACCTGCTGTTCGCTCCCCCGGTCTGGACCCAGTCGGCGGGGACGTCCATCGACGGGCTGGCGCGCGGAATGGGCAACATGTTCCGCACCATGGGCGCGGAGATCGCCGCGGGCCACCTGCCCTTCCCGCACGCGGCCGCCCGGCTGCACGAGGCGCGGCGTCTCGACCACGACATCGTGGAGGTCGACGCCTCGCTGCGGCAGGCGGAGGAGAGCCTGCGCATGAACCCGCGCGTACGGGAAGGGCTCCTGTCCCGGGTGGTGCTTCGGACAGGGCTCGACACCCTGGAGATCTGTGCGGTGGTACTGAGGGTGCTGACCCGGAGCCTGACCGACCTGGCGAAGTTCCGTACGGAGGAGTCGCTGTTCCCACCGGACGTGTCGGCCGGCCTCCAGGAGTTGTTCGAGCAGCTCGCCGAAGCCATCGAGAGCTTCGCGCGGCTGATCACCACCCAGGTGGCCGCCAACGCGGAGCAGGCCGAGGAGCGGCTGACCGCCGCCCTGGCCACGAGCCGAGTCACCCGTGACCGGGTCGCCGACATGCTGCTGGAAGACGTACAGGAGCACCCCAGGCAGTGGCAGCTGCACGGCGCGCTGCTCGCCGAGGTCGACCGGATCCTCGACGAGCTGGACCTCGACAAGCGCACCGAGCGCCTCCTGGAGGAGCTGGACCGCCGTTCGGCGGAGCACAGCGAGCGCTACCCGAGGCTCGCGGCGCTGCGCCGCCGGCTGCGCGGCGACAGCGGTACGGAGCGGCGGCCGGCCGTGGAGACCTGAGTCCCCGTGGCCGCGCGGTACACACCGCCGTGAGCCCGCGCACCTCTCGGCGTGACTGCCGTCAGGCTCCGCTCCAAACCGGGGCGTCCGTCCCCCACCGGCCCGACGGGCGTGCCCAGTTCACCGGGCCCCCCTCGTACCACAGCGGCGGCAGCGCGTGTCGCAGTCGGCCCATGGGGCTGTCGGTCTCGGTCAGCCAGTGCTCGACGTCGAAGCCCTCACTCACCTCCGCACCCACACCCGGAGCGGACGCCACAGGCACCGCAGGCGCCAGACCATGCACCAGCCAGTGCGCCGTCTGTGTCAGCGCCACCCGGACCAACCGCGTGCCCCCCGTCCACTGCTGCTCCGTGAGCGCCCTCAGCACTCCGGCCGCGAGGAGATAACCGGTGCCGTGGTCGAGCGCCTGGGCGGGGAGCACGCCGGGCGAGTCCGGCGAGCCCTCCAGCTCGGCGATCCCGGTGGCTACCTGGACCAGGCTGTCGAAGCCGCGCCGCTCGTGCCACGGACCGTACCGGCCCCATGCGGAGAGCTGGGCGATCACGAGGCCCGGACGGCGTTCGGCGAGCGCCTCGGGCGTGAGTCCGAACCGGTCCAGCGCGCCCGGCCGGTAGCCGGTCACCACGACGTCTGCCTCGTCGAGCAGTTCTTCGAAGCGTCTGCGGTCGGTGGTTTCGCCGAGGTCCAGGGTGGTCGAGCGTTTTCCCATCCCTGTGTCGTTGTGGGCTTCCTGGCTCTCCGGCAGCTGTGGGGCGTCGATCCGCAGCACGTCGGCGCCGAGCAGCGCCAGCGTCCGGGTGGCGATCGGTCCGGCCAGCACGCGCGTCAGGTCCAGGACGCGCAGGCCGGCGCACGGCAGTGCGGCACCACCGAGCGTCCGGTCCGGGGCGTCACCGATGCGCGCCGTCGTCAGCAGCGGCTGCTCCGCGACCGCGATTCCCTGCTCGCTCTTGGCCCACTCCTCGGGGCTGCGTGCGGCGACGGCCAGACCGCCCGCCGCGTATACGGCCTCCTCCACCTCCAGCGCGGAAAGCCCCGCGATAGTCCGGCCCACCGCTTCCACCGCCGCCTCGTCCCCGGTGCCCTCCCGCACTCCGAGAGCGGCGAGCAGCCGGGCCTGGTGGTGCGGGTAGTTGGCGTGCGTACGAACCCATCCGTCGGTCGCCCGCCAGAACCGGGACAGCGGTGAGAAGGTCGACCACGCCTGCCCGTCGACGCGCACCAGCCGGTCGCTGAGGAACGCCGTGGCGACCGCCTCGTCGTCGACCCGGACACGTGGCACGGGGCGCCCCCCGCGTACGGAGGTGAGCTCGGCAGCCGCGAGAGAGCAGACCGCGACGGTGGCCCGTGCCAGCTCCATGACGGGCAGTCGCGCCGGCAGCCCGCCGGACGGACCGCCGTAGGACACCCGGCCGACCAGCGAAGCATCGGCACTCAGTGCCGCCCAAGCCTGCGATGTTCCGGAGGTGATGGGAGAGTTCATCTCCGCACTATGGCACTGAGTGCCACAGGAGGGAAGGTCGCGCCATGCAGCGGGGCGAAAGTCGTCCTCGCATGCATTGACCCGCGGCGCACTCCACGCTTTCATCGCGTGTGCCTCCGCACAGACCGTGCCGGGGCGTTACCGGGAGAGGCACGAGGGGTGGCCCGTTGGCCGTCCTCGGCCGAAGGGGGACCACCGTATGAGACTGAGACCTTCTTTACGCATCTCCGTGACCGCGGTCCTGGCGGCCGCCATCACCTGTCTCGGCCGGCCCGCGGGGGCGGCGATCGACGACCCGGCCCCGCGCACCGAACGCATCAGCGTGGCGCCCGACGGCACCGGCGGCAACTGGCACTCGGTGGATCCGACCGTCAGCGCGGACGGACGCGTCGTCGCCTTCATGTCGTCGGCGAACAACCTGCTGCCCGGCACCGACATGCCCAACAACGTCTTCTACCGGACGGCTCCCGGCGCACCCCTCCAGCGCGTGGAGGTGCCGGGTGAGTCGACGATGCGGCCCCGGCTGTCCGATTCGGGGCGCCACCTGTCGTTCGCCTCGTACTCGACCACGACCCACAAGTACTCCCTCCACGTGATGGACCTGAGCACCGGGCGCATCGAACCCGTGGCGCCCGCGCTGGGCGGCGGCTACCGCCCGTACGCCGGCATGGCCCCGCTCAGTGCGGACGGACGGTACATGGCCTTCGTGGCCCGGACCGACGCCGACGAGAACGGCAGGTTCCGTTGCCGGGTCATGCTCCTGGACCGCCGGACCGATCGGCTGTGGCGGGCCGGACCCTCCACGAGCCGCGAGTGCCAGGACATCACCATGAGCGCCGACGGCCGCAAGGTGGCCTACCGGGTCGGCTACCCGGGACCGTCCGACGACGACCAGGCGGACATTCTGGTGTACGACCGCGTGACCGGACGGACCGTGCAGGCCGATGTCACCCACAACGGAGCACCGGCCGACCGGTCGGCGATCGCCCCGGTGCTGAGCGCCGACGGCTCCAAGGTCGGCTTCAACTCGGTGGCCACGAACCTGGTCCCGGGCACCGACCCCAACGGGGACACGAGCACGTCCTTCAACGCCTTCGTCCGCGACCTGCGCACCGGTGCGCTCAAGCGGTACGACGGCCACTCCCCCACCGATCGCACCCAGGTGTCGGATCTGTCGGCGGACGGTTCGAAACTGCTCCTGAACACGGCCGACGTGAACGGCACGACGCTGGGCCTGATCCTGCGCGATCTGCCCACCGGCCGGGAGGAGTTGCTCTCACCCGGCCAGAACGGCAAGCCCGTCACCGTGGCCCGGGCGGAGTTGAGCACGGACGAATCGACGGCCGTCTTCTTCTCCTACCACCCCGGTCTGGTCCCTGACGACAACAACCTGATCGGAGATGTCTTCGTACGCACTCTGCGCTGAGCGTACGCACTCTGCGCCGAGCGAGCTCTACGGTGTGCGGAGCGGCGGGGGCGCGAGGGCGGCGAGAGCGGCGAACTCCCACGGGTCGTGCGCGCTGAAGACGGTGACCTCATCCCTGTGGTCGCGTCGCAGGGAACGCAGTCGGTCGCGGGTCGCCTCGCGAGCTGCGACGTCGGTCTGCGCTCCCTGCTGGACCGGGTCGAGGACGGGGTGGGACAGGGGCGGCGTGTGGTCGAGCTCGCCGTGGTACATGTACGCGTCGCCCGCGTGCAGCAGCCACCGTCCGTCGCCGTCGCGCACCGCGACACCCGAGTGTCCCGCCGAGTGGCCGGGCAGCGGCACCAGCAGCAGCTCGCATCCCAGCCCCTGCGGCCGTGCCACGCCGGGGAAGCCGAACCACTCCGTGCGCTCCGCCAGAGGCGCGGGTGTGAGCAGCGGGGTGTGCGCTCGGTGCGCCGGCATGAAGTGGTCCAGGCTGTGCCGGTGGTGCGCCGCTGTGGGGTCGGTGACGGCTCGGTACTCGTCGGGGTGCACATGCACCCGTGCGTGGGGGAAGTCCGGCAGCCCTCCCGTGTGGTCGCCATGCAGGTGGGTGAGCACGATGTGCCGTACGTCCTCGGGTTCGTATCCCAGGCGGACGACTTGGCGCAGGGCGCTCTCCTCGGGGTCCAGCGCGGGCCGGGCGTAGGCGACCCACTCCGCGCCCAGTGACCGGTCGGGGTGCTGCACGTCGGCGGTGCCGAGGCCGGTCTCGACCAGGATCAGCCCGTCCGAGTCCGTCTCGATGAGCAGGCAGTGGCAGACGACGGCCCGTTCGCCCGCGCGGTGCACGGCGCCGGCCGATCCCTCTGCTGCCGGCGCTTCCAGTGCTCCCAGTGGTGGAATCTTCCTGAGAGAACCGCAGTTGAGGTGGTGAATACGCACAAGGCCCCCTAGAGGCAAGCTGGTGGGGTGTTCTCGACGGACGTTAGGAGGGGCCTTCGTGACTCACCAAACGGTTGGACACGTCGCGCCGGATGACCAGGGCGGTCCGCTGGCGGACTGTCCGGACAGTGCACTCGTCCCGCCGGGCCACGAGCCGCGGTGCCCTGTCGACATCACCCTCGCCGCGCTGGCCGGCCGGTGGACGCCGCTGCTGCTCCGCGAGTTCCTGCGCCGCGGTCAGGCCACGTACTCCGAACTGTCCGCCGCCCTGCCCGCTCTCTCGGACAAGGTTCTCTCCGAACGGCTGACCCAGTTGACCGGTGCGGGCGTCATCGAGCGGCACCGCACGCCGGGCTGGCCTCCCCGCGTCCGCTACAGCCTGACGAGCCAGGGCCGGGCGCTCGAACCAGTGGTGCGCAGCATGTGGGAGTGGGGGACGGCACGGCGGGACGCCCTCGACTGAGAGAAGTCCCGTAGTTGAGGGGACGCCTCGGGCCCTGCGGCCCGCGCCCCGACATCGTTGTCGGAGCGCGGGCCGCGAGGACGGTTTACGGCGTGTAGACGGCGTTGCTGCCGTACAGCTCCCTGGTGAACGCGGAGACGTCGGCGCTGCGGTCGGAGCCGTCGAGGTTGTACGTCAGATAGACGCCGTACCCCTCGGCGACGGTGCGGCGGGCGAGGGCGGCGGAGGTGCTCTGCGCGGTCCGGCCGATCTCCACGGCCGCGGGCGACAGCTTCGACTTGGGCAGGGCGATGCGCGGGACCTGCCAGGTGCCGTAGTACGGGTTCCAGGCGTAGTCGAACTTGGAGGAGATGTCGACGCCGCCGTAGGAGAGGCGCGAGGCGGACGGGCCGATGTTGTAGAGGCTGATGATCTTGTTCGGCATGTTCGCGCGGAGCGCCGTCACCAGGTGGACGAACGAGCTGGCGTTGGGCTGGCCGGTGCCGTTGTTGCCGTACTCGGCGTACTCGTCGTCGAAGTCGATGCCGTCGAGGCCGTACTTGGACACGGTGCCCGAGAGCTGCTTCGCGAAGGCGGAAGCCGCCGCCTTGGTGGGGAAGTTGGCGAAGCCCGCGCCTTGGTGGTTGCCGAGCACCGAGAGGACGACCTTGATGCCCTTCTCCTGGAGCGGCCGTATCTCGGTGTCGGCGTTGTCGAGGACGCGCTGGACGTTCTCGTTGAAGTGCAGGTACGCCGCCTTCTTGGTCGTGTCGTAGTTGATGTTCGCTGCGAAGATCACGGCGACGTCGAAAACGTTGTCACCGCCGTTGGCGAGGGTGTATTTGCCGACGTTGCGCATGCTGTTGTCGTTCACCTCGACGTACGCCACCGAGGTCGGCCCCTGCTTCGCGGCTGCGGGGACGGGGGCAGGGGCGGGAGCGGGGGCCGCTGCCGCGCCGGTCGTGGCGGTGGTGCCGAAGGCGAGGGCCGCGACGGCCGAGAGGGCGAGCGCGGCCGTCCGCGCTCTGCTCCGTACCAGACTGAACATCGTTGATCGGTCTCCCATCGTGGGGTCGGCGCCCGGTCTGTTCGAAATGCCGAGCGAGCCTCAGAGTTTTCCGCGCTCGTGACCGAATCCTGAAGATCCAGGGCCAACTCTTCACGAGTCCCACGCAGTTGCGCCGCCGTCCGGCGGCCAGGCCGGCTCAACGAAGATCATTTTGTTGCGGCCGCATTGCGAGCCCTACCGCAATGTTGCGGGCTCGACGACAGCATTGCGAGCTCATGGCGGAACCGGGCACAACCTGGCGCGAGCGCCCAGTACGGACCAAGCTGACATTCGCCCCTTCGCGGCACCGTTCCCTACCCGTACGCAGGCAGAAAGCTCCACCACCCATGCACTCGACCTGTCTCTCCGACGCCGTCCCGGCGCACCTCACACATGCGGTGAGGGGGTGGACCGCCCCGTGCGTTATGTGATGCGCAAGGCGGGCGGCTGGCTCTTGATGATCGTGGTCGCGACCAACGCGACGTACTTCCTGTCCAGTTGGTTCCTGGACCCCCGATCGAACTTCAAGGAGCTGCGCCCCGCCCGCACCGAGGCACAGATCTCGCGGGCCCTCGCCCCGTACCACCTCGACCCCGGCGAGCCGCTGGTGCACCGGTGGTGGAACTGGCTCACCTCCGTGACCCTCCACTTCGACTGGGGGAAGTCGCCGACCGGCGTCTCCGTCAACGGCGAGGTGGGCTACCGCGCGCTGGTCAGCGCCCAGCTGGTCATCACGGCGACCATCCTGTCCGTCGTGATCGGTGTCGCGCTCGCCGTCTACACCGCCGCGCGCCAGTACGGCCTGGCCGACCGCGTCTCGCAAGCCATCTCCATCGCGGTGTGCAACGTCCCCACCTCCGTCGCCGCACTCGCCGTCGTCTTCGTCGCCATCTGGCTCAACGAGCACGCCGGCCTCGACTTCCTCTACGTCGCCGGGGAGAACTCCCCCGACGTCGAGGGGCTGCTCCCGACGATCGGCGACCGTCTCCTCCACCTGCTCCTGCCGACGCTCACCCTGACGCTGATGGGTTACGTCGGCTACCACCTGACGCAGCGTTCGCTGCTGCTCGACACGATCAACGCCGACTTCGTGCGCACCGCCCAGGCCACCGGCCTCACCCGCGCCCAGGCCGTCCGCAGGCACGCGCTGCGCGCCGCGCTGATCCCGACGGCGGCCTCCGTGGCATTCAGCGTGCCGGCCATCTTCACCGGAGCCGTCATCACCGAGACGATCTTCGGCTGGAACGGCATGGGCCGCTACTTCATCCAGACCATCAGCAAGAACGACGTGCACGGCACGGTCGCGACCGCCGCGTTCGCCGCGGTGCTCACCGCGATCGGCGCGATCCTCGCGGACATCGCCACCGTCTTCCTCGACCCGAGAGTGCGGGTGAACTGACATGGCACCCGTGACCGACACGAAGCCCCTGACCGACACGACGAAAGTGACCAACACGACGACAGTGACCGATGCCGCGACCGGCAAGGCGCACGCGGAGCTCGGGCGCGGCCGGCTCTACCTGCGGCGCTTCCTGCGCAACCGCCTCGCCGTCGGCGGCGTCGTGATCTTCGCGCTGCTCGTGCTGTTCAGCGTCTTCGGCGGCCTGTTCACGTCCTACACCCACACCGACGCCGACTTCACCGCCCTCACCCAGCCGCCGAGCGACGCGCACTGGTTCGGCACCAACCAGGGCGGCAACGACATCTACGCCAGTGCGGTGCACGGACTGCGCCGCTCGCTGGTGATCGCCGTGAGTGTGTCCGTCCTGACGGTCGTCGTCGCCGCGGTCATCGGCTCCAGCGCCGCCTACTTCGGCGGCCGCGTGGAGAGGCTGACACTCGCCGTCATCCACTTCCTGCTGATCGTCCCCTCGTTCCTCATCCTCGCCCTGGTATCCAACCGCCTTGCCGGTGACTGGCGCGTCCTCATCGTCGTCCTCACCGTGTTCGGCTGGATGTCCACCGCCCGCGTCATCTGGTCCGTGTCGACCTCACTGCGCGAACGGGACTACGTGACGGCAGCGGAGTTCATGGGCGTACGTCCCCTGCGCATCATCCTGCGCCACATCATCCCCAACCTCAGCTCCCTGCTCATCGTCAACCTGACGCTCGGCGTCGTCGCGACCGTACTCAGCGAAACCGCGCTGTCGTTCCTCGGCTTCGGCGTCCGGACCCCGGACGTCTCCCTCGGCACGATGCTCGCCGACGGAGCGACCACCGTCACCAGCGCTCCATGGCTCTTCGCCTTCCCCGCGGGTCTCGTCGTCCTGCTCACCGTCTCGATGACCTTCATCGGCGACGGGCTGCGCGACGCCCTCGACCCCACCTCTGTGACCGGCGCGGCGGGAGGCCGACGATGACACTCACCACCACCCCCCAGCGCGACACCGAGGCCTCCTCCGCCGGCGCCGCCCCCGTGCTCTCCGTACGCGACCTGCGCGTCTCCTTCCCCTCCGAGGCGGGGCCCGTCGAGGCGGTGCGCGGCGTCAGCTTCGACCTGCTGCCGGGCCGCACCCTCGGCATCGTCGGCGAGTCCGGATCGGGCAAGTCGGCCACCGCGATGGGCATCATGGGCCTGCTGCCACCCACCGCCGACCTGCGCGGTCAGGTGCTGCTCGGCGGTCAGGACCTGATCGGCCTCGACGACCGGGCCCTTTCGCGCGTACGGGGAAAATCCATCGGCATGGTCTTCCAGGACCCCCTGTCCGCGCTCACCCCCATCTTCTCCGTGGGCAGACTGCTCTCCGACGCGCTGCGGGTCCACCAGGACCTGTCCAAGAAGGCGGCCCGGGAGCAGGCCGTCGAACTGCTCGACCTCGTCGGCATCCCCGATCCCCGCAACCGCGCCTCTGCCTTCCCCCACGAGTTCTCCGGCGGCATGCGTCAGCGCGTGGTCATCGCCCTGGCGATCGCCAACCGGCCGAGCGTCCTCGTGGCCGACGAGCCCACCACCGCGCTCGATGTCACCGTGCAGGCGCAGATCCTCGACGTCCTGCGCCTCGCGCAGCGGGAGACCGGCGCCGGACTCGTCCTCATCACCCACGACCTCGGCGTCGTGGCCGGCCACGCGGACGACGTCGCGGTCATGTACGCGGGCCGCTTCGTGGAGAAGACGGACGTGCGCTCCCTCTTCCGTCGGCCGACGATGCCGTACACCGCGCGGCTCCTCGCCGCGGTGCCGACCGTGGACGGCGGGGTACGCCGCCCCCTCGTCCCCATCGGCGGCGAGCCGCCCGCCCTCGCGGGCCTGCCGGACGGCTGCCCCTTCGCGAGCCGCTGCGCCCTCGCCCTCGACGCGTGCCACGCCGATGAGCCGGAGCTGCGCCATGTCACGGGGCACGGAGATGTGGCGTGCCTGCGCGCGGCCGAGATCGCCGACGGCACACTGGACCCGGCCGCGGGTGCCGCACCCGCCGACTGGCGGACGGGCACGGCGAGCACCGAGCTCGGCGATGCCGATGACGACTGTGACTCCGATGGCGATGTTGTGCTGCGTGTCGAGGACCTCGTCAAGACCTTCCCCGTCACCAAGGGCGCGTTCGTCAAACGCCGGGTCGGCACACTGCACGCGGTCAACGGCGTCAGCTTCGAACTGCGCACCGGGGAGACGCTGGGCCTGGTGGGCGAGTCGGGCAGCGGCAAGACGACGACGCTGATGGAGGTCCTGCGGCTCAGACGGCCGGAGGGCGGCCGCATAGAGATCGCGGGGAGGGAGGTCGGCGCGCCGCCAGCCACGGACGCCGGTGCCGCTGCCAAAGCCGCGCCCAGTACCACGGCCGACGCCGGCACCAGTCGCCCACGCACCCTGCGCCACGACGTACAGATCGTCATGCAGGACCCGCTCGGCGCCCTGGACCCGCGCCTCACCGTCCACCAGCTCCTCGCCGAACCCCTGCAAGCCATCGGCCGCGACCGCGCCGCGATCCGCTCGCGCGTCCACGAACTGCTGACGCTCGTCGGTCTCGACCCCGCGGTGCGCGACCGCTTCCCCGCCGCGCTCTCGGGTGGCCAGCGCCAGCGCGTCGGCATCGCCCGCGCGCTGGCCACGGACCCGAAACTGCTCGCCCTCGACGAACCGCTCTCCGCCCTGGACGTATCGGTCCAGGCCGGGGTGATCAACCTGCTCGGCAGGCTCAAGCGGGAGTTGGGCCTCGCCTATCTCATGGTCGCGCACGACCTCGCCGTGGTCCGCTACATCTGCGACCGCATCGCGGTGATGTACCTGGGACACATCGTCGAGACCGGCGACACGGAGACGCTCTTCTCCGACCCGAAGCACCCCTACACACGGGCGCTGCTGTCGGCGATCCCCGTCCCCGACCCGGAGCGCGAGCGCACCCGCGAGCGGATCGTCCTGAAGGGCGAGCAGCCCAGCGCCACGAACCTGCCGAGCGGCTGCGTGTTCATCGACCGCTGCCCCTTGTACCGCCTGGCCGACGACGACGTCCGGGCGCGCTGCCGCACGGAGCACCCCGCGCCCAGGCCGGTGCCGGGACAGCCGGGCCACGCGTACGCCTGCCACGCCGCGTGACCGACTCCCACTCCCATCCCATCCCCCACCCACTCTCAACTCTCAACTCAAGGACGCCTTTCCATGCGCGCAAGACTGGCCCTGTCCGTCGCCCTCATAGCAGCCATCTCCGTCACCGCCACCGCGTGCCAGTCCTCGTCCGGGCCCGACGCGGCAGGCGGGAAGGGCACCCCGTCCGCCGCGTCGGGGGTCGCCGACTACAACCCGACGGCGTACGACAGGCTCAAGGACGGCGGGACCTACACGACGGCGGGGACGTTCGACGAGCAGGGCAACCCGTTCAACGTCAACAGCACTCTGACGGCGTCCCGGGTGTGGTCCTGGTACAACGCGAACGCGATCACCTTCTCGCCGACCGGTGAAGTGCGGTACAACCCGGACTACATCAGCGATGTGAAGGTGTCCGTGAAGGGCGGCAACCAGAAGGTCGTCCTGACGATCAACAAGAAGGCCACCTTCAACGACGGAACTCCGATCGACTGGACCGCGATCCAGGCCACCTGGAAGGCCAACAACGGTTCCGACAAGGACTACGCGGCCTCGACCACGGACGGCTACGACCAGATCACCGAGGTCGCGCGGGGCAAGGACGACAAGCAGGCCGTCATCACCTTCAAGGGCGTCAACGCCTCCTGGCCGAGCCTGTTCTCCACGTTCCTGCACCCGAAGGCCGCGAAGGTCGACAATTTCAACAAGGCGTACGTGAAGAAGGCGCACCCCGAGTGGGGCGCGGGCCCGTACACCGTCGGTAAGTGGGACACCCACTCGGGCAACATCACCTTCGTACGCAACCCGAAGTGGTGGGGCAGGAAGGGCAAGCTCGACAAGCGCGTCTACGTGAACCTGGAGTCGACCTCGGCGGTCAACGCCTTCAAGAACGGCCAGCTCGACTATGTCTCCGCGGTCGACGCCGAGAGCCTGAAGCAGGTGAAGGGCGTCAAGGGCACCGAGATCCGCAGCGGCGGCAGCCCGTTCGTGTACTCGCTCTACTTCAACACCAAGTCCTCGGTCCTCGGGGAGAGGGCGGTGCGCAAGGCGATCCAGGAGAGCATCGACCGTAGCCAGATCGCGAGGATCCAGTTCCAGGGCCTCGACTACAAGGAGCCGCTGCCCGGCTCCGGCCTGCTCTACAGCTTCCAGAAGGGGTACGAGGACAACGTCTCGGCCGTTCTCAAGTACGGGCCCGACCGGGCGAAGAAGGACCTCGACGCGGCGGGCTGGAAGCCCGGCGGCGACGGGATACGGGAGAAGGGCGGCAAGAAGCTGGAGGTCGGTTACACGCTGCTGGGCGACGACCCGCTGGACAAGGCCACCGCCGGCGCCCTCACCGCGATGCTGAAGCCGGTCGGTGTACGCCTCACCGTCAAGAAGGCCGACGACGCGGACTTCTCCAGCATCCTCAGCGAACGGAAGTTCGACCTGTTCCTCTCGGGCAACCGCTCCATGGACCCGTACGGGGCCCGCTACCTGTGCGAGATGTACTGCTCCGACCGCGACTCCAACCTCACGGGGGCCGGGTCTCCGGCGCTCGACAAGGAGATCCGCGCCACGTCGGACATCGCCGACCCTGCCAAGCAGGCAGCGGCCGCGAACAAGGTCGAGCAGAAGGCCTTCAAGGACTACGCCCGGCTTCCGATGTTCAGCGGCCCGTCGACGTACAGCGTCAGGAAGGGCCTGGCGAACGTGGGGGCGACCATCTTCCACAACCCACTGCCGGAGACGGTGGGCTGGGAGAAGTAGGCCTCCCGCGGGCGGACGGGTCCGCTCACTCCCGCGCTCCGCTTACTCCCGCACTCCGGGCGCCCCCGGCCCGGGCGGTGCCGCCGTCCCCGGCGCCATCGGGTCCGGGGGCGGCGGGGCCGGCGGGCCCACCGCCCCCTCGCGGAGGCGTTCGAAGACGAGGTCGAAGGTGAAGCCCGCCGTGAAGCCGAGCGGGATGGTGAAGAACAGCAGACGGCGCACGTCGAGGGCGTCGAGGAGCGTGGGCACGCTGAGAAGCTGGGAGGCGAAGTACAGCATGACCGAGACCAGGCCCGCGCCCAGCCCCCGCACCGACGCCCGGCCCCACCGCCCGTCGCCCTCGAACGAATTCCGGATGATGGCGCCCGCCGCCGCGGCCACCAGCGGGGCGCCCACCAGGACCACCAGGTCCTGCACGCGAGCCGGGCGCGGCGGACTGGCCGTCACCAGACCGGTCAGCGCCGTCATCAGGCAGACGGCTGCCGCGGCCATCCCGGTCGACGCTCGCCGTGTCGCCGCGCGCTGCTCGCTCTCGGCCTCCGCGAGGCGCCGCAGCTTCCGCTCGCGCTGGCGTTGCAGGCAGGCGACGAGCCGGGCGGCGGAGTCCGAGGACCAGTTGTCGCCCATGAGGCGGATGTCGGCGTCGTCCGCGTCGTTGCGCACCCGGTCGAAGTTGACCCACACCTGGCCCGCCCCGCCGCCGAAGGCCGCGACCGGGACCAGCGGCAGCCGCTGCGACAGGGCGACGATCCCCGCCACCCTGGTGGACTGCCCCCCGCCCATCAGCAGGACCCCGTCACACACCAAGAGCGTGCGGTAGAAGGCGACTTCCCACTCGCCGCTGGTGTCCCGCAGGATCTCCACCCGCACGTGCGCGCGCGGCGAAAGACCGAAGTCCACGTCACGGTGGCGCGGCGGGTACGCGGCCACCCGGCCCGGCAGCGCCTCGGTGCAGGCGTCCGCGTACCCGCGTACGACGTCGGTCTCGATGTACTCCGGGCTGCTGGAGAAGACCGCGACATCGCATCCCGCGCGGGCGAGCTCCGCGCCCAGCCGGCGGCAGGCCTCGGGCGCGAGGTGTGCCGCGACGAGCGGGTGGGCGAACGTACGGCCCGGGTCCACGCTGCCGATCACAGCGATGAGCGGACGCGGCGCGTGCGACGAAGGCATGCTCCAGTCTAGCCACGCGGGGTCGTGGGGAACCGTACGGCGGCAGGGCGCGTGAGCGGTTCACGAGCGTCCTCGACCCCCGTGCGCCCATGGTGTACTCCGCGCCGGAAACGGGGAGGGAAAGGAACATGTCCGGCAGTAGCCGCATCAGTCAACAGGCCCGTATCCCGGCCTATTTCAGCCACAGCTACTGGGCAGAGGACCGGGAGCTGAACGAATACTTCTGGGATGTCTTCTGGGACGAGGGCTTCACGTTCGCCGTCGACCCGAAGACCAATCCGCTGTCCCCCACCCACCTCGAACTGCTGATGCGGCAGAGCGCCTGCCTGGTGGGGGTGGTGACCCGTCGCGAGGAGGAACGACGGTACCGGGCCTCGCCGTTCATGGTCCACGAGCACGACCTGGCCCTTCAGGCGAGGAAGCCGCGCCTGGTCTTCATGGAGAACGGCGTCTCGGCCGGCTTCTTCCCGGTCGCCGACGAGCAGCGCATCGTCTTCAACCGGCGCCGTCTGCCGGACCCGGACGAACTGCGGCCCGCCATCGCGCGGTTGGCCGCACGCAGTGGACCGGAGGGCCATACGGCCAAGGGGCTGATCGGCACGGTCGGGCTGATCCTGCCGGACGATCCGGCGTACCGCGCCGCCCTGCCGCACATCCGCGAATCGATCGCCCTCGCGGGATACGCGTCACGGGAGATCCCGCTGGACTTCCAGGACGTGTTCGAGTTCCTGCTCGCGGTCGACGCCTGCGACTTCGTCATCCTCGACGTGGCCTCGCCCCGCGCCGCGGAGTGGGTCTTCCCCCTGCTGCACGGCCGGTTCGTCCCCACGCTCAAGCTCATCCACGAGCCGCCGGACGGGAGTTACGTGCCCCGTCCGTCGCCGCTGCTGAGCGGCGCCGCCCTGCGGGCCGTCGAGCAGGCCGACCGCATCGCCGTGTACTGGAGCCACCCCGAGCAGCTCGAGGGCCGGCTCCAGGAACTGGTGGACCGCTTCTACCGGCCGCGCCTCGAATTCGAGACGTACGAGGAGGGCCTCGGCTACTTCCGCAGCCTGGGCCGCGCCGAAGGCAGCGTCTTCCTCAGCAACGCCTTCGAGGACAACGCCCTCGCGCAGCAGGTGTGCCGCGCCTTCGAACTGCACAACCTCCCCTACTTCCACTATCTGCGCCGCAACTCCATCGAGCTCGGCGCGGACTGGCACAGCCAGCTGTCGGCGAACGTCGCGGCGTGCCGCGTCTTCGTCCCGTTGATCAGCCAGCGCTACTGGGACAGCAAGTACTGCCGGGAGGAGTACCGCATCGCCGAACGGCTGCGTGCGGATGGCCAGTTGGTGATCCTGCCGTACTTTCTGGAGGCCGGGGTCGCCGGGCAGGTCAGCTTCCAGGGGCGGTCCGTCGATCTGCTGAGCCGCGACGAGCAGGTCTCCGTCATCGGCCGGGACGTCGACCGCGAGTTCGTCGAGCGCCGCAGGCTCCGGGAGCGTCTGGATCCCGGGCGCTCCGTGGCGCCGGGCGGTGCCGTGGCCGGGCGGCACGCCGACATCGCCGTCATCAGCCTCCTGCCCGAGGCGCATCAGGCGGTGCGCCGGCATGTGGAGACCGTCGGTGCGCGTGTGGAGGATGTGCGGCGCGGCGCCGGTCGCACCTGGCTGCGGGCCGGGGTCGAGGCGGTCGGCCGCAGTACCGCGTACGAACTGGTGCTGACCGAGCCCTGGGGCGGCCCGGACGGCGTGGGGGCCGCGTTCGCCGCCACGATCGAGGAGTGGCGGCCGGCGGCGGTGGTCTTCGTCGGTGTCTGCTGCGGGCTCGCGGCGAATCTGGCGCCGGGCGATGTCGTGATCTCCAGCCGCGTCCACGGCTACACCCTCGACGAGCTCGACCAGACCTGTGTGCCGCGCACCGACCGCAGCCACCTGGCCCACGAGGGGATCATGGCCCTGGGTGAGAGCATGCACCTCAACCACGCCTCCTGGGCGGCGAGCATCTACGAACAGGCGCCCGCCGTGCCGCTTCGGGAGGGCGGGCCCGGCATCCTCGTCGGCGCCGTCGCCTCGGGCGGCGCCCCTGTCGGCGGCAGTGCGGACCCGGCGCTGCGCCCGCTGCTCGCCACCTGGCCCGAGCTGGCCGCGGTGGAGCTCGACGGCTCCGACGCGGCGGGGGCCATCACCCAGGTCCGCCGCGCCGGCCGCACCCATGTCCCCGTCTCGCTGGTGTGCGGGGTGGCCGGTACGGCCACAGCCGGTGCGGGGGCCGGTTCGCCCCGTCCGGACCAGGACAAACTGTGGAAGGCGTACGCCTCCGATGCCGCTGCCACGCTGCTCGTCGAAGCGATCCGACGGGCGTGGCCGAGCCCGCCGAGGAGGGCCGGATGAAATTCCGCAGGCGCGACACCCACAGCACTGGAGAGGGGAATTGGGCGCCCCATCCGGCGAAGACCGACGGTGTGGAGGTCCCCGAGAGCCTGCACGCGCTCGTCGAAGTCCTGGCGGAGCACGCGCACGACAACTGGGCGCGGCAGCGCCTGGCGGAGGGCTGGCGGTACGGCCGTCGCCGCAGCGACCGCCGGCGCACCCATCCGCTGCTGGTGCCCTACGCGGATCTGACACACGAGGAGCAGGAGACGGACCGCCTGCTGGCCCTGGAGACGGTCAAACTGATCCTGTTGTACGGCTACACATTCGAAGAACCGGACCCGGACAGGAAGTGACCTTGCGCAGTCTGACCTTCGTCATCGGAACGGGCAGAAGTGGCTCCACCGCGCTGTCGGGCATCCTCAACAGCCACCCCGACGTGCTCAGCCTCAACGAGTACATGGCGTCGATCGGAGACGCCGCCTTCCCGGAGGGCTCCGTGTCGGGAGCGGAGTTCTGGGAGGCCCTGTACCGGCCCACTCCGTACTTCGCGGGCATGATCCGCAGCGGGGTGCTGATGCCGGAATTCCTCTACACCCGCAGGCCGGGCCGGTATGCGGCCGATACCACGGGCATCCCGGCGCTCTCCCTCATGGTGCTGCCCCACCTCACCGACGACCCCGACGGTCTGCTCGACGAGATCCGTGCGGTGGTGCTCGGCTGGCCCGACCGCACCGCCGCGGCACACCATGAGGCGCTCTTCGCGTGGCTCGGCGGACGGTTCGGCCGCTCCCACGTCGTGGAGCGTTCCGGCTACTCGACGGGGTGGGCACCGGGGCTGCGCGCGGCCTTCCCGTACGCGAAGTTCGTGCACCTCTTCCGGGACGGGCCGGACTGCGCCCTGTCCATGAGCCGCCATCCCGGATACCGCGTGATCACCTTGATGCGTGAGATCCGGGAACGGACGGGTGTCGACGATTTCGCCGACCTGACGGCCGAACAGGTGCGGGCCCTGCCGTCGGATCTCGCACCCCTGCTCGGCGATCGCTTCGACCCGGCGCTCGTACGAGACCGTGCCATCCCCCTGCGCCGTTTCGGCACCCTGTGGTCCGAACTCATCACCGACGGGGTCCGGTTCCTCGACGACCTGCCGCACGGCCAGCGCATGGCGCTCGCCTACGAGGATCTCATCGACGCGCCGCGCGAGGAACTCACGCGCCTGGCCGCGTTCGTCGGGGTCGAGCCGTCCCCGCAGTGGCTGGACGGCGCGTGCGCCCGGCTCGACACGGGCCGCCGCGGCTCGGCCGAGAAGCAGCTGACGGCCACCGAACTCGAGGAGCTGAGGAGCAGCTGCGCTCCGGGCACCAGCGCCCTGCGGGAACGGCGGCCGGGCCGGCCGTGACCACCGCTCCCGTGAAGGAGCGGTGGTCACAGGGGCATGTGCCTGATTACGGCAGGCGGACCGACTGGGCGTGCCGGAAGATGTCCTTCGGGTCCCAGGCCGCCTTCGCCTTTTGCAGGCGGGCGTAGTTGCCCTTGTAGTAGAGGCTGTTCCACGCGGTCGACGAGGTGTTCCAGGCGGCGTCGCCGAGGTCCTTGTCGGGGTAGTTCACGTAGCAGCCGTCGTTGATGTCGTTCGGCACCGGAACTCCGCCGGTCTCCGCGTACACGTCCTTGTAGAAGTCGCGGATCCAGGCCAGGTGCCTGGCCTCGTCGGCCGGGTCGGTCCAGTACGTCTGGTACTGGAGCTTGAGCACCGAGTCGCGCTGCGGCACCGCGGTGTCGCCGGGCTTGACGCTGTTGATCCGACCGCCGTACGAGTCGACCTGGAGCAGCGCGTCGCCGTTGCTGTAGTCGGTGCGCGTCAGGTGCTTGTACATCGCCTGGATCTGATGGGCGGAGAAGCCCTTGCGCGCGTACGCCGACTTGTACTTGCCGTACAGCGTGGGGTTGCCGCCGCTGAGGTAGTCGGTGGCGATGTACCACGGCAGCGTGCGCGGCTTGGCGAACTGCGGCATGGCGGCGTGTTCACCGGAGCGCTGGGTCATCGCCCGGCGGGTGACGCCCACGCCCGCGGAGACGGCGGCCAGGTAGTCGTCCAGGAGGGCCTGGGCGTCGGGCACGGTCGCGTCCATCTGCGTGAGCAGGACGATCTCGGACCGCTCGGGGTTGGCGCGCTGGTTCAGCTTCAGCAGGCCGAACAGCGAGTTGTACTTGGAGTCCGGCGCGCTGTTCTGCTCGTGCCAGGTGCCCCAGTTCTGGAGGAGCCGGGTGAAGGACGCCTCGGTCATGTCCTTCCACGGGAAGGCCGTGGCGTGCACGAAGACCTCGGACGGCGGCTTCGGCAGGAGTTTGGAGGGGTCGCTGCCGGTGGCGCCGGGCGTGCGCAGCCAGTAGCGGGTGATCAGGCCGAAGTTGCCGCCACCGCCGCCGGTGTGGGCCCACCACAGGTCCCTGAGCGCGGCGTCGGTGGAGTCGCGGGTCGCGACGACGGCCTTGGCCGTGCCGTTCTTGTCCACCGTGACGACCTCGACGCCGTAGAGGTGGTCGACGGTCAGGCCGTGCAGGCGGGAGAGCAGGCCGTAGCCGCCGCCGGATATGTGGCCGCCGGCGCCGACGGAGGCGCAGGAGCCCGCCGGGAGCGTGACGCCGTACAGCTTGTAGAGCGTCTCGTAGATCTGGAGGTTGGAGGCACCGCCCTCGACCGCGAAGGCGTTCTTGGCGCTGTCGTAGTAGACCTGCGTCATCCCGGACATGTCGATGACGACTTGGACGTCCTTGTTGAAGACGAAGTCCTCGTAGCAGTGGCCGCCACTGCGGACGGTCAGCCGCTTGCCCGCGGCGACCGCGTCCTGGACGGCCCGCACGGCCTGGGCGGTGGTGGTGACCAGGCGGACGTAGTCGGGCTTGGCGACCCAGCGCTGGTTGATGCCGCGCACCAGGTCCGGGAAGCGGGCGTCACCCGGGGCGACGGTGATGTAGTCGGGCGTACCGACGGTGGTCTGCGCGCCGGTGGCGGCGGTGGCCGCGGCCACTCCCCCGGGGCGCGCGGGCGTCTGGGCGGCCGCGGGCGGGGCCGTGGTCAGGGCCGCTCCACCGGCGACCGCGGCGGCGCCGGCGAGAAGGGATCTTCGACCCAACGCTCCGCCCTGGTTCGCCGCACTCGGGTCGGTTGTCTTGTTTGTTCTTCTCATGGACACACTCCTCCAACAGGTCTGGCCGCAAAGGAAGTTGAAGACGCATCGAACGATGATCGATCACGACAGTAGCCCAGTGGGGCTGGGGTGAAGCAATAGCTTCATTGAGAAAACTGTCCGAACTGCCGGTCACGCCATGGTTGGTTGCAACATGTGCAACTATGCGCGCCCGACCGGACGTTCAGTCGCCTCTCAGGACGGGTCCCGGCCGGATCTGCGCCATGCCAGGGGCGGACTCCCTGCGTGCATTACCTCGCAGGTAATCGTCCCGGCGTGCCCGCACGGGCAGGCTTGGCGATCTCTCCGCGTCACGTGACGCGGGTCAGGACGGAAGGGCCAGTCATGTCCATAGCCGCGCCTACGGACACGCGCACCGTGGTGGAGGAGCTGCTGCGCAGAATTGCCGAGGGTGATCCTGAGCGCATCGCCGAGATCTATGCCGAGCAGGGCGATTGGAAGCTCGACTGGCCGGAGGCCGAGCACGGCCGTACTGCCACGCCGTGGATTCGCCACCGGTCCTCCCGGGCCGACGCGGCCGCCCACTATCGCGAGCTTGCCGAGTACCACGTGGCGGAGGAGGTGGCGACCGAGGTCGAGCGCATCCTCGTCGACGGAAACGACGCGGTCGTGCTCGGCGAGATCCGTCAGACCGCCCGGCCCACCGGACGTGCCTACAAGGCGCGGTTCGCTCTGCATCTCACCGTCGAAGACGGCCTCATCACCCGGCACCATGTCTATGAGGACAGCCTCGCCGTCGCCCAGGCTTTCGAGGCCGATCCTCGCTGAGGGGCACCGGAGTGGGCGAGCCGCTGGTGCTGTGCGTGGTAATCCATGATTCACGCGGCCTTGGACAAGGTGGACCGGTCCGGGCTCGGCGAAGGCCGGACGGGTGTCACAGGACTGGCGCCTGTTCCTTCTGCGTCGTGGCGCGGCCACAGGAGGAGCGCGCCGGTCGCTCCTCCTGTGGCGAGGACCGCGAGGACGGACCAGGTGAGGGCGAGGCCGGCGTTCGTCCCGAGCCACCCCGCGACGGGATAGGTGAGCAGCCAGGCCAGGTGCGACAGGGAGAACTGGGCCGCGAACACCTCAGGGATGGCGTTCCGTGCGACGGAGGCGCGCAGGACCTTGCCGGTCGGGGTGATGACCAGCGCCATGCCGATGCCGATCACGGTCCAGATGATCGCCGTACCGGCCCAGGTGGCGAGGCCGGTCGCGATGAGGGTCGTCGCGGCGGCCGTACCGGCGACGAGGACCATGGCGCCGGTCATCATGACGGCGCGGGCGGCGATCCGGTCGAGCACGCGGGGCAGTACGAGAGCGGCCACGAGGGTGCCGGTGCCGGAGGCGGCGAGCATCCAGGCGACGTCCGACTGCGAACCGCCGAGCCCGTCACGGACATGGTTGACGGTGTTGACGACGACGATCGAACCCGCCGCCGCGACCACGAGGTTGAGCGCCATGATGCCGCGCAGCCGTGGCGTCCTGAAGAAGGTCCTGATGCCTGATGCCGCCTTGTCCCAGGCCTTGGTGTGCGTGCTGGGGCGGGCGTCGGGGACGCGCGTCGACAGGACGAGCAGGGCGGAGATCAGGTATCCGGCGGAGGTGCCCAGGAACAGCAGGTCGAAGCTCATGAAAGTGAGGGCGACTGCTGCGAGCACCGGGCTCAGCAGGCTTTCCATGGTGGAGGCGACCTGGGAGGCGGAGAGCGCGCGGGTGTAGTCGGACTCCTCGGTGACGATGTCGGGGATGACGGCCTGGAACGTCGGGGTGAACGCCGCGGAGCCGGCTTGGAGCAGACCGATCAGGACGTAGATGTGCCACACCTCGGTGACCAGTGGCAGCGCCAGGACCACGGCGCCGCGGATCACGTCGAGGAGGACGAGGAGCGTTCTTCTGGGGAGCCGGTCGACGTACGCGGCGGCCAGCGGGGCTATGACCACGTACATGACCATCTTGATGGTCAGTGCGGTGCCGAGGACCAGGCCGGCGCGCGGGCCCGCGAGGTCGTAGGCGAGCAGTCCGAGGGCCACTGTGGTCAGGCCGGTGCCGAACAGGGCGATGACCTGGGCGCCGAACAGGTGGCGGTAGTCGCGGATGGCGAACAGTCGCATGGCGGGTTCCTTCCGTGTCCATGCGGCGGGGCACGGCCCCGGGGCGGCGGCCGTGCCCCGCGCGTACAGGCGGGGGTGTCTTTGCTACGCACGGGGGTGCCTTTGCTACGCATCGGTGTCGCTGTCCGGTGTGAGGCCGGCGAGCAGGTTGAAGGCGCCGGTGAGGACGTTGAGTGCGACGACGCCGACGACGTCGGCTATCGCACGGTCGCTGTGGCCGTGCTCCCGCACCGCGTCGACCTGGTCGTCGGTGATCGATGCCGGCTCGCGGTAGACCTGTAGGGCAAGGGCGACGACCGCCGCGATCGCGGGGTCGGCCGAGGTACCCGCGTGGGCGCGCTCGATCTCCTCCTCGGGCACTCCCAGGGCGCGGGCGGCACTGACGTGCGCTGCGAGGCACAGTCCGCATCCCTGGAGGGCCTGGACGGCGATCGAGATCCGTTCGCTGATGCGGCGGTCGAGTTTGGCGCGCCCCATGGCCCGGCTGAGCTGGAGGTAACCGCCGAGCACGGCTGGCGAGTGCGCCATCGTGGAGACCATGTCCCCGATCCGGCCGTGGCGTGAGACCAGGTCGGCGAGGAGGTCGCGTGAGGCGCCGACCGCCGTATCGGGAGTGAGTCGGGTCAGGCGTGGCATGACGCTCCTTCCGCAATTCCGCACTGTCGACAGGACGGTCAGTGGTGGGCGTGGTGGCTGCCGTACTCGGGGGCGGCTCCCTTGGTGCGCATCGTGAACTCGGCCGTCCGGACGACACCGTCGTGCTGAAAGTCCAGGTAGAGGCGGTAAGTGCCGGCCGAGGGCGCGACCGCCAAGAACGAGATCTCGGGCCCCGGCGCGGTGGTGCCGTCACCCGGTTCGCCCTCCGGGTGTACGTGGAGGTAGCCGAGGTCGCCCACTCGCAGGGCGACCAGGTGCCCGTACGCGGCCAGGTACGGCTGGAGGTCAGTGACGGGGCGGCCGTCGCGACTGACGGTGAGGGTCAGCTCGCTCGCCTCGCCGACCAGGAGTTCACCGTCGAGCACGACGGTGTACTCGCCGATTTGCGTGATCGCGGTGGCCTCGGGGAGCGGCTGCGGGACGTACTGCCCGGCGACCGCGACATCGATGCCCAGCGTCATGCTTCCCTCGTGGCCGACCGGGTGGATGTCGGTGAAGAACCTCCAGTCCCCCGGCTCCAGGGCCAGTTCGGTGCTCCAGGTGCCCTGCTCGTCCCGCACCGGGTGTACGTGCTGGAAGCCGGCTGTGTCGCGCCGGACGGCGATGAAGTGCAGTTCTCGCTCGTGCTCGGGCGCGAACTCGGTCACTGCCTGGCCGTCGGGACCTATCACCCGGAAGGTGACCCGCTGCACGCCTGCGGTGCGGATCGTCGAGTCGAGCTCAAGGGTGTAGCCGTGCGCGGAAACCGACAGCCCGCCGGGCTGAGCTCCGCCGTGACCGGCGTGGTGGGTCTTCATGACATCTCCCCTGTGTGATGTGCCTTGTTGGTGCTGCCCGTTCGGGCCGCTGATCGCCACCATATACCCCCCGGGGGTATATGGGAAGCCGTCGAGAAGGGCAGTCGGCTCATCCAGGAAGAAGGCTGCGCCTAGGCGCGCAGCGACCCCGTTTTCGGCGCACCATCGCCATGGAGAATGTCGATACGCGGATACAGATGCCGCCGGGAGGCCGTTGAAGTTGCGCGTTCTGCCCGGTAACGGCGGCGTCCGCCCCCGGTCACATTCAGCAGCACGCACGCGTCTGTGGGGAGTTGCCGCCGCAGGACGGCCTCACGCAGGCAGGCCAGGGCCACGGCTGCGGGACGTTCGATGTCAATGCCCTCCAGCGCCTCGAAAACCGACGCGGCTTCGTCGGCCTCGCTCGCTCCGGCGACCAGAACGTCCCCATGACTGTGCGTCAGGATGTCGCGGACACCTCCGTGTGCTTCATACGGAGGTGTGTCGTTCACCAGTTCCGGGGCGTAGATGTCCAGCGGCGCCCGCGCACCGGCATCCGCACGCGTGTGGTTCCACCGGTCGTGAAGCGGGGCGTATGCGGCGTTCTGGCAAAGGAGCAGCCGAGGCGAGGCGGCGGCGCCGTCCGTTGACCGGATGATGCGGAGGGCGGCCTCATGGGTGGCGATGGCGCCCGCCCCGCTGCCCACCGCTTGGACGTAATAGTCGGGAAGCCGGCCCATTTCCTCGTACGCCGCCAGAGTCACGGTGCCCAGCCCGTCCCGTCGGCCGACGTTGCGCACACCGCCCTCTTCGTAGAACTCCGGGCCCGCGTCGACGATCCGCCTGCTGTACGCGATGGCTTGGTTGTACGTGGCACCGGCCAGGGCGATGACACGGGCGCCGGGACCCGTCGCGATGCCGCTGACCGTGGGCAGGGCGCTCTCGGGGACGACGAGGACGCTCGGGGTGGGGAGGCCCCGGAAAGCGGAGAGGAACGCCGCGGCGGTATTGCCGGCGGAGGCAAGCACCATGGTCCCGGGGTTCTGCGGGAGCCGCGCGAGCACGCTGTACGCCTCCAGCTCCTTGAACGTACCGCTTTCCATGCGGCATCCGCGTTCGGGCCAGTAGCCGCTGAAAGAGACCCACAGGTCGCTCAGGCCGATGGCCTCGCCGAGCCGTGTGCTGCGATACACGTGGGGCGCGCTCGAGCCGGGTACTTCGCGGCGGGCCGGCAGCCAGAAGCCGTATCTGAAGATGCCCTCGGCGGTGGGCCGCGGCCGGAATCGCTGCGGGCCGTAGTCGGTCCGCAGGAGGGAAGCGTCCGCGCATGCCGGGCACCTCAGGGCGGTACCGTCGTCGCCGAGCCGCAGCCCACATCCCGTACACACGAGTCGGTACGCTTCCGCGCCCTTGGCGGCTCCGGTCGTCATCGAGCGCTCTTCGGCGCGGTCACCGGCGAGGCAGGTGCGCTGCCGCCGATCACATGCTCCGGATAGACCCGACGGACACTGGTGCCGAGGCGGCTGATGTCCGCTCCGTATACATGAATGGAGATGGCCCGGCCCGGCCCGGGGTTGTGCACCCGGTGGATGTCGCCCGGTGGGGTGAAGCCGTTCGCGTGCCCGGTCTCATTGACCGACTGCTCGGTGGCGGCCAGTTGCCGACGGCCGCCGCAGGACACGGCCCGGTAGCGCTGCTCGGTCTCCCGGCCCTCGTAAACACCGCTCACGCACCAGGAGACGTGGTCGTGCACAGGGGTCTGCTGTCCAGGGCGCCACACGAGCGCCACGATGGAAAACAGCCCGTCCGAGTCCACATGCAGCAAGTGCTGCCGGTAGCCGTCGGCGCTCGTCCGGCGCTGGTGCGCTGCCAGCAGCCCCTGGTCGGCCAGGAAGGGCCGCAACCGTTCGCAGATCGCGGCGACTTTGCGCGCGGCGGTGCCTTCTGCGCCGACCGCCTCATGTACGGCTGCCACAAGTGACGCCAGGGGCGTGTCCGCTGCCGCGGAGTCAGGTGAGGATCCCGAACCGATCACTCATGTCACGTTAGACAGCCTGGTGACAGCGCGCCCGTGTTGTTCGACCGAGCGAGGGCCACTACGTACGCTCCCCCGGATGGTCGAGGCGGCGCGCGATGCAGCGGACGATCGCAGGGACCACCGTCGTCATGTCCGGCCGCCATCCGGGCACCGCGTTGACCTCACAGATCACGTCCGCTGCCGCGGAGGAGAACATGAGGTCCACACCGGCGACGGCGAGCCCCATGGCCCGGGCGGCCTCGACGGCCAGGGACTCCGCCTCCGGGAAGCGCCCGGGGCACACCGTGGCCGTGCCGCCACGGGCGAGGTTGGAGGCAAGAGCGCCGTTGGCCGAGGTGCGCACCTCCGCGGACACGGGTTCGCCGTCGACCACGATCACCCGCAGATCGCGGCCGTGCGACGTCTTCACGTACTCCTGGAAAAGAGCCGGCACGTCCTGTGCGAGAGCGCCGACCATGTCACGCAGCAGATGCCCGTCCGGGGCGAGGAAGACCCGTCGGCCTTTGTAGCCGTTCACGAACTTGACCACGCACGGCGTATCGAGGCCGCGCGAGCGCACCACGCCCTCAAGTGGCGCGGTCGCGTAGGAGAGGGTATCGGGGATCGGCAGCCCGGCCAGGGCCAGCTCCTGCATCTGCCAGACCTTGTTGCGGCACCTCATGTGCGCTTCGAGGGGGTTGACGAGGACGGCTCCCATGCGCTCCAGGTGACGCAGCAGAGAGACCTCACGGTCGTAGTGCATCGTGCCCGGTAGCTGGCGTACACAGACCACTTTCGGGACGGGTACGTCAGCGCCGCCCAGCGTGCGCAGGAACAGCCGTCCGTCCTGGACACCGAGAACGAATTCGTCGGTATGCCAGACGGCGAACCGCTCACCGTAGACCGCCCTGAGCGCGTCCGCGAGTTCGTTGGTCGGGCGCACGAGAGGGGCCGGATGCTGGCGCACCAGCAACCACACGTCGGCACCTGTGGGCAGCACGTCAGATGACACGCGCTTTCACCTTTCGTCCGCGAGGTCGCTCACGCCTGGCCTGCGCCGCCCCATGTACCGCTCAGCTCGCCCGCCCCAGGTTGCACGTGTGTTGATTGTAGGTACGCCTCCGCCGCTGTAGGTACGGCTCCGCCGCGGTGGTCTTCACCCTCCCCGAGGTGGACCGCCCCGAGCAACAGAGCCTGGTCACTCCTTCGGGTGCAACACCCACACACATCGTGCAGCAACGACACCGACAGGGGCGGCGCCCAAAACGGACGCCGCCCCTTTCTTGGTCGGCCGGGAGTTACTTGACGTTGACGCCGGTCCAGGCGGCGGCCACGCGCTTGTACTCCGTGGAGTTCGCGCCGTACAGGTCCTTCGCGGCGCGCAGCGTGCCCTTACGGGCCGCCTTGTAGTTGGTGGTCGACGTGAAGTACGTCGTCAGGGCCTTGTACCAGATCTTCTCGGCCTTGGCGCGGCCGATGCCGAGGACCTTGGAGCCGTCGGCGGTCGGCGAGTTGTAGTTGACGCCGTTGATCCGCTTCTTGCCGCTGCCCTCGGAGAGCAGGTAGAAGAAGTGGTTGGCGATGCCCGACGAGTAGTGGACGTCGACGTTGCCGGCGTTGGCGCTCCACTTGTCCAGGGAGCCGCCGTCCTTGCTCGGCTTGTCCATGTACCGCAGCGGAGTGCCGTTGCCGTTGATGTCGATCTTCTCGCCGATGAGGTAGTCACCGACGTCCTTGGGGTTCTTGGCCTTGAACTCCACGGCGGTGGCGAAGATGTCGGAGGTGGCTTCGTTGAGGCCGCCGGACTCGCCGCTGTACTCCATGTTGCCGGTCGCCGAGGTGACACCGTGCGTCATCTCGTGGGCCGCGACGTCGATCGAGGTGAGGGGCTTCTTGTTCCCCTCGCCGTCGCCGTACGTCATGCAGAAGCAGCTGTCGTCCCAGAAGGCGTTGACGAAGTTGTTGCCGAAGTGGACGCGCGACGTCGCGCCCTTGCCGTCGCCGTTGATGCCCTTGCGGCCGTGGACCGACTTGTAGTAGTCCCAGGTCAGCTGGGCGCCGTAGGCGGCGTCGACGGCCGCGGTCTGCGCGCTCGACGGCTTGCCGTTGCCCCAGACGTCGTTGGCGTCCTTGAAGAGCTTGCCCGAACCGCTCTCCGCGTGCTTCAGGTCGTAGGTGCGGTGGTTGCCGCGCGCCTTGTCGGTCAGCTCGTAGCCGCTCGCGACCTTCTTCGAGCCGACCGTGACCTTGCCGCTGTACTGGCTGTTGCCCTTGCCGTTCTCGATGGCCTGGTACTGGTACAGCTTCTTGCCGGTCGCCGCGTCGGTAATGACGTGGAGCCGGCTGGGCGTGCCGTCCTTCTGCACGCCGGTGACGACGGTTTCGTACGCGAGGACGGGCTTGCCGGAGGCGGCCCAGATCACCTTGCGCGGCGACTGCGCATCGGCATCCGCGGTCTTCGCCTTCGCGGCGGTCGACTCGGCGGACCTGGCGACGGAGGACTTGCCGAGCTTCGCGTCCGTCGAGGCGACCTTCACGGTGGCCTCGGTCGCCTTGGTGACGCTCTCCACCTTGCCGCTCTTGGCGGTGTGCACGACGAGGTCGCCGCCGAGGACGGGCAGGCCGTCGTAGGTGCGCTCGTAGCGGGTGTGGGTGGTGCCGTCGGCGTCCTTGACGACGTCGCGGACGACCAGCTTCTCCTTGGCGCCCAGGCCGATTCTGTCGGCGGTCGCCGATCTGTCGGCGTTCGCGTCCTGGAGGAGGTCCGCGCGCGCCGACGCCGACAGGGCGACGGGAGAGCCCGACGGCTCGGTGTCGTTGTCCGGCTGGGCGGAGGCGCCGGTGGTCAGTCCGGCGGTGAGCAGCGCTCCGGCGGCAACGGCGGTGGCGATCGTGAGCGTCGAACGCTTACGGGATATGTGAGAGGTCACGCGGGCTCCATCTGTGGGGACCCGGGAGGCAGGAACGACCCCCCGGAGTAGAAAAAGACGCGATGCGGGCGTGCAGCGAGTTGCCGTACGTGCAGCGTGTTGCGTGGAAGCGTGTCATTCGAGCCAGGTACATGTCAGCATTTGGGCTGGATGTTGGCTGAATATGGTCCGTTGAGCGATGGTCGACATACGCAATGCGAACAGGTCGTGAACGCGGGCGGCGTCGACAACGCGTGCGCCGCCCCGGGGAGTTGGGATCCGGGGCGGCGGCGTGTCTGGGTGAGGGCGGATCCTTCGCGCGAGGCGAGGTTTACGAAAAGGTGACCTTCTGGCTACTGATGCAGCCCGCGCCCGAGACAGAAAGGGACGAAGTGGCCGGAAGCCCCTGCTCGGTGGGGGTGGTTCAGTCCTGGTGGAGTTCGTTGCGGCCCGGCCCGCCGGACAGCGTGTCCGTGCCCGTGCCGCCCCACAGGACGTCGTCGCCGCTGTTGCCCCACAGCGTGTCGTTGCCCGCCTCGCCGTACAGCTTGTCGTTGCCCTTGCCGCCGTAGAGGACGTCGGCACCGCCCTTGCCGCGCAGGACGTCGTTGCCGTCCTCGCCGTGCAGCGTGTTCTCCTCGCCGGTGCCGGTCAGGGAGTCGTTGCCGGGACCGCCGAAGCAGTCCTGGCTGCAACGGGTGAGGGTGTCGTTCCCCGCGTCGCCCCACGGGCCCATGCCCATCGGACCGCCGCCGCCGTCGAGGCGGTCGTCGCCGTCGCCGCCGTGCAGGAGCGCGGACGCCGACGCCGTGATGACATCGTTGCCCTTGCCTCCGTAGACCCCGGCCCAGGCATGGCTGTCCGGTTCGAGGGTCGCGGTGTCGTTCATGTCGCCGAGGTCGATGTCGTAGCTGTCGGAGTCGTCCGAGTTCTCCGGGATCTTGACCGCGCATCGCACGGCGGTGCGGTCGCCCTCCTCGGGGTACACACACTCGTCCCACTCCGCCGCCTCGGCGGAGATGGCGATGTCGTACTGGTCGTGGAAGGTGAGGACGTAGTACGAGTCGTGGTCGCCGCGGGTGTCGATCTCTTCGTCGACCGTCACCTTGTTCTCCTGACCGGGCGCCGCCTTGTACCAGAGCTCGCCGTCCGCGACGACGACGGAGGCCGGGGCCGGGGCCGGAACGGCGGACGGGGCAGCGGCTTGGACGGTCGACGCCGTTAAGGCGGCCGTACCGAGCGTCAGGGCAAGGGTGGCGGTGGCTGCGATGGTCCGGTGAATGCGCATACGGAAGTGGCCTTTCAGCATGTTCGTGTGCGGTGGTGCTTCTGGTCACCCGGTTAGACAGGAGGCCCTAGAAGGGAGTTGCCCGGCGCCTCGTGAACAGCGGTGGACAGTGTGGTGACCGGTACGTGGACGACGCCGCCGCGAGGACCGGCCAGAGCACCACCGGCAGGTCGGCAGGAGCAGTTCTGGAACGAGGAGCTGGACGGCTCTTTCAGCTTTTCTGATCTCGCAGGCCTCGCGCGGAACGCTTCTGCTCAACAGGCTCTCTCACTACCTGTACGGCTGTACCACTTCGGCCGTACCCCTGTGAGAGGAGTTGTTCCGCACAATGCGTCGCTTTCGTGTACTGCTGCTGACCGCCTTGGTGTTGGTCGCGGGCTCGGTGCTGTCGTCCCCTCCGGCCTTCGCCGTCATCGGCGGAGCGAAGAGCACGTACGGTCCGTGGGCGGTACGCATGCTCGTTGACGGTGAACCGGCGTGCACCGGGACCGCGGTCGCCCGCCAGTGGATCCTCACCGCCTCGCACTGCTTCTACCAGCAGGCGCAGCCGGTCGCCGACAAGCGGATCTCGTTCCGGGTGGGCAATCTCGACATGCGGAGGGGCACCACGGTCCGCCCCCTCCGCGGCAAGCGCGTGGGCAGCGCGCACGCCGACATGATGCTCGTCAAGGTTCCGCCGATGAACATCCCCACGGCACGCCTGGCCACGGTCGGTGCCAAACGCGGCCAGGCCGTGCGGGTGTACGGGTGGGGCGCCACCTGCACCACGGACGAGAGCGCCTGCCAGTCCCCCGTCCTCAAGCAGTCGAACCTGAAGGTCGTCCGGCACAACGACCCACTGTGCGCGGGCCACACCCCGCCGGGCGGCCCCGACTTCTGCATGAAGAAGGTGTCCGGCATCCCCGCCGGCGGCGACTCCGGAGGCCCGGTGATGACCGTCGGCCCGCGCGGCACGGAAACCCTCCTCGGCGTCTTCAACGGCTCCGACCGTGAGAAGGGCGCCCAGGCCGGGGAGGTGTCCCAGCAACTCTCCTGGATCCGCTCGGTCATTCGCCGCTAGCGCGGCGCGTGACGCGGCGCCGGCATGACACCGGCGCCGCGTCGAGGTCTTCGGCCAGCCGTTCCCCGAGCCGCTGCCCCGATGGGACGACATCACCGAGCGCGGCACCGACATGTGGGCCACCGAGTACGAGACGCGCGAGGAGATCATCGGCCGCTACCGCCGGGTTGGGGAGCACTCCGACGCGACGATCACCAGTCTCGCCATCGACTCCCCCGGCCACGTGCCCTGGTGGCCCCGCCCCGACGTGCAGCTGTTCAACATCCTGGTCCACATGCTCACCGAGACCAGCCGGCATGCCGGGCACGCCGACATCCTGCGTGAACAGCTCGACGGCGCGACAGGGACAGCAGCCGAATACGCGGCCCAGCAAGGCGACGCAGTCTTCTGGGAAGCCCACCGAGCGACGATCGAGCGAGCCGCCAGAGCCGCCGAGGCCACAACAGCCGGCGTCGAAGGCTGACTGCCGCTGTGGTCCTAGGTCGTCGGACGGTGGGCAAGAGGCGCGGTGGCGTCACAGGATGGGTGGCGTGACTTCTCGTAGCAGCTTCGACGTGGACACGTTCTTGCAGCGGCCGCTCACCGCTCGCTTGGCGACCGACGGGCCCACCGTGCGCCCGGTCTGGTTCCTGTGGGAGGACGGCGCGTTCTGGGTGCTGACGGGCCCGTGGACCCGCTTGTTCGACCGGGTGAAGAACGACCCCGACGTCGCGCTCGTCGTGGACGAGTGCGACCTCGCGACGGGGCGCGTTTAGCAGGTGATCGCCCGGGGACGGGCCGAGCTGGTGCCGTTCGACGTGCCGAGGGGCCGGCGTAAGCTGGCCCGCTATCTGGGGGCGGACGAGGCTCTGTGGGACTCACGGTTCGTGAGCTATCTGTACGACGATCCGAGTGAGCGAGGCACGACGTGGCTGCGTCTGGTGCCCGCCTCGCTCACCGCCCAAGACCTCAGCTATGCCGTCGCTCCGCCCCGAGACCGATCGGCTGCCATGGATCAGGTGCCCGGCTTGCGGCCGTAGACGAAGACGTCGTCGCCCTTGCGCAGCATGTTCCAGTACTTCACGGCGTCCTTCTTCGTCATGTTGACGCAGCCGTGGGAGCCGGGCGGCGACCAGACGCTGATACCGACCGAGTGGAATGCCTGGCCGCCGTCGAAGAACTGGCTGTAGGGCATCGGCACGTGGTAGATGCTCGACACGTGGTCGATGTTGCGCCAGTAGACCTTCTTCAGGCCCGTGCGGGTCTCGTGGCCGTTGCGGCCGGTGCGCACCGGGACCGGGCCGTACTTGAGGTTCTTGCCGTCCTGGATCCAGCTGAGCTGGAGGGTGAGGTCGACACAGGCGATGCGCCCCTTGTTGGTCGGGCACTTGCCCGCCTTGTTGGGGTTGTCGCCCACCGCCTTCTGCTTGTTCATGAGATTCATGACGCCCCAGGTGACGCTGCCCGCGTACCCGGCGTTCGGGCTGATCTTGTGCTTGGTCTGGAAGGCCTTGATGGCCTTGCAGTCGGCCGGCGACTGCTTGCCGTCCACCGGGCGGCCGAGGAACTTCTCGACCTGCTTCTGGTACGGCCCGGTCTGCGTCGAGCACGATGCGGCCTGAGCGCTACCGGTGCCCACCGCCATCGTGAGCGGGGCCACCAGCATGGTGATCCCCAGTGCCACGGCGCCTGATCTGCGTATGTCCCCCACTGCTGCCCACTCCTCGTTTGTCATGCGTCACTCGTCCTGCGTCATTCGTCCATGGGTCGGACTCCACCTGCTAGACAGGCCGGGGCCGAAGTTCGTTGCAGGGCAAATTGACACAGGTGTGTAACGAAGGGCGATTTGCGCAGATGTCCCGAACCTGTACGGCGTCCGGTCTCGGTGCCCCCGAACTACTCGCGAGTTCCACGTATCGGCGGCTGCCGGGGGACGACGGCGGAGCCACCCTCGGCCTGGCACTCGAAGTCGTACAGGAGGCAGCTCGCCGCCGGGGACGTGGCGGTGGGCTCGCGGGACGACTCGGGGGCGGGCGTGGTGCCGCCGCCGAACACGGCGATCGAGGCGATGACGACGCCGACTCCTACGATGGTGAGCACCGCGCCCATCAGTAAGCCGACAGTGCGGCGGGAGGGCGGTGGGAGGTTCACAGCGTTCCTCTCGAGGGGGTGGCTGGGGCGGAGGGCTGGGGTGCCGGGTGTCCGAACCTACGACGGAGTCGGCGGAGAGGTCACCTGCCGGAGAGGAGCGATACAGGCGGCCCTGGCCGGTTTTCGTTCCCCTGGTGGGGGCGCGCCAGGCCACAGGATGACGTAATTCCGCAACGTACGTGATTCCGCAACGGCCCCGCGCCGGGACCTGCCATGCTGAACACGTTCGAGTCGATCCTCACGCCCTGGAGGTTTGATGCGTGCAGGCGTCGTCGTCGCCGCGCAGCCCGGTGTGGAGGAACTCGCCGTGCGGGCCGAGGAGTTGGGATTGCACAGCTTCTGGGTCTACGACACCCCGATGGTCCATGGCGACCCCTTCGTCGCTTTGAGCCTGTGCGCGAAGGCCACCAGCCGCATCAGGCTCGGCATCGGTGTGACCTCACCGGCGCTACGCTCGGCCCCGGCCGCCGCGAGCGGCCTCGCCAGCCTCAACGCGCTTGCACCGGGCCGGCTCAGTTGCGGAGTCGGCACCGGGAACACCGCACGGCGCACCCTGGGCATGCGGCCGACCACGGCGGCCAGGCTGGAGAACTTCACCGCGGCGCTGCAAAATCTGTGCGCCGGACGTTCGACCGAGTACCGCGAGGGTGACCGGGTCCGGGACATCCGGTTCCTGCACGCCGGGGCGCAGGTGAACACCGCCGACCCGATCGAGTTCGTCGTGGCCGCGCTGCTCGGGCCGAAGGCCGCCGCCGTCGCCGGCCGACGCGGCACCGGTCTCATCTCCGTCGGCCTGCTGGACCCCACCGCCTGGCAGGCGCTGCACGAAACCCGCCACCACGCCGCCCAGAGCACCCCCTGCGCCCCCACCGACTCCCGGGCGAACTCCTACCTGGTCACCGCGCTCCACCTGCTCGACGAGAACGAAAACCCCCACGGCGACGCGGCCCGGGACGCGACGGGCCACCTCGTCCTGTCGCTGCTCGCCTTCGCCGCCGACACGGCCGCCGAGGCACCCGCCTTCTCCGAGCAGCTCGGCCCCGAGGAACGCGACGCGGTGCGGCGGCTCCTCGACCGGCGCGGGACCACCGCCACCGCGCCGGACCGGCACACCAAGCTCTATCCCAACTACCTCGGCCACATCGCACCGCAGGACCGGGACCTGGTGCTGCCCTCGCTGATGGACGCCTTGGCTCTGGTCGGCACGCGTGACGACGTCCTCGCCCGCATCACCACCCTGGAACAGGCAGGCGTCGACGAACTCCTCATCCAGCCGGTGATCGACCCACCCACCGAGATGGCCCGGCTCGCGAAGCTCCTCACCTGAGCAGAGGACGACGGGGTGGACGGATCGACAGGTTGATCATCAGCAAGCTGAACAGCCCGTGCGAGAGAGGTCGACGCCGCCGTCGACCGTGTCCGGCTGATCCAGCAGCTGTACGCCGCCGGGCTGCCGAGCAAGTCGATCGCGGAGCTGTTGCCGTGCGTGGTGGACGGCGAGGCCACGCCCGAACTGCTCGACCGGCTTTCGGCGGAACGGGAGCGCATCGACAGCCGGATCGGCGATCTGGTGGACGCGCGGGACAGGCTGAGCACTGTCATCGCCGCCGCCTCCGCGAACTTGCGGACAGGCCGGCACTGCCGACCGCGGTAGTCAGCGCCTTCTGTGCTGGTTGGCGTTGAAGCGCGCCTTCTTCTGGCGATTCCCGCACGTGTTCATGTCGCACCATTTGCGGGTGCGACTGCGACTGGTGTCGAAGAAGGCGGCTCGGCACGTCGGCGACGCGCACAAGGCCAGTCGTCCGTCCCGCTCGCCCGCGATGACGCTGACCGCGTCGGCGGCGATCACGCCGAGGGCATCCTCCAGACGGGAAGCCGAGCCGAGCTGCCAGCGCCGCTCGCCCTCGGGTGTCAGGATCGCCGCGGCCCGCCCCTGAGCGCTGCGGGCGTTGATGACTTGGACGGCAGCGGCAGGAAGAGCGTCCCCGGTCGCGGCCGCCGTCGCCGCGGCGTGGATCGACTCCCTCAGTTCCCGCGCGAGATCGAGCTGGGCCGGGGTGCAGGAGTCCACGTCGAGGCCGCTCACCGCCAGCCAGTCGACGAGGCGGCCCGGCGTGGGAATGCGCTCCACGGCGTCGCCATGACGCTCCGACAGAGTGCCCGTGAAGCTGGTCGCCAGCACATTGCCGAGACGGAAGTCGGGGAACGCGGCACTCATGGAACCACCTTAGCCGGTTGCGGTGCGGCTCGAAGTGCTGCTAGAGCTAGAACCGTCATTGCCGGTTCCCGTGATGGATGCGATGGATCCATGGGATGGATTTCGATGCATCGGGGCCGGTTCCGCGCCGGCCAGGAGGTCTCATGCCCCGTCCGACCAGCGACGTACAAGCATTTGAAGCCCACGCAACCGACGCGGAGCTCGACGATCTCCGCGCGCGGCTGGCCGCGGCGCGACTGCCGGAGGCCGAGACGGTCCAGCGCGCCGCGCCCGGCCCTCGCCGATGGGAACAGGGTGTTCCGCTCGCCGACCTCGTCGATGTCGTCGACTACTGGCGTACCGAATACGACTGGCGCCCTTTCGAAGAGCGCCTCAACCGAATCGGTCAGTTCCGTACGACCATTGATGGCCTGGGAATTCATTTCCTGCACCGCCGGTCCGCCCGCGCGGATGCCACTCCCCTGCTGATGACGCACGGCTGGCCGGACAGCATTGTCCGTTTCAGCGATGTGGTGGACGAGTTGGCGGATCCGCGGGATGCGGACGCGCCGGCGTTCCACGTCGTGGTTCCCTCGCTGCCGGGATTCGGCTACAGCGACAAGCCGACCACCACCGGGTGGGGCACCGAAAAGATCGCGGCCGCCTGGGTGGAGCTGATGGGAAGGCTCGGCTACCGCAGGTTCGCGGCCCACGGCGGCGACTGGGGAGGCAATATCACCACGATTCTCGGCGGCAGGTTCCCGGCGCACGTACTCGGCATCCACAGCACGTTCGCGGAGGCGCCGCCCGGGGTGACGACCGACGGGCTGACAGCGGTCGAGCGCGAGTGGGCCGAGGAGACCCGCGATTTCTGGCGCCACCGCGCGGCGTACGCGAAGCAGCAGGCGACCCGGCCGCAGACCATCGGCTACTCGCTCGTCGACTCACCGGTCGGGCTTCTCGCCTGGATTCTGGACAAGTTCGCCGAGTGGACGGACACCCAGGACAGCCCGTTCGAGACGATTTCCATGGATACCATTCTCGACAATGTCACCCTGTATTGGCTTACGCGAACCGGTGCGTCTGCGGCCCGCATCTATTACGAAAGCCACAACTCGCTGGACCCCGATCTCCGGGTCGATGTCCCGTCGGCACTCACCATGTATCCCCGCGACGTCGAGAAGTGTCCGCGCCCCTGGGCGCAACAGCGGTACCGACAGATCGTCCGATGGACGACGCCCGAAAGCGGCGGGCATTTCCCGTCGCTGGAGGTTCCCGAGTATTTCGTCAAGGATCTGCGTGAGGGCCTCGCGGCAGTGCTGGCTGCCCATCGGTGAACGGGCGACGCACCCTTGCGGCGCGTTGGAATGTCCATGACCATGGGCCGCATGTCGCAGCAGACGGGCACTTCCCGGCGTACCGTCCTGGCCGCAGCAGCGGCCGCCACCACGGCCGGAGCCGTCGGCCTGCAAGCGGGCCCCGCCGCCGCGCACGACGGCCCCGGCCCCACAGCCCAGGAACCGCCACGCGAACTGCGCGCCATCCTGCGGGAGATCGACCACCGGCGCATCGAGGCGACGGTGCGGCGGCTCGCCGCTTTCGGGACCCGGCACACGCTGTCCTCGCAGGACGACCCCGTACGCGGCATCGGCGCCGCCCGCGACTGGATCCTCGCCGAGCTGCGGCGCCACGCGCGGCGCTCGGGCGGGCGGATGACCGTCGAGCTCCAGTCGTACGTCCAGGAGCCGGGCCCGCGCATCCCTGCTCCGACGCGCATCACCAACGTCGTGGCCACCCTGCGCGGCTCGGCGTCCCCCGACCGTCTGTACGTCGTCTCCGGGCACTACGACTCGCGCGCCAGCGACGTCATGGACTTCACGAGCGACGCGCCCGGAGCCGACGACGACGCCTCCGGGGTCGCGGTCGTCATGGAGCTCGCGCGGGTCATGGCGACCCGGCGCATCGGCGCGACGCTCGTCTTCGCGGCCGTCGCGGGCGAGGAACAGAGGCTGTTCGGCGCGGCGCACATGGCGGAGCAGTTCAAGCGGCGCAAGGCCGACGTCCAGGGGATGTTCACCAACGACATCGTCGGCAGCTCCACCGCCGACGACGGCACCCGCGACCCGCGGACGATCCGCCTCTTCGCGGAGGGCGTGCCCTCGTCGGAAACGCCGGAGGAGGCCGCCGTCAGGCGTTCGGTGGGCGGTGAGAACGACTCGCCGGCACGCCAGCTCGCCCGCTTCGTCAAGGACGTGGCCGCGAACGACGCCACCGGGATGCGGGTGCGCGTCGTGTACCGCCGCGACCGCTATCTGCGCGGCGGAGACCACATCCCCTTCCTCGAACGCGCCTACCCCGCAGCCCGGTTCACCGAGCCCGCCGAGGACTTCGCCCACCAGCACCAGGACGTCCGCGTGGTGGACGGCAAGCAGTACGGGGACCTGCCGGAGTTCTGCGACTTCCCGTTCGTCGCGCGCGTCGCCCGCGTCAACGCCGCCGCCCTGTGGAGCCTCGCCCAGGCGCCCGGCACCCCGCGCGGCGCGAAGATCCTCACCGCTGCCCTGACCAACGAGACCGAGCTGGTGTGGGAGCGCGGCACCGAGGCCGATCTCGCCGGGTACGAAATCGTGTGGCGCGAGACGACCGACACCGACTGGACCCATGTGATCGACGTCGGCGACGCCACCCGTCACACCGTCGACCTGTCCAAGGACAACGTCTTCTTCGGCGTACGCGCGGTCGGCCGCTCCGGCCTGCGCAGCCCCGTGGCGTTCCCCGCACCGCAGCGCTGAGGCGCCGCGAGGGCGGCCAGAGCCGCGTGGGACGGCGTGCCCTGTTCGGCCGCGTACGTGACCAGGACCTGGTCGCCCTCCTCGGGCAGACTCAGCGTCTCGCGGCGCAGGGTCAGCTCACCGGCCGCGGGATGGCGGAGCCGCTCGATGCCGTGGGCGTGCGCGCCCACGTGGTGCTCGGCCCACAGCGCGCGGAAGTCCTCACTGCGCACCGACAGTTCGCCGAGGAGGTCGCACAGCCGGTCGTCGCAGGAGTGCCGGCCCAGGTCCATCCGCAGGGCCGCGACGGTGCCGCGCGCGGTCTCCTCCCACGCCTCCCGGTCCGGGTACAGGCCGCGCACGGCCGGGTCGAGGAAGAGGAGCCAGGCCGCGTTGCGCTGCCCGGGCGGCAGGGCGTCGAAGTCGGTGAACAGCGCCCGGGCCGGCCGGTTGGAGGCCAGGATATCCAGCCGCCGCCCCAGCACGTACGCGGGCACCTCGCCGAGCGCCGTGAGCAGCACCTGCACGCCCCTCCTGACCGGCTGCGGGGCGGAGGGCGTGGACGCCGGGTGGCGCAGGGCGCGGGTGAGGTGACCCAGGTGGGCGCGTTCGGCTTCGTCCAGGCGCAGGGCTCGGGCGACGGCGTCCAGGACGGTGTCGGAGACGTTGTGGGTACGGCCCTGTTCGAGCCGTACGTAGTAGTCGACGCTCACCCCCGCCAGGTCCGCCAGCTCTTCCCGGCGCAGGCCGGGCACGCGTCGACGGCCGCCGAACGGGCGTACGCCGAGGTCCTCGGGGCGCAGCCGGGCGCGGCGGGAGCGGAGGAACGCGGAGAGCTCGGTGCGGAAGTCCATGGGTCAAGTGTCCGTCACAGGGTGGTTCTGCTGGACCCAGGGTGGAGCGGAGCCCTGGGTCGGTACGTGGATCTCCTTCAGAGTCAGTACCGCAAGGCACCGCGGGACCCGCAGGGGACCGCGGAGGCCGCCCGCAATGACACGACGCACTTCCGTGGAGACCACCATGACCATCACCACCGAGACCACTGGGACCACTGGGACCACCGAGCCCGCCCGGCAGGCGGCCTCCCTCACCCGCCCCCTCACCGGCCGGGTGGCCGTCGTGACCGGAGCCTCCAGCGGCATCGGCGAGGCCACCGCGCGCCAACTGGCCGCGCAGGGTGCGCGCGTCGCCCTGCTGGCCCGGCGCGCCGACCGTCTGCGGGAGCACGTGGCCCGGATCGAGGCGGCCGGCGGCACCGCCCTCGCCGTGCCGACCGACGTGACCGACCCGGCCTCGCTCACCGCGGCCGCCGCCGGCATCCGCGCCCGCCTCGGCCGCGTGGATCTCGTCGTCAACAACGCCGGGCTCGCCCTGCCCGACCTCCTGGACGGGGACGGGTCGGTCGGCGCCAACTGGCAGCGGATGATCGACGTGAACGTCACCGGCGCGTTCGCCGTCGTGGAGGTGTTCGTCCCCGACCTGCTCGCGGCGGCCGCCGAGCGGGGCCACGCGGACCTGGTCAACATCTCCTCCGCGGCCGCCCAGTCCGTCCTGCCCGGCTTCGCGGGGTACGCCGCCTCCAAGGCCGCCTTCAGCCACCTCTCCCGCAATCTGCGGGCCAGGCTCAGCCCTGCCGACGTACGCGTGACGAACATCGAACCGGGCACCGTCGACACCGAGTTGCGCGACCACATCGACGACCCGGCCATCAGCGCCGCCGTCCAGGAGGCCGTGGGCTCCATCGAGGGCATCCCCTCCGGAGACGACGTCGCCGAACTCATCGCCTTCGCCGTCGGACGCCCGCGGCACGTCAACCTGTCCCAGATCTCCGTACTCCCCACTCGGGAGGCGTAATTGGCGGTCCGCTCGTCCGCACCGACTGCTGGGGTTTTCCCCCGGCCGGTTCGGGCGGACAGCACCAGCGCGCCCTGCCACCCGTCCGAGCCATGATCACTTCGACGCCCCTGCGGACCACCGAAGCGAGGAGAGATCATGACGCCCGTTCAGAGGTCGGCGCCAGGCCGACGGAAGGTGCTGGCCGCGGCGGCCGGAGTCGCCGCCACCGCCCTACTGGCTCCGGCAGCCCACGCCGAAACCATCGCCGGCTCGAAGCGTCCCGCACCCGGCGGCCCGAAGCGTTCCGCACCCGGCGGCCCGACGACGAAGAGCGGCCGGGCCGCCGCGGTCCGGGCGCTGGAGCGCGCCGCGCGCCCCCTGAGGTCGACGGAACCGGGCGGGCGCGCCGCGGACCTGCGCGCGCTGGGCACGATGATCGGCGATGCGGAGGTCGTCGGCCTGGGCGAAGCCACCCACGGTTCGCACGAGTTCTTCGCCATGAAGGAGCGAGTCTTCCGGTACCTCGTCGAGGAGAAGGGCTTCGGCACGTTCGCTTTGGAGATGAGCTGGACGGCCGGTCTGCGCATCGACGAGTATCTACAGGGCGGCCCCGGCTCCGCCCGGCAGGTCGCCAAGGAGGCGCTGGCCGGATCCCCCTGGGAGCGCGAGGAATTCGTCAGCCTCCTGGGCTGGATGCGCAGGCACAACGACCGCCACCCCCGTCGCCGCGTCCACTTCATGGGCAATGACGTCGGGGCACCCAGGCTCGGCAGCGCCATCTTCGAGCGGGTCCTTTCGTACGTCCGCGTGCACCGTCCCCAGGACCTCACCCGCCTCGAAACGCTGTACGCCCAACTGCCTCCGCTCGACGACATCTTCGCCTACCTGAGCAGGCCCCTCGCCGAACGGCGCCGCGCCGCGGACATCGCCCAGCAGGCGTTCGCCCTGGTCGCCGCGGTCGCCGTGGGGAAGGGGGCGGGCGGTGACGCCCACGAGTGGGCCGAGCAGCACGCCCGCAACATCCACCAGACCTTCGCGTTCGCCTCGCTCGACCTGTCCGACCCGGAGTCCGTCTCCGCGGCGGAGCACCTCCGCGACAAGGCCATGGCCGCCAACACCGCCTGGTGGCACCGCCGTACCGGCGACAAGATGCTGCTGTCGGCGCACAACGGGCACGTGGGCTACCTGTCCACCGACCCGGTGATGTACCCCACGACGCAGGGCGTCTACCTGCGCGACACCCTGGGCAGCCGCTACGTCGCCATCGGCTTCACCTTCAACCGCGGGTCCTTCCTCACCGCCACCACCCTCGGCAGCCCGTGGAACAAGGTCACTGTCCCGCCCGCCACCGCCGACATGCAGGAGTACACCCTCGACCAGGTCCACCACCGCGACTACTACGTCGACCTGCGCACACTCCCGGCAGCGGCCCGCGACTGGCTGGACACACCGCGTCCCGTGTACGACGCCGGCTCGTCCTTCAAGAACGACCCACTCCCCACTCTCGCCATCAAGAAGGCCTACGACGTGCTCATCCACCTCCACCGGGTCCACGAGGCCGTCCCTGTCTGATGCCTCTGATCCCTCTGATCCCCCCCGTACTGCCGTGCGCCCGGCAGAATGTTGCGCAGTTCGGTGGACCGGGGACGAAGGAGAATCCAGCATGGCGATTCAGCGGATGGACAACGTCGGCATCGTCGTCGAGGACATGGACGCCGCCATCGCGTTCTTCGTGAAGCTCGGGATGGAGCTGGAAGGCAGGTCGGAGATCGAGGGCCCCGTCGCCGACCGGTGCACCGGACTCGACGGCGTCCGCTGCGACATCGCGATGATGCGGACGCCGGACGGGCACAGCCGACTGGAGCTGGCGAGGTACCGCAGCCCCGCGGCGGCCGGCGCCGGGCCGCGCGACCGGCCGCACAACATTCTGGGCACGCACCGCGTCATGTTCGCCGTCGACGACCTCGAGGACACCGTCGACCGGCTGCGCCCGCACGGGGCCGAACTCGTCGGCGGGATCGCCCGGTACGAGGACAGCTATCTGCTCTGTTACGTCCGCGGCCCGGAGGGCATCATCGTCGGGCTGGCCGAGGAGCTGCGCTGAAGAACTGCGCTGACCGACTGCGCTGGACAATCGCGCCGAGCGCACTTAAGGGCGGGGCGGGGTTGACCGATGGCTGAGGTATGCACTCGCTTTCCGTGATCAGAAATCGCCGCCCTCTCGCCCGGCGCATGCTCGGGACGGCCGCCGGGCTGTCCGCCGTCCTGCTGTGGACCCTCGAGCAGGGTCCGGCGGCCGGACCGGCCCAGGCGACCACGCCGCGACCGGCGGCGACGGCGGACAGCAAGGGGCTACGAGCGCTGTTCGGCTCGGAGAACCGGGTGATCCGTACGCGCGAGCGGGTGGTCGCCGTGACGTTCAACGCGGCCTGGAACGAGGCCGGCCTGGACAGCATCCTCGGTGACCTCGCCCGCCGTCGCGCGCCCGCCACGTTCTTCCTGACGGGTGACTTCGCCGACCGCCACCCCGCAGCGGTGAGGAAGATCGCGACAGCCGGCCACGGCCTGGGCAACCACTCCTTCAGCCACCCCTACTTCAAGGATCTGGACAAGGCGGGACGACAGCGCGAGGTGATGACGACGGACGCGGCCCTGCGCGCGGCCGGGGCGGGCCGCGCGGTGACGCCGTTCTTCCGGTTCCCGTACGGCGAGACCAGTCCCGCTCACATCAGGGAAGTCAACGCCCTCGGGTTCGCCGACATCGAGTTCACCACCGACACCAACGGATGGAAGGGGACCGAGGGCGGCATGACGGTGGGCCGCGCGGTGCAGAGGGCACTGGACGCCCTGCGTCCGGGAGCGATCCTTCAGATGCACGTCGGCGCGTCACAAGGGCGCAAGGAGGTCATCGACGCCCAGGCCCTGCCCCGTATCCTCGACGCGATCACCGCGCGCGGCTACCGCGTCATCGACCTGCGCACGCTGCTCACGCCCTGAGACCCCACGCTCGCGTCGGGGGAAACCCCCGACTGCTCCGGTGCCGAGTCCAACCGCTCCACCGGGTAGAAGATGTCGATGTCGACCTCCTCGCCGCCCACGATCTGTGTGTCCCACGCACCGCTGCGGACCAGTGTGTACAGGGTCTGACTGTGCAGCGTGTCCAAGTGTTTCAGCAGTGTCGCGTCGTCCGGCATGCCGGGGACCCGGGGCGCCAAGCGGCCCCGTATCGCACGCAGTTGACCCATGAGCGCTTCGAGGTCGGCTTCGCGGTCCAGGTCACGCCCCTGCTCCAGGGACTCGGAAATGCTCTCCTGGATCTTGTCCTTGATGGCCCGCGTCACCCCGTCCTCATCCGTGGTGATCATGGAGTTCCAGGCGCGGCTCTTGTGCCGGTACTGGAGCATCGACATGGCCGCCTCGTGGCGGACGAAGTCCGCGTCGCGGAACGGGCGCCCGCGCCAGGTGCCGCTGAGGGACCGGGCGAGGGAGATGACCGATCCCCAGCCGCTGTTGAGGCCGCGCCCCGGCCAGAAGTGGATGGCGTTGGCGGCGTCCCCGAGCAGGAACCCGTACGTACCGGGGCCGGCGGATGTCCTCGGATACAGCCGTGCGGTGAACCGCGGCCGCTGCACCATGTCGAGCCGGAACGCCGTGACGGCAGTCAGGTCCGACTCGGGCACGGCGAAGAGCGCCAGGCCCTCCTTGACCCGCTTCCACAGCGCCGACCCTTTGATCAGGGCGGGCAGGAAGAGGGTGCTGTGGGTGTCGCAGCAGAAGTCGCCGTCCTCGCTCCGGTTCATCACGCACGGGCGTGAGGCGATGCACTGCTCGAACACCTGCCGGACGGGGTCGATCCCCACGACTTCCTTGGCCTCCTCGTCGGTCAGCCGCATGTTGAGGAAGCCCTCACCGCGCAGGGAGTTGAGGAGGAAGCGGTTCTGCGCCACTGTCAGCAGTACGGACATCGGATCCGGAAGCCGCGACTTCACCTTCAGGCCGAGCACTACGTCCTGGAGATGTGCGCCTTCGAGGGAGTAGATGGACTTGTCGGCCTGTCCGAACTTCTCGGCGAAGTGCTCGCGGGTCCGGGAACGGCCGCCTTCGCAGATGGCGAGCACGTGGTCCGCGGACACCGTCTTCTCGTGCTGGAGCGCGTCGAACCGCTCCGGGACCAGGCGGATGCGGTCCGGCTTCTCGTTGGCCATCTCGAGGAGGGTGTCCTCTACGTAGGCGATGCGGATGTTGCGGGGGTTGTGCCCGTCGATCGAGTCGGGGCCCGCCGGCCACATCTCGCTGTACGCGCCCTCCTTGAACAGCCTCGCCTGGACGTCCTCGGGCAGGCCCAGATACTGGCGGCTCTGGACGGTGACGACCTGCTGCCGCCGGACGTTCCCCTGCTTCGCGTCCTTCCAGACGACCCTGTCTCCTCCGGCCCGGGTCCAGCGACCGTCGTAGACCGTGATGGCGACCCGCGGGCCCAGAAGGGATTCGAGCAGCAGGGCGAAGGCCAGCCCGACGGGGCCGCCGCCCGACACCGTGACCTTCAGCACCGGCACCGGCTGCTCGGCGGGGGGAGGCGTGAGCGCCTGCAACACGGAGAGGTCGATGATGGTCTCCATCGGATCCGCCGCCTCGAAGCGGAAGGTTTCCTTTCCGATGGTGATCAGGTCACCGGGTTGCAGAACGTGGGAGGTGGCGCGCTCCCCGTTGACGTAGGTGCCGTTGCTGCTGCCCAGGTCGTACAGCATGAAGCCGTGCCCCTCACGGCGCACCTCGGCGTGGAACCGCGAGATGCTCACGTCCCGGATCACCACGTCGTTCGTCGGTTTGCGGCCGAACGTGAGGGGTTTCGTACCGATCCGGAACCGCTCTCCGGCCAGGGCGCCTTGACGACTGACGATCTCAGGAGGCATGGGTCCTCGGATTCCCTTCACTCGACGAGCCGGGACGGGCAGCAGCGAAGGCGGCCGAACGGGGCCGCCGTGTGTCACTGAGTTCATACGGCTATACGGCAGGGTGCGGTAGTGCGTTCAACGGAACATTTCGATTGCCCGAGAACCGAGGCCATGCCCCTTGTAGGTTGCGAGGATGTCTGAGCAGAGCGAGATGGAGCAGGTCACCGCAGTGTGGGGCCGACTCACCGGATGGCTGGCGGAGCGGGCGCCTCTCTCGTACGCCTCGTTGCTTCCTCCGGCGGCTGCGGAGGCCGTCTCCGCTGCGGAGGCCGTCTCCGCTGCGGAGGCGAGCCTGACGCATGCGCTCGACTTCGGCTTCCCTCCCGAGCTGAAAGCTCTCTGGCAGGTGTGCGGCGGTGTCCAGGATGTGGAGGTGCCGGGCAACAAGGACTCGGCACTGTGGGCGGGCGCGTTCCTGCCCGGGGGGATCTTCCTCGGCCCCGAAGCCTCGCTCTGGCAGCGTCTGCGCTTCGGGCCGGACGAGGACGACCCGTGGGAGGGGGCCGACTTCGTGGCGTTCCTCGACGCCGAGGAGCCGAGCGGTGCAGGTGAGTTCGGCATGTACGTCTCGTCCTCGGCGGATCCGACACTGCGGGGTGTCGGGCGCTGGTCGACCATGACCGGCCCGGATCTGTCACCTCCGGCCTGGCCTTCCGCGGCCGCATACCTGGAGGCGGTCTGCGAGCTGCTTCAGACTGGCGATGGCCCCTTTCTGGATACGGCCGACTGGCGACGACCCGCGCTGTCGCTGGGGTGCTTGGTGTGGATCGACCCGGAGGACGGTCTGGAGGTTCCCTGGCGGCCCCTCCACCCGTGACGGGCCACATTGGAACGGTAGACGTCTTGTAACGGTAGACGTCTTGTACTCGCCATCAGGGGGAATGGGGCTGTGAAAGTCGGGGCGGCACGTTCCGCCGCAAGCCAATGGGTCGAACGGTATGCCCGATCCGAGGCCGGCTATCGAGGTGCGTTCTTCAGCGGCTCGACCGTCGGGCTGCCGGACGACGTCGAGTTGCCGCCCTCCTCCGACGTCGACATCTCCGTCGTCACCGCCGCCGAATGCCCACCGGCCAAGCCGGGGAAGCTTCGCCACCAGGGCGCCCTGCTGGAAGTCAGCCATCTGCCGTGGGCCGAGCTCGCCTCCGCCGACGCGGTCCTCGCGTCCTACTACCTGGCCGGCAGCTTCCGCACCGACACGGTCATCGACGACCCCACAGGCCATTTGCGCAGGCTGCACGGACACGTCTCGCCCCGGTTCGCCGCCCGGCCCTGGGTCCGTCGCCGGTGCCAGGATGCCCGCCGCCGGGTCGAAACCCGTCTCGCGGCGATCGACACCTCGGCGCCGTTCCACGAGCAGGTGGCCGCCTGGTTGTTTCCCACGGGCGTGACCTGCCACGTGCTCCTCACCGCCGCCCTGCGCAACCCCACCGTCCGCCTGCGCTACCCGGCCGCGCGCGACGTCCTCGCCACCTACGGCCACCTCGACCTCTACCCGGCCCTCCTCGACCTCCTCGGCTGTGCACGCCTGTCCGCGCACCGCGTCCAGCACCATCTGCGCGAACTCGCCGCGACATTCGACGCCACCGCCCGGGTGGCGAAGACGCCGCACTTCTTCAGCAGCGACATCACGCCCGCCGCACGGCCGATCGCCATCGAGGGAAGCCAGTCCCTCATCGATGCCGGCGACCACCGCGAGGCGGTTTTCTGGATCATCGCGACCTTCGCCCGCTGCCACACCATCCTGGCCGCCGACGCTCCCCCGCTGCACGAGTCTCTCGCCCCGCCCTTCCGGGCAGCCGTCGCCGACCTCGGCATCAACTCCACCGACGACATCCTTCACCGGGCCGGCGAAGTCACCCGGTTCCTGCCGCGGCTTTGGCAGACCGCCGAGGACATCCTGGCCGGAAACCCTGAGATCCCGGCGCCTCCGTGACCGACGGGACGAGAATCGGCACGGTCAGCGCAGCCCGAAGCGTTCGGACCAGGCGGTCACATCGGCGGTCGTCGCGTTGCCGCCGCAGACCACCAGGCCGAGCCTGGCGCCCTCCCCGACACGCTCCAGCACCTGGCGTGCCGCGGGCAGCAGACATCCGGCGGCGGGCTCGGCCCAGACCTTCGCGTGGTCGGCCAGGTCGAGGGTGCCCTGCACGGCCTCGGCGTCGGTCACCGTGAGCACATCGGTGACCAGCGCCGAGACATGTTCGTACGTGAGTTGTGAGGCGCTGGGCGCGCTCAATGTCGAGACGATCGAGGACAGTTCGGCCCGCACCGGCCCGCCGGCGGCCAGGGCCTGCGACATGGCTCCGGCGCCTTCGGTCTCCACACCCCAGACCCGTACACCGGGACGGCGCGCGTGGAGCGCGGCGGCGACCCCGGAGATCAGCCCTCCGCCGCCGATACTGACGAGTACGTCGGTGACGTCCCCGGCGTCGTCCGCGAACTCCAGGCCGACCGTGCCCTGGGCGGCGATGACGACGGGGTCGTCGAAGGGATGGACCGGGGTGAGCCCTTTGGCCTGCAAGTCGTCCACCAGGGCGAACGCGCCGTCCATGGTGTCGGCGACGATGACGCTCGCCCCGGCGGCCTCGGCGATGTCCACGGCGTGGCCGGGGGCGGACCGTGGCATGACGACCGTCGCCTTGACGTCCAGCGCACCGGCCATGACCGCGACCGCGATGGCGTGGTTGCCCCCGCTCACGGCCACGACCCCCGCGGCGCGTTCAGCCTCGGTGAGGGTGAGGAGCTTCGCCACCGCACCGCGCGCCTTGAAGGAGCCGGTGCGTTGCAGGAGTTCCAGCTTCGCGGTGACGTGCGCGCCCAGGAGCGCGGACAGGCCGGGGCTCGGCACCGTCGGGGTCCGTATGACGTGCCCGTCGATCTGCTCGGCTGCGGCTTCCACGTCCGCGACAGTGATCAGCACCTTCGCCTCCGTCACATCGTCCGAGCCGCAGGGATGTCGGGTTCTACGTATCTTCCACGGCAGCGGGGCGGCGACCGCGTGGACGCCGCGCGCACGAGCGCACGACGATCAACCGCGCGCCGGTTCGATGATCCTACGCCGCCCGCGCCCTGGCCGACACGGGCGCCGCGATCCAGCTCGCGAAGGCGCGCGGCACCCGTGTGATCACGAGCGCCGACCGGGGGCAAGCAGTAGGTTCGTGCCGCTGAAGGCCTGAGTGGGTGGGGGTACTGAAATGTTCACGCTGCGGAAGATCGCCGATGATCCGTCACTTCTGACACGCCGCTTGCCACGGATCGACGGTGCGGATGTCGTCTTCCGACCTCTCACGCGAGCCGACCCTGAGCTTCTCGCAGGTTTCCTCGCCGGCCTGTCGCCCGAATCGAGGCGACTGAGCACCTTCGACGGATACGGCCTCGCAACCGCGCAGGAGCTGTGTGACGCGATCGCGCGCTACGACAAGCTCAGGCTGGTGCTGGAGGAAGTGCCGTCCGGCAGGATCGTCGGCCTCCTCGAGTTTAGTCTCGATCTCCACCCCGACGACATCGCGCGCTATCACGAGGCCGGCATTCGGCTCACTGCGACCGATTGCCGCTTCGGCCCTACTCTGGCCGACGACTACCAGGGAAAAGGAGTGGGCACGCAGGTCTTCCCTCTCCTCGCGGACGTAGCACGGGGTTTCGGTAAGAGAAGAATCATTCTGCTGGGCGGCGTTCTCACCGACAACGCTCGCGCCATTCGCTACTACAAGAGGAACGGGTTCCAGGCGGTCGGCTCCTTCACCGGGACCAACGGTTTGGAATCGCTCGACATGATCCTTGACCTCGATCCGCCGCTCGGGCCGTGACGGCCATCGCTCACGATGTCCGGGAAGGCAGTACGTCGTGTGAGGCCGGGGGCATCGTCGAACGTGGGGGTGGGCGGGACCTCGTGTCGCCTCGTGACGCCTGGCGCCGTTTCCCTTGCAACGGTTGTGTCGTTGGCCGGTTCTGGATCGTGTGGTGGGGTCGGGCTTCCGTAGGCTCGGCAGGACAGGACTCGCCTGTCACACGAGTAGCCCTGGGGGTTGTCGTGCTGTACGCATTCGCCTTTGAGCGGGTCGGCGTCGTGGTCAGTGACCTCTACTTTCTGAACCCGAAACCGCTGCACGGCCAGGAGTCCCCCGAGCGCGGAGTGCGGTTGGAACTACGAGTTTTCGAGAGCGGCGAGTTGCCGGGTTCCATGTACTCGGCACGTCCCATCACGATCGGCCGCCCCCTGTGGCGGGTGGATCTCCTCCAAGACGCGAACGCCGCCCCGAACACCTTCGACCGCACACACCATCACCCCGACATCGTCGGCTGGGAGCCCGGCCCGCGCACTTTCGTCGAGGAGTTGTCCGACGAACCGCTGGGCTGGCTGACCGGGAAACTTACCGATATCTCCAGCCTTTTGGACGAGGCCGGCATCTCTCCGGATGAGATTTCGGCAGCCGATGCGGACGGTCTCCGCACAGCTGCCCCCGAGATCGTGGGAACCATCAGCCGGATGCTGGAGCGGGTATGGGCCGGCGAACTGGGTCTTCCTGCGGGCGACGTGGACGCCGGAGCGGTGACCAGCATGCGAGCCGGCTGGCTCTAGTAGCTCCAATCCGCCTGGGAGGGGCGAGGCACGGAGCCGGGTCCGAGTTGCTCCGGAGCCGAGCCGGCGGCCGAAGTCAGTCATGCTGCGGCTGAGCCGTCCACAGACGGAGCTTGTGGGGGTTGCGGATTGCCCAGATGTGCGTGATCCGGTCGCCGGTGCCGTCGAACGCCACCACCGTCACGGTGACGCCGTCCCGCTCCGCCACCAGGCCGGGCCGGCCGTTGACCATGCGTTCCAGGATGGTCAGGCCCGAGAGCCTGCGGGCGACGTCGATGAAGCCGAGCGCGATGCCTTCGGCGTCCTCGACGGGACCGGAGGTGCCGACCAGGCCGCCCGTGTCGGCGATCGCCTTCACGTCGGGGTCGAGAAGCGCGACGAGCGCCTTGATGTCCTGGGCCTGCCATGCCTGCTTGAACGCCCGTACGAGGCTTGCCTGTTGCGTGATCGGGGCGGCGGGAGGCTGCGCGGCCCGGATCCGGCGGCGGGCCGAGGATGCCAGGTGGCGGCAGGCCACCGGCGTACGGCCGAGGATCCCGGCGATGTCGGCGAAGGGGTAGCGGAAGACGTCGTGGAGGACGAACGCGACACGTTCGGCCGGAGTCATCGAGTCCAGGACCACGAGGAAGGCCATGCTGACCGACTCGTCCAGCGTGACGCGGTCGGCGGGGTCGACGGTGACGCCCTCGATCGGCCCCATGTCCCTCTCGGTGAGGCCGGGCAGCGGCTCGGGCAGCCAGTCCCCCGTGTAGCGCTCACGCCGGACCCGGGCCGAGCGGAGCACGTCGAGGCAGATGCGGCTGGCGACCGTCGTCAGCCAGCCGCCGACCGACTCGACGTCGTCCCGCTGCTGCTGGGACATGGCATACCAGCGTACGTACGTCTCTTGCACGACGTCCTCGGCGTCGGTCAGTGAGCCGAGCAGCCGATAGGCGAGGTTCGTCACCTGTCGCCGCTCGCTGATGAGCGCGTCCAGGCTCTCGTCGGTGTGCTCGTGCCCCGGCTCGGATGTGGTGGTCATGGTTCCGTCGACTCCCTCGATGGCAGATGGAAGATGTCAGGTGGCGGATCGCGGTCGCGGATCGCGGAGGTGGCTTGCAGGTGGCGGCTGTCTTACCCCTACGACGAGACGCCGCCCCGAACTGTGCCGTCGCCCACCCCCATCCCTCTCCCCGTCGCACATTCCGCGACCCCGCCTCGTCGGAAGGCCCAGACACCGACCAGCCACCCAGAAAGGGATGATCATGGCAACACAGAGCGCGGCTTCCGCGCCTGGAACTGGGCCGTACTCCGGAGGAACCGCGGATCCGAAACCGAGCGCGCACCCCAGGCGCTGGCTCGTCCTCGCCGTCATCTGCTGCGCCTACCTCATGGTCGGCCTCGACCTGGCCGTGATGAACCTCGCGCTTCCGGACGCGCAGCAGGATCTCGGCTTCACGGACGGCGACCGGCAGTGGATCGTGACCGCGTACGCGCTGCCGCTGGGAAGCCTGCTCCTGTTCTGCGGGCGGCTGACCGACTTGATCGGGCGCAAGCAGGCCTTCCTCGTCGGCCTCGCCGGATTCGCGGTCGCCTCCGCCGTCGGGGGTGCCGCGGACAGCTTCGGCACGCTGGTGACGGCCCGGGCCTTCCAGGGAGCCTTCGCCGCACTGCTGTCGCCGGCCTGCCTGTCCGTGGTGTCCACCACCTTCACCGACCCGAAGGAGCGCGGCAAGGCCTTCGGTGCCGTCGGCGGTGTGATGGCTGCCGGTGGCGGCCTGGGGCTGATCATCGGCGGTGCGCTGACGGACAGCCTCGACTGGCGCTGGTGCATGTACATCAACCTGCTCTTCGCCGGTGTGGCGTTCGTCGGCGGCGTGACGCTGCTGACCAGGCAGCCCGGGGTGGGGGCCCGGATGGACATCCCGGGTGTGGTCACCGCGTCCGGCGGTATGTTCTGCCTGGTCTACGGCTTCGCCAACGCCGAGGACGGTTGGGGCCGGGCCTCGACGTGGGGCTTTCTCGTAGCCGGTGCCGTACTGCTGTGCGTCTTCGGGGTGTGGCAGACACGTGCCGGGAATCCGCTGCTGCCGCCGCGGGTCGTCGCGGACCGCAACCGCGGCGGCGCCTATCTCACCATGCTGTTCGTCGGGGCCGGCTTCTTCAGCCTGCTGCTCTTCCTCGTCTACTACATGCAGACCGTGCTGGGGTACTCGGCGGTCGTCGCGGGCTGCGCCATGCTGCCGATGGTCGCGTGCACCATCCTGGTGACCGGCGTCGGGGGCTCGAAGCTGGTGCCCAAGTTCGGCCCCAGGCCGCTGATTCCCGCCGGTCTGGTGGTCAGCGGTGTCGGTATGGGGTGGCTGTGGTACATCGAGGTGGACTCCAGCTACGCCGGGGCTCTGCTCGGACCGCTCGTCGTGATCGGCGTCGGCACGGGTTTGATCTACTCCGCCGTGGCGAACACCGGCACCTCCGGCGTGGCGCCCGAGGACGCCGGGGTCGCCTCGGCGTGTGTCAACACCGGGCAGCAGATCGGCGGGGCCGTCGGTACCGCGCTGTTCAACACGATCGCCGCGGACAAGACCACCAGTTGGCTGACGAGCAACGTCCAGGGCCGCCCGTCCGCCGGTGAACTCCGCCAAGCGGCGCTCGAAGGCTACGCAGCGGTGTTCTGCTGGGCCGGTTACGCCCTGGTCTTCGCCGCCATCGTGGCCGCCGTACTGCTGCGCAGCGGTCCCCTGCCCACTCCGCCGGACCGTTCCGGGGAGCCGTCCGAGCCGCTTGCACCAGAACGAGTCTGACCGGCTGCACCCGCTTACAGACACCCGCTCACAGACACCCACTCACCGACATCCATCACAGTCGGTCGGTGAGGGTGAACGCTCCGTCGACGAGGACAGGGACCGCGGCGCAGGCGTCCACTTCTGTGGCGACGGCGACGTCCTCGGCGTACCCCTCTCTGATGAGCTGGCGCCCGGAGGCGCTTGCGGTGACCGCGGCGGCGACATCCGGTGTCGTCCGGAAGGCGGCCGCTGCCATGGCCGCCTCCGGCGACAGCGCTTCGCCGAGTTGGGACAGCAGTCCGGAGATGACGGCTCCCGCGCCCAGGAAGTCCTCCATGGCGGGCCTGAGGCTCCCGTCCGGCCAGCGTTCGCCGGCGGCGATCACCGCGACGGGGCGCTCGGCCGTCCCGTAGCCCTGGTGGCAGAGCCACCGGCTCACAGCTGTCGCGTTTCTGAGGGATCCGGCTATCACGGGGGATTCACCGGCCGAGGCCGCGATGGCGGAGCCGTTGGGTGAGGGAAGCACCAGGCGGGGGGTGAAGGGGGCACGTCGCAGAGCGGCGGGAGAGAGGGACCAGGGGGACGACTCGGTGGTCATGCGGCGTCCGACCGCCAGGTCCGCCCCCACGCGCTCGGCGAACGCGGATGCGGTCGCGTCGCGCCACCGGTAGGGGAAGACCCGTGTCCCCGCCTCAACGGCGACCGTCACCGAGGTGGTGAACGAGAGCACGTCCACGACCACCACGCAGGCGACATCCGCCGCCAGCCGTTCCGCGCCGGCGGACCCCCACTCGAACCGGACCCCGTGCCCTGTCTGTAGATACCAGTCGTCGCTGTCCATGGCCGACGATGATTGCAGCGGAGCGGCCTGCCGGCCCTCCACCCGGATCCAAACCGGATCTAAAGGGGTGGAGGATCAGAGCCCGGTGAGGCAAGCTCGCCCCATGGTCTCAGAGTTGCAGAACGTGGCGATCGACTGTGCGGATGCCTATCAACTGGCGTTGTTCTGGAGCGAGGTGACGGGGCGTCCGTTGCATCCGGAGGACAAGCCGGGCGACAAGGAAACCCAGGTGATGCTGGAGACGGGGCCTGTGCTGTTCTTCAATCAGGTGCCCGAACCCAAGACGACGAAGAACCGGCTCCACCTGTGCCTGCGCCCGGACACCACGCGTGAGGCGGAGGTCGAGCGGCTGCTGGGTCTCGGCGCCACCCTGGTCGGCGACCATCGGGAACCGGACGGCTCGGGGTGGGCCGTCCTCGCGGACCCGGAAGGCAACGAGTTCTGCGTCCTGCGCAGCGCGTCCGAACGCGCGGCCGCCGCTGTCTGACGTCAAGCGGCGGGCATCAGGCTCACCCGATTCCTTTGCCCGTAAACGCACCGGTGAAAGCGCACTGGTCAAATCGCACCGGAGAAGTCGAACGAGAACCTACAAACCGTGACACCGGCCTGCACCGACGTCTTCCATCGGCAGCCCGACGGACCATACTGGTCGGGCCCCGATCGCCTACAGAACGAATCCATGGCCAAGAACAGCACCTCATCGACCGTCGTCCCCGACACCGCGTGGCTCGGGCGCGGGCGCCACCTGGGGCCCGAACCCGAGCAGGACGTCCGGCGCAACCTGATCGCCCTACAGGCGGCCGGGGTGCTCGACGACTTCCTGGACCTCGACCCCGTGGAGGCCGCCACCTCCACCGTCCTGCACCCGCGCGACGAGTCCGCCGACCCCGGCCCGTCGGCCCGCCGCCTCTTCGAGGCCCGCTGGCGCGTCGCCGACGACGTCACGGTGCGCGCACAGCTGACCACGTACGACCCCGAGACCCGCCGCAAGGAAGACGAGGGCGTCACGTGGGTCCTCGCGGCCGAGGCGGAGCAGGCGTGGGACGACCGGTGGCCCTCCCCCGCCCTCATGTTCTGGCCCGACAGCGATCAGGTCGCCTGGGATCACGACACGGTGGCGGGCGTGCGCCTGCGGTCGACGAATCACCTGCCGAAGGACGACGACGAGCTGCGCCACCTGCTGCGGGACTGCACCCGGCAGAGCTGGTTCATCCACGTCGTGGTGCACGAGGCGATGACTCCGGACGCGAAGGGGCAGCAGCCGATCTCGACGTTCCTGCCGCCGAGCCTGCGACACCAGGTGGTCGAGCACCGGGGCACGCCGGAGCAGGCGCAGATCGCCGACTTCGCGATGAAGCGCGAGCTGAGCGTGCGGATGCCGCGCGGCGGTGGCGTCGTCCTGCCCACGGAGCCGCGGAGTCCCGAGTACGACCCGGAGCGTTTCACGGTACGCACGGTCTTCCTGGACGGATCCGAACCGACCGAACTCCTCGACAGGGTCCAGGACTTCGCCGCGCTCCCCCGGCCCATGCCGCCCGAGGCCGAGCGGGCCCTGACGCGGCTGCGCCAGGGCTGGCATCTGCTCACCCCCGAGGAGGAGCTGGCCCACGCCCAGGACATGGTCACCAAGTACGCCGAGGCGCTCGATGCCATGACGACCTCCCGCGATCTGTACCGGGAGGCGGCCGAGGCGGCACAGGCGGCACTGGCCGAGGTGACCGGCGGGGACGGGGTGCCCGGGCCGCCCGCGGCGGGCCAGACCAAGGCGGAAGGCTCACCGCTGAGCGCGCTCACGAAGGCTTTCGGCCGCTTCCGGGAGCCGAAGAAGTAGGGCCCGCCAAGACGTAGGGCCCATCAAGACGTAGGGCCCGCCAAGACGTCGGCCCGTCAAGAAAAGCCGGTGCGGGCGGGGCGGCCTGCCTTCGTATACTCGTGCGAGCTCAGAGGGCCGGGGGGCTCGAAGGAAAGGACGGGGGGAGACGGTGAAGCTTGCCGAGGCGCTGGCGGAGCGCGCGGAGGCGACGCGCCGCGTGGAGCAGCTGCGGGCGCGCGTCGTCAGCAGCGCGCGGCACCAGGAGGGTGAGACTCCTCCGGAGGACGCGGCCCAGTTGCTGGCCGACACCGGTGAGGTGCTGGACACGCTCGAGTCGTTGATCCGGCGCATCAACCGGACCAACGCGTCCGTGCACCTGGGAGAGGACGGCACGCTCACCGACGCGCTCGCGCGCCGGGACGTGCTGCGGCTGCGCCACTCGGTGATCACCGCGGCCGCGGACGCCGCAGCGGGCACGGGCGAACGGGGTTACGGGCGGCAGCTGCGGTCCGAGCTGGTGATGCTCTCGGCCCTCCCGGTCGCGGAACTGCGCGGTCAGGCGGACGCCCTCGCCCGCGAGATCCGTGAGATCGACGTGCGCATCCAGCGCGCGAACTGGGAGGCCGACCTCCTGGACTGAGCGGACGGTCCGGCCGTACACCGTACGGACGATGGGGAGCAGGTAGCTGTTCCGGAGGCGTGCACACACCGAGGGCCGGCGGTTCCGGCCCACTCCTGGCGCGTGAAGAGCAACGCGGGGGTTCGACTCCCCGATGACAGTGCAGCTCAGCACCGCGTACAGGTGACAGTGCACATCGCACAGCACATCACCACGTGCAGATCCGGGCGGTGAGGGCGGGTTCGGGGTCTCCCCCATCGCACGTCTCCGGCCGTCGCCGCGCAGGCATCAGACCTCTCCCACCTGCGTGATTCGTTCGTCCCCGAGCTTTTTCTGGACGTCTTCGAGGAGCAGTCCCAGCAGCTCGGTGAGGTGTGCCTGCTGGTCGGACGTCAGGCCGCCGACCAGGTCGGCCTCCCTGCCCAGCACTTGGTCCACCGTCGCCTCCACGAGGGCGTGGCCCGCCTCGGTGAGGGTGACCTCGACCGTACGGGGCCGGCCTTCCCCGGGGCGGCGGGTGACCAGGCCCTCGCGTTCGGCACGGGCCACCCGCTGGGAGACCGCGCCCGCCGTGACCATCGACAGGTGACCCAGTTCGCGGGTGGTCAGGGTGTAGGGCGCGCCGCTGCGGCGCAACACGCTGAGCAGGTCGAGTGTCGCCGTGTCCACGCCGGCGCGGGCGAGGACGCGACGGCGGTCGTCGCCGAAGAGCTTGGCCAGTTGCCAGATCGGCGTGACGATGCCGATCGAGGTGGCGGGGGTGCCGGGGCGTTCGCGCTGCCAGGCGGCGGCGATGTCCCGTGCGGTGTACGCGGAGGTCCCGCCCGGGAGGGCGCCGCGCTCCTTCTGTGCGGTTTCTTCCACTCGCTCCGAGCCTGCACCTGCTGTGCCTGCTGTGCCTTCCGTCTGCACGTCCAGCCTGTCCCCCATGTCCCGCCTCTCCAGTGATACGTTACGTTTAGCTCTAAATTTAGGCCTCAATGGATGTTCGGAGTTCAGCTTATGACACGCACCATCCTGATCACCGGCGGCGGCACCGGAATCGGCCGCGCGACCGCCCGGCACTTCGCGGAGCGCGGCGAGACCGTGTTCGTCACCGGCCGCCGTCCCGAACCCCTCCACCTGCTGGCGACGGAGACCGACGTACGCGGCGTGGTGTGCGACCACACCCGCCCCGAGGCGCTCACCGCGCTCCTCTCCGAGTTGCCGGAGCGGATCGACGTCCTCGTCAACAACGCCGGCGGGAACACCGACTTCGACGCCGGTCCGCAGCAGGACCTCGAAGTCGGCGAAGAGGCCGATCTCGTCGCGTACGGGCAGGCCTTCCGCGACAACCTGGACGCGAACCTCGTCGGCGCCGCGCTGACGACCAGGGCGGTGGACAGCCGGCTCGCGGCGGGCGGAGCCGTCGTGCACATCGGGTCGATCGCCGGCGCCCGGGGGTCGGGGGCCGGGGCCTACGGCGCCGCCAAGGCCGGACTCGCCGCCTGGAACCTGGACCTCGCCCGTACGCTCGGGCCGCGCGGCGTCACCGCCAACGTCGTCGCGCCCGGCTACATCGCGGACACCGAGTTCTTCCGGGACCGCCTCGCGGACGAACGGCGCGAGCAGCTCGTGGCCGCGACCTCGACGGGGCGCGCCGGGTCGCCGGAGGACATCGCGGAAACGGTCGCGTTCCTCGCCTCCCCCGGCGCCCGTCACATCACCGGTCAGGTACTGCACGTCAACGGGGGCGCGTACATGACCCGCTGAGAGCGGGGGGTTTCCTCGTGAACTGATGTGCGCGACACGGCTGTTGCGACGTAGGTTGTGCGTCGAACAGTCCACGCCACGGTTGAAGACGGACGGTACCCATGACCGACCACGCCACGACGCCCGGTCCGGCGGCGCACCAGAAGATCGACACATCGGTGCCGCACTCGGCCCGGATCTGGAACTACTGGCTGGGAGGCAAGGACAACTACCCCGTCGACGAGGCGGCGGGCGACGCGTACAGTGCCGTCTTCCCCGGCATCGTCACCGTCGCCCGCAGCAGCCGTGCCTTCCTGCGCCGCAACATCACGCACCTGGTCTCCGAGGCGGGCATCCGGCAGTTCCTGGACATCGGGACCGGGCTGCCGACGGTGGACAACACGCACGAGGTCGCCCAGCGCCTCGCCCCGGAGGCCCGGATCGTCTACGTGGACCACGACCCGATGGTCCTCACCCACGCCCGCGCGCTGCTCACCTCCACCCCGGAGGGGGCGACCGCCTACATCGACGCCGAACTGTCCGACCCCGACCGCATCCTGGCAGCCGCCGCCGACACACTGGACCTCGGCCGCCCCACCGCTCTGATCCTCAGCAACATCCTGGGGCACATCGCCGACTACGACGAGGCACGCGCGATCGTCGCCCGGCTGATGGACGGTCTGCCGTCCGGCAGCTACCTCTCCGTCAACGACGGCTCCCGGGGCATCGACGCGGCGTACGAAGCGGCCCAGGACGCCTACAACGCGTCCGGTGCCGTCCCGTACTTTCTGCGCCCCGTCGACAAGATCGAGGCGTTCTTCGAGGGCCTGGAACTCCTGGAGCCCGGGGTCGTGTCAGTCCCCTTCTGGCGCCCCGACCCCGGCTCCCCCGCCCAGGAGCCCATCGGTGAGCATGGGGGCCTCGCCCGCAAACCGTGACGCCCACCAGGTCACACAAAGAGGCAGACGGAGCCTCAGACGGCCCCCAAGCCTTCAGACGTTACCCAGGTCCGACGAGTACCAGTGCTCGGGCCGCAGGTAGTAGACGGCCTGTTCGCCGTGGTCCTTCCAGGCCGTCTCCACGTACGACTCGACCTTCTCGGCCGGAAGGTAGCGCGCCGACATCTCCCGCAGCCGCTCGATGGTCGCGTCCTCGGAGCGGACCACCGGGCCCTCCACGGAGACGTACCGGATGGTCGGCTCCAAGCGCTCCACCATCAGCGAGAAGCGTCCCGCGGCGGCGATCAGCCGGCCCTTCTTGGAGTGCCGGCCCGTCATCACCCACAGCTCACCGCCGGGGGTGTACTGGTACCAGATGGGCAACGTGAGCGGCCCCCTGCCCTCACCCGCCACCACGGCCAACGCTCCGATGTGCGGCTCGGCAAGGAACTGTTCACGCTCTTCGACGCTGAGCGGCATGGCATCTCCTTCGACGGCTTCTACTGGTGGTGATCCCCAACTCGCCTGTGGGGGTGGGTATTCCGCGGGCATGCGAAGCATTGCGGTTCGGGTGGCGCTCCATCACCAGGTCGGTGACATTGAACCTGGTCGCACCACGCTGCCGTGGAGCGACAAGTCCTTCGCGGACGTGTTCACCTCGTCCGTCCCTGACCCGGAGCGTCTTCGCCAAAACGACCCTCCTACTTCGACACATGTCTATGTTGACGTTCATCGAATCAGGTGGGACCCTTGTAGCACAGCACATCGACAGACGTCGAAACAAGGGAGTCACCGTGACCGCGCCGCTCAACCCCGTGACCGCCTCCACCGAGCTGCCCGTCGTGGTTGTCGGGGCCGGTCCCATCGGTCTGGCTGCCGCTGTTCATCTCGTCGAGCGCGGTATCACGCCGCTGGTCCTGGAGGCCGGGGCGTCCGCGGGTGCCGCGGTGCGGGAGTGGGCGCATGTGCGGCTGTTCTCGACCTGGGGGGAGGTCATCGATCCGGCCGCCGAGAAATTGCTGGCACCCGTCGGCTGGGCCAAGCCGGACGCGGGCTCCTACCCCTCCGGTGGCGACTGGGCCGAGCGGTATCTCCAGCCCCTCGCCGAAGCCCTCGGCGAGTACGTCCGGTTCGGCGCCACCGTCACCGGCGTGTCCCGCGCCGGCCGCGACCGCGTCGTCGACGCCGGCCGCGAGACCCAGCCCTTCGTCGTACACGTCACCACCGCTGAAGGCCGGGAGGAGCGCGTCTTCGCCCGCGCCGTCGTCGATGCTTCGGGCACCTGGGCCACGCCCGGCCCGGCCGGCGGCAGCGGTCTCCCCGCCCTCGGCGAGAAGGCGGCGAGCGACCGGATCTCCTACCGCGTCCCCGACCTCAAGGATCCCGCCGTCCGCGCCCGGTACGCGGGCAGGCGCACCGCCGTGATCGGCTCCGGCGCCTCCGCCTTCACCGCGCTCGCCTACCTCGCCGACCTCGCCACGTCCGAGGACGGCGCGGGCACGAAGGCTGTGTGGATCCTGCGGCGGGGCATCTCGGGCGCCACCTTCGGCGGCGGCGAGGCCGACCAGCTCCCGGCACGCGGCGCCCTTGGCCTGGCGGCGAAGGCCGCCGTCGACGGCGGTCACGCGGACGCGGTCACCGGCTTCCGCACCGAGGGGATCGAGCGCGCCGCCGACGGCCGCCTCATCCTGATCGGCGAGGACGGGCGCCGCCTCGACGCGGTCGACGAGGTAATCGTGCTGACCGGCTTCCGCCCCGACCTGTCCTTCCTCGACGAGCTGCGCCTGGGCCTCGACGAGCGCCTCCAGGCGCCGGTCGATCTTGCGCCGCTGATCGACCCCAACCAGCACTCCTGCGGCACCGTCTACCCCCACGGTCACCGCGAGCTGTCCCACCCCGAGGCCGACGTGTACCTGGTCGGGATGAAGTCCTACGGCCGCGCCCCCACGTTCCTGGCCATGACCGGTTACGAGCAGGTCCGCTCCGTCGCCGCCGCGATCGCCGGTGACCTCTCCTCCGCCGATCGCGTCGAGCTCACCCTTCCCGAGACCGGAGTGTGCGGCGGAGCCGGTCTGTTCGACGGCGCCGACGGCCTCGAGGCCCGGCTGGAAAACACAAGCGGTTGTTGCGGCTCGTGACGCGGCAGACTGCGGGCATGAGCCGATACGCCGAGGTCATCGTCCTTGCCCGCGATGCCGAGGAGGTGATGGAGCCGCTGACCCGCCCGGCCTCCGAGCGCGAGTGGTACCAGTGCTTCACCCCCGTCGACAACTCCGTCTTCGCGGGCGCCGAATCCAGCTCGCGAGAGTGTTACGCCTGGGTCGTCCAGTTCACCCGGCACAACTGGTACGGGCTCCTGCCCCATCTGGAGTCCCTGCCGTGGCCCGACCCGTACTCCGTCCAGGTCCTCGTCCGCGACGAGGAGGACGACTGCTTCGGGCTCTGGATGCTCCACGACGGCAGGCTCACCGAGGTCCCCCTCCCGCACACATCCCGACACCTCGCTCCCGGCATCAGTGTGACCGGGACGCTGAGCAGAACCGACCGGAGCCGGACCGACCGGAACTGAACCGGACCGTGCCGTACCCACCACCGACTCATCCTTCTGGTCCAACTGGCCCAACTTTGCCTGCGTGACGTGCGAAGCACGGTGTATGCATCACCCCTGAGAAGAATGTCGCGTAAGTGCAACGGGGGGTGCGGTCGGGCATGTGTCGACGACGGAACGTGATCCGGCCCTGGGCAAGTTCCCCGGGACGTCGGCGCCGGGCAGCGCTGCTGGTGGTGGTCGCCGCCGCCGTCGCTGCCCTGCTCGGCGTCGGATCGGGGACGGCACCGGCGGCCCACCGCGGCCCCTCGCCCACCCCGCCCGAGTTCACCGAGTACGGCCCGCCGCTCACGAAGACGACCATCGGCGGCGACGAGTTCATCATCGACGCGAACGGTGTCCCACACCGCATCGATGAGGAAGGGGACAAGAACTCGACCCCCGCCCGCGACTTCATGAACGAGCAGTTGAAGAAGGCAGGGCTGGCCTACGACAGGAGGACGAGGACCGGTTTCGATTACATCTTCCAGGACGACCACAAGAAGCAACCACTGGTCCCCAAGGGGCGGATCGCCTCGGGCGCACTCGCCGGAACGACCAGCGACCTGCTGAAGCTCGCCTGGAGCGATGGGCGGCTCGTGAGTGTGGACATCGTCGACGCGACGGGCACCTCCCGCGACTCCATCGACCCCACAGACATCCGCCGCCACATCGGAACCATCAACAAGAAGCTGCCCGGCAACGACAACCAGGCCGACAACGTGGTGTTCGTCGCGAAGAACAGAGCACAGGCCGAGTTGCTCGCCAAGGTGTACCAGGGCAACCCCCATGTCCGGATCATCCACCCCGACTCCCAGTTCGACACCGGGGAATTCGAAGCCGGGACCGCTGCGCTGAAGCAAGCGGCCGGGCACCTGTTCACCGCTCGGCCGTCGGACTGCCCGCCGACACCGGCGCACGGCGTGCGACACCCCGCCACCGGCTCCGGCGTGCAGCGAGCCGCCTTCACAGTGAGCCGCGTCGCAGGCTGCGGCGGCGAGCAGAGCCCGCAGAAGCCCGGTGGTCTCGCGCAGGAGCTCGCGGCCGGCACCCGGGACGCAGGCGGGATCGACTTCACCCGGCTCGAACTGCGTTACCTGGCCGATCCGGGCCCGGGCAACGGCCTGCGGTACGCCTTCCAGGCACCCGTCGAAACTCGTGGTGCGTCATCCGGCGAAGCGTCCGGCAAGGGCGGTTCACTCACGGGTCTCGCCAACGCGCGGAAGGCGTCCGACTCCTTCTTCACCTGGCTTCAGCTGAACCCGTCGACGTTCTGGGTCAACCTCAACCCCAACGAACCCGACCGCATCATCGACTCCCGGCTCGGCCGCACCGACACAGGGCGGGTGCTGCTGGAAGCGGACCTCATGCTGAAGAGGACCACCGGCAAGCTGATCCACCCGGACACGGAACGAGGCGCGGCATACTGGCGGTCGCTGTCCGGCTCGTGCACGTCCTTCCGCACCTGGATCGTGCCTGCACCCGCGACGGTGTACACCAGGGGCGACCAGCTGCACATCCTCAAGTCGCCGCTGGACGTGCAGATGGAGACGCAGTACCTCAAGCGGCACGACGGCTCGGGCAAGGCCACGTGCCCCCAGCAGTCCGCACAGGTACAGGAGCACAACGAGTCCCAGTTCCGGCAGAGGATCCTGCCCCACGTGGTCAAGGCGGTGAACACCGCTCCCGACTACGCCGAGCTGCGGCGCGTGTACCTGAGCAGGGTCGCCGCCGAGTGGTACCGGGAGCTGAGCCTGCGCAAGAGCACGGCTTACGGGTCGTTGATCGACGAGGGCGACGTCGACGCGTACGTCACGCGAGAGAAGTGGAAGCCGAGGGACACCTTCGACGCGTACGTGCGGTCGTACACCAAAGGCGAGTTCAAGGTGGTGCACCGTACCCGCGAGGACGATCGCGAGTACACGAAGACGTACATCTACGGCGGCGTCGACTTCACCGACGTACGGCTCACCTCCCTGAGCTCCGACCGAGTGAAGGCTTCCTGGCCCGGGCTGACCCGAAGCGTCAGCCAGTCACTCGACGAGCCCATGAGAGACCGGGTGAAGGGACAGGCCTGGCTCGGCGGGGGCGTCCCGGCAAGGGGTGGCGGCGGCGGTAAGGACAAGAACCGCGAGGACGAGGGCGGTGGCACGTCCGAGGCCCTGGTGTCGCCCGTGCGGGAGGACGACGAGGGCTTGGTGGCCGTGGTGGGGCGGTGGCTCGGAGTCGCGGGCCTCACGCTGTTCGGGGTGATGGTGCTGAGTTTCCTGATCCGTCGGCGACGCGCGAGGCGACGCGTCGACGGATGGGACTTCCGACGATCCGCGCGACGAACAAAGGACAGCGCATGACAGTGGCTCAGGGCATCTTGGTGGCGATCGTGACAGCCCTGATCGGGGTGCCCTTCGTGGGAGTGGTCGCTGCATGGGCGACCGGGGAGAAGGAGACCATGGCGGGCGTCACGTTGGAAAAGGACACGACGGACACGCCCAACGGATGGGACAGTGAGGCGACAGCGGGCTGCTGCGTCCTCCTCGTCGTCACCCTGGCCATCGTCCTGGTGGAAGTGGCGGTGGCCGACCCGGGCCCCAACAACGGCTATGTATGGACGATCACCGCATGCGCCGTGGCGATGGTGGCGGCAGTGCCGGTCGTGCGGTACCGCAAGGGCGTACGCGGGTTGCCGCTGGCACAGCACGTGTCGGGCGCGCTGACGCTGGCGGCGGGCTGCCTGAGCATCGGTGCTTTCGTCATCGAGCCGTGGGCCTTCGGACTCGGGCTGGCCATGCTCGCCGTCGTCGTGGCAGGCGCGGCGACCGCTTCCGTCCTGACTCTGGTCCGGGCCGAGGTGACGCTCACCGTGGTACCGGTCGCTGTCGCCGTGCTCCTGGCCGTGTTCGGTGGCATCGCACACTCCGTCTACGACTCGGCCGAATACGCGATGCGCTACGGACACCCGGTGCGTATGGGGCTGCCCACCAACTGCGTGGGAAATGAGGGGATGACCTGCGGCATCACGTGGAACCAAACGGACCACGAGCCGACCCCCGCCTTCGAGTACGGCCAGGGCGTCACCGTCCACTTCAGCCCCGAGGCCCGGTCCCGTTACGCGCAGTACTACAGGCTCGGCGGTTTCTACAAGCCGGGCGACGAGAACGACCCCAACCTGGTCTCCCTGGACACCCGGGCCATCGAGGACAACGCGTACGTGACCATCGGCTACGAAGCGGACTCTCTGACGCCGTTGGGCCGCTTCCGTCTGCCGTGGCCGGTCTGGGCGTCCCTGCCCCTCCTCCTGGTCCCGCTGGCGCTGCACCTGTACCTCGTCAGGGAGAGGGCGTCGCATCCGCTGCGGCGCCGGACGCGCGGGGTCGATCAGACCATGTGACGCGTTCGCTCGTCCCGTCCGACAGAAAGGCCGCCACCGCCGCGCCCTCCTCCTCGACTTCGGCGTGCTCCGCGCGGGAGAAGCGCCGCAGCGCGGTCACCAGCACGGTGTCCTGCTGCACGGTCCACGTCGCCGAGACCCGGCCGTCGACCAGGACCACGCGCTCTCCGGCGACGGACAGGCCGCGGTGGGCGTCGTCGATGATCCTGCTGCGGTCGTCGTAGCCGAGGATCGCGTTGTCGAACGCGGGCAGGAAGCGCACCGGCGCGGGGGTGTCGGGGTCCGGTCGCGGGGCTTCGGGCAGGTCGAGGAGTTCGCGGCCGCGCTCGTCGCGGAAGGAGACCAGTTCCGCGCGGGTCTCGGCGACCGCGGCCGGGAGTCCGGCGAGACCGCTCCAGGCGCGCAGGTCTGCCGTGGCGGCGGGGCCGTAGGCGGCCAGGTAACGACGCACCAGGGTCTGGCCCACCGGATCGGAACCGTCCGGGGAGGGCGGGTCGATGTCTCGTCCCAGCCAGGAGGAGAGCGGGGCGTTGCGCACGCCGCCCTTCGTGCGCCACAGGCCGCGTGGCGGCACTTGGACCATGGGCACGAGGCCCGCGATCAGCATCTCCCCCAGTGCGCGCGGCGCCGTCGTCGGCCAGCGGTCGGCGACGGCTCGCGTGAGCTCGGCCATGGAGCGCGGCTCCCCGTCGGCCAGCACCGCCCGGCCCGCGGCGGCGAGTTCGTCGAGGTCCACGCCGTCGAGGTCGCGGCGGTACACCCCGAGCACCCGCTGGCGCAGCATCGCGTCGTGCCGGGAGCGCCAGGCCAGGGCGTCGTCGGCGGTGACGAGGTGGACCGTGCGGCGCATGAGGTGCGTACGGACCACACGTCGCTCGACGAGCAGGTCGGAGAGGGTGCCGGGCGCGAAGGCGCGCAGCCTCGACCAGAGTCCGACGAACGGCTCCTGCGGTTCCTGCGCCTGTAGGCCGCAGAGGTGCGCGACCGCGTCCAGGGCCGGCATGGCGGCGCGGTCGAGGAGCAGTTGACGGGCGAGCGTGGCGCGGCCGAGGGTTCGGGCGTCGAGCACGGTGGGGGCGTGGGTGGGCATGGGCCGCTCCTGGGGTCTCTCGGGTCGAGGACCACCCTCGCAGGAGACGCGGTCAGGTTCTGTCCTCCACTTGCCGTTTCCGCCGCCGGAACGCTGTACGCCAAGAGGGTGCGGGCGGAAGCACGCGGGGGTCCATGTGCGGGCACCGCTCCCCCTTCGGCGGGAAGGCGACTCCCGTCTCGTCCTCCATGGCGGCGAAGAAGTGGCGCCCCTCGCACGACTGCCGCGACGTGGACCAGGAGTACTCCGCGCCTGCGGTGAGGGCCGTGTGGACGGCGTGCCGTCCGAGGCCCTGGCCCTGCCAGTGGGTGGCGACGGCGATGTTGCCGATGTGGCCGAGCCTGCACGGGTGGCAGATCTGGTACTCCAGGCTGCCTACTTGGCGGTCGTCCTGGTCCAGCATGGTGACGGCCCGGCGGCCCGCCGGCAGCGTCTCGACGACGTGCTCGAAGTGGATGGCGGGCGGCCGGGCCGGACGACTCACTCGACTCTGCCCTCTCGCCCCGGCTTCTTTATACGCGTCCTGGCGTGGGCCCTTCTGTTCGGCGCACCGGCCCCTGCGGCGAGCGCGGTGGCGTCCTGTTTGAAGGCCCACGTCATCTTCGGCTCCATGGCGAAGCGGAACATCCGCTGTATGGGTGACGTACACAGAAGGGTGATCACGGTTCCGGCGATGAGGGTCACCGTGATCTCACCGAGCGGCCGGTGGATCCAGTCGGCCTCGTACCAGTCCCAGAAGCGGGAGCCCTTGGCGAGGAAGCCGTGCAGGAGGTAGCCGTAGAGCGTGCCGGCGCCCAGGGCCGTGAACCACAGCTTGCGCCCCGGCACCCAGGCGAAGAAGCAGGCGACGAGTACCAGGGAGCAGCCGAAGAGCGCGAGCGTCATGACGGCGCCGGTCCAGCCGGGCGCCGCCAGTTCCTGGGCGCTGTCGCGGCGGTAGAACCACGCCGCGTTCATGCGCGGGGCGGCCCAGTAGGCGAAGGCCAGCGCCGCGGCGAAGACGGGTACGGCCAGGATGCGAGTCTCGCGGCGGCGCACCAGCTGGAAGTGCTCCGGCTTGAGGACGAGGCCGAGGACGAAGAAGGGGAGGAATTGCAGGACGCGTTGCAGGTCGAGGTCGTCGCCGATGTCCGGGGAGACGGAGGCGAGCGCGGCGATGGCCAGCGCGAGCGGCAGCGGCCAGCGCACGATCTGCCAGAGCGGGGTCGTGAGCCGCCAGATGAACAGCGCTGCCAGGAACCAGGTGAGGTACCAGGGGTCGAGCAGGCTGATGGGGTGGCCTGGGTCGCCGTCCGCCCACCGCTTGAAGAGCGTGTACGCGACTTCGAAGATGACGTAGGGCACGGCGATGCCGGTGACCAGGCGTCTGATCCGGTCGGGGCCGGCGTCGAAACTGCGGGAGAAGTAGCCGGAGATGACGATGAACGCCGGCATGTGGAAGGTGTAGACGGTGATGTACAGGGCGGCGGCGGCCCTGCTGTCACCGCGGAGCGGTTCCCACGCGTGCCCCATGGCGACGAGGACGATCGCCAGGTACTTGGCGTTGTCGAAGAACGCGTCGCGCTGCTTGGCGGGCTTCGCCACCCGCCGGGACGCGGTCGGGGCCGTACGCGCGGCCGGGGCGGGCGAAGGGGACGGCGGGTGCTCGATGGGCCGCAGGGGAGGCAGGGGCATCGCATGCCGATGGCGACCCGTCGGCCGTGAGGTCTCAGTCAAGGTGCCTCCCCCAGGGAACCCGGGACTGCGAGATCGCGTCTAACGTCAGATGCGGGTGTTGCGCCGTCGCAGAACATCTCGGGCACCCTAGCGACACTTCTACAGTCGCGTAAAACCCCACTGGTCATGGCCCTCCCCGCCCGGTGCAGGCGTCACGAGTACCCAGAAAGCCAGGCAAAGAACAGGGCCGGCCCGACACCTGAGGTGTCGAACCGGCCCTGTATGCCCGCGATAAGAGGCATCAGCCCCTCACGAGCGAGGTCAGTCCGTGCCGAACTCCATCGCGGCGCGATCCAGCAGCTCGTCATCCGCGGAGACCCGGCCGCGGGAGGCGATGGCCTCGGCGCCGCCCTCCGGCATCTCCGGCATCGTGCCGATCAGGCCCGTCGCGGCGGCCTGCGCGGCGCCGATGGGCGTGCCCGCGGCGGTGCCGATCAGCCCGAGGCCCGCGTACTGCTCCAGCTTGGCGCGCGAGTCGGCGATGTCGAGGTTGCGCATGGTGAGCTGGCCGATCCGGTCCACCGGGCCGAACGCCGAGTCCTCGGTCCGCTCCATGGAGAGCTTGTCCGGGTGGTAGCTGAACGCCGGTCCCGTGGTGTCGAGGATCGAGTAGTCCTCGCCGCGCCGCAGCCGCAGCGTCACCTCTCCGGTGACGGCCGCGCCCACCCAGCGCTGGAGCGACTCGCGCACCATCAGCGCCTGCGGGTCGAGCCAACGGCCCTCGTACATCAGCCGGCCGAGGCGCCGTCCCTCGTTGTGGTACTGGGCGAGGGTGTCCTCGTTGTGGATCGCGTTGACGAGGCGCTCGTACGCGGCGTGCAGCAGGGCCATGCCGGGCGCCTCGTAGATGCCGCGGCTCTTGGCCTCGATGATCCGGTTCTCGATCTGGTCCGACATGCCCATGCCGTGGCGGCCGCCGATGGCGTTGGCCTCCATCACCAGGTCGACGGCGGAGGCGAACTCCTTGCCGTTGATGGTGACCGGGCGGCCCTGGTCGAAGCCGATCGTGACGTCCTCGGCGGCGATCTCGACCTCGGGGTCCCAGAACCGCACGCCCATGATGGGCTCCACGGTCTCCACGCCGGTGTCCAGGTGCTCCAGCGTCTTGGCCTCGTGGGTGGCGCCCCAGATGTTGGCGTCGGTCGAGTACGCCTTCTCCGTACTGTCGCGGTAGGGCAGCTCGTGGGCGAGCAGCCACTCCGACATCTCCTTGCGGCCGCCGAGCTCGGTCACGAAGTCGGCGTCCAGCCAGGGCTTGTAGATCCGCAGCTGCGGGTTGGCCAGCAGGCCGTAGCGGTAGAACCGCTCGATGTCGTTGCCCTTGAAGGTGGAGCCGTCGCCCCAGATCTGCACGTCGTCCTCGAGCATCGCCCGGACCAGGAGGGTGCCCGTGACGGCGCGGCCGAGCGGCGTGGTGTTGAAGTACGCGCGGCCGCCCGAGCGGATGTGGAACGCGCCGCAGGTGAGCGCGGCCAGGCCCTCTTCCACCAGCGCCGCACGGCAGTCGACCAGGCGTGCGATCTCCGCGCCGTAGGTCTTGGCGCGGCCGGGCACCGAGGCGATGTCGGGCTCGTCGTACTGCCCGATGTCGGCCGTGTAGGTGCACGGGACGGCACCCTTGTCGCGCATCCACGCGACCGCGACCGAGGTGTCGAGACCGCCCGAGAAGGCGATGCCGACGCGCTCGCCGGCGGGGAGGGAGGTGAGGACCTTAGACATAGGAAGAGTATGCATCATCGCGCATGGTCATGCAAAGATGGGCGTGGCCGGCCGTCACCGGAGCAGGTGCCCGGGTGCGTAGGCGCGTAGGCGCGCGGGTGCGTGCGTGCGGGGCGGGGGTCAGGCCGCGCCGTCGAACGGCGTGATGCGGCGGTACGCGGCCCGGGCGTACCACACCCGGGCCGTCGCCGTGCCGATGAGGGCGGCGGCCAGCAGGCACGCCACCCAGCCGGGATCCCGGTGCCCGGCCCAGGAGAGCTCTCCGACGGGGTGGGTGGCGAAGACGTTCAGGAGGGCCCAGCACAGCAGGGCCGTGCCCGGCGCCGCGACGAACCTGCCGAGCATGCCGACCAGCGCCGCAAGCACGGACAGCGCTGCGAGGGCGAGGCCGGTGCGGTCGAGCGCGCCGAGCAGGTCGAACGTGATCACCAGCACCAGGGAGCCCGAGCAGGCCGTCGTCCAGACGAACGGTGTACCCATGGGTTCGGGAACGGCTCTTGCCCCCTTGGCGATGTACCGCCACTCCAACACCGTCGATCCCTCCCCACACCGGGCGCCGGACGTGTCACCGGCCCCCGGCCTCTCCCCGGCCGAATCCTCGTACGACGCGACCGTCGCGCCGCACCGGCAAGGAGCGGGGCGGGGGTCACGGTCCGTCGGCCGATTCTCCCACCCCTTTCCGGAAAAGCCGAGGTCGGTCCCGGCGGCCGATGCCGTGCGCGGGGTCCCGCCGGGACCGAGGAGTGGTGGAGATGTCGATAAATCAGTACAGCTTGTTCACGGCCGTGGCGGTCGTGGTCTTGAAGTCGGCGACCTGGGCGTTCGCGAAGTCGCCCATCTGGCCCCACTGCACGAGCGTCACGGTGTTCCCGTCGCGGCCGACGGAGAACATGTTGATGTCGGAGGCTCCCCAGGTGGCGGTGGTGTGGACGCCGTAGACGTGCGCGCCCTCCTCGGCGTTCACCTTGCCGTAGTACTTCTGCTTCGCCGTGATGTCGGGGTACTGCTGCATCACCTTCTTCGCGCAGCCGTCGAGGTTCTTGCGCAGGAGGGCGGCGAAGTCCTTGGCCCGCTGCTCGCTGCGCTCGACCACGGTCACCTGGAGGGCGCCGGTGTCGAGGTCCGTGCGGTAGGCGCGGTGCACGGAGATCGACGGCAGCGCCTCGCCGACGCACATCGGCAGCGGGTCCGGCTGCCCTGCCGTCACCGGGCCCGCGGTCCACGCGGACGAGGAGTGCGGCGGCAGTTCGGACGGCGACAGGAAGCGGGGGGTGGCGGCTGCGGCAGCCGGCACCGTCCCGGCGGCGACGCCGGCCGCCGCCAGCACGGCCCCCATGACGAACATCCCCCTGGTGCCGCGCCTGTTCATCTTCTTCATCTCCACGGTTTGCCCCATCTCACTTGGTCAGAGTGCCTGTTCGGGCGATCGACGCCGCCCTTTGGTCCCACGCCACATACGACCAGCGACCCCACACGCTCGTTGCCCTCCCCGACGTCACAGCTCTGTCCGCCATGTCACCGAACGGCAACAGCCCGCTGCCACAAGGGAGTCACCCCGCACGCAGCCACTCCTCCAGCGCGAGGAAATCCGCGTCCCGGAGGCCGTACCGCGCGTCGACCCGGCACAGCAGGGCTCGCCCGGGGTGACGCGCCGCGACCCAGGCATCATCGACATCGCCGATCTCGTCGTCGACCCACGCGAAGTCCCGGCCCGCCGCCCACTCCACGAGCGTCGGCGTCTTCCAGTGCAGCCCGCCCCGTCCGTCCGCTTCCGACGGCTCCGGCCAGTCCACCAGCGGCAGCCGGGGCAGGCCGAGCCGCGGCGCCACGTACTCGTTCGCGTCCGTCATCCAGGTCGTCGCCCACACCAGGTCGAACGGCAGCCTCAGCAAGCGGGCGCCCAGTCCCGGATCGACCCTTGCCAGCAGCGGATTCGCCCCGGCGTCCCGCGCCGCGGGGGTGACGGGATACGTCGGATAGCCGCCGGGCATTTCTTGCGGCGTGGCGCCGAACGGGATGAGGGGGCCGTCGACGTCCAAAAAGAGGAGGGGGCGCTGTTCCGGGCTGATCACGGGGGCACGTTACCCGTGGGTCCCGGCGGGCGGGAGTGGCGGGCGGGAGGTGCGCCGCGGAGCGGCGGGTCAGGCTGCTCGGCTGTGACCATCGGAGGATTCACTCGTTTGACGTAGGTCAGGACGTCACACCGTCAGCCTTCGGAAGGCCCTTCGATCGATGAGCACTTCGCAACGGCGCCGGGCGAAGGGATCCGAGCCGGTGACCCTCGAGCGTGCCGAGGCCGTCATCGTCGACCAGTACACCCGGCTCGTACGCCTCGCCTATCTCACCCTGCCCAGCGCTCTCAGCCGGCACCGGCGCGTCCTCGCCGCGCATGCCCTCGTGCAGCGGGCGCTGCCCGGCTTCGGGCCGTGGCGGGCGCCGTCGCCGGTGCCGCGGCCGAGGGCGGCCGACCACACCCGGGAGACGGCGTGGATGACCGCTCGTGTGCTGGGCGCGGCGTTGGCACGTGAGCGCCGGCCGCGGGGGTGGCCGAAGCGCCTGCCGCCACCCCGTGCGCTGCGCCCCACGCTGCCGGTCGTCTGGGGCCTGCGGCTGTTTCCCCGCGCCGGTGGTATGGAGGAGATCGCGCTGGCGCAGACCCTCTCCCGGGTCTCCGCGCCCGCTCGCGCCGCGTTCGTGCTGGGCAGCCTGGACGGCCTCGCCCGCTCCGAGGTCGTCGAACTGCTCACGGCCGCCGAGGTGTCCGATCCGGAGGAGGCCGTGCGTGCCGCCTGCCGTGTCGAGGAGGCCGTGGGGGACTCGGCGGCCGCGCTGCTGCGGTCGCAGGAATTCGACGCCTGTTCCGTCCAGACGCGCCCCACCGATCTGCTGCGCCGCAGGCGCCGGTGCCGGCTGGGCTGGTGCGTCGCGGGGATCACCGCGCTCAGCTGCGCGGTGCTGACGACGCTCGACTCCGTGCCCGTGCCGGGAGGCGACCCGTCGCGGCCCCCGGGTGGCCGCCCCGCGATCAGCGCCGACGCGTTGCTGCGCACCTCGCCCGACGTGTGGGCGGACACCTCGCGGGTGGACTTCACCGCGTGGCCGGCCCGCGGTTCCCGCGTCGGCGACCGCGCCCTGCTCACGCGCGCGCTCTCCGCGTGGACCGACCCGCCGCGCGGCACCCGTGTCCGCGCCGCCCGTGCCACGACCACCGAACCGCCGCTCAGGACGACCCAGTTGCTGTACGCCGGTGTCGTGGGCGGAGAGGCGGTCGTGCTGTTCCACGACGGCCGGCGCGTGGTCCGGTACGGCGAGCCGCTCTCCGTGACGGAACCGGCGTCCCTGGATTTCTCCCGCGCCGACGACGCCGACGTCACCACCGCGGCGGCGCTCGCCGTCAGCCGGGCCGGCGGCAGGGCCCGCTATCTCACCGCTCCGTGGATCGCGGAGGCCCGGACACGTGACCTGCTGCGGCCCGACGCGCCCGGCCGCCCGCTCGACGTGTCCGGTGAGGGACTCACCGACGCGGTCGCCGCCCCGTCGGCCGCGGGTCCGTGCGACAGCCTGCCCGTGCTGCAATTGCGGTCCTCCGCAAGGATCGTGGAGAAGCACGCCTTCCTCGTCGCCGACCTCGGCGAGCTCACCCCTGCCCACCTCAGTTACACCCCCTTGCCCGATACCGGGGCGCCGGCCCGTCAGCCGCGTGAGGCCACCAGCGGTACGGCTCTGGCGGCCTGGGCGCGGGGCGCGTGCCACCTCGCCGAGCTGCGGGGCGACGGGGTACGGGCCGTCAATCAGTGGGACTTCGCCGCGCAGGAGCTGCCCGAGGACGGCGGTCGCGCCGTCTGGTCCTGCACGCGCGCGTCGACGTGGCGCGGACCCGGCAGCGTACTGCTCGGGTTCCGCACGCCCTCGGAGTCCGGGCCGTCGCGGGTCGTCGGGCGGGCCGGACCGACCGCCGCGTGCAGCCGGTTCGGCCGGCACGTGGTGGCCGGCACCCGGTGGACGGCGGACTCCGGACACCGGTACGTCCTCGCCGCGGGCAGCCGCGAGGTGACCCGGATCTCCGCGACGTCCGTCAGAGGTGAGGTCGACGCCGAGAAGCGCGGCCGCTTCCTGGCCGTGCGTGCCCCCGAGGACGCCCGGGTGACGGTGCGGGCGCGTCTGGCGGACGGCGGGACGCTGGCCGAGGTGGGCGCCGGCGCGCCCCGGGGGCAGGGGCGGGCCAGCGCGGGTGGCGGGCGTCGATGACGTAGTCGTGCGCGTGCCGCCAGCCGTGCGGTCCGGCGTGGGCGTCGGCGAGGTGGGGGTCGTCGGCCGGCAGGGTCGTGTGCAGGTGGTCGAGGCGGGCCGGGTCCCGGGCCGGCCACAGCAGCGCGGCCACGGTCGCGGCGGCGAGCGCGATGCCGGTGAGCGCCGCGGCGGCCGTCGTCATTCCGGCGGCGGAGGCCAGCCAGCCCGCCAGGGGGTAGGTGAGCAGCCAGCAGCCGTGGGTGAGGGCGAACCGGGCGGCGAACACGGCCGGCAGGTCGGCGGGCGCTGCGGACCGGCGCACCAGCCGCCCCGCCGAGGTCAGGACCATGGAGGAGCCCATGCCGAGCAGGCACCAGGCGATGAGGAGGCCGGTCCAGGACCGCGTGCCGTGCGCGAGGCCGATGGTGGACGACGCGAGGACCGCGCCGAGCACGAAGCCGCCGGGCAGCATCACCGGGCGGTCGCCGAACCGCTCCACGGCGCGCGGCACGAGCAGGGCGGCCACCATGGAACCGGCGCCGAACGCGCCGAGGGCCAGCGACACATCGCCCGCCCCGCGGTGCAGGTGGTCACGTACGAGCACCACGGTGTTGATGACGACCATGGAGCCACCGGCGGCCGCGGCGAGGTCGAGCGCCAGCAGCGCGCGCAGCCGGGGTGTGGCCCAGTGCAGCCGCGTGCCGAACGTCGCCCTGCCGCGGCCGCCGCCGCGCTCGACCGGGAGCGGCGCGGGCAGGACGACCGACATGACCAGTGCGGCGGAGGCGAGAAAGCCGAGGGCGGTGCCCGCGAACAGCCAGTTGTAACTGATCAGCACGAGCAGCCCGGCCGCGAGGACGGGGCTGAGCAGACTCTCCAGTTCGTAGGCGAGCCGGGCGAGGGACAAGGCGCGGAGGTAGTCGCGTTCGGCGGGCAGGATCTCGGGGAGGGTGGCCTGGAAGGTGGGGGTGAAGGCGGCGGACGCGGCCTGGAGCAGGAAGATCAGGACGTACACCTGCCCCACGTGGCCGACGAACGGCAGGACGAGCGCGACGCCGGCCCGGATGCTGTCCATCGCGACCAGCAGGGCCCGGCGGGGCACGCGTTCGGCGAAGGCGCCGATCACCGGGGCGAGACCCACGTAGGCGACCATCTTGATGGCCAGCGCGGTGCCCAGGACCGCGGAGGCGTTCCCGCCCGCGAGGTCGTACGCCAGCAGGCTGAGGGCGACGGTCGCCAGGCCCGTGCCCACCAGGGCCATGACCTGAGCGGTGAACAGACGGCGGTAGACGCGGTTCTGGAGCACTGAGCGCATGGGGGTGCCCCCTGGGTCGGTGGCCCGGACCCCCTCACGGTAGACGACGTGTGCGCACGTGCGCACACGTTTTAGGGATCAGGGGTGCCAGGGTGCCCCGGTGACCTGGTGGTCCGCGTGGTTCAGCGCCTCGGTGACCAGGCGGCGCAGATGGCCGTCGCGCAGGGAATAGACCATGCGGCGGCCGTCCTTGCGGGCCTGGACGAGACCGGCGAGCCGCAGCTTCGCGAGATGCTGGCTGACGGCGGGCCGCGCCGCCTCGCTCACCCTGGCCAGTTCGGTCACGTCCGCCTCTCCCCCGGCCAACAGCCACAGCAGATGCAGCCGGGTCGGGTCGGCGAGCAGCGCGAACACGGTCGTGGCGGTCTCCAACTGTTCCTTGCCCGGACTCTGTTGGTGCCCATGGTGTGCAGGTGAGGATGTGGCGCGCTCCGGCATGGCCTCATCGTAGGGGGGATTCGGACGTGGCGGCTCTGGCGCCGATGCGGTCGTAGATGCGCGCCGCCTTCCGCAGATCGGCCATCGCGCCCTCCAGGTCTCCCATGAGGAACCGGCTGCGCGCCGCACCCTCCAGCGCGGTGGCCTCGTCGAGCGGGCTGCCCGCCCGGCGTGCGAGGTCCAGCGCCGTGCGGTGGGCGGCGAGCCCGTCCGCGGCGCCGCCGGCAGCGGTGCGGAGGGCGCCCACGCTGTTCCAGACCTCCGCCTGGCCCTGGGGGTCGCCGACTTGCTGGAAGAGTGCGAGGGCCTGTTCGTAGAGGTCGGCCGCGGCCGGGTACTCACCGGCCGCGTGATGGGCGCGTCCGAGGTCGTGCAGGGCGTTGCACCGGCCGTGGGCGTTTCCGATCTCCTCGAAGAGGGCCAGTGCGTGCCGGTGGAGTTCGGCGGCTGCCGCGTGGTCGCCGGTCGCGTACCGGACGCGGCCCAGGTTGTTCAGTCCGTTGGCCCGGCCGTGCCGGTCCGCCAGTTCCTCGAAGAGGCGCAGCGCCCGCTCGTGCAGCGCCGCGGCCGCCGCGTAGTCGCCCAGTACGAAGCGGACGCGGCCCAGGTTGTTCAGTCCGTTGGCGCGGCCGTGCCGGTCGCCGAGCTCCTCGAACAGTTCCAGCGCCCGTTCGTGCAGCGACGTGGCCGCGGCGTACTCCCCCACGATGAAGCGGACGCGCCCGAGGTCCTGCAAGGCGTTGGCCTGTCCGTGCCGGTCGCCGAGTTCCTCGTACAGGGTCAGCGCACGCCCGTGGAGATCGGCCGCCTCCTTGTACTCACCCGTCAGGTACCGGACGAAGCCGAGGCTGAGGAGCGTGCCGCTCTGTCCGCGGCGGTCGCCCAAGGCGTCGAAGAGCGCGAGTGCGCGCCCGCTGAGGTCGGCCGAGGCCGTGTAGTCCGCGGTCATGTACCGGACGCGGCCCAGGCCGTGGAGGGCGTTGGCCTGGCCGTGCCGGTCGCCCAGTTCCTCGTACAGGGTCAGCGCGCGCTCGTGGTACGCGGTGGCCGCGGCGTAGTCGTCGGCCGTGGCGCGGACGCGGCCCAGGCCGTGGAGTGCCTGTGCCTGCCCGTGCCGGTCGCCGATCTCCTCGAAGAGGGTCAGCGCGCGCTCGTGGAAAGCGGTCGCCACCGCGAAGTCGCCGGTCGCGTACCGGACGAAGCCGAGTTCGTCGAGGGCGTGGGCCTCGCCGTGCGGGTCCTCTGTCCGGCGGGCCGCCTCGACGGCCCGCTCGTGGAGCGCCACGGCCTGCGCCCAAGGGCCTTCGCGGAGCAGGAAGGGGGCCATGGCCGCGGTCAGGCCGACGACCTGTCCCGGCCGGTCGTGGTCGGCCGCGTGGTCGAGGCAGGCGAGGACGTTGGCCCGCTCGGTCCGCAGCCAGGTCACGGCGCGCGTCGCGTCGGGCAGTCCGGGGGCGCCCGGGCGGCGTGCCGAGATGATGTCCTCGGCCAGTTCGACGGTGTGCCGGTAGTACGCCGTCAGGCGTGCGAGAGCGGCGTCGCGGTCGGCGTCGGCGTCCTCCGCGGCGCAGCGGCGGGCGGCGAACTCCCGGAGGAGGCCGTGGAGGCTGTACCGCCGCGGAGCCATCTCCTCCAGCAGATGGTCGGTGTACAGGGCTTCGAGGCCGTCCCTGGCCCGGGCTTCGGAGATGCCGTCGAGTGCCGCAGCGGCACGCGGGTCGATGTCCGGCCCCGGATGCAGGCCGAGCCCTGCGGAACAGTCGCCTCCTGGCCGGGGGCAGGTCGCGGTAGGAGAGCGTGAAGGCGGCGTCGACCGCGCGCTTGCCCGCGACGAGGTGGACGAGCCGGTCCGCCGTGGCGGTGAACTCGGCGGCGAGGTCGGCGGGCGTCCAGGTGGGCCGGTGGGACAGGCGTCCGGCGAGCAGCACGATGGCCAGGGGCAACCGGCCGCACAACTCCACGATGCGGTCGACCACTTCGGTGTCGGCGGGGTCGTCGGGGGTGCCGTGCGCGGCGCGCTGCGCCAGTCGTCCGAACAGCGTCATCGCCTCGGCGTGGGACAGCGTGCCGAGGGACCAGGGCGTGCCGCCGTCGAGGTCGACCAATCGGCTGCGGCTGGTCACCAGGGTCAGGCAGCTCGGCCCGCCGGGCAGCAGCGACTCGATCTGGTCGCTGTCGGCGGCGTCGTCCAGGACGAGCAGGACACGGCGTCCGGCGAGCCGGTCGCGCCACAGGCCGCTGCGTCCGTCCAGGGAGGTGGGCAGGCTGCGGGGGTCTATGCCCAGTCCGGCGAGGAGCGTGGCGAGCACGTCCAGCGGGTCCGCCGCGGCCTGTCCCGGTGAGTGGGCGCGCAGGTCGACGAAGAACTGCCCATCGGGGAACCGGTCGGCGAGGAGGTGCGCGGCCCTGGTGACCAGGGCCGTCTTGCCGACCCCCGGCATCCCGTCGACGGTGTGGATCCGCGCCTCGCCCGACGTGGTGGCCCCGAGCAGACGCCCGAGCTCCTCGTCACGGCCCGTGAAGCAGAGGGTGTCTCTGCGCAGCCCGTGGATGACGGTGGGCCGCACGGGCGCCGGGGCCTCGTGCACGTGGGTGGTGCGATGGACGTCGCGGCCCGCCTGGGTGGTCTCCCCCGCGCCTTCCGCGGTGGCGTGCTGGCCGATCCGCGGATCCATCTCCCACCCCCACCGGAGAAGCGCACCGGAGAAGCCCTGTTGCCACTGTAGAAGGCGGGAGGGGGCGGCGGGAGCGAACGGCCGGATGCGCCCCTCGGTTCAGGCGCTGCGCGCCGGTTGTCCGCCGGACAAGCGGGCCGTCTCAGCTTTTCATCCTGAGGTGGCCCGCGATGATGTCGCGGGCGACGTCCTTCAGCGGCCGGTCGTGGCGCCAGGCGTAGGCGCGCAACCGCAGCAGGGCCTGGTCGATGGGGAGTTCGAGGTGGACGCTGCGCATGCCGGCCGGCGGCCTGGTGGACCTCGGCGCGGTGGATGTGACGACGCCCAGGCGCAGGGAGGTGGTGATCACGGCGCGGGCCGGGGTGCGGGCGGCTGCGGGGTGAAGGCGGGCCAGCGGGTGTCGGGTACGGCTTTCAGGTCGGGGACGGGGACCGTTTCGCTGGTGCGCAGGGCGTCCCAGGCGGGGCCCTCGCCGAGGGTGTACTGAAGGTCGTCCAGGGCGGGCCGAGGGTGTCGGTCGGGTCGTACCACAGCAGTTCGAGGCTGCCCTGGGCGGAGTGCAGGCTCAGCGTGAGGGAGTGCAGCTCCAACAGTGGCGCGAGCCCCGCCGCCCGTGCGGGGCCGTACAGCTGGGTCAGGGGCATCGGCCGCCGGGTGCGGGAGGCGTCGAGGCAGGGGCCTTCGTTCAGGTCGATCTGGGTCTCCACCAGGTGGCGGGAGCGTTCGTCGGAGGCGGTGACGTAGGTGACCTCGTCGTCGCCGTTCATGGGTTCCAGGACGGTGATGCTGCCGCCGCGCACCGGAAGCAGGGCGCACGCGTGCGCGGTCAGGCCGTGCAGGAGCTCCAGCGGGTCGAAGCCGGGAGGGCGGCGGGCCAGGTCCAGGACGGCGTCGGCGATGGTCAGTTCGCGGTCGGTGGTGGGCATGAGGAGCCTGCCGATCGGCTGGCTCCCGCCCTCGTGAAGGGCAGCGGTCCAAAGGCCCTGTCCGAAAGGCGGGAGGGGGAGATCGGCTTCGAAGCCGGGAGTCACGCCCGCTGACGGGGGGAGCGCTGCTCGCCTCTTTCCCGGGGAGCCCATCCGGGGCCGTGGTGCTGGCCGGTTCCGCCCGGGGATACGGCCCTACGGTACGACCGGCGACCACCCGCCTCGCCGACGCTGCAAACACGAGCTGCCACAGGGGGCTTTCCGGTTACGCCCGGGGTGTTGCCGCGGGTGAGTCGGCGGGCCATGAGCGGTGACGCGGCCGATGGGAGCAGCGGAAGCTGCTCGCGGAGTCGGGGGCGCCGGTGCCGGTGTATTCCGGCCAGGAGGGGTGGGCGCACAAGGGCCGGGTCCGGCCGTGGGCGGTGGGGTTGGCGTCGGTGACGACCGGTCGTGAGGGTGCTGTGCCCTTCTCCGCCCAGTCCTCCAGGGCGCTCAGCGAGTCCCAGCTCGCCGCGAAGGCGGCGTCGATGTTGACGTGGTTGGCGCCGGGGACGAGGTAGAGCCGGGCGAAGTCGTTCGTCGCGTGCTTGCCCATGCGCTGTCGCATGCGCTGGAAGTAGTCGACGGTGGAGCGGTGGCTGACGAGTTCGTCGGCCGTGCCGTGCAGGAGGAGGAGTTTGCCGCCTGCTTCGGCGAACGGGGTGAGGTCGGCGTCGCTCGCGTCCTGGAGCGCGGACAGTTCGCTGACGCGCTGTCGCCAGGCGCCCGGGTGGCGGGGGTCCACGGTCAGCGGGTCGTGCCCGGGGTCGCGGGTGACGAAGTACCGCACCCACTGGTCCCAGAACTGGACGCCGTAGCCGCTGTCCTTCGGCATGGGGTGGCCGGGGGGCCGAGTGCCCATGCCCAGCAGGGGCGTGGTCATGTCGGCGCCGGAGAGGAAGGGGAACCCGGGGTGGCCGGTCTCGCCGCCGGCGAGACGTTGGCCGAAGCGCAGCGGGGAGGACAGGGCCCGTACGGCGTGGATCTGGGCGTCGGACAGACAGTGGTCGGCGGTCTCCAGGCCGTGCGGGCAGCGCAGGGTGCGCGGGTCGAAGCGGCAGCCGCGTTCGTCGGAGATGACGCCGTCGCGCAGCCCGTCGTCGCCGTCGCAGGCCTCGATGACACGGCGGTGGAGCAGACGCTGCTCGGCGGTGTTCAGGAAGGCTCCGGGGCGGGAGAGGACGCGGGCCTCGTGGCCGAAGAACAGGTTGAGGGCGACGGCGTTCCAGGCCGGGTAGACGGCGATGACGCCGTCGAAGTCCGTGGGCCACCGCTGGGCCACGGCCAGTGCTTCGCGGCCGCCGCTCGACCCACCGGCGAAGTAGCTGTGGGTGGGGGCGGCACCCGCGTAGTGGCCGCGCATGATGAAGCGGGCGGCGTCGCTGGTCTTCTTCAGCGCGTCACCGGCGAAGTTGCGTACCGCTTCGTCGTTGACGCCGAAGGACCCGTCCAGCGAAGGGACGGGCTTGAAGTCGGGTGCGGCCTGATGTCCGGAGTCGCCGGCGAAGGTGGCGTATCCGCGGCTCAGTGGCCGGGGCGCGTCCGTCGGGCCGAAGGGGACGTTGCCCGTGATGTCGGGGATGGTGCCGTCGTAGCCTCCGCCGCCGAACATCATCGCCTTGCCGTTCCACCGCTCCGGGAGGGCGACCCGCATCCTGATGTCCGGAGCGTGGGGGTCCACGGAGTGCAGGGTGGCGTCCGCCCGGCAGTAGGGGCCGGTCGCGGTGGTGCCGCTGCCTGTCGCGGGGACCGGGTGCGCCGCGGTCACCTCTCCCCCTCTCGTGGCCAGGCCGATCGCCGAGGCGGGGATCTTGAGGCCGAGCAGGTCATTGCAGGCCGCGGTGGGGGGCGTGGCGGCTGCGGCCGGCGGACAGGTGCCACCGACCAGGGTGAGCGTGAGCCCTGTCGCTGCGACGAACTTTCTCATGGGCGTCTCCATGGGGTGCGCCTGTGACTGCGGGCGCACAGGCTATGGAGTCCGTCACGCGGGAGGGTATGGCCCTGAGCCACACTCGGACGGCCCGCGCGGTGTGTGTCCGACGCTCCGACATCGCCGCTAGGAGTTGCTGACCTTCAGCAGTCGCAGGGCGACCTGGATCTCCAGCAGTCTCTCCGGGGCCCGCCAGTCGTCGCCGAGGAGGTGACTGACGCGGGCGAGGCGCTGGGAGACGGTGTTGACATGCAGGTGGAGCATGCGCGCGGTGTTCCTGGCGTGCTGACCGGTCCGGCAGTACACATCGAGCGTACGCACCAACTCGGAGCGGCGCCCCAGGTCGTAGTCGAGCACTGGGCCGAGGACGGAGCGGATGAAGGACTCGATGGCCGGCCGGCCGCTGAACAGGGCACCGACGAATCCCAGACCGCGGGTGTCCGCGACCTCTCCGGTCCTGCCCAGGGCGATCAGGGCGCGCAGGCAGTCGTCCGCCTCCCGGTAGGCCGCGGCGATGCCCGCGATGTCGCCGGCCTGCGCGGTGCCGGCGGTGAGGGAGTGCCGTGCGGGGCGCGCCAGTTCACGCGCGGTGGTGCGTGCCGCTTCCAGGGCGTCTTCTCCGGGCAGCAGCAGGATCACGGTGTCGCGTCGGAGGGTCGCCAGGCCGTGGGCGCGTCGGGCGAAGGCCGCGGTGGAGGCGTACGTCCGCTCCCGTGGCTCGTCGTGCAGTTGGGCCACCACGACGATCCGGCACGCGTCGAGGTCCACGTCGATCAGAGCCGCTCGTTGCCGCAGGAGGTCGTAGTCCTTGGGGTGGGCCGCGAGCAGGTCGCTCAACAACTCGCCGCGGACGCGGGCCTCCGCCTCGGCCATGCGCCTGCGGGTGACGAGGACGAGCGAAGCGACCAGGGCGGCCCGCTCCAGGATGCGGCGGTCGGTGGTGCTGGTCTCGGCCCCCGCACCGGCGAGGACGATGGTGCCGAGCGCCTCGGTTTCGGTGACCAGGGGGACGGCGCACTGTGCGCCGCGGACCACCGTGCCCCCGGCCTGCCACGCGTCCGCACCGATCGCCCGCAGCTCTTCGACCGGCGTCGCTCCGGGGCCGTGCGACCGTGCCGCGACGTCGCCGTCCTCGTCGAAGACGACGACGGTGCCGGACAGGGAGGCCGCCGTCGCCTGTGCCACCTCGTCCACTCCCTTGCCCTGGATGACCAGTCGGGTCAGACGTTCGTGGACATCGGCGGTGCGCTCCAGGTCGGCCATGTGGGCGCTGATCGTGTCGTGCGCGACCTGCACTTCGGCGACGGCAGCCCGGGCGGCGCCGAGCAGGCGCGCGTTCTCGATGGCGACGGCCGCGTGGGCGCCCAGCATGACGAGCACGCTGATGTCGCGGCTGCTGAATCCGCGTTGGCTGCGGTGTGCGGCGAGCAGGACCCCGATGACCTCCTGGTTGCGTTTCACCGGTACGCCGAGCAGGGATTCGATCCGTTCCGCGGCGACTGTCCTGTCGATCTCCGCGGTGTGCGTGAACGAGTCGTCGTCGAGGTAGGAGGTGACGGCGCAGGGCTCGCCGGTCCGCGCGACGATGCCGCCGACGCCGGTCCCGACCGGCAGCCGCAGCTCGCGCAGGAGACCGGAGATGTTGCCTGCCGCCGCCTTGATGTAACTGTCGCCCCGCCCTTGGTCGCTGAGGCTGATGTAGGCGAGGTCGCACTCCAGCAGACGCCGTGCGCGATCGGATATCGCCTGGAGGATGGAGTCCAGGTCCCGGAGGGAGGCCAGGTCGTTGGCGGTGTCGTTGAGGAGCTGGAGCTCTGCCTCGTTGCGACGGTGCCGCAGGTGTCGCTCGCGCAACCGCAGGGCGACCGCGCGTTCCTCCTCCAGCTCCGCGAGCCGGTCGGGCGGCTCCCCCGCGGCCCGCGCCGCCGCCAGTACGTCCTCGAAGGCGCTGATGTCGGCGTCCTTGAGCAGCAGGTCCAGGAAGATACCGCCGTTCGTCCCTGCCATGGCTCCTCCGTCAGACAGCGTTACGGCGTCGGCCTGCCCTGCGGCGAGGCGAGATTGTAACGGATGCCGGTGTCCAGACGTTGGGATACTTCCTCGTCACGGCCGGCCGGCCAGGGCAGCAGCCCCGCTCCGGCGGCGCGGCCCAGGTGGCCGGCGCGGATGAGCTTGTCCAGGACGGGGAAGTGGTCCGACCGCTCCGCCAGGTGCGGGCTGAGGCTGCTGAGGATGTCCCTGGTCAGTTCCAGCCCGATGAAGTCGGCGTTCTCCATGGGGCCCACGGACGGCCAGCGCAGGCCCAGGCTCGCCCGTACGACCGTGTCGATCGTCACCGCGTCGCACACGCCCTGCTCCAGGAGGTGCAGCGCTTCGCGTACCAGCGCGAACTGGAGCCGGTTACCGATGAATCCGGGCACGTCCCGGGTGAGCCGCACCGTCGTCTTGCCGAGACCGTCCAGCACTTCGCAGGCCTCCTGTACGAACCGGTGGTCGGTCCTCGCTCCGGGGGCGACCTCGACCAGCGGGATGACATACGGCGGGTTCCACCAGTGGACTCCGACCAGGCGCTGTGGATGCCGCATCTCCATGGCTGTCTCGGTGAGCGACAGCACCGACGTGTTGGTCCAGATCGGCGTCGCGGCAGAGACACTTTCCTCCAGCGCGGCCAGTACCTGGTGCTTGACCCGCAGACGCTCGGAGACGGCTTCCACGACGATGTCGGAACGCTGAGCGAGCTCCGGCAGGGTCGGTGCCGCGCTGACCCGTTCCGCCACGGCCCGCATGTCGTGCGGAGCCATGCCGCAGCGCTCAAGCGCGTGGACGACCCGTTCGCCGAGACTGGCCAGTGCCGCGGGATTCGTGTCGTGGACGACCACGCGGTGGCCGGCCTCGGCCAGGGCGACGGCGATCCCGTGCCCCATGAGCCCACCGCCGACGATTCCGAACCGGAACATTTCCCATCCTCCCGAGCTGCTGGACATCAGCGTCTTCAGGCCCGGCGCAGCGGACGAGCCGCCATGACGCTAGGGCGCCGCCGAGAGCGGGAACGAGGGGAGCAGCGCACATACCCGGGCCGGTCCGTACGTGCGCGGCGCACTGTCCGCGCATGTGGCGGCGGAGGGGGGGCGGCCCCGGTCCCCGCGAGCGAGCGCAGCAGTCCCCTCTGACCCTCCCGAGCAACTCAGCGGGAAAATGGGTGGAGTTGACACACAAGCGACACAACTATGTGTGCGCCTCCCATCAGATGGCCGCAGGACGCGGTTCTACGGTGCTGCCGTCCAGACCCCCCGAGGAGCTCGTCGGCAGCCGCTCGGCGCGAGCCGCACCACATCGCCGGGCACACCGCACGACGGGCAAGGAGGCACCATGCTGTTCCGCTCTTCACCATCCGCTGTCACCACGCCGTCCGGGACGACACGGGCATCGGCAGGCGTACGACGGTGCTCACGGTCCCGTCGGACACTGTCCGCCGCGATCGCGGCCGCACTGACCACCGGCCTGCTGGGGCTGGCGTCCCAGACCTCCGGCGCCACACCACACTCACCCCACTCCCCCGCCACAGCGGCAGCCGGTGAGCACGACCCCGTCATCATGATCCCCGGAATGACGGGATCGACGAGCTCCATGAACTCGATGAAGTCCAACCTACAGACCAACGGCTGGCCGGCGAGCAGGCTGTTCACCTGGACCGACACCAGCAAGATGACGCAGGACCTGGCCAAGGCCGCGCAGGAACTCTCCGCGAAGGTCGACGAGGTCCGCAGCCGGACCGGAGCGTCCAAGGTCGTCCTCGCCACGTGGTCCGCCTCCACCCTGGCCGCCCGCTACTACATCAAGAACCTCGACGGCGCCGACAAGGTCTCCCAGTACATCGGCTTCGCCGGACCCCAGCACGGCACCACCAACAACGGCTGCCAGTGGTACGTCTCCTGCCAGCAGTTCGCCTCCCCCAACACGCCCTTCCTCAGGGCGCTCAACTCCTCCACCGAAGTCCCCTTCAACGAGAAGATCGACTACCTGACGATCAGGTCGACCAACGACATCAACGCCGTTCCCGTCGACACCGCCATGCTCGCCGGCGCGGACGAGAACTACCTCATGAGCGGCCCCATGGCCCCCAACCACCTCCAGATCGTCTCCAACAGCACGGCTCTGGCCAAGATGCGCTCGTTCATCACGGCGCACGAAACCGCCTGATCCGGAGCCGCCGCGCAAGACGCTCCCTAGTCCGGCGCGGTCAGCCGGTCGAGTTCACCGGTGATCTCCGCCCGCAGCCGGCCGTGCCGTGACGTCAGCGCATACCGTTCGTCGTGCCAGTTCTCACGGGGGTGGAGCCAGACCGGCATCCGCTCCAAGGAACTGGACGTCCCCGATCGCCGCGAACCCCGCCGTCAACCTCCGCAACACGGTGGGGTTCTCACCACGCAAGGCACTTCCGATGCGGTCCGTACGCCAGTCAACCGTCATGACGGCAACCTATGCCGTCGCCTAGGTGATCCCGGCATCGGGCCGGCCGCCGCGGCCACCGCGGTCAGCGGTGGTGCGCGATCAGCATGCGTGCCATCGACTGGGCGCGGAGGGCCGCGTCCGTGTCTCCTTCGGCCGCCGAGATGATCGCGCCCTTCATCAGGATGTGCCACGACCGGGCGAACGATTCGGCGTCGCGCAGCTCCGCTTCCTCGGCCATACCGCGTACGAAGGAGCGGATGTTCCCCAGGTATGTGATGCAGGCCAGTCCCAGCGGGTGCTCCGGGCCCATCTCCAGCAGGACGTTGATGAACGTGCAGGCGTCGAACTCGTCGCTGCGGAACCACTCGTCGAAGACGTCGAAGATGGCGAGCAGCCGCTCCTCGGGCGTGCCGCCCCTGCCGTGGGCGCCCGCCGCGACGAGGCCCAGCGTCCACTGCTGCTCCCGGCGGGCGAGGAAGGCGAGCACGAGGTCGTTCTTCGACGGGAAGTGCCGGTAGAGAGTCGCCTTGGCGACTCCGGAGCGCGCGATGACCTCCTCGACGCCGACATCACGAATACCGCGTCGCGAGAAGAGCTCGTACGCGGTCCTCAATATCCGTTCACGAGGCGACAGTTGGTCCGCCCCCGTCGGCGATTCACTGTCCATCACCGTCCAGAATAGCCCTGGACAGAGCCTCCGCCCGCTGCCATGGTCTAGGCAGTAGCCACGAGACAGACCGGTCTTTCTGTCCCCTCTGAGCCGTGGCGTTCCGCCCTGACCACCACCCCCGGTCCCGGTGTACGCACCGACCGGCAGGACAGCCGACGCGGGAGAGACCGGCGCCTGCCCTTCATCGGGACCCGGCCCGGCGGGTGGGGGCGCGGGTTCCCTGGCGCGCCCCTCCCACCAGGTGAATCGCCCCCATCCGCCGGACGCCAACGCTCCCGGCTCCCGGCCGGTTCCGAGGCCTGGAAAGGCCGGTTCCGGCGCCTTGAAACCGGTGTGAAACCGGACTGAACGCGGCGTGCCGCAGCCTCTCTCGCATGAGCCCCACGACGAGAACGGCCACTTCATCCACCACGACCCGTACCGCTTCGCACGCGCTCGCCATCGCGGCGTACGGGTTGCGCAAGGCGTACGGCGACAAGACGGTCCTCGACGGCATCGACCTGGCCGTGCCGGCCGGCAGCGTCTTCTCCCTGCTCGGCCCGAACGGCGCCGGCAAGACCACCGCCGTCAAGATCCTCTCCACCCTCATCTCCGCCGACGGCGGCCAGGCCCGCATCGCCGGACACGACACCGCCACCGACCCCCAGGCCGTACGCGCCGCCATCGGCGTCACCGGACAGTTCTCCGCCGTCGACGGCCTCATCACCGGCGAGGAGAACATGCTCCTCATGGCCGACCTGCACCACCTGGGCCGGAGAGAAGGGCGGCAGGTCGCCGCCGAGCTGCTGGAGCGGTTTGATCTCGGTGGCGTCGCCAAGAAGCCTGCCGCTACTTACTCCGGCGGTATGAAGCGCCGGCTCGACATCGCCATGACCCTGGTCGGCAGCCCGCGCATCATCTTCCTCGACGAACCGACCACCGGCCTCGATCCGCGCTCCCGCCACAACATGTGGCAGATCATCCGCGGCCTCGTCGCCGACGGCGTCACCATCTTCCTCACCACGCAGTACCTGGAAGAGGCCGATCAGCTCGCCGATCGTATTGCCGTCCTGAACGACGGGGCCATCGCTGCCGAAGGCAGTGCGGAGGAGCTGAAGCGGCTCGTCCCGGGCGGGCACGTGCGGCTGCGGTTCAGCGATCCCGCCGCCCATCGGAGCGCCGCCCGCGCCCTGCCCGACGCCACCCGCGACGACGAAGCACTCGCCCTGCACCTCGCCGGCGACGGCAGCCAGCGCGCCCTGCGCGCCGTCCTCGACCGGCTCGACACCGCCGGCATCGAAGCGGACCAGCTGACCGTCCACACCCCCGACCTCGACGACGTCTTCTTCGCCCTCACCGGCGGCACCGACGTCCGCGACCAGAACCCGAAGGCCGACCGATGACCTCCCTCTCCCCCGCCGTGCGCGACTCGTCCACCATGCTGCGCCGCAACCTCCTCCACGCCCGCCGCTACCCGTCCCTCACCCTGAACATCCTGCTGACGCCGATCGTCCTGCTGCTGCTCTTCGTCTATGTCTTCGGGGACGTGATGAGCGTCGGCATCGGTGGCGGCGGCGCCGACCGCTCCGACTACATCGCCTATCTCGTCCCGGGCATCCTGCTGATGACCATCGGCGCCACTCCGGCGGGGACCGCGGTGTCCGTCTCGATGGACATGACCGAAGGCATCATCGCCCGCTTCCGCACGATGGCGATCCACCGCGGCTCGGTGCTCATCGGGCACGTCGTCGGCAGCGTGCTCCAGACGATCCTCAGCGTGGTTCTCGTCGGCGCGGTCGCCGTGGCCATCGGCTTCCGGTCCACCGACGCCACCGTCGTGGAGTGGCTGGCGGCGTTCGGCCTGATGACGCTGGTGGCCCTGGCCTTCACGTGGATCGCGGTCGGGATGGGCATGGCCAGCCCCAACCCCGAGGCGGCCAGCAACAATGCGATGCCGCTGATGATCCTCCCGCTCATCTCCAGCACCTTCGTACCGGTAGACGCGATGCCCGGCTGGTTCCGGCCGATCGCCGAGTACCAGCCGTTCACCCCCGCCATCGAGACCCTGCGCGGCCTGCTGCTCGGCAGCGGGATCGGCCACCACGGGTGGGCCGCTGTCGGCTGGTGCCTGGGGCTCGCGGTGCTCGGTTACTTCTGGTCGACGTCGTTGTTCAACCGCGACCCGAAGTAGCCGGCAGGAGCGCGCGGGCCGCCGCCCGCAGCTCGTCCCGCTCCAGGGCGGCGTACTCCGACAGCGCGTCGGTGTATGCCGCCCTGTCGGCGCTCTCGGCCGCCCGCCGAGCGCGGGTCCCGGACATCGTCGGCTGGAACTCGCGCACTACTCGCAGCCGTTCGGCCAGCGCGATCATCCGTACGGCGGAGGCGTCGCCGGACGCGATACCCGCCATACCGAGGGCATGCAGCACCGTCCCGATCACGGGCAGCTCCACGGACGAGCCGGACGGACCGGGCGGACCGGACGGAGCCGGTGGGCCGCCGAGCAGCGTGCGCAGCAGCCGTCGCAGTCTGCCGACCGGCTCCGTGACCAGGTCGAGGCGGCCGGCGTGGGCGTGCGCCGTGACCGCCGCCGACTGGATCGCCAGCGCCCACGGGTCGGCCCACGGGTCGCCGTCCCCCATCGGGCGTGCCTCCGGCAGCCGCTCCATGGCGCGCCGCCACAGGGCGAGCCCGGCCTCCGTGTGTCCGCGGGCGAGTGCGATCTCCGCGCGTCCGCCGGGGTCGGGGCTGTAGAAGGCGTCCTGTCGCGGAGTGCGGTCACTTTCGGCCTGCCGCAGCCAGTACTCGGCCTCGTCGGGGTCGCCGCGTTGTAGGCAGGCGAGGACGAGGGCGGAGCGGATGCCGCTGTAGTCGTTCTCGTCACCGAGCCGCGGCAGCGTCGCGAGCGCGGCCTTGAGATATCCGTACGCGGCGTCGCCCTGCCCCGTCTTCAGGCACAGCTCGCTCAGCCGCGAGTGGCACAGGAGATGCAGGGACGGGTTGTCGATCTGCTCCAGCGCGGTGTTCATGCGACGGGCCGACGACAGCGCGCGGTCGATGTCGTGCTCGTGCTCCCAGACGTACGTGGCGACGCACTCGGCGACGGCGGCGACGAGTGGCTGGTCGCTGTCGCAGAGCCGGTTCAGCACTTCGTGGTGCGGAGGGACCATGTCGGGGACCGCGCTGAGCACCACGGCGGTGGCGCGGAGCAGGGTGTCGGGCGGGGCAGGGGGCAGCCGCCGCAGGGTGACGAGCTGCCGTGCGACGTGCGCGCTCTGCCCCGTGAACAGGCTGGGCGTGCACAACACGGCGGCGGCGCGGGCGACTTCGACGTACTCCGGCTCGGGGCGGTAGTGCGAGAGCGGCGGGCCGGTCTCGGCGGCCAGTGCGGTGAGGCGGGGGAAGTTGGAGTCGGTCGACCACAGGGCGGCGAGGACGGCGGTGACGGCGGCGGTGGTGGGGCCGTCCGGCCGGGACAGGGCGTGCCGCAGCGCGGCCACGAGGTTGTCCTGCTCGGCCTTGACGCGTTGCCTGGCCGCCAGGGGCGCCGGGCCGGTGAGCAGGTCGTGGTGCGCGACTCCGAAGTCCCGTGCCCAGGCGAGGAGTTGTCCGACGGCCGCTTCCTCCTCGTCCGCCTCCGCGCGCCGTGCCGCGCTGAACTCCCGTACGGTCTCCAGCATGCGGAACCGTACGCCGGTCGGGGTGTCGGCGACGGTGAGCAGCGACTGGTCGGTCAGCTGCTCCAGCAGGGAGAGCGCGTCGTCGCCGAGGACGTGTTCCGCCGTGTCGGCGGAGAAGCCGCCGGGGAGGACGGACAGGGTGCGCAGCGCCGCTCTGGCCGGCTCCGCGAGGAGGTGCCAGCTCCACTCCACGACGGCGTGCAGCGTGCGGTGGCGCTCCGGCACGTCCCGTGCGGTGGCGCGCAGGAGTGCGAACCGGTCGCCGAGGCGGCGGGCGATCTGGGGCACGGAGAGGACTCGTACGCGCGCTGCGGCCAGCTCCACGGCGAGGGGCAGACCGTCGAGGTGGCGGCAGAGCGCCGCGACCTCGTCCGCGGGCAGGTCCAGGCCGGGCCGGGCGGCCCGCGCGCGTTGTGTGAACAGCTCGACGCAGGTGTCGAGTCCGAGCTCCGGCAGGGCGTGGAGCACCTCGGACGTGAGGTTCAACGGGGACCGGCTGGTGGCGAGCACCCGCAGGTTTCCGGCGGTCGAGAGCAGGGTTCGTACGAGGTGGGCGGCGCCCCGCACGACGTGCTCGCAGTTGTCGAGCACCAGCAGCGCGGGCTGCGTGCCGAGTGCGGCACGGATGCCGGAGACCGGGTCGGTCGTGGCATGGCCGCCGATGGCGCCGTACCGGCCCTCTCCCGCGCCGAGCGCGGTGGCGACCTCCGCGGCGACGTCCTCGTCGGCGGTGACGCCGGCCAGCGGCACGACCCGCACCACTCGCTGCTCGGCCCGGCGGGCGACGGCGTGGGCGAGCCGGGTCTTGCCGAGGCCGCCGGGGCCGATGACGGTGACGGCGCGGGAGTCGCGCAGCAGCCGCCGGACTGCCGCGATGTCCTCGTCGCGGCCGAGGAGCTGGTTCGGCTCGTGCGGCACGCTGTGCCTGTTCGCAGGGGTCTCGTCGGCGAGCTCGTCGTGGAGGAGTTGCCGCTGTACGGCCTTGAGCCGGGCGCCGGGATCCGTGCCGAGTGCGTCGCGCAGCTCGCGGCGGTACGTCTCGTACCGCGTCAGCGCCGCGGCCGGGCCCGCCGTCGTGGCCTCGGCGCGCAGCAGTTCGGCGAGCACCTCCTCGTCGCGGGGGTGCGCGGCGGCGGCCTCGGCCAGCGGCTCGGCGGCCTCCGCGTGCCGTCCGAGGCGGGCGAGCGCGAGGGCCCGTGCGCGGACGAGTCGGGTGCGGGTGGGCGCGCGTTCGGCGCGCAGTGCGGCGACGGGATCGTCCGTGCCGTCGGCCGCGTCCGGGGTGCCCTCCCACAGGGCGAGCCCGGCCTCGGCCGCCGCGAGCGAGCCGGCGTGGTCCCCGGCCCTGGCCCGCTCCGTGCTCGCGGCGGCGTGCAGCAGCAGGGCGGAGCTGTCGACCCGGTCCTCGGCGAGGCCGAGCCGGTATCCGGTCGGCGTGCTCACGACGACTTCGGCGCCCAGTTGTGCCCGCGCTCTGGACACGAGGACGTGCAGCGCCTTTCCCGGCCGCTCGGGCAGCGCGTCCGGCCAGAGCCCCGCCACGAGCCGCTCGACGCCGCAGCCCGTGCGCGGCTCGGCCGCGAGCAGCGCGAGGAGGGCGCGGAGCCGGGGTGCGGTGACCTCCCGCCCGCGGTGGGCGACACGCGGCAGCAGGGTCAGCTCGATGGTCACCCGGGCAGGTTAGCCAACCGCACCGCCCACCCCGGTGACGGCCTCGTGGCGGTGCGGCGCATACCGTGCCGTACAACCGGGTTGATCTCCGGTCGACCGGTCCCGCCAGAGGCTGTGCCCCCGCGCAGCGCCCACGGAAGGAATAAATTGCCCGTCAAGACAGTGCAGATCACCACCGCGGACGGCCTGGCCGACGCGGTCCTCGCCGTTCCCGAGCAGGGCGAGCGGCATCCGGGGGTGCTGATGTACCCGGACGCCTTCGGTCTGCGGCCCGAGTTGGAGAAGAAGGCCCGCGAACTGGCCGGGCACGGGTACTGCGTGCTCGTGCCCAACCTCTACTACCGGCACCGCCCCGCGCCGGTGCTCGACCTGCCCGACCACATCGGGGAAGAAGCTCGGCCCGCGGTCTTCGCGCAGGCGATGCCGCTGGTCGAGGCGCACACCACCGAACGCGTGCTGCGGGACGCCGACGCCTACCTGACGTTTCTGACCGACCGGCCCGAGGTCGCCGCCGGGCCGGTCGGTGTGATCGGCTACTGCCTGGGCGCCGCCCTGGCGATGCGCACCGCGACGGCCCACCCGGACCGGGTGGCCGCCGTCGCCGGTTTCCACCCCGGCTTCCTGGTCACCGACGCGGCCGACAGCCCCCACCGCCTCATGCACGAGCTGACGGCCGAGGTCCATCTCGGTCTCGCCGAGGGCGACTTGACGCCCGAGGCGATCAGCGAGGTCAACCGGGCCCTGGACGCCGCGGGGGTCGGGTACAGCACCGAGATCTACCCCGACAGCGTCCACGGCTTCACCATGTCCGACACCGACACCTTCAGCGCCTCCGCGCTGCGGCGCCACTGGGACCGGCTGCTGCCCCTGCTCGGCCGCACCCTGCCCGTCGGCTGAGGGTTCCTGCCGCTCAGCGGCCCTGCGCGGCCTCCAGTTCCTTCTTGAGGTTGTGCAGGGTCCTGTCGATGTTGCGCACCTGGAACGCCGCGAAGGTGTGGCCTCCGGTGGCGATCCGGTCGAAGACGTTCGCCACGGGGTCCGGCCAGGAGCGCCGGTCGTCCGTCCAGGTCTCGGTCACCCGGGTCGCCGCCTCCCCCGCCACCTCGGCGTCCGCTTCCTCGAAGCGGTACTCCCAGGTGGCGATGGGTGCGCGCAGGCGCGGGCGCCTCAGGCCGATCGCGTGGACCCGGAAGGCGAAGCGGCTGCCCGGGTCCGCGGCGGTCACCGTGCAGCGGGTCGTCCAGCGGGCCGCACCGCGTTTGTTGTGCCCGTCGAAGACCAGCCCCACCCGGGCCGGTTCGTCCGCGCCCGGCACGGTCGCGCCCAGGTTCTCCGGGCTCCAGCGGCCCATCCGCGCGGGTCGGCTGAGCTGCTCGTACACCGCCGTCGGCGGCGCCTGGACCATGATGCTGCGGGACACGGTGAACGTGCGGGCCATGGGGAATGCTCCGTTCCTGGGCGGCCCCCGAGCTTACCCGCCAGTAGGTCGGGCGGGGAGCGCCCGGTCCTCGCGGTCGCCGAAGGGCGGTCGCGCCGGGGTCGCCCGCTCCCTCGACAGCGCCCTGATGATCTGCTGGGCGAGCAGCGGGTCCGCCGGGAGCGTGTGCGCGGCGAACCAGCGGGCGGCCGCCGGGTCGGGGGACGGCTCGACGAACTCCGCGCCCGCGTAGTCGTCGAGCGGCGGGTCGTAGATGTATCCGGTGACCACGCCGTGCCGTACGAGACGGTCCACCAGGATGTCTCTGTCCTGGACCAGGAGCGGCACACGGAAGAGCGGCGGAGGGCCGCCGTCCGCGGTGCGGTCGCGCAGCGCCGGGGAGGCCCAGGTGGTGCGCGCGAGCAGTGACGCGCCCACGCGGCGCCGGGCGAGGTCGCCGTCGATACGGGCCGTACGCAGCCTCAACTGGCCGCGGACCAGAGCCCCGTGGCGTGACCGGTAGCCGTGCAGGTCGACACGGACCCACGGTTCGTACGCGGTGAGACTCGGCGCCTCCGCGGCGCAGCGGGCGAGGCGGGGCGCGTGGAGGTCCATGCGGTAGGTGTCGCGCTCCAGCATCCCGAGGCGCTGCATGGTGCGCCACACGGGGCGGACCAGGTGCAAGCCGCGGACGGCCGAACGCGCCAACGGGCGCAGCGTGGTGGACAGGTCGGTGCGGAGGCTGCTCGGCACCAGGAGCTCGTCGCGCAGCTGCTCCAGTCTTCGGCGGGTGCGTTCGTCCTCGACGGCGAGGAAGCCACCGGCCATCGCCGCCACGTGCTTGGAGAGGCTGAACGCCGCGGCCTTCCCGAACGTCCCGACCGGGCGCCCGTCCACGCGGGTGCCGATCGCGTGGGCGGCGTCCTCGAAGAGCGGGATGCCCAACTGGTCGCAGCGGCGGCGCAGTTCGACGACGCGGTCGGGCATGCCGTACAGGTTCGTGGTGAGGACGGCGTCCACGTTCCGCCAGGTCTCCTCCGGTACGGCGGCGGGGTCGATGTTGCCGTCCCGGGCGGAGACGGGGGCCTGCACCGGGCGCAGTCCGGCCGCGAGGACCACGAAGAGGATCACGTCGTCATTGACCGGCGACATCAGTACGCGCGCGCCGGGCCTGCACCAGTGCCGCAGCGCCAGGTAGAGCGCGAGCCGCGCCGATGGCGTGTACACGCATGGGCGCCCCAGTCGGCGCGCCATCGCCGTGGCGAGCCCCGATCCGTACGACATGCTCAGCCTCCGTTGCCCTGGCCATCCCCGCGCGACGTGCCCGGGGCGACGTGCTCGGCGTGCTCGGCGTGCCCATGGTCTACAGCAGCCGGTCGTTCGGTTCCCGCAGGCGGATGTGGGCCGGAGGCGCACTGAACTTCCCTGCCCCCCTGGAGTCCCCTGGCCCGCGAGGGTCAAAGGTCGCGAACCCGTAGGCGGGTGTCAAGGGCTCCGGCGGCCGGTGGCGCCGGCCCGGCCGGAGCCGGGCCGGGCCGCCGGGTCACTTGCAGTACTCAGCTTCCATGACCTTCTGTATGGAGCCCTCGTCCCAGTCGCCGTTGTAGCTCAGGGCGAGCTGGTGCCGGCCGTCCGCGGTGCTGACGGCCAGGGACAGCCAGCCGACCATGCCTCCGCCGTGGCCCCAGAGCGTCGTGCCGCAGCTCGTCGTGAGGCGTGTGAGGCCGAGCCCGTAGGCCATGTCCGGGGCGTCGGGGTTCGTGACGGTGGTCTGCATCGCCTTGAGCTGCTTCGGCGGCAGGAGTTTGCCGCGCAGCAGGGCGTTGTAGAAGCGGTTCAGGTCGCCGGTGGTGGAGATGATGTCGCCGTCGGCCCAGCCCTGCGAACCGTTCATCTCGGTGATGTCGTCGATCCGGTCGGGGTCCGACGCGAACAGCTTGGAGTAGCCGCGGCTGCTGGGCCGCGGCAGACGGACGCTGTTGCCGGGGTTGGTGGTGGCCTTCAGCCCCAGCGGCTTGATGATGCGGTCGCGGACCTCCGTCTCGTACGTCCTGCCGCCGACCGCCTCGATGACGAGCCCGGCCAGGACGTAGTTGGTGTTCGAGTACGAGTGTCTGGCGCCGGGCTCGAACAACGGCTTGTGCGCCAGGGCCACTCCGACGTGCTTCTCGGGCGGCAGGGTGTCGTAGCGGTGCTTGAGATAGCCGTCGCCCCGCATGTACGTCGCGAGGTACTCCTCGTCGGCGAGGTAGTCGAACAGACCGCTGGTGTGGTTCAGGAGCTGCCGAACCGTAATCTTGCGCCCGTCGTTTCCGTTGCCGCGGACCAGGCCGGGGAGGTGGCGGTCCACGGTGTCGTCCAGGTCGAGCTTGCCCTCCGCCTCCATCTGGAGGAGGACGGTCGCCACGAACGTCTTGGTGATGCTGCCGATGCGGAACCGGTCGTTCTTGCCGCGCGGAGCGCCCGTGGTGCGGTCCCCGACGCCGGACGTCGACGCCCATACTCCGTGGCGGTCACGTGCCTGTGCCGTGATGCCGGGGGTGTGGCCCGCCCGCACGGCCGCGTCCATCGCGCGCTGGGTGGCCCGGTGGCCCTGCGCCGCGGAAGCGGTGTCCGGCGCGTCCGATGTGTCCGGTGCCGCCTGTGCCGGTACGACGAACGCTGTCGCGGCTATCGCGGCCGCCACGAGACCCACCACACCGAACTTCGCGCTCTTCCGTAACGCCATTCCGCACTCCTCGCTCTCGTCCGCGGGGCCTCCTGTGCCCCCTCGTGCGGCAAGACCGCGAACGGCCGCGCAAGGTTGAGGGCAGTCCCAGCAGCCTCTGAGCGACAGACTCAGCCCGTCCTCCAGCTGCGGAGCTTCTCGGGGTTGCGTATGGCCCAGATCTTCTTGATCTTCCGGTCCGCGACCTCGAAGGCGAACACCGTCACGACGACACCGTCCAGCTCGGCCACCACCCCGGGCCGGCCGTTGACCGTCCGTTCCAGGAGCGTCATGCCGCCGGGCCTGCGGCGGGCGATCTCGACCCAGGCACGCGCGACCTCCTCGCCGCCCTCGATGGGGTCCAGGAAGGTGGTGGCGAGGCCGCCCCCGTCGCCGACCGCCGTGGCCCCGGGGTCGAGCAGGCCGATCAGGGCGTCTATGTCCTTGGCCTCCCACGCCTGCTTGAAGTCCCTGACGATGCCGGCGCGCTCGGCCGACGGGGTCGTGGCGGGCCGCGTGGCCCGAATACGGCGACGGGCCGAAGAGGCCAGCTGACGGCAGGCCGCCGGCGAGCGGCCGACGATCCCGGCCACTTCCGCGAAGGAGTAACGGAACACGTCGTGCAGGATGAAGGCGACGCGTTCGGCCGGGGTCATCGCATCGAGCACCACCAGAAACGCCAGGTCGACCGACTCGTCCAGGGTGACCCGGTCGGCCGGGTCGACGGCCCCGCCGCCCGGCCGCCCGCTGATCCACTCCGTGGGCTCGGGCAGCGGCTCGGGGATCCAATCGCCGACGTAGGTCTCCCGCCGGGCCCGTGCCGAGCCCAGCACATTGAGGCAGATGCGGCTGGCGACCGTGGTCAGCCACGCGCCGGGCGAGTCGATGGCGTCCTGCTGCTGCCGGGACATGGCGTACCAGCGGGTGTAGGTCTCCTGCACGGCGTCCTCGGCCTCGGCGAGGGAGCCCAGCAGCCGGTAGGCGAGATCGAGCAGGCGGCGCCGCTCGCTCATGAGCGCGTCGAGCCCTGGTTCCGGCCTGCGCAGTCCTGGCACGGACGGCGGCGTGGTCATCGTGACGGCTCCCTCAGTCGTGTCTGCCTCTATCTGAACGACAAGGCAGCGTGCCGGAAAGTGAGGCCGGCGCGTCACCTCACATTCGGTGGGGCCGAGTTGTCGAACTGCCGAGACGCACTCGCCGACCGGTCCGCCGCCCCGGCGAGGCCAGCACCCCAGGGAGACACCATGAGCCTGTTCCGGCTTGATGCCAGCATCGTTCCCGGCGCCTCGGCCAGCGCCGAACTCGCCGACATCGTGGAAGCGGAGTGGACCGCGGCCCACCCGGATCAGCCGGTGGTGCGCCGCCATCTCGGCACCGATCCGCTGTCCGCCGACGCCTGGGCACAGGCCCACATCGGCGCTCTGACACCCGAAGCCGACCGCACGCCCGCCCAGCGCGCGGCCCGCCTGCTCGCCGAATCGCTCGTCGCGGAGCTGACGGCCGCCGAGGCGGTGCTACTGGCCGTGCCGCTGTACAACTTCGGTGTCTCCCAGCACTTCAAGACCTGGGTCGACCTGGTCATCGCCGGAGCGCCCGTGGGCAGCCCGCTCCTCAAGGACAAGCCGACCGTCCTGGCGACCGTGCGAGGCGGCGGCTACGCCGACGGCACTCCGCGCGAGGGCTGGGACCACTCCACCCCGTACCTCAGGCGCGTCCTCGCCGATGTGTGGCAGGCCGACCTCACCGTCGTCGAACGGGAACTCACCCTCGCCACCGTATCCCCCGGCATGGAGCACCTCCGGGACCTCGCCGCCGACCTGCACACCAAAGCCCTCATCGCGGCCGGAGAAGCCGGCCGCAGAACCGCGACCGCGACCAGATGAAACGAGGAACCAGCGACATGTCTATGCATCAGACAGCACGCAACAAAGCGGCGTTCAGGCGTCTGCACGCCGCCCAGAGCAGCGGTGACGTGCAGCTCTTCCGGCAGGCGGTCGACGAGGTCGTCGCCCCCGACGTACTGATCCGCACGCCGTTGCCGGTCGACGCGACGGGAGCCGAAGCGCTCAAGCAAGTGGGCGCGCTGCTCCTTCGCGCGTTTCCCGACCTGAAGGTCGAGGTCGAGGACGTGATCGCGGAGGGCGACAAGGTCGTCCTCCGGAACACCGTCACCGGGACCCACCTGGGCGAGTACAGGGGCGTCCCGCCGACCGGCAGATCCGTCACCTACGAAGAGATCATGATCGTCCGGTTCGCCGACGGCCGCATCGCTGAGACCTGGGGGGTCGTCGATACCCTCACACAGCTGACGCAGCTCGGCCTGATCCAGGCCTGACCAGCCCTCCCACGGCGTCAGTACGCCGTGGCGTTCCGCCAGACGAAGACCTCGGTGCTCGGGCCCGGTTCGGAGAACCGGCCCGACGCGGAGGCCTCCCGCAGCAGTCGGCGCAGGTCCGCCTCGAAGCGGTCGCGGTCGGCGCCGAACAGGTGCGGCGCCGAGCTCGACAGGGAGAACACACCCGCGACGACATCGTCGACCGTGCGTTCCAGGGCTGCTCCGCCCGGCACGACATGGCGCTCGGGCCCGGCGAACCCGGCCCGGGCGAACACCGCCGCCTCACCGCCGGGGGTGCCGTCCGGCAGCACGCCGCGGCCTGCCCTGCGGACCGGTCCCAGATAGCGCCTGACCAGTTCCCCGACAGCGTCGTGGGGCGGTGGCGGATACGGGAGTCCCGCGACGGCCCGCGGCTGCGACTTCAGGTCGGAGATGTGCACCAGGGCGCCACCGGGGTGCAGCATGCCCTTGACGGTCGCCGCCACCAGGTCGCGGTCCATCCAGTGGAAGGACTGGGCGAAGGTCGCGACGGCGCAGGTGCCGAGCCCCGCGGGCAGTTCCTCGGCCCTGGCCCGCACCCATCGCGTCCGCTCGGCCACTCCCTGCGCGGCAGCGGCGCGGTCGGCCTCGGCGAGCATGTCGCCGTCCGGGTCCACGCCGACGACTTCGCCGAACAGCGGGGCCAGGGTCAGCGCGACGGTTCCCGGCCCGCAGCCCACGTCGATGAGGCGGCCGCGCCCGTCGAGTTCCAGGGCCTCGGCCAGGGTGTCCGCCAGGCCGGGGGCGTAGGGCAGCCGTCCGCGCGTGTAGTGGGCGGCGGCTCCCGCGAACAGTGTCTCGTCCCACTCCCAGCCGGCCGTCATGCCCGCTCGCCACCTCTCGTGCCACCACCCGCTCTCGCGGAAAAGGTACGCGTCCGTGAGCGGTAATCTGGATCTTTTCTTGCAAGAGGAGTTGCACCAGTGGAGTTCCGGCTGCTCGGAGCGGTGTCCGTCGCCACTGAGGTCGGCGTGCTGCCGCTCGGTCCCGCCAAGCGGCGCAGCCTGCTCGCCGCTCTGCTGCTCAGGCCGAACCATCCGGTCCCGGTCGACCATTTGACGGACGCGCTGTGGGACCACGAGCCGCCGGCGCGGGCCCGCGGTGTCATCCAGGGGCATGTGTCGCGGCTGCGGGCCCTGCTCACGGGGGCGGACGCCGACATGTTCGGCGTCGAGCTGCTCACCCAGGGCACGGCGTACGTTCTGCGGATGCCGGAGTCGCTCCTGGACGCGCACCGCTTCGAGGAGCTGGTGACGCTGGCCCGCAGCCAGCGGGCGCCCGCCGACGCCGTGGCGATGTACCAGGAGGCGCTGTCGCTGTGGCAGGGGCCCGCGTTGACCGGCGCGTATCCGAGCCAGCCGTTGCAGACGGCCGCCCAGGCCCTGGAGGAGCTCCGCCTCGCCTCGGTGGAGTCGCTGGCCGCCGCCTACTCGCGGATGGGTGAGCACGCCCGGGCCGCGGCCGTACTGCGCGCGGAGGCCAGTGTCCACCCGCTGCGCGAGTCGCTGGCCGCCGCCCTCGTGCGGGAATTGCAGCGGGCGGGGCGCCGCTCGGAGGCGCTCGACTGCTTCCACCGCACCCGGCGGCTGCTCGCCGACGAGCTGGGGGTCGACCCGGGCCGCGAACTGGCCGACGCCTACACCGATGTGTTGCGCGGTGAGGGTGAGGCAGGTGACGCGGCGCGGGAGCCGGCTCCGGGCCGGCCCGCGGCGGGGACACCGGCTCGGCGCACGACGGGAGCGCCGGCTCCGGCCGTCGCGCCCTCCCCCGAGCCCGGGAGCGCCGCCGCTCCCCCGCCGGCCCCCGGCCTCCCGACGCCCCCGTCGCCGACATCCCCACCCCCGCCCCCGCCTCTGCCCCTTCCCCTGCCCGGCACGATCGACCTCCTGCCCCGCATGCCGCGCGGCTTCCACGGGCGTGCCACGGAGCTCACCGCGCTCTCCCGGGCCGCCGCCGGCGAAGCACCCGTCTGTCTGGTCACCGGACCCGCCGGAGTCGGCAAGACCGCGTTCGTGGCGCACTGGGCGCACCGCAACCGCGAACTGTTCCCCGGCGGCCTGCTCTACGCCGATCTGCGCGGCTTCAGCGACACAGGGGAGCCGGCGCTCCTCGAAGTGCTGCGGGAGTTCCTGCTGGCCCTCGGTGTCGCGCCGCGCCGCGTCCCGGAGTCGGCGGGCGGCGCGTCCGCGCTCTTCCGGTCCCTGTGCGCCGACCGCAGGCTCCTCGTCGTACTCGACAACGCGCGCGCCTCCGAGCAGGTCAGGGAGTTGCTGCCGGGCGGTGCGGAGTGCGTCACCGTGGTCACGAGCCGGTACCGGCTGCGTGGGCTCATCGCCTCCGACGCCGCCCGGCCCGTCCCCCTGGACGTCCTCGAACCGGAGGACAGCACCGCCCTGCTCACCGCCGTGCTCGGCAAGGAGCGGGTGCTCGCGGAAGAGGTGGCGGCGCGGCGCCTCGCGGAGCTGTGCGGCGGGCTTCCGCTGGCGCTGCGGGTGGCGGCCGCGAGGCTGGCGGACCAGCCCGACTGGTCGCTGAGCTCGATGTGTGCCGAGCTCTCGGACGAATCACGCCGGTTGAGCCTGCTGGACGTGGAGGACACGGGCGTCCGGGCGGCGCTGCGGCTGACCGTGCGCAGGCTGCCCGACGACGCCGCGCACCACTTCGCCCCGCTCGGACAGCACCCGGGCACGCACGTCGACCGGTACACGGCCGCGGCCCTCGCCGGTACGGACCCGGCCGCGGCCGAGGCGGCGCTCGACAAGCTCGCGGCGGCCCACCTCGTGATCAGGACCGCGCCGGACCGCTGGACGCTGCACGACCTCGTACGGCTGTACGCGCGCGGCCTGGACGCCGGGCCCGACGCCATGGTGCGCGGGCTCGACCACAGTGTGGCGACGGCGCTGGCCGCCGCCGACGCGGCGGAGCCCGGTGACGAGTCGTGCTTCACGCTGCCCCCGGACTTCCGCCCACCGCCGGCGACGAGGGAGTTCGCCGACCGCGAGCAGGCCATGGAGTGGTACGCGGCCGAGCGCGACGACCTGACGCTGGCGGCGGCCGCGGCGCACGCCGCCGGGCTGCACGGCAGGACGTGGCGGATCGTCCTGGCGCTCTGGCCGCAGATCGTGTGGCGGGTCAGGGACGACTGGACGCCCCTGCTGCGGACGGCGCTCGACGCGGCTCGGGCGGACGGTGACGCGCGCGCCGAGTCGCGGGTCCGTGCCCTGCTCGGCTGGGTCCTGACGGAAGAGGGCCGCACCCCTGAGGCGCTGCCCCATCTGGAGGCCGCGCCCGTGCTCGCCGCCCGCGCCGGTGACACGCGCGGCGAGGCGACCGCGCTGATCAACCTGTCGCTCGCGCAGGCCGAACTCGGCAGTCCAGAGGAAGCCGCCGAGGGGTGCGCGCTCGCGGCGGAGCTCGCGCACAGCGTCGGCGATCGGAGCACCGAACGTCTCGCGCTGTACCACCTCGCCCGGCACCGGCTCGACGCCAGGGAGTGGCAGGCGGCCTTCGAGACGGCCGTCGCCGCCCTCGACCTCGACAGCCCGTCGGAGGCGTCCACGGCGGCCCGCGTGCTGTTGCGTACCGTCATCGGCGAGGCGCTGCTGGGGATGGGCGACGAGACGGAGGGCATCCGGCGGCTGGAGAGCGCGGCCCTCGAGGCGGAGTCCGCCGGCTACGACGACGGCGCGGTCCGCGCACTCGCCGCCCTCCTCCGCGTCTCGGCGGACGCGGGGCTGCAAGCGCGATACGACATGGCGATGGTGCGGTTGATGGCGCGTACGTGAGGGTGGTGCGGGGGCGGGGGCGCGTGACGGTGACGCGGCCCTGGCGCGGGCATGCCGCGTTTGTGGGGAGGTGGCGGTAGTGCTGGTGACGCGGTGCCGGCGCGTGCGCGGGGGTGGCGCTGTTGGTGCCGCCGCGAGCGGGGTGGCCCGGGTGCCGGCGCAGCCGCGCCGCGGGTGCGGCAGCGGCGGTCGTGCCGGTGACGCGGTGCCGGCGCATGCGCGGGAGTGGCACTGTTGGTGCCACCCCGAGCGGGGTGGCCCGGGTGCTGGCGCAGCCGCGCCGCGGGTGCGGCAGCGGCGGTCGTGCCGGTGACGCGGTGTCGGCGCGTGCGCGGGGGTGGCGCTGTTGGTGCCGCCCCGAAGGGGTGGCCCGGGGGCGCCGTCGTGTCAGGTGGACGGTGATGTGCCGCCGTCGGACGTGCGGGTGTTGTCCGGCGTCCGCGTGGCGTGGTCGGTGAGTTGCTGGTTCACCTCGCGTGCCTGCTCGGCCAGCGTGCGGGCCCGTGCCTCGGCCCGGTCCGCCCGGGCGTTGATCCGGGCGATGTCGTCCTCGATGACCTGGAGGGCCAGCGCGGTCGCCGCGTCGGCGTCCTGCGCGGGCAGGTCCCCGGGCAGCTCCTCCAGTGCGCTCTTGACCGCGGGGATGCCGCCGCGGTCGTGGATCTCTTTCCAGTACGCGTAATCCATTGCGCCATCCTGGCCGATCGGCCGGGCCCGGCGCGAGCCGCGGCCCGCCCGGCGCCCGTGCCGCGCCGGCGCCGCTAGGACGCGGGCCCGGTGGGCGTGCCCCGCCGGACGGGCGTGCTGAAGTCCAACAGGTCCTCGGCCGTCTGCTGCGTCTCCTCCGCGGCCTTGCGAGCCGTGGCGACGACGTCGCCGTGCTCCTGGACGAGGGTGTGATAAATCGGCGCCTGGGTGACGTCATTGGCCGGCATGACCTGCGGCTCCTTGTTCGGTGACTGCGGTGATCGGGTCGGCCGTGTGCGGCCGACCCGCGACCTTACGCGAACTCGGTGCCCCGATGGCACCCGGCCCCGATCATGAGACGGCCGCTTGTGACCACCTTCACACGCGGTGGTCGGCTCAGCCGCAGTCGGTGTCCTGACCGGGCCTCTTGCCCGTGGCCAGGAAGCGGGTGACCGTCCGGTCGCCGCATGCGTTTCCGTTGGCGAGGTAGACGTCGTGGCCGGTGGCGTCGACCGTCACCATGACGGCGCGGCGGCCCAGCGCCTCGCGCAGCTTCAGCGCGCCGCTCAACGGGGTGTTGGGGTCGCGCTCGTTCTGGACGAGGAGGATGTTGGACGGCCCGCGGTCGGTGACGCGGACCGGGGGCTCCTTCGGCTCGAACGGCCAGGCGGCGCAGAGCATGGCGTTCCGGGGCATGCCTGCGGTCAGCGGGTACTTGGCGCGGCTCTCGATGACGCCCTTCTGGTACACGGCGGGTGAGGTCGGCCACGCGACGTCGTTGCAGAGGGTCGCGGAGCCGACGGCGAGGGAGTTCTGCATCGCCTGCTCGGGCGGCGCCGGGGGTGCGGGCGGCAGCTCTCCCTTCTGGGCGTCGAGGATCAGCTGGGCGAGGCCGCGGAAGTCGTCGGGGTCGGCCATCGCGGTCAGCATGGCGTGCCGCAGCCCGTTGCCGTTCAGCATCGGCGGGTTGGCGCCGGTCCAGGGGATCGGTTCGCGGTCCAGGCGGGCGGCGAGGCGGAGGAAGAGTGTGCGCACTTCGGCGGGTGTGTCGGCGAGGCGGTGTGTGTTGCCGGGCTCGGAGGCCCATGCGGCGAACTCCGGGAAGGTGTCCTCGACACCCGGCTCGTGCGCCGCGAGCCAGCCGCGTCCGACCCGGCGGGGGTCGGGGTCGTCGTTGCTGTCCAGCACGATCCGGTCGGTGCGGTGCGGGAACAGCTCGCTGTAGACGGCGCCCACGTACGTCCCGTACGAGACCGCCCACGCCGAGAGTCTCTCTTCACCGAGCGCGGCACGGATGCGGTCGATGTCACGGGCGTTGTTGGCCGTACTGATGTTGCGTATGAGGTCGCCACCGTTGCGCGCGCAGGCATCGGACAGGCGCTTCGCCGTGGCCATGTTCTCGGTGACGGAGCCGTCCGGGGCGGCCCAGGGGCGCAGGATGGTCGGCGCGAGGTCGGCGTGCTCGAAGCCGCAGTCGACGGGGGTGGAGCGGCCGAGGCCGCGGGGGTCGAAGCCGATCAGGTCATAGGCGTCCCGCACGCTCTGGGGCAGTTTCTGTCCCTTGCCCGCCGGATCCTTGAGGCTGGACCCGCCGGGTCCGCCGGGGATGAGCAGCAGGGCGCCGCGGCGCGCCGCGGGCTTCTCACTGGGGATGCGCGAGATCGCGAGCTCGATCTTCTTGCCCTCGGGGTGGGCGTAGTCCATCGGCACGTCGAGGGTCGCGCACTCCTGCCGGGTGTCCGGGCCCAGGCCCTCGCACTTCGTCCAGTCGAGCGCCGCGGGTCCGGCGGCGGTCGGCGTCGACGCGGAGGCGGCGAGCGGCGCGGTGAGCGTGAGGACGGCGGCGGAGGCGGCGAGCAGGGCGGCGTTCCGCTTCGTGCCGGCCCTGGCCCCGGTCTCGGACTTGGTCTTGGTCTTGGTCTTGGTCGTACGGAGGGTCTTCGTCATACGGAGGATCTTCGTCGCCGGGTCGACGCGGCCACATCATCCCAACTGGCCCATTCGTATGGGGGTTTACCCCGAACGGGCACCTAGGGGGCCGTGAGGAGCGCCGCTGTGCGGGTACTCGCGGACGGACGCAAGGAGGAGTTCATGCCACTCACGTTCCGCAAGAGTTTCCGGATACTTCCCGGGGTCCGGCTGAACATCAACAAGCGCTCCTGGTCCCTCACCACGGGAGGCCGGCACGGGCCCCGGCGCACCCACAGCAGCACCGGCCGACGCACCACGTCGATGGACCTGCCCGGCCCGTTCGGCTGGCGGCGCACGACGAAGCGGCGGTGAGCACCGCGACGGCGTCGGGAGACGCGCGTCAGAGTGCGCCGACGACCAGCGTCACACCCATGACCGTCATCGTCGCCGCGATCAGGAAGTCCAGTGCCCGCCACGAGGCGGGCCGCGCGAAGAAGCCGCTGAGCAGGCGCGCGCCGTAGCCGAGCGCGGCGAACCAGCACACGCTGCCGAGCATGGCGCCGACGCCGAAGGCCCAGCGCAGTCCGTCGTGGCCTGCGGCGACCGAGCCGAGGAGAAGGACCGTGTCGAGGTAGACGTGCGGGTTGAGCCAGGTCATGGCCAGGCAGGCGAGCAGCGCGCCGCGCCGTGACCCGGCCGTCTCGCCGGTGGTCGTCATCGCGGTGGGGCGCAGGGCGCGGCGCGCGGCGATGACGGCGTACGAGAGGAGGAAGCCTCCGCCTATCAGGCCGACGACGGTGATCGCCGGGGGCCAGGCCGTGACGAGGGTGCCGATTCCGGCGACGCCCGCCGCGATGAGCACCAGGTCGGAGAGGGCGCAGATGGCCACCACACTGAACACCGCCTGACGTCGGATGCCCTGGCGCAGCACGAAGGCGTTCTGCGAGCCGATGGCGACGATGAGCGAGAGTCCTGTGCCGAATCCGGCAGCTGCGGTGGTCAGTGCTGTTCCCATGGCAATGACGTTAAGGATCACTACAGTGCTAAGTACAGGTAAAGATTCTCATGTAGCTTAAGCAATCGTGATGTCGCGCACTGGCGAGGCCAGAGAGACGAGTCTGCCGTCCGGGGCGCTTTCGGAGCTGCCGCTCGACCATGTGCGGACGCTCCTCGCCGTGGTCGACGAGGGCACCTTCGACGCCGCGGCGGCCGCCCTGCACGTCACGCCGCCCGCGGTCAGCCAGCGCGTCAAGGCGCTGGAGCGCCGTACCGGCCGGGTGCTGCTGATGCGTACGAAGCCGGTGCGGCCCACCGAGTCGGGGCAGGTCGTCGTGCGGTTCGCCCGGCAGCTGGCCCGCTTGGAGCGGGACGCGCGCGCCGAGCTCGGCATCAGCGACGCGGGTGAGCCCGCCGTCGTGCCGGTCGCGGTGAACGCCGACTCGCTGGCGACCTGGTTCCTCTCCGCCCTGGCCAGGATCCCCGACGAGCCGAGGATCTGTTTCGAGCTGCGGCGCGAGGACGAGGACTACACGACGTCGCTGCTGCGCGAGGGCTCGGTGATGGCCGCGGTCACGTCGTCGCCGGACGCGGTGTCGGGCTGCACGGTGCGGCGGCTCGGGCGAATGCGCTACCTGCCGGTCGCCTCGCCCGCGTTCGTGGCACGGCGGCTCGGTGACTGGCCGCGTGTGCCGCTCGGCGATGTCCTCGCGGACGCGCCCGTGGTGTTCTTCGACCGCCGCGACTGCCTCCAGGACGACTTCGCGCGCAAGGTGACGGGCGGGCGCGGGGCGAGCCCTCTGCGCCATTACGTTCCTTCGTCGCGCGGCTTCGTCGAGGCAATCGAGGCGGGTCTCGGCTGGGGCGTGGTGCCGCAGGCGCAGGCCGAGCCCCTGTTGCGCGCGGGGACGCTGACGCTGCTCGACGCCGACCGGGTCGTGGACGTACCGCTGTTCTGGCAGCAGTGGAAGCTCGACTCCCCCGCGCTCGCGACGCTGGCGGACGCGGTGGTGGCAGCGGCCGGCCAGGCCCTCGACCAGTGACCGCCCGACCCGGCGACCAGTGACACACGACGGACAGAACGTGCGCTGCGGGCGACTCCTGTCTAGCGTCACTGGCATGACGACTGATCCGCGGAGTTACGAGCTTCTGCTGGTGCCCGAGTTCACCGAGCGCGGGACGGGAACGACGGGCGGTGAGAGCGCGCTGCGTTCCGCGGTGGTGGTCGCCACCGGGGAGACCGGCGCCTCCGGCTACCCGCGCTACGTCGGTGACGGCATGGAGGCCGACATCGACCCGGCGACGCGGTCCGTCGAGGCGCTGCTCGTCGACGGGGCCGAGCTGGACTACGGGCTCTCGGTGCGGGTCGCGGACCGGCTGGACGACTGACGCCACACCGTCCCGCGGCAATCCATCACTCCGACAATCCGGCGATATGGCGATCTGACAAAAAGAATCGTCGCGTCAAAAACACCACCGTTTCGTTTCACGTGAATCATGTAAAACGGAGCTCGGTGTTCTATATGGACGCCCACTGCACCGTACTGGCTTGAACGCGTCGCTTTCGCTGGTGTCCACAGGTCGAACCGGTAGGCTTCCGACGTCGAAAGACCAAAGCGAGCAAACCTCCTGCCGACCACGTGGGGAGCTGGTCATGCGACCGGACGACCGGATCGGGGGCCTCGTTCAGTCCCTCTCGGAACACCTCGTCAAAAATGTCGAGGAACATCTGCTGGAGAGCGCGCGCCGCGATTTCCTCCAGCTCGGATTCACGAAATTGCCCTTCCTCGTCCCTGACCATGTCAAAGCATCGGTTGCGGACGAGATCGAGAACCTCGTCGCCGGACACGGCGTCCGCCGCCGCATGCGCTTCGTGGAAACCGGCGGCACGCCCAGGCTGATGCGCAATGTCCGCCACAAGGAAATAAGCGAGCACGGCTCGGTCATTCCGGCGGTGTACGCCTGTGCGGGTCTCCTCGACGCGCTGGGGAAGGTCGCGGGCGAGCCCGTGCTCACCTGTCCCTACGAGCCGGAGCGGTACGTGATCACCGAGCTGGAGCACTCCGGTGACACGCACGGATGGCACTGGGACGACTACAGCTTCGCGCTCGTCTGGGTCGTCGCCTGCCCGCCCGCCGAGCACGGCGGCTTCGTCCAGTGCGTGCCCCGCACGTACTGGAACAAGCAGGATCCGCAGCTGCACCGCCAGTTCATCGCACAGCCCATCCACTCCTTCGAACTCAGGCCGGGCGACCTCTACTTGATGCGTACCGACACCACCCTGCACCGCGTCTATCCGCTGAGCAGCGGCCGCCGCCTGATCATCAACATGGGCTACGCCTCCCAGGGTGACCTGCACAAACAGATCAGCCACGAAACCATGGACCGACTCTGGGACGGCTCGCGCGACGAGCAGGCGCAGCAGCCGAGGCAGACCGTATGACCTCAGCCGAAGGGGCTCGGACCCAGCTGCCCGAGCCCCCTCAGCTGCCGCGCCGCCTTGGCACACCGGGTCTTGTGGCGCACTACGTCACCTCCGTGATGGGCGCCGGCGTACTCCTGATCCCCGCTCTCGCCTGGGCCGAGGCGGGGCCGCTGTCCCTGGTCGCGTGGGGGCTGCTCATCCTCTACAGCTATCCCTTCGCACTGATCTTCGCGACGCTGTCCGTACGGCACCCCACGAGCAAGGGCGTCGCCCAGTTCGTGGAAGCGGCGTTCGGGCCCCGAGCGGGCCGGATCGCCGCCGTCTTCCTCCTCATCACGCTGCTCGCCGGAAATCCGGTCCTCGGCCTCGCGGCCGGCCGCTATCTGCTCGCGGCGGTCGAACCCACGGCGTCGAACCGCGCGGCGCTCCTCGCGGGTGCTGCCGTCATCGTGTTCTGCGTGCTGCTCAATCTCTGTGGGATCAAGGTGAGTACGGGCGCCCAGATGGTGGTTCTCGGCACCGTGGTGCTGTTGCTGGCCTTCGTCATCTGCCTGGCCCTTCCCAAGGGGGACTACACGCGCCTCGCGCCGTTCGCGCCGCACGGCTGGGGCGCCCTCGGCAGTACGTTGCTCATCTGCTTCTTCGGATTCATCGGCTGGGAGAACGCGGCTCCGGTGGCCGAGGAAGTGCGGGATCCCGGCCGCACCTTCCCCAAGGGAATTCTCTACGCCGTCAGTTGTGTGGGGCTCCTGTACTTCGCCATGGCGTTCACCGTCTCCGTGGCCCTGCCGGAGACGTCCGCGGGACAGTCGGATCTGACGGCTTTCGTGCGGCTCCTGGAGGCGGCCACGGGGTCCGGGCTGCAAAGCGCCGGATATATCGTCGCCGGAATTCTGCTGCTCCTCACCACCAACGCCTGGTGCCTGGGAACCTCGCGGGTCGTCTTCGCACTCGCCCGCGACGGCCTCCTGCCGACCGGGCTCAGCAGGCTCTCTACGCGGGGCAAGGTCCCCGCACGCGCCGTGCTGGCGCTTTTGCCCGGCTACGCCGTGTCGGTCGTCATCCTGCTGGCCACCGACTCCAGCGAGACCACGCTGATCAAGGCGTCGTCGGCGACCTATCTGCTCGTCTTCCTCTTGGCCTTTCTCTCCGCGGCCCGGCTCCTCCCCCGGGGCCGCACGGCCCGCCTGAACGTGGTGGTGATCGCGGCCACCCTCGTCATGCTGCCGTTCTTCGGCGTCAGCCTCCTCATCGCCCTCGCGATGCTGCTCGTCGCCGTCATCGCCGAGCGGTGGCTGCGCAAGCGCGTCACCAACCCGCCCGAGACAGGAGTCCCCACGTGACCGCGCGACACATCCTGCGCATACAGGACCTCACCGCCAAGGAAATGTGCTCCCTGCTCGACCTCGCCGAAGCGATGAAACGCGGCGACGACACACGCGCCCACCTGGCGGGCCGCTGCATCGGCCTGCTCTTCAACGTGCCGTCCACCAGAACCCGCGTCTCCTTCCAGGTCGCCGCCTCCCAACTCGGCGCCGACAGCTTCCCCTACGGGGTGGAGGAGCTGCGGCTCGCCAACCGCGAGTCCATCGAGGACACCATCGGCGTACTCAACCGCTACCTCGACGCGCTCGTCGTCCGCTGGTACGACATGAACGAGTACGGCGCGGGCCACCGCCGCCTGCGCGCCATGGCCGACCGGGCGACGATCCCCGTCATCAACGCGCTGGACGACGAGGAACACCCCTGCCAGGTCCTCGCCGACCTCCTGACACTGCGCGAGCTGTACGGGGCGCAGGTCCCGGACAGACGGATCGTGTACGCCTGGTCCTACTCGCCGCGGCAGAAAACCCCCGGAGTGCTGCACTCCGCCATGATGGCCGCGGCCCTCCTCGGCCACCGCGTCACCGTCGCGCACCCGCCGGGATTCGCGCCCGAGGAGCGCGTGACCGACGCCGTCCAAGCGGTCGCCGCCCGCACCGGCGCGCGCGTCGACCTCACCCACGACCTGGAGGAAGCCGTCCGCGGCTGCTCCGCGGTGTACACCCTGAGCTGGAAGTCGCCCACGCTCGCCGGTCAGGAGGAGATCCAGGCGAGGACCCGGCTCGCCGACCGGTGGCGGATCACCGAGCCGCTGATGCGGCTCGCCGGCGAGGAGGCGGTCTTCCTCGACTGCATGCCCACCAACCGTGGCGAGGAGGTCGACGCCGAGGTGAAGGACGGCCCCCGGTCGAAGATCTTCCAGCAGGCCGAGAACCGCCTGCACACCCAGAAGGCACTCCTCACCCAGCTGTTCGACGGAACGCTCTCGGGAGGCCCGCGATGACGGCCGCACGACCTGGTACACGGGTGGCGCTGGTCACCGGGGGCGGCGGTGGCATCGGCCGGGCCGTCGCGCGCCGCCTCGCGGACGAGGGCGCGGCCGTCGCGGTCGTCGACCGGGACCACGAGGCGGAGGCCGTGGCCCGCTCCATCCGGGCCGCGGGCGGGCACGCCGAGCCGTTCGTGTGCGACGTCTCCGCCGAGGACGAGGTGTCGGCCCTGGTGAAGGACGTCGTCGACAGGCTCGGCGGCATCACCGACGTGTGCTGCGTCGCGGGCAGCATCCGGCGCGGGACGGTACGCGAGCTGTCCCTGGGAGACTGGCACGCGACGTTCGCCGACAACGTGGACTCGGTCTTCCTCGTGTGCCGTGAGGTCATCCCGCTCATGGAGCGGGCCGGACACGGGAGCATCGTCACCGTCGCCTCCGGCTGGGGCCTGCGGGCCGGGGCGAAAGCCGCCGCATACTGCACGGCGAAGGCCGGTGTGGTGATGCTCACACAGGCGATGGCGCTGGACCACAGCCCCGCCGGGATCAGGGTCAACTGCGTCGCCCCGGGTGACACCCGCACACCCATGCTCGCCCGTGAGGCGCGTCAACTCGGCCAGTCCGACGCCGAGTTCCTCGCCGAGGCCGCGGACCGGCCGCTGGGCAGGATCGGCACGCCCGAGGACATAGCTGCGGCCGTCGCCTTCCTCGCGGGGCCCGACGCCGCCTTCGTCACGGGAACCGTGCTGACCGTCGACGGTGGAGGCAGCGTTTGAGGGGAACCCTCGTGTCGAACGCCGCCCCGCGTGCGCCATGGGGTGGCGTTCGACAGACTGAACGAGGGATTCCGCACCGAGGAGCAGAGAACGAGTGGCCGAGCAACTCACCGACACGTCCGGCGACCGGTCCGTCGGCCTGAAGAAGGCACTGACGACCCCGCTGCTCTACTTCTTCATCCTCGGAGACGTGCTGGGGGCGGGGGTCTACGTCCTCGTCGGGCAGGTCGCCGCCGAGTCGGGCGGCGCCGTCTGGGTGCCCCTGGTCCTCGCCCTGCTGCTCTCGCTGCTCACGGCCTCCTCGTACGCCGAGCTCGCCACGAAGTATCCGAAAGCCGGGGGCGCCTCCCACTACGCGACGCTCGCCTACGGCCCCTTCGCCGGGTTCCTGGCCGGATTCTGCATGCTGGCGGCGGGCATCGTCTCCGTGGCCGCGCTGGCCCGGGGCTTCGCCGGGGAGTATCTGACCGCCTTCGTCACCCTGCCCGTCGTCCTGGTGGCGGCTCTCTTCCTGGGCGCCCTGGCCCTCCTCAACGCCCGCGGCATCAGCGAGTCCACCCGCGCCAACGTGGCCGCGACGGTCATCGAGGTGGGCGGTCTCCTGCTGGTCGTCGGCCTCGGCGTGTGGCTGTTCCTGCGCGGCGACGGCGACGCCGGGAGGCTCGTGCAGCTCGGCACCGCGGAGAAGGGGGCCGCGGCCGGGGTCCTGAGCGGGACCGTGCTCGCGTACTACTCCTTCGTCGGCTTCGAGACCTCCGTCAACGTCGCCGAGGAGACCCGCGACCCGCGCCGCTCCTACCCCCGCGCCCTCTTCGGCGCCCTGGTCACGGCGGGGGCCGTCTACGCTCTCGTCGGGATCGTCGCCTCGGTGGCCGTCCCCACCGAGACGCTGGCGCAGTCCAGCGGCCCGCTGCTCGAAGTGGTGCGGGAGGCCGGCGGCGTGCCACCGAAGCTGTTCAGCGCCATCGCCCTCGTCGCCGTCGCCAACGGCGCGCTGCTCACCGGCATCATGAGCTCGCGGCTGGCCTACGGCATGGCACGCGACGGGCTCCTGCCGCGCTTCCTCACCCGGGTGCTGCCCGGCCGCCGCACCCCGTGGGCGACCATCGCGGCCACCACCGTCCTGTCGTTCCTGCTGGCCCTCACCGGAGACGTGGAGACGCTCGCCTCCACCCTCGTACTGCTGCTCCTCGTGGTGTTCTTCCTCGTCAACACCGCTGTCCTCGTGCTGCGCCGCGACCGCGTGGAGCGGCCCCACTTCCGGGCGTACACCGTCCTGCCGGTCCTCGGCGCGCTCTCCTGCGTGCTGCTCGCCACGCAGATCGAAGCCGAGGTGTGGACACGCGGCCTGATCACCCTCGCGGTCGGCGTGGCCCTCGGCGCGGTGGCCGCCGTGCGCCGCCGCCGGGCGTCATCCCCGCGCTGAGAGCCTGTGTCATGACCCCGGCTCTGAGGCCGGGCCGAGCAGGGGCGACACCGGGCGTTCGAAGAACGTCTCCAGGGAGACCGTGGCCTGCGTGCCGCTGACACCCTCGATCGCGTACAGCCGGCGGAGCACGTCCTGCAACTGCTCGGTCGTGGCCGTGCGGACCTTCACCAGGACCGAGGCGCTGCCCGCGATGACGTGCGCCTCCTGTATCTCGGGGATCGCCGCGAACGCGTCCGCGGACTCCCCCATCCACGCCGTCGAGTCGACCATCACGAAGGCGAGCACCCCGCGGCCGAGCGCGGCGGGGTCCACGTCGACGGTCGTGCGCCGGATGACGCCGCGCTCGCGCAGCTTGCGGACCCGCTCATGGGCGGCGCCCGCGGAGAGACCGGCTCCCTTGCCGAGGGCGGCGTACGAAATGGTCGCGTCCTTCTGGAGGAGCGCGATCAGCCGACGGTCGATGTCATCCACGGTCACCATGGCGCAACCATACAGCGTTCTGGCATAGTCATGATCGTCCGAACGAGATTCGGTTCCTCACCGCTAAGGGGTATTCATGTCCGGCGACGACAGCACTTCCCTGTACGAGATCCTGGACGAGCGGTTCCGCACCGGGCGGTGTGCGAACGGGGACGACCGGCTGGAGAAGCTGTACGGGGGATGCCGGTGGGCCGAGGGGCCGCTCTATCTGCCCGCCTGGCGTCAGCTCGTCTGGAGCGACATCCCGAACGACCGGCTGCTGCGCTGGGACGAGGAGACCGGCGCGGTCTCCGTGTTCCGCTCGTCGGCCGGGCACGTCAACGGCAACACCATCGACCGCGAGGGCCGGCTGATCTGCTGCGAGCAGGGCAACCGCCGGGTCACCCGCACCGAGCCGGACGGCAGGATCACCGTGCTCGCCGACCGGTTCGAGGGGAAGCGGCTGAACAGCCCGAACGACGCGGTCGTCCGCTCGGACGGCTCGGTGTGGTTCTCGGACCCGGACTTCGGCATCACCAGCGACTACGAGGGCTTCCGCGCCGAGCCCGAGCTCGACGGCCGCAACGTGTACCGGATCGATCCGTCGACGGGCGAGGTGCGCCTGGTCGCGGACGGTTTCGGCGCGCCGAACGGGCTCGTCTTCTCGCCCGACGAGCGGCAGTTGTACGTCTCCGACACCGGGGGCGGCTGCATCCGGGTCTTCGACGTGCGCGAGGACGGCACGCTCTCCGAGGGCAGGGTGTTCGCCGAGGCGAAGGACGACCTCAGCCGGTTCGACAACCTCCGCTTCGACGACGGCGGCCGCCTGTGGGCCGCCGCCATCGAGGGAGGGGTGCACTGCTACGACCCCGACGGCACCCTCATCGGGCGGCTGCGGGTGCCCGAGCCGGTGTCGAACATCGCCTTCGGCGGTCCGAAGAACAATCGCCTGTTCATCACCGCGACCAGCTCGCTGTACTCAGTGGTCATGGCCGTCACCGGGCTGCCGCGCGTGCGGCGCGGAGAGCCTGCCCCCGAACGTCAGAAGCGGACGTCGGAGCAGGCGTAGAAGGCGTTGCCGGTGTCCGCGATGGTCCATACGCCGAGGATGATGTGCTGGCCCGTCTTCTGGGGCAGGACGCCGCTGTGGGTGACCGTGGAGCCGGGCTGACGGCCGCCGAAGGGCACCGCGAGGAACGGCTGCAGCTCCAGATCGGCCCTGGTCAGCGGCTTGGTCGGATCCCAGCCGTCCTTGGTGATGTAGTAGCGGAAGTCGGTCGTGGCGTGGCGCGCGGTGATGCGCCAGACGAAGGTGTGGTTCTGGCCCGCGGTCAGCTTGGTGGTGGGCCACTTCCCGCCCCGCGGGTCGTCCAGTTCGGAGAAGCGTCCGATGCCGCCCGAGCAGATGCGGCCGTCGCCGGGCCCGCGCGCGGGGAAGCCCTTGGGCCCCTCCACGCTCGGCGGCTCCCACTGGATCTGCCCGCAGTTGCGGACGGTGCCGTTGCCGCACAGCTGCTGGCGGCTGACGGGCGAATCGGTGTAGCCGTGGGCCTGGGCGCTGCCGCTGGTGGCCAGCATGGCCGACCCTGCAAGGCCGAGGCCCAGGAGTAACGAGGTGAGCTTCTTGCGCATGAGGTGCTCCCGTGGTCCGAGAGGATGCGATGTGGGGTCTCACGTCCGATGCGGTCTAGACCAAGTCCGAGGCTAGTCCTGCGAGTTGGGCATGTCCATACCAATGAAGCCCCGGCGGAGGGAGCCCACGGGCCGTCGGCCGTGGGGCTCCCTCCGCCGGGGCCACCCGCACCGCTCACTCCGTGGCTTCCGCCTCCACCGGCTTGGGGATGAGGAAGGACGTCGCGAAGGCCGCCGCGAGAAGGGCGACTCCGGCGATCATGCCTGCCGTGTAGCCGGCGGGCGACGTCTTGTCGGCCGGTTCCGCGGCGGTCTGCACGGCGTAGAGGACGGCGAAGCTGAGGCCCGCGCCGAGGTTGAAGGCGCCCGCGTTCAGGCCGGGCAGGAAGCCCGGGTTCTCCTTCGGGGAGAGCACGATGCCGAGACCGTTGAGGACGATGTTGCCGACGCCCGCGTAGGTCACGCCGATGAGGATCGACGCGGCGAGGAGCAGCAGCCGCGAGTCGGCGTGCAGCGTGAACAGCATCAGCGTGACCGTCACGGCCGAGCCGATGAGGCCGAGGCGCAGGATGCGGCCGTAGCCGTACGTGGCGGCGAGGCGTCCGGCGAGCGGGCCCATGGCGAGACCGGCGAGGGCGTACGGCGTCAGGGTCCACCAGGCGCTCTGCTCGGCGCTCATGCCGAAGCCGGCCTGCGCGTCCTGCGCGAAGGCGGGGATCATGCCGTTCATGACGGCGAAGACGCCGGTCATGGTGAGGACCGTGGTGAGCAGCAGCGCCCAGGTGGAGCGCTGGCGCAGGTGCCGGGTGGCGACCAGGGGGTGGCTGCTGCGGTCCTCGACGCGCCAGAACAGGGCGAAGGCGACGGCGGTGACGACGAACAGGGCGACGACGAGCGGCCAGTTCGCGTTGCCGAGCTTGCCCGCCTCGTTCAGGGCGATGAGGGCCGCGCCGACGGAGATGACGAGGAGGGTGACTCCGGGCCAGTCCATGCGGGTGTCGGTGGTGTCGGCGGCCTTCGACTCGGGAGTCAGGACGGCGACGAGGATCGTGGCGAGCGCGGCCACACCCGCCATGGTCCAGAACACCGACTGGAAGCCGTGGTGGTCGGCGAGGTAGCCGCCGGCCAGGGAGTCGACGCCGGCGATGCCGCCGTTGACGGCGGTGATGACGCCGAGGAGCGTGCCGTACTTCTTCGGCTCGTGCACCTCGTTGCGCAGCATGATCAGGCAGAGCGGCACGGTGGGTCCGGAGACGCCCTGGATGACGCGGCCCGCGAAGAGCATCGGCACGCTCTCGGCGAGCGCGGCGACGACGCAGCCGACGACCATGAGCGCCAGCATTCCGGTGAGGACCCTGCGCCGGCCGACGAGGTCGCCGAGGCGCGGCAGGAAGAGCGAGAAGAGCGCGGCCGAGGTGAAGAACGCGGTCTGGGTGAGGCCGATCTCGGCGGAGGTCGCGCCGAGGGAGTCCTCGATGTTCTTCAGGGCGGGGCTGAGCATGCTCGCGTTGAGCTGGAAGGCGAAGCAGGCCGCGAGGAGCGCGGTGACCAGGACGCCGATGCGGACCGGGCGGGAGCCGCGGGCGCCGCCGGGCGCGGCGGCGGGTTCGGTGAAGGAGGCGTTCATGCGCTGACGTCGCCGATCCGCTCGAGGGCGTCCACGATCAGGTCCCAGAACCGCGTGTGGTCCAGGTCGACGGCGACCTGGGTGGTGCAGTCGTCCGGGGCGGGGGCGCGGAAGTCCGTCACGGTCATGCCGAGGGTGAGGGTTCCGGTGAGCTCGACGTCGACGGGAGCCTTGCGGACGGTCATGACGCTCGGGTCGATGACGTACGCGACGGCGCACGGGTCGTGGACCGGCGGCGCCTCGAAGCCCTGGGCCTCCAGGTACATGGCGCCGAAGAAGTCGAGGAGCTCGTTGACGAAGAGGGCGGGCTTCGTGCCGACCTTCGCGATGCGCTCGATGACCTCGGGGGTGGCGAGGGCCTGGTGCGTCAGGTCGAGGCCGACCATGGTGACGGGCCAGCTCTCGTTGAAGACGATGTGCGCGGCCTCGGGGTCGATCTTGATGTTGAACTCGGCGACGGGGCTCCAGTTGCCCGTGTGGTAGCCGCCGCCCATGAGGACGACCTCGCGGACGCGCTCGACGATGCGGGGCTCCTTCCGGGCGGCCAGGGCGATGTTGGTGAGACCCGCGGTCGGGACGATGGTGATCTCGCCGGGCTCGTGGGCCATGACCGTGTCGATGATGAGGTCGACGGCGTGGCGCTCGTCCAGGGCGAGGGTGGGCTCGGGCATCAGGGGGCCGTCGATGCCGCTCTCGCCGTGGATGTCGGGGGCGTTCTCGATGTCGCGTACGAGGGGGCGGGGGCAGCCGGCGGCGAAGGGGACGCCGGTGATGTTCGCGATGCGGGCCACCGAGAGGGCGTTGCGGGTGACCTTCTCCAGGGTCTGGTTGCCCACCACGGTGGTGACGGCGACCAGCTCGACATCCGGGTTGCCGTGCGCCAGGAGCATGGCGATGGCGTCGTCATGTCCGGGGTCGCAGTCCAGGATGATCTTTCGGGGCATCGCGGAACCTCTTTGTTCGGCTGAGCCGGCGCTGCGCGGCGCCGGCTCGGGAAAACGTTCTCCGAAGACTGTGTGCACAGGTGCGAATTATGTCAATGGCCGAAACCACACCCCGGCAAACTCGCCCGGAACGGACATGGGGCGGGCAGGGATCAGGCTGGGACCGGAGCGGGGCAACTACGACGCAACCAGCGCAATTTCCCTGCGAAACAGGGCCTGGTCGTGGTGAACGCCCGCTGATAACGTTTGCCGAAATTTGATCGGCTCGTCGAAAGGGTGGGCGCGGCGTGGGGGACGTAACGCTCAGAGATGTGGCCCGGGCCTCGGGCTGCTCCGTCGCCACGGTCTCGCGGGTCCTGGCCGGCACACGCCCCGTCGGCGCGGAGACCGCCCGGCGCGTCCGCGAGGCCGCCGACGCGCTCGGCTACCGCCCCAATCACGCGGCCCGCGCCCTGCGCGGCCGCTCCACGGGCACGGTCGGGCTCGTCCTGCCGCAGATCACGAACCCCTTCTACCCCACGCTGGTACGGGAGTTGACGCACGTCCTGCACGCCGACGGGCGGGCCGTGCTGCTGGCCGACTGCGACGACGACCCGGCGGCCGAGGCGGAGTACATCGCCGACCTGCTGGGCCGGCAGGTGGACGCGCTCCTCGTGATCCCGGCGGACGAGGAGCGCAGCCGGGAGGCGGTAGCCGCGGCGGCGGCCCGGGTGCCGCTCGTCCTGATGGACCGTGGCTGCGGTCCGGGTATCGCCGACTCCGTCGCCGTCGACAACGCCGCGGGCATGGCCCTCGTCCTCGGCCACCTGGCCGCCGCGGGGCGTCGCCGGGTCTGCTTCCTCGGTGCGGCGGGGACGGCATCGGCGGCCGCCGAGCGGCGCGCCGCCTACGCCGCGGGGGCCGGCGCGCTGGATTCCGGCGCGCCGGACCGGGTGGCTCTCGGCGACTTCTCCGTGGAGTGGGGCCGGGCCGCGGTCGACGAGGTGTGGCCCGCCCGGCCCGACGCTCTGGTCTGTGCCAACGACCTGATCGCCATCGGCGCGCTGCAACGCCTCCAGCAGCTCGGCGCCGACGTGCCCGGCGAGGTCGCCGTCACCGGTTTCGACGACATCCCCATGGCGGGGCTCTCCGCCCCGGGCATCACGACGGTCCGCCAGCCGGTGGCGGAACTGGCGACGGAGGCGGCACGACTTCTCGGCCGCCGTCTCTCCGACGGCGCGGAGGGTTCACGACGGGCGATACGGCTCGCTCCCGAACTCGTCGTGCGCGCCTCCAGCGCACCGAGCGGTACGACGGCCGCGCCGCCCGCCGCCAGGACGGCTCGCCCGGCCAACGCCTCCGCCGCCACATGAGGTGAGCGGGCCGCGCGGTGCGGCCCGCCCTCCGGAGGCGGGTCGGAAGGGGGCCGCCCAGCGTCCGGGCGGCCCCATCGGCCAGGCGGGAGCGGCGCCGGGTCGCGAACAGCCGTCTCGGAGCGACACCGCTTCCCCGCGGTGCGGGCGGCGCAGCCCGTCGGTGGTCTACCGCTTGACCCGCCAGGTCAGCGAGTCGGACAGCAAGGCACGCAGGGCCGGGTCGCGGACGGCGTCCGTGGGGTCGGTGGCGCGGAGTGAGAGTTCGTGGGTACGGCCGTCGGACGGGACTCCCAGGGCTCGGGGTGTCACGACCGTGTCGCCGTCGGCCCGCCGGACCTCGCGGCCGTCGACGCTCCAGCGCAGTCGGATGCCGTCCGCCGCCTCCACGCGGACCTTGGCGTCGCGTCGTACGGTGCTGCCCGTGGGGGTGACCGCGGTGACGACGGAGGCGTGCCGGTGGAAGCCGGCGATCATGGCCTCGCGGCCGGGCAGGTTGAACTCGCGGCCGAGCGTGCGCATGATCGAGTCGACGGTGGGGCGGTACAGGCCGCGCGGGTGGTAGCCGCCGCCCTCGTACGCGCCGACCTTCCCGCCGTCCGGTGAGGTCCGGCCGATCCACCGGTACCACTTCTTCTTCTGCGCGGTCAGCTGGTCGGCCCGCAGCTTGCTGATGTTGGTCTCCCAGGGCTCGGCGCCCCGGTACGTGCCGTACTCGTCGTACCAGTACTCGTCGGCCAGCTTGCCCAGCGAGTGACCGGTCTCGTGAACGACGACCTGGTCGGACTGGGCGTTGTCCGAGGAGGCGGTGGCGATGCCGTCGTAGCCGGAGGGCGAGGTGATGTCGTTGTAGCCCGCGCCGCCGTACTTGGTGGAGTTGGCGAGGACGATGACGAGGTCGGGGTCGGCGGCCTTCTTCGCGTACGACTCGACCTTGTTGGTGTCGACGCAGAGCAGCCGCTCGATGCCGTCGCAGAAGAAGGCGGAGCCGAGCGCGGTGTCCTTGACGGTGCCGCTCGTCGGATCGCCGGAGACGCCGGACTGCCGGGAGACCGCGTCGACCGCCCAGACGTTGAAGAGACCCTTGTAGGAGGCGTACGGCTCGACGGCGGAGACCTTCGCCCACTTGGCGCGCACGTCGGCGTGGAAGTCCTCCTGCTGGGCGGCGGTGTAGCCGTCGCCGATGAAGACGACGTCGAGCTTGGCGTCGGTCGGCCCCGCTTCGACGATCGGGACGACGTCGCCGTCGCCCTTGATCTCCGCGCGCTCCTTCGCGGTGAGCGCCGGGGAGGCGGGGACCTCGGTGTGCCGGGGGTGGCCGCCGGGGCCGGTGAAGTACTCGACGTGCTCGGTCCGTCCGGCGTCCGGTGCCGGGTCCGCGGCGGTGGCCGTGCCCGCGGGGCCGGTGGCGACGACCGCCGCGGTCAGGGCGATGCCCGTGGCGAGGGCGATGCGCAGGGGGGTGCGTCTGGCACGGCCGGACAGGCCGTGTGCGCGGCCGGGTATTCGATGCGTGGGGGGCATGGGCGTCCTCCGAAGTCCGCGATGAGTCCGTGACAAGTCCGCTATATAAATGGCGGGTTAAGTAGAGTTAAGGCGCGGCTCAACGTAGGGGCTTCCGGGACTTCAGGCAATGGGTGTGCGACAAGTTGCTTGTGGGACGGACGAGTTCGCGCCGTGGTGAGCACAGGGCCTCGGCGCCACGTACGTAGAAACAGGCGTCCGGTCGGACGGCGGAGAGGCAGCGGTGACGCAGAAGAGTTCCGGGGGCGTGCGGCCCGACGACCCGGCCGAGATCGGCCGGCGCGTCCAGCGCCTGCGCGGCGAACGCGGGCTGACTCAGCGCCAGTTGGCCGAGCCCGCCTACACCCCCGCGTACGTCTCCACCCTGGAGTCGGGCAAGGTGCGCCCCTCCGAGGCCGCCCTGCGGCACCTCGCCGCCCGCCTCGACGTCAGCTACGAGGAGCTGGCCACGGGCCGCCCCGCCCACCTGGCCGCGGGGCTGCGCCTGCGCCTGACCGACGCGCGGCGCGCCCTGGCCACCGGCGCCCCCGAGGACGCGGCCGCGCTGTTCGACGCGCTCCACGCGGAAGCCGTCGAGCACGCGCTCGTGGCCGAACAGGCCGACGCCCTGCTGGGCCTCGGCGACTGCCTCCTGGAGTCCGGCGACCTCACCGGCGCCCGCGACCGGTTCGCCGCCGTCGAGCGGCTGCTCGCCGACGAGCCGCTGCCCCGGCGCGTCCCGGCCATCCGGGGCCGCGCCACGGCCCACCTGCTCACCGGCGAACTGCGGTACGCCTGCTACCTGTTGGAGAGCACCCTCGACGAGCTCGACACCGCGGGACTGCACGACCCCGACGCCCTGCTGCTCCTCTACACCGCGTCCATCGCGCCCTACATGGACATGGGCGCCCACGCGCGGGCCGCGCACGCCGCCGAGCTGGCGCTCGCGCTCGCGCCGCGCGTCGACGATCCCGCGCTGGTCGCGGGAATGCACCGCGGCGTGGCCCGCACCCTCATCGCCGAAGGCCGCATCGCCGAGGCGGACGCGTCGCTCGCCAAGGCCCAGGAGCTCTACCGCCAACTGCACATCCGCACCGAGCTCGCGCACTGCCACTGGATGCGCGGTTACGTCCACGCGCAGGACGGCGACCTGGAGCGCGCCGAGACCGAACTGCGCACGGCCCGCGCCATTCTCGCCTCCAAGCGGGCCGCGCTCTTCACCGAACAGGTCGAGGTCGAGCTGGCGGACGTACTGCGGCGGCGCGGCAGGGCCGAGGAGGCGGAGGCACTGCTGCGGCCGCTGCTCACCACGGACGACGGCGCGGCGGGGGGCGCCGGGACGTCCGGGGCCGGGTCGCCCGAGGCTAGAACGCCCGGGGCCGGGGTGCTGGGGGCCGGGCGCGGCGCGGTGCACGCGGGCGGCGCGCACCGGCTGCTCGGGCTGATCGCCGAAGAGCGGGGCGATACCGAGCGCGCCGAGGAGCACTACTGCGCGGCGCTGTCCCTCCTCGAACGCTCCAGCGCGGCCGGTGACCTGGCGGACCTCTGCCGCCTCCTGGGCGATCTGCTGCGCCGCACCGGGCGGGTGGAGGCCGCGATGGACGCGTACCGCACGGGTCTCGGCCACCGGGCCGCACCCGGCACGACCACGTTGGGGCCCGCGCCCGCCACTCCCCCGATGTGAGCCGACAGTTCCGGGCCCTGCTCCCTCAGACGCCTGAAGCAGCGGAGAGGCGCGTCAGGGCGTCTTGTGGAGAACCTGAACCGCGGTGGGAGCGGTACGGCTGTGCAGGTGGAGCGTCACCTGCTTGGTCTTCTTGTCGGCGGTCACCGTGAATTTGGCCTTCCAGGTGACCGGGGCGCGACAGGGCCAGCCGACCCAGGGCACGCAGGTCCTCGACTGGAATGTCGCCTCGTACCGGCCGAATCGATGGTCGGCGTTCTCACCGGTTTCCGTCGTCCGGACGACAGGCTCCCCATAGGTGACCATTCCGAGATTGCCCGCGGTGGCGTTGAGTTCGACCGCCGAGCTGTCCTTCCAGGTAGCAGCGTCCTTGTCCGGGCAGGCGAGGACGCTCATGTTCCATTCACCGTAACGTGGCCCGAAAATGGAACCCGGATACAGGTCGAGGTCGGCGCTTTCGCACGCGGCAGCGGCCGGTGAACTCTCCGCCGCCTGCGCGGTGATCGCGCCGCTCAGGAGCAGCAGTGACACGGTGGCTCCTGTGACGGCGAGACGATTGAGTCGCATGTTCGCCCTTTCTGGTCGCCTAGGCATGAGGGGAGGGAGGTCAGGGGGTCGTGTAGAGCTGGAGACCGCGGGGCACACCGGTCTCGGCACCGTAGATCACGCGTGCCGTGCCGTCGGACTTGTTGACGACCACGCCGATGCTCACCTGGATCTTGTAGGTCCTGAGGCATGGCCATTCCGTGTAGGGAACGCAGTCTTTGAGGGTGAAGCTGGCCATGTAGGTGCCCGACTTGGTTTCGGCGTTCTCGCCAGTGGCGAGTGTGCGCAGTTTCGGGGAGTCCAGGAAGTACCCCAGGCTGTTTCCCGTGCCATTCGTGGTTGCCTGTGCGGTGGTCTTCCACTCCGAAGGGTCGGCCTGAGAGCACGCGGTGACTTCAAAGGTCACCTGACCGAAGCGCCACCTCGGGGGAACGGAGCTTCCCGGGTACCGATTCACCGTCTGAATGCTGCATGACTGGGTGGATGTGCGTGCTTGTTCCTCGGCACTCGCCGCGGGCGCGATGAACGCACCAGAAGCGACGGTCGCTGCCAGGCAGAGAGCGAATATGGGCGTACGGATACGCAACTTGGGCTCCTCTGTGAAAGGGTGACCGGCAAGCGCTGCATGATGAGAGCGCTCGCCGCTGGGGATCGCCGCGTGCGGGCCGCTCCCCGCTGGTGACTGGTCGCGGCCTCGACGTGCCACACCACCGTGCGTCATCGGCTTGCAACAAACCTTGGGGGAACCTTGAATCGCCAGGGCGCGAGAGTTTGGCTCCTGGAAGCCGTCCCCCCACACATCACCCTGGACCACACCGCATCGAGGATCAGCCTTGACTCCGCATTCCCTGGCGTTCTACGTGGACGTCGTCACCACCGGCACTTTGCTCGGCGTGGGCGCCGCGGACTCTCCTGACCACGTCACCAAGGTCCTTGGTTCGGACTTCGCCGAGAACACCTTCGGCGACCGCAGCATGTGCCGTGACTACGGCCTCGCCGAGTTCCACTGGGACCGCGCTTCCGCCGACCAACCCTGGTCGGCCCATCACTTCACCTTGCAGGTGCACCGGCTCGCGTACCGGGATCGCACCCTCGTCAACGACGTGCTGCGTGCCCGGTACGGGCGGTTCACTCCCCGGCTTCGCTTCGAAAAGCTGCAACGTCTATTGGCACGGCGCGGCGTCCCCCTGATGGAGATCCCGGAATCCCCGGCCAACGCCCCGTATTTCCGCACTTTCCGGCAGCCCGATTCCCGTGTGGCCGTCTCCGTCATAGGCACCTACGGCGAGTACAGCACGCCGGACAATCTGCGGGTCGGCGACGTGTACAGCATCCAGGCCCCGACGCCGGCCTGAACACGGCGAGCTTGGACGGCGGCGAGCGCTGTGCCTGCATCGAAAGATGTACGGCCATTTCATCCACGGCTACGACTCTCATGATCACGCGGGCGCCGACCATGGAAAGTACCGCTGATCCGGCGGTTTCCAGCGGTACCGAGGAGAGACACATGGCAGGCCCGCAGCGATCCACACCCGCCCCCTCGCTCACCGGGGCCCTGGGCCGGGCGCTGGGCGGCGGCCTGATCATGAGCGGGGCACTCGGCGCGGGTACGGCGGTGGGTCCCGTGCTCGCCGACGCCGCCGGGATCTCCGGATTCCTCGCCCGGCTCGTGCCCGCCGTGCTGGTCAGCGCGGTGGCCCTGCCGCTCGTCTTGCTCACGCTGCGGCGCCGGGGCCGCTCCCTCAAGGACATCGGGTTCGGCGGCCCGGCCGACAGCGTGCGGGCTCTGCTCCTCGGAGCGGGCGTGACGGTGGGCGCCGCGACCCTCGTGCTCGGCGCGGGGACGGCCGCCGGCCTGCTGAACTGGTCGCGCCCCGACCTGCCCGAGCTCGCCGGATACCTGGTGACGAACGGCGTGGTCGCCCTGCTCCTGGAGGCGCTGCCGGAGGAGGCGACGCTGCGCGGCTGTACGTGGACCGCGCTGCGCGGCCGGTTCGGCGGCGTGGTCTCGGCACTCGGCACGACGGCCGTGTTTCTGGTCGTGCCCGGCCTTTCGACGGTGGTGGAGGCCGGCGTCGCGCCCCTCGTCGGCGGGGAGGCCGGTCCCGTCGGGCTCGCACCGGGCGGGCAGGACCCGGTCGGCTACCTGATTCTGCTGACGGTGTTCGGCCTGATGCTCGTCACGGCCCGCAGCGCGGTGCGGCGCGCCCCACTGTGGGTCGGCATCGGGGCGCACCTGGCGTTTCTGACCGTCAACCGAGTCGTGTTCGAGGGGGACGAGCGTGGCGCGGGCTGGTCCGTGGAGCAGTCGTCCCCGGACGTGGAGCTCCTCGTGCCGTTGTATCTGCTGGTCGCCATGGCCGGGTTCGCGGTGTGGCGGCGGGTCGGAAGGCAGCGCGAGGACGGTCGCCGTGGCGGTGGCACGGCCGTGTCCACATCCCTCAGTCGTCGAGCAGCCGCCACGCGGTGAGGGCGAGCCGACCGGGCCCGGACACCACCGGCCGGCGCCGCGGAACCGTGAAGGACCCCGGAGTTCACCACCCCGGGGTCCTCACGCCCTGCTTGACCGTCCGGCTACTCCTTGTCGGACTTTTCGGCGGTCACGATTCCGTACGTCCAGTCCTCGTCCGTGTTCGCTTCGAGTGTGAGGGGCAGATAACCCTTGACGCCGCGGAAACGGATCTCCACGCGGACGTACGTCTTCGGGTCGACGGCGAAGTCGGCGACCATCGGCTTTTGTGCCGCCTCACTCCATCTCGCCACCCACTTCTCCGCGCTCTTCTCGGCGTCCTTGCCGTCGAACGACAGCTTCGCCAGTCCCTCCGCGTCGTGCCGCTGGATGCGGACGAGTGCCTTTTCCACGAGGGCCAGGGATTCTGAGGACGGCTGCCCGGTCACGGACAGGTCGAGGTCGGCCCTGCCGTCCTTGACGTGCGGCGGCGTGTGGTCGGTCGTGCACGCCGCGAGCAGCAGCGAAGCCGCTGTCACCGCGGCGGCCAGAAGCCCGCGCCGGCCTGTGCGTCCGTATGTCAACTGCGTCTCCCGGGCCTGATGATGCTCACCGCCGTGATCTTCTTCGGCTTGAGCCACTGGTTGAGCGTGGTGTGGTTCTTGCTGCCGTGCTGGGTGATGGAGATGTTTCCGCGGCTGCCGCCGGTGACGACACCAGCATGGTTCCACTGCCGGTCCTTCTTGTAGTACGCGAAGATCACGTCACCCGGACGGACGTCGTAGCGGGAGATTTCGCGGCCACCCCGGTGGTTCTTGAGGTGCTGGCGCAGATTGGCGGCGCCGGCCCAGGTGTAGCTGTCGAACCGCTTCGAGCCGATGTTGTTGCGGAACCAGCGTGAGGGGTTCTTTCGGCCGCCCTTGCGCTGCTTCATCCTGCCGCCGTGGTGCAGGGCCTTGGACACGAAGTTCGTACAGTCCTGCTTGTACTCCCAGCCGATGCCGACATGGCGCTTGGCCCAGCTCGATGTGCCGCTGCCCTTGGGGGCGGCGGAGCGCAGCATCGGTGAACCGGTCGGCGGGGCGGCCTCTGCGGGCAGCATGCCGTCGGAGTCCAGCTCGATCGACGGGGGCTCCTGCTCGCCCTCGGTGACCTCCTCGATGCTCTCCTCGGCGGGCGGCGCCACCGTCGCCAGCTTCGCGGCGTCGGCGGTCGTGGGCAGTGTCACCTCGACGCCCGCGTCGTCGGCCTCCATGCGCAGGGCGCCACGGGTGAAGACGAAGCGGCCCGCGAGCTCGCCCTCCTCGTGCTCCTCGGTGCCGTCCTTGCCGGTGAGGACGCTCTGTTCGGTGAGCCGGCCGCGCACGACGACGGAGCCGTCGGGCCCGGGGCCGGTGAGCGGGTCGTCGAGCTTGCTGGTGACCGACGAATAGTGCAGGCCGTGCCGGGAGTACCCCTCGCGCCTGTCGTTCAGCTCGGCTTCCTGGTCGGAGAGGAGGTCACGGAACATCGCACCGTGCTCGGACGCCGCGGCCGCCTTCTCGGCCGTGGTGTAGGTGCCCTTGAGGATTCCGGCCCGGGCGGTGGCGTAGTCGCGTACCGCCTGGGCGTACTTCGCCTGGTCGGCCACGGCCACCGGCCGCACGGCGGAGGAGTGGGCGGCGGTGGAGGTGCCGAAGTCGGTGGTGGCGGTGACCTCCACGGTGTGGTCGGCACCGTTGGCAAGGCCCGGGACGATGAGCCTGGTGTCCTCTGTGGTGGTGCGGGCGACTTCGCTGTCGCCCTTGCGGACGGTGACGGTGTACTTCAGCGCCTCGGTCGCCGCGCCGGGGTCGGCAGGGGCGTTCCAGGTGGCCAGCAGGCCGTTGTCGCCCGGTACGGCTCGGACACTGGTGGGTGCGCCGGGCGCGGCGGCGGCGATGTAGTCGACCACCAGCCTGGGACGCTTGGCCGGGTCCTCGGCGCGCGAGGAGTGGTAGACCACGCCAGGGGCGGCGTTCTTCTCGTCGCCGAGCTGCAGGCTCAGCCCGTGGTTGTCTTGCGTGACCAGCCAGCCGTCCACCAGGGAGGCGATGTTGAGGTCGCCGATCGTGGCCGGCAGTTCATCGTCGGCCTCGAACGCCTCGTCACTGGCCGCGGTGGCCAGCGCCGCACCGTCCTGCTCAGGTGTCCACGGCTCGGCCAGGTCGCGCGCCGTCGCAGCGGGCTCGGCGCAGTGCTCGGCGGCATCGGCCGGGCAGTCGGCGCGGTGCAGCCTCAGCCGCGCGTCGGTGATCCGGGCACCGGCGGGCACTGCCGAGAGGTCCGCCTTGAACCAGGTGCGCCAGGCCGTGGAGCCCGGGGTGCCCACCCGCAGGAGGCCGTCCTGGACGGCGGCGCAGGCCGCCCCGTCGCAGTCCTTGGCGCCGACGGGAGCGGTGGCGTCGCTGAGCGCGGTGCCGGAGATCTCCACGGTACGGGTCGCCGGGTCCGGATGCGCCTTCGGGGCCTTGGCGGTGAAGGTCTGCTTCCCGCTCCACGGCGAACAGGCCGCGTCACCGCAGGCGCGCATCGCCCACCGGTAGGTGGCACCGGCCGTGAGTGTGTCCTCGGGGACCACCGTGGCGATCCGGCTGCCGCTGTCGGCGTCGGCCGGCACCAGCGGTACGTCGGGCATCGCCGTGCCCTCGGCGTCGAACAGGGCGAACTCGCCGTGCATCCGCTCCTGGGCGGCGGAGGTCACCACGCCGGAGAGCATGGGCGTGGCCGTGTCCGTCGCGCCTTCCTGCAGCGCTGTCGGCACGTCGGGGACCGGCACGGCGGAGGGCTTGGCGCCGACACCGAACTGGTACGCGGCTGTGCCGGAGAGCAGCCCCGCCGAGTCGACGGTGCGCACGTGCAGCGTGTGCCAGCCCTTGGTGACCTTGACCTTCACCGTCTGCGGCCTGCCGCCCGTACCGGAGGAATCGTCGACGGACCGGGGCGTCCGCGCGTCGTCGAGCCCCCACAAGAAGCCGCGGCCGTCCGACGACGTGGTGGTGAAGGTGCAGTCGACCTCGCCGGCCGGCTCGTCCGTCCACTGTTCGGCCGTGAACTTCTCACAGCTCACCGCCGGAGTGGCGGGCTTGCTGATGTTGACGCGGAAGGGCACGTAGCCGCTCCAGGCGCCGTAGGCGGAGCCGTCGTGCGCGCGCGAGCGCACACGGTAGCCGAAGGAGCCGAGTTTCTTGTCCGCCGGGATCGTGAGCTTGGCGATGCCGCCCGAGGCGACACCGGTGCTCGTGCCGCTCCAGCTGTAGCTGCCGGCGTCGTGGAACGCCGGATCGGCACTGACCTCGAACTGCGCCTTGACCGTGCCGCCGTCGGGGTCGGTGACCTTGGCGGACAGGGTCGGCGTGAGGGAGGTGGCGTAGGTGCGTTTGTTGAAGGAGTTGTACGCCGAAGGCGTCAGGGCCAGCCCACTCGGCGTGCCCGGCACGTTGTTGTACGTGACCGAGAGGACCGGCACATGGCCGGCCGCGTTGCGCGAGGCGAACCGCTTCCAGGCGTAGGAGTCCTTCTCGTCGGCGGCGCGCAGGCCCAGCGTGTTCTCTTCGTGGGGGTTGGCGGCCCACGCCTGCATCAGCGTCTTGACGTCGGCGCTCACCCAGCCCTCGGCACAGCCGCTGCCGCCCTTGGTCTGGGTCGAGGTCGCCCATTTGCGGTTCCAGGTGGGCTGCGCGTTCCAGCGGCTCGCAGGGCCGGCGGAGGTGGTGTCCCACACCTCCCAGGCGCGTTCCTGGCACGACCAGGAATGGTGGTTCCACAGCTTCAGCGTGGCCGCCTTGATCTCCCGGCCCTTCACCGGCTTGTTGTCGAACCTCAGGAAGGACCGGGCCACCTGGCCCGAGCCGTTGTTGCCGAGCTTGAGCTCCTTGGAGGTCGACTGGTCGGTGCCGTAGCCCTGCTGCACGAACGTGGTGAACGTGGTCAGCAGGTTCACCGCCGGGTCGACGGTCACCGGGAACTTCGTCGCCGGGTCGGCGAGGAAGGCGGCGTTCGGGGTGAGCGTCAGGTCGACGCGGTCACCTTCCTGTGCGACGGTCATGGCGACCGGCGCGCGGTGCGGGTGTTCGCCGGAGCGTTCGTCGTACCGTGCGTCCCACATGACCGGGGCCGGCAGCGTCCCCGCGGTCTTCCCGTCCGCGTCGGTGAACGACACCCCGCCGTCGGGCGCCGCCTTGGCGCTCAGCCCCTTGGCGGTGAGCGTCATCCGCAGCGTGCCCGCCTCATCCACGGCCTTGGGGGAGTTGAGGACGACGAACTGCTCGAAGCCGGTTCTGGTGGCGTCCACCACGAGATCCGCGTGCGGCAGGGCGTCACGATAGGTGGCCCTGGTGCCTTCGACGCGCGGGGCGGGCAGTGCTCCGCGCCAGCCCAGTTCGACCCGCTGCCCCCGCCGCGTGGTCAACGAGACCAAGGGTGCGGCGGCCGGGACAGGTGCGGCGGCGCGCAGGCGGCGGGTGGCCGCCGTGTCCGCGCGACGGGGCGAGGCCCCGGCGAGCGTGAGCCCGAGCGGATGCGCCTTGGCCCCGACACGGCCGTCGGGCAACGTGGCCAGGTCGATGTCGACACCGGTCCAGGACCCGTCATCGGCGCGGAAGCGCACCGGGCCCGCGGCCTGCTCCTCGGTCAGCGTTCCGTCGGGATCGGCCCACACGGTCCTGGTCTCACTGCGTTCCCCGACCACCTCGACGCGCTTGTCCGCGAGGCGGGCCCGAAGGACCGCGGCGGTGGCGTCGTTCCCGGCCGCCGGCTTGGCCACGGCCCCCTGGGGCGCGGCGGTCGCTCCGCCGGCGGCGACGGCCGAGACGGCGGCGCCAGCCGGTACGGCGGCCTCCATCACCAGCATTCCGGCCAGTACGAGACACGTGCCCAACGCCCGTCCAGGTCTGTGCTTGCGACTCTTCGTCACAAGTTCCCCTCCCAGTAAAGAAAAGATCAAGAAGGGGAAAGCTAACCTGGGATCTCTGCGAATAAGGAGGGCGTAAGGACTGAAACGGACAGGGCGAACGTCCCGAAACGGGCAGCCGGGCCGTGTCGTGCGTCACGCCAACGGACGTGCGAGCCGTCGACAGCCATCGACTACAGCGTCGTCCATGTCCAGCAATCGGCAAGGTGACGCCTCATGGACCGCGACGGGCGGCGTGCTGCACCATGGCGGGCAGGCAGACAGCTGCTCAGCGTTCCGCGCCGTGCCACGCCACATCAGTCACTCCACGTCATGCCATGACAGCCCAGGCCAACGCCTGGAAGGGAGCGGCCACTTGGCCTCCTCACCGTCCCCGCATCCCTCACCGTTACCGCCGCCCTCGCCGTCACCGTCCCCGTCGCCCCCGTCCGCGTACCGCACTCTCCCGCCCGCCGCCGACGTCGTGATCATCGGCGGCGGGGTGATGGGAGCGAGCATCGCTTTCCACCTCGCCGAGGCAGGCGTGCATGACATCGTCGTCGTCGAGCGCGGCGAGCTCGCCTGCGGCAGCTCGGGCAAGCCGATCGGCGGGGTGCGGGCGCAGTTCTCCGATCCGCTCAACATCGAGCTGGGCCACCGCAGCCTGCGCGCCTTCCGGGACTTTCCGCGCCGGCCGGGCGCGGAGATCGGGCTCGACACCGTCGGCTACCTCTTCCTGCTGACCAGCCCCGGCCAAGCGGCCGACTTCGAGGACAGCGTGCGGACGCAGAACGGTCTCGGCGTGCCCAGCCGCATGATCGGCCCCCGCGAGGCGCGGGCGCTCTGCCCCTACCTGAGCACCGAGGGCCTGGTGGCCGCCGCCCACTCCCCCGCCGACGGCCACGCGCGTCCGGCGCTCGTCGTGCGCGGGTACGCGCGTGCCGCGGCGCGGGCCGGTGCCGTGTTCGCGACGCACACCGCGGCCACCGGCATGGACACGGCCGGTGACCGCGTCACCGTCGTGCACACCGACCGCGGCCCGGTGGCGTGCTCCGCCGTGGTCTGCGCCGCCGGGGCCTGGTCGGCGGGGATCGGCGCCATGGTGGGCGTCGAGCTGCCGGTGCGGCCGCTCCGCCGCCAGCTCGCCTTCACCGTCCCGCTCGTGCCCGCCGCGCCGCGCGTCCCCTTCACGATCGACTTCGCGTCGTCGGCGTACTTCCACAACAGCGACGACGGACTGCTCCTCGGTCTCGCCGACCCCGGGCGGGCGGAGGGCTTCGACACCACGTGGACGCCGGAGTGGCTGGAGCTGTTCCGTGCGGTGGCGCGCCGGCGGGCCCCGGCGCTCGCGGAGCTGGAGGTGTCCGGCGGCTGGGCGGGCCTGTACGAGGTCACGCCCGACCACAACGCGCTGATCGGCCGCTGCGCCGCACCCGCCAACCTCCTTTACGCCACCGGGTTCTCCGGGCACGGCTTCCTCCAGGCCCCAGCCGTGGGCGAGATCGTCCGCGACCTGTATCTGGGTCGGCGCCCGTGCGTCGACGTCGCGCCGTTCGGCGCGGACCGCTTCGACGCGGGGGCCGAGAACCGCCCCGAAGCCCATGTGGTGTGACTCCGAAAGGACGACGTGCCGATGATCGAACAGTGGCGGCTGCGCGCCGCGTTCGCCGCCCGGCTCTCGCGGATGTACGGGCGCGAGGTCCCCGCGTACACGACGCTGGTGGACGTCTCGCGCGAGGTCAACGAGGACGTCCTGCGCGCGCGGGGCGCCGACGCGGAACGTCTGGGGTCCATCGGCCGCGTCACCGCCGAGCGGCACGGCGCGATCCGCGTCGGCACCCCCGAGGAGCTGCGGCAGGTCGCTCGCGTCTTCGGCGCGCTCGGCATGCGCCCGGTCGGCTTCTACGATCTGCGCGACACCCCGGCGAGCGCGCTCCCGATCGTGTCGACGGCGTTCCGGCCGGTGGACGAGGACGAGCTGGCCCGCAATCCGTTCCGGGTCTTCACGTCCATGCTGACCGTGTCCGACCCGCGGTTCTTCGACGCGGATCTGCGCTCGCGCCTCGCCACGTTCCTCGCGGGGCGCGAGCTGTTCCCGCCGGAGCTGCTCGCGCTGGCCGACCGGGCGGAGGCGGACCGGGAACTGCCCGACACGGACGCCGAACGCTTCCTCGAACTCGCGGTGCGGGCCTTCGAGTTGTCGCCGGAACCCATCGACCGCGAGTGGTACGCGGCCCTGGAGCGCGTCTCCGCCGTCGCCGCGGACATCGGCGGCGTACGCAGCACCCACATCAACCACCTCACCCCGCGCGTCCTGGACATCGACGAGCTCTACCGGCGCATGACCGAGCGCGGCGTCGAGATGATCGACGCCATTCAGGGGCCGCCGCGCTGGCCGGGCCCCGACGTGCTGCTGCGCCAGACCTCCTTCCGGGCGCTCGCCGAGCCGCGCGCGCTGCGCACCGCGGACGGCAGTGTGACCCTCGGCGCGCTGCGGGTGCGGTTCGGTGAGGTCGAGGCCCGCGGCATCGCCCTGACCCGGGAGGGCCGCGCGCTCTACGACCGGCTGCTCGGCCTCATCGACGAGCGGGCGGGGCACCGGCCCGCGGGCGAGCGCGGTGACGTCGCCCGCGCCGTCTGGAGCGAGCACCTGCCGCCGACCGAACACGAACTGGCCGCCCGCGGGCTCGGGTTCTTCACGTACCACGCCGTCCCGGAGCGGCCCGCGGACGGCAGCCGCCCGCCCTCCGACCTCGGTGGCCTGCTGAGCGGCGGCTGGTTGCGCGCCGAGCCGATCGTGTACGAGGACTTCCTGCCCCGGTCGGCCGCCGGCATCTTCCAGTCCAACCTCGCCGACACGGGCTCCAGGAACAGCGGCCGGGAAGGCAGTTCGTACGACGCCGACCGGCTCTCCGAAGCCATGGACCGGGAGGTCCTCGACCCGTTCACGCTCTACGAGCGGCAGCGGGACCGCTCCCTCGCCCAACTCCCCCGCGCACTCCGTCCCCAGGGAGCGTCATGACCGGCATCGCCCTGCCCACCACCGACGAACTGCGCGCCCGGGTCCGCGCCGGACTCGACCGCATCGGCGTCACGGTTCCCGAGGGCGACGGCCTGCGGGCCCGCACCCCCATCACCGGCGACGGCCTCTTCGGGCTGGCCACCGCCGGCCCGGCCGGAACCGAGGAGGCGCTGACCGCGGCCCGTGCGGCCTTCCTCGACTGGCGCACCACGCCGGCACCCCGCCGCGGCGAACTGGTGCGGCGCCTCGGCGAGTTGCTGCGCGACCACAAGGAGGACCTGGCGGACCTGATCACCGTCGAGGCGGGCAAGATCCGCTCGGAGGCGCTCGGCGAGGTCCAGGAGATGATCGACATCTGTGACTTCGCCGTCGGGCTGTCCCGGCAGCTGTACGGGCGCACCATCGCCTCGGAGCGGCCGGGGCACCGCCTGGCGGAGACCTGGCACCCGCTCGGCGTCGTCGGCGTCGTCTCCGCGTTCAACTTCCCGGCGGCGGTCTGGTCGTGGAACACGGCTGTCGCGCTGGTCTGCGGCGACACCGTGGTGTGGAAGCCCTCCGAACTGACGCCGCTCGTCTCGCTGGCCTGCGACCGGCTGCTGGCGAGGGCCGCCGACGACGTCGGTGCGCCCCGGGACGTGCACCGGTTGCTGCTCGGCGACGCCGCCGTCGGTGCGGCGCTCGTGGACGACCCGCGGGTCGCGCTGGTCAGCGCCACCGGTTCGACGCGCATGGGGCGCGAGGTCGGCCCGCGCGTCGCCGCCCGCTTCGGCCGGTGCCTGCTCGAACTCGGCGGCAACAACGCGGCGGTCGTCGCGCCCTCCGCCGATCTGGACCTCGCCCTTCAGGGCATCGTGTTCGCCGCGGTCGGGACCGCCGGGCAGCGCTGCACGACGCTGCGGCGCCTGATCGTGCACCGCGACATCGCCGACGCCCTCGTCGGCCGCCTCACCGCCGCGTACCGGAAGCTGCCCATCGGTGACCCCTTCGACCGGGCCACGCTGGTCGGGCCGCTCATCTCCGCGCGGGCACTGGACGGCATGCACGCCGCGCTGGAGCGGGTGCGCGGCGAGGGCGGCGAACTCCTCGCGGGGGGCGCCGGCCGCCCGGCCGCGTCGGCGCCGCACGCCGCGTACGTCGAACCGGCCGTGGTCCGCGTCCCCCGGCAGACCGACACGGTCCGCGAGGAGACGTTCGCGCCGCTCCTGTACGTCATGACGTACGACACCTTCGACGAGGCGATCGCCCTGCACAACGACGTGCCCCAGGGCCTCTCGTCGAGCATCTTCACGCGCGACCAGCAGGAGGCCGAGCGGTTCCTGTCCGCGGAGGGCTCGGACTGCGGCATCGCCAACGTGAACATCGGGACGTCGGGCGCGGAGATCGGCGGTGCGTTCGGGGGCGAGAAGGAGACCGGCGGGGGCCGCGAGTCGGGGTCCGACGCGTGGCGCGCCTACATGCGGTCGGCCACGAACACGGTCAACTACTCCAGCCGTCTCTCCCTCGCCCAGAACGTCAGCTTCCTCTGAGGGACGTCGCCCCGGTCACGGCGCCATCTCGTACGTCCCCGCGAGCGCCTCGACGCGCTCCCAGACGCGCGCCGAGCGGGCGTCGTCGACGACCGGGCGGCGGACGGCGCCCAGTGCCCAGCTCTGCTGGTCGGCGGTGGCGGAGTCCTTGCCGTGCAGCTCGACGGCGTGCGCGGAGAAGTCCCGTACGAGGACGGCGAAGAGCTCGTCGAGCACGTCCTGGTCCAGGCCGGTCAGGCGGGCCTGCTCCAGGATCAGCTGCCCGTGCACGACCAGCGCGAACAGCTGGCCGACGGCGAGGAGCAGGTCGAGGTCGCGGCTCTGCTTCTCGTCGGGGGCGGCGGTGGTGACGAACGCGCACAGCGCGTCGGCCTGCTCGCGGAAGCGGGCGACGTTGGGCACCTCGGCGTACGCGTCGAAGGCGGCGCGCCAGTCGTGGAAGCGGATGGCGCCGAGGCCCCGGGCCGGTCCCTGCCGGAAGAGGAAGTCGTCGTCGGCCGCGTCCAGGCGGGTCGGCACGGGCGCGTACTCGGCCGGGTTCAGGAGGTGGTTGCCCATGAACTTCGTGATCAGCGCGAGGTTGACGTGAACGGTCCCCTCCAGCTTCGGCAGGCCGCGGATCTCGACGGCCGCCTGCGCGAAGTAGTTGTCCTTCTCGAAGCCCTTGGCGGCGATGACGTCCCACATCAGGTCGATGACCTTCTCGCCCTCCGTGGTCACCTTCATCTTCGTCATGGGGTTGAAGAGGAGGTAGCGGCGGTCGTCGGGGCCCGCCGAGCGGAAGTAGTCGACGGCGCGGTCGCTGAAGAGCTTCATCCCGACGAGGCGGACGTAGGCGTCGGTCAGCTCGCGGCGCACGTGCGGGAAGGCGGTGACGGGGCGCCCGTAGAGGATGCGGCCCGTGGCGTGGGTGACGGCCTCGTACATCGCGTGCTCGCAGATGCCGATGGAGGCGGTGCAGAGGTTGAACTTGCCGACGTTGACGGTGTTGAGGGCGGCGTCGAAGGCGGCGCGGCCGGTGTGCAGCACGTCGTCGGGGCCGACCGGGTAGTTCTCCAGACGGAACTCGCTCACGTACTTCGACGAGTCCACGACGTTCTTGACCAGGTGGTACGCCTCGTGGCGGCTGTCGGCGGCGAAGAAGACGTAGCCGTCGGGGCCCTCGACGTCGGTGCGGCGCCCGAAGACGGAGACGAGGCCCGCGGCGTTGCCGTTGCCGATGTAGTACTTGGATCCGGTGGCCGTGAAGCCCCCGTCGCCGTCCGGCTCCAGAAGCATGTCGGTGGAGTAGATGTCGGCGCCGTGCGCCTTCTCGGACAGGCCGAAGGCGAACACCTCGCCCTGGGAGAGCAGTTCGGCGGCACGGGTGCGGGCCGCGGCGTTGTCGCTCTGCCAGACGGGGCCGAGGCCGAGGATGGTGACCTGCCAGGCGTACCAGTAGTCGAGCCCGTAGAAACCGAAGATCTCGTTGAGGGCGGCGATCCGGGCGGTGTCCCAGCGCTTGTCGCCCTCCCCCTCACCCGCTGCGGACGCCGGCGTGAGGAAGGTCGCGAAGAGCCCTTCCTTGGCGGAGAACTCCAGGAACTCCGCGAGCCAGGCGCGGGAGCGGTAGTCCTCGATCAGCCTGCGCTTGCCGCGCGCCTCGAACCAGTCGACGGTCGCGCGCAGCAGCCTGCGGGTCTCGGGGTCGAAGTGGGCCGGGTCGTAGGTGTGGGGGTTGAACAGCAGCGGGTCGGCCATGGCGGTTCGCCTTTCCAAGAGGTACGGGGAGCGCGCTCAGCGCTCGGGGTCGAGTCGGTGGAGGGTGGCGAGCACGTCGTCGAGCCAGTCGAGCGTCATCCGCTCGTACGCGATGCCGCCGCGGAGCACGACGTGCTGGAGCTCCCGACCCGCGTCGGGACCGGCATCGGGTCCGGCTACAGGTGCGGGGGCGTCGGGCCCGGTGAAGTCGCGCCGCTCCCCCGCGAGGTAGTGCGCGAGGCGGTCGGCGTGCGCCTGGCGGTGCCGCTCCACCTCGTCGATCAGCGCGGCCGGATCGTCGAAGGCCGCGCCACGGATCTTCACGGCGAGCTCGTGCCGCACGCTCTCGGGCTGGATCGGTTCCTGCAACCACTCGGAGAGCACCGTCCGGCCGAGGCCGGCGACGGAGTACTCCTTCTTGTCCGGCCGGTCCTGCTGCGCCACCTCACGGGCGGCGATCCACCCGTCGCCCTCCATGCGCTTGAGGACGCGGTAGATCTGCTGGTGGGTGGCGGCCCAGAAGTACCCGATGGAACGGTCGAACCGCCGGGCCAGTTCGTACCCGGAGCCGGGCTTCTCCAGCAGGGAGACAAGAATCGCGTGCTCAAGCGCCATGCCCGAATCCTTCTATGCAACTCGTTGCATAGACAAGCGGCACCGGGCAGGTGAGACGCGGCTCACCTGGAGGTCAAGGGAGAGGAAGCGGCCGGCACCCCCACAAGTGGGGGCTACCGGGATGGCGCGTGGGACCCAAACGTGAGGGTCAGCACGGTCAGCGCGTGCAGGTGCTTGAGGTCGGGCCCGGCGAAGGTCTTCCACAGCGGTCCGAAGGACTTGTCCTTCTTGTCCGGCCAGGCGTACGCGGGGGCGGCCTTCGCCGCCCAGGCCCGCACGGCGTAGTCGTCGTGCGGGTAGGTGCTGAAGTCCCCGGTGAAGTCGGATGCGGCGGCCGCCGCAGTCCACGGGCCGATCCTCGGCACCCCGGTCAGCGCCGTCGCCAGTTCCGGCGCAGGCAGCTGCGTCCAGTCGGCGTGGTGGCGCGTGTAGCGCTCGGCGGCGGCCCGAAGGGCGCTGCGGTGGAACTTGGCCCCGACCGCGACGAATTGCTGATCGCTCAGGGCGAGGACCTGCTCGGGGTCCGGGGCGACGTGCAGTGGCCCGTGCGCGGTCTCCACTGTCACCCCGTAAGCGCGGCACCAGGCGCGGTACAGGCGCCGGGCCTGGTCGGCGCGGACGACCTGCCGCAGGATCGCGGTGGTCAGGGCGTCCCACAGCCACGGATTGGCCAGCCGCTGAGCGGCTCCGAGCGATACGAGTGCTGCCCGGAGCTCGGCGGGCACACCCGCAGGCAGCGCGCCCGGTTCGGTGACGTCGACGACCGGTTTGGTGTCCTCTGCGCCGTCGAGGCACTGCATCGTCAACCCGGACGATCCCCAGGCGGCCATCCACAGTGCGCGGCCACTGCGGACGGCGCGCGCCCACGTACCTCCGGCGGTCCGAGCCCAGGCGGGGTGATCGGTCGTCAGAACGGTGCTGGTGCTCACGCGGTGCTCCTTGAGGCGGTGCGTTTGGTGCGTCGTAGCATCCCGTGCCGGAGCACAGCACGGAAACTCAGGCCGCCCCGAGCCTGCGTACCGCGGCCAGCGCCCGGTCGGCGTGGGCGCTCATGCGGAGTTCGCTGCGGATCACCTCGGCGACGGTGCGGTCCTGCGCGATGACGAACGTGACGCGCTTCGTCGGTGCGAAGGAGAAGCCGCGGGTCACGCCGAAGCGGCCGCGGACCTCGCCGCCGGGGTCGGAGAGCAGCGGGAAGCCGAGCGTGTGGCGCTCCGTGAACTCCCGTTGGCGGGCGACCTCGTCGCCGCTGATTCCGACGGGCCGGGCTCCCGCGGCGTCGAACTCGGCGGCCAGGTCGCGGAAGTGGCAGGCCTCCGCCGTGCAGCCGGGGGTGAGGGCCGCCGGGTAGAAGAACAGCACCACCGGGCCGTGCCGCAGGAGTTCGGAGAGGCGGCGCGGGGTGCCGGTCTCGTCGGGCAGTGTGAAGTCCTCGACGGTGTCGCCGACCGCCACGCGCGCCGTCATGCCCGGCGTCCCCGGCTCTTGTGCGACGTACGGTCCAGTGACGACACGGTGCCTCCTCGAGTGGCGGGAGCGAAACCCTACTCGATGCGCGCAGGGCCCCGTCGGCCGCCGCCTCCACCAGCCTTGACCTCGCGAAACGCCCTCGTGCGATGCTGGGACACGCCGGGAGGCACCGAGAGAACGACGGGGAGTACGGCATCACGATGGCAGTGGCACGACGGACAGCGAAGGGCGTCTGGGACCGTTTCTCGGCATCCGACCCGGGACTCCTGCGGCTCATGGCGGGACTGCGCACGGTCGGGGCGATCCTCCTCGCACTCGCCGTGCTCGCACCCCTCGGGACATCGGTCACCCATCTCGTCGCGGGCGCGATGACGGCGATGGTCGCCACCTTCGCGATCCAGGAGAAGGAGGTCCGGGGGCAGGCGATCACCCTCGCGCTCGGGCTGCCGGTGGCGCTGGCGGCGATCTCACTGGGGTCGCTGCTCAACTCCCGGGTGGTCACCGGTGACCTCTTCTTCGTCCTGCTGATCTTCGCCGCCGTCTACTGCCGCCGCTTCGGCGAACGGGGCACCGCACTCGGCCTGATCGGCTTCCAGGTCTACTTCGTCTCCCTCTTCGTCGACGCGTCCACGTCGGCGCTGCCGGAGCTCTGCCTCACGCTGACCATCGCCTTCGCGTGCAGCGCGGTCGTCCGGTTCGCCGTGGTGCCGGAGACACCCGAGCGCACCCTGGCGCGGCTGCGCGAGGCGTTCCGCGCCCGGCTCGCCCAGCTCATCGCCCACCAGATCGAACTCCTGGACGCGGATGCCGAGTCGTCCGAAGGGCTGGAGAAGGTTTTGGACGACCTGCGGCGCAGCACCGCCCGGCTGCACGAGGCCGCGCTGATGATCCAGGGCCGCCTGGAGGAGGGCACCCGCGACGCGGCGGCGGCCGCGCTGCTGCAACGCAGGGTGGCCGACGCCGAGATCGCCGCGGAACGCCTCGGCGTCCTGCTCCTCAACGCCCGCAGCGCGGAGCGCGTGGAGACCCTCACCCTGCACCTGCCGAGCGCCTCCGTGCCGCTGTCGCGGCGCGGCCGGATGGGGCAGGACGCGGGCACCGCGCTGCGCAGGGACCTGCGGGCGCTGCACCTGCTCGTGGTGCGCCTGGTGCCCGACGACCGCGGCACGGCACTCCCGTATGTGCGCAACAGGCTGCTCGGCTACCGCGAGGAGCAGGGCCTGCCGCAGGGCTCGCCCGCGATCCAGGACTGCTTCCGCGCGATCGGCGAGGCGGCGCGCGCCATTCTCGGTCTGCGCCTCGCGACCCAGGGGGCGCGGGACGAGGAGTACGACACGCCCGAGGCCATGCGGTCCCGGGAGGAGTTCGAGGCGGAGGAGATCTCGATCGCCGGTGAGGCCGCGGACGCGGAGGAGCCGGAGCAGACCGGGCTGCGGCGGCCCACCACCAGGGCGGCCGTGCAGGTGGCGGTGGGCTCGGCGCTGGCCATCGTGGGCGGCGAGTTCCTGTCCACGCAGCGGTGGTACTGGGCGGTCCTGACCTGCTGGGTGGTCTTCCTCAACACCGCGTCCACGGGCGAGATCATGGTCAAGGGTTACCGCCGCCTGGTCGGCACGGTGCTCGGTGTGGTGGCGGGGGTGGTGCTGGCCGGCGCCGTCGGCAACCACACGTGGGCCGCGTTCGCCCTCGTCGTGCTCTGCGTCTTCGGGATGTTCTTCACCGCCCCGCTGTCGTACGCGCTGATGTCCTTCTTCGTCACCGCGATGCTGGGCCTGCTCTACACCCTCCTCAACACCTACAGCCTTGATGTCCTCGTGCTGCGGATCGAGGAGACGGCGCTCGGCGCGGCCTGCGGGATCATCGCGGCGGTCCTGGTGCTCCCGGTGCGGACGTCGCACCGGACCGACGAGGAGCTCGGCACGGTGCTCGCCCGGCTGCGGGACGTCGTGTCGGCCGCGGTGGCGCAGCTGAGCGGCGGGCCCGCGGTGGACCTCGTGGACCTGGCGCGCGACCTGGACACCGCCCTCGACGATCTGCGCAGTTCCACGAAGCCGTTGACGCACCCGATCGCCCCGCTGCGGGCCCGGCGGCAGACGGCCCGGTACATCGTCGCGCTCCTGGAGACCTGCGCCTATCACGCCCGTTCACTGGCGGCGACGGCCGAGCTGGTGCCGTCGAGCAAGAGCGTCGCGGCCGACGCGCGGCTCGCGCTCGCCGGGCGGCGGATCACGCACAACATCGACCTGATCGCCGCGAAGGTGCGCGACGAGGAGCCGGACGGCGTCATCGAGTCCGGTTCCAGCATCGCCTCGATGCTCGACAGCGGCCGCCACGAGGTGCTGCGGACCGGCTCGGTGGCGTTCCGCGTGCTGCGGCACCTGCAACGGCTCGACGAGGGCATCGTGGGTCTTGCGCGCCCGCTCGGCGTCCCGCTCGCGGCGCCCGAGGACGGCGGGGCGACGGGAGGGGCGCGGAAGAAGCGCTGAGACGGGCGCGGGCCGCGATCCCGGGGTCAGCGCACCCAGGCGCTGTACGACATGACGTCCCCCGCCTTCACCCCGTACGTACGGTCGTTCCGGGTGACCGTGTCCTCCAGGCCCAAGACGGTGCCGTCCGCCGGGTCCAGAATCAGCATCCGGCGCACTCCGTCGCTCTCGTGGACGTACGCCTGACCGGTGCGCCCGAGGCGGTCGGTGACCGTTCCCGCCGGGCGCAGGCCGTCGGCGTCGGTGAGGAGGCGGGCGAGCGCCGCCCTCTCGCGGGCTCCGGGTGTCCAGTGGCGGAGGAACATGGCGACGGCGTCGAGGAGTTCGCGGGTGTCGGTGAGCGGGGCGGGGTCGCTCGGGCGGCTGAGCTCGGCCAGGTAGCGGCGGAGGGCTTCCGGTGTGTGCGGGGGCCGGGTCTGCGGCGGGGCCGTGCCCCGGCTCGGCGGGTAGGTGCGGTCGCTGAGTACCTTGCCGTCGTGGACCGTGCGCGGCCCGTCGTCGCCGTCGGCGATGACCGGCTTCCCGGGGCGGCGGGGGTCGGTGGCCACGACCAGTTCCGTGTGGCTGCCGTCCGCCCGCCAGCGGGTGACGCGCTCCTCGGGCAGGGTGACCGGCGCTTCGGCGCCGGGGCCCGATGCCAGCGCGAGGCTCCATGTCCGGACGTGCGTTCCCCTGCGCAGGCGTGGCGCGTTCCCGGCCGCCGCCGACTCCGACGCGCGGTCGGCGATCCGGTCGAGTGGCAGCGGCGTGGACCCGGACCGGAGCGTGAGCGGGTGGGGGGCCGCGGCGGCGGGCGCGCTGCTCGACCCCGCGAGGACGAGGGCCAGGGCGGCCGACACGGCGAGCGAGACCATCTCGATGCCCCAGACCAGGCGGCGCACTTGGCGTGCGGGGCGGCCGCGCGTGGCGGGCGCACTGTGCAAAAGCAGGTTCAACTGCCGCTCCGCGTGGGCGGGCAAGGGCCGGTCGCGGTGCCGGGCGTCGTCGCCGGGGACGGGGTCGGCGGCGCGCAGGAGGGCGAGTTCGTCGTCATGAGCCATGGCCGTGGTCCTCCGGAACGGTGGCGCGGGTCGCTTCAGGGGCGGGCCGTGCGGCCGGTGCGGGCCGCATGCGATCTATCTCGGCTCTCAGCCGGCGGCGGGCGCGGTGCAGCCTCATCGCCGCCGCCCGGGTGCCGCAGCCGAGGGCGGTCGCGAGCTCTTCGGTGTCCAGTTCCTCCCAGGCCATCAGGCGCAGCACCTCCTGGTCGGAGGCGGAGAGCCGGTCCAGGGCGTCGTGCACCCACTCACCGGGGTGTTCGGCGTCCGGGCCGGCCACGACGTCCCTGCGGTGGCGGCTCTCGTCGTGGCCGATCCGTTCGAGCAGGCGGCGGCGTCGTCCGTAGCCGCGGACCGCGTTGGCCAGGCAGCGCCGCGCTATGCCGTAGAGCCAGGGCAGCGGATGGGGCGGCAGGTCGGCGCGGCGCCGCCAGGCGACGGTGAACACGTCGGCCACCACCTCCTCCGTGTCGTTCGTCGGGCCGCCGAGCCGCCGTGCCACGTAGCGGCTGACCGCCCAGTAGTGCTCGCGATAGGCAGCGGCGAAGGTTTCGTCGTCGCTCACGGTTACGAAGTGTCCGGCACCGCTGCGATCGTCACAGGTGCGGGGTGTGATCCATGTCGCTCCGCGCAGCTGTCACAGATCGGGGCCCGCCGGACACAGGCGGGGCATGGACAGCAACACCGTGATGCCGCCGCCCGCGCGCGTCCCAGAACCCGCATCCGTGCCCGCGCGCACGGCACCCCGGCCCCGTCGGCCCGGACATGCCGTGATCAAGTGGCTGACCACCACTGACCACAAGACGATCGGCACGCTCTATCTGGTCACGTCGTTCGCGTTCTTCTGCATCGGCGGTGTGATGGCGCT
>NZ_JBVICF010000016.1:0-204830 GCF_055572995.1 Streptomyces sp. NPDC030245 | reverse complement strand
CACAAGATCATGGACATGGCGATTGCGGCCGGTGCGCCGCTGGTCTCGCTGAACGACGGTGCGGGCGCCCGGATCCAGGAGGGCGTCTCGGCGCTGGCCGGCTATGGCGGGATCTTCCAGCGCAACACCAAGGCCTCCGGCGTCATTCCGCAGATCAGTGTGATGCTGGGCCCGTGCGCGGGCGGCGCGGCCTACAGCCCGGCCCTGACCGACTTCGTGTTCATGGTCCGCGAGACCTCGCAGATGTTCATCACCGGCCCCGACGTGGTGCGCGCGGTGACCGGTGAGGAGATCAGCCAGAACGGGCTGGGCGGCGCGGACGTGCACGCCGAGACCTCGGGCGTGTGCCACTTCGCCTACGACGACGAAGAGACCTGCCTGGCCGAGGTCCGCTACCTGATCTCGATGCTGCCCTCCAACAACCGGGAGAACCCCCCGGTCCACGCGTGCGAGGACCCGGCCGGGCGCCGCTCGGACGTCCTGCTCGACCTGGTCCCGGCCGACGGCAACCGGCCCTACGACATGGCCAAGGTCATCGAGGAGCTCGTCGACGACGGCGACTACCTGGAGGTCCACGAGCGCTGGGCGCGCAACATCATCTGCGCGCTGGCCCGCCTGGACGGGCAGGTGGTGGGCATCGTCGCCAACCAGCCGCAGGCCCTAGCCGGTGTGCTGGACATCGAGGCCTCGGAGAAGGCCGCGCGGTTCGTGCAGATGTGCGACGCGTTCAACATCCCGATCCTCACCCTGCTGGACGTGCCCGGCTTCCTGCCGGGCGTGGACCAGGAGCACGGCGGCATCATCCGCCACGGCGCCAAGCTGCTGTACGCGTACTGCAACGCCACCGTCCCGCGGATCTCGCTGATTCTCAGGAAGGCGTACGGCGGTGCGTACATCGTGATGGACAGCCAGTCCATCGGCGCCGACCTGACCTACGCGTGGCCGACCAACGAGATCGCGGTGATGGGCGCGGAAGGCGCCGCGAACGTGATCTTCCGGCGGCAGATCGCGGCCGCCGAGGACCCCGAGGCGATGCGCGCGCGCATGGTCAAGGAGTACAAGGCCGAGCTGATGCATCCCTACTACGCCGCCGAGCGCGGTCTGGTCGACGACGTCATCGACCCGGCCCAGACCCGCGAGGTCCTCGTCAAGTCCCTCGCGATGCTCCGCAACAAGCACGCCGACCTGCCCTCGCGCAAGCACGGCAACCCTCCGCAGTAGCGGTCACCACCGCACCCGCGCCGCAGTAGCCCACAAGGAGAAGCTGCCAGATGACACCCCCTGACATTCGCGTAGAGAAGGGCCACGCCGAGCCCGAGGAAGTCGCGGCCATCACGGCGATCCTGCTGGCCCGCGCCGCCGCCCAGCCCGCCGCTCCCACCGCCCGCCGCGGCCGCGACAAGGCCGGCTGGCGCCGCCTGGAGCGCACCCCGGGCTTCCGCGCCCCCCACAGCTGGCAGGGCTGAGCCCCGCCGCTCTCCGCCTCGGGCCCCGCTCTCCTTCGGGAGGGCGGGGCCCGCGAGCGTTCCTAACGTTCCTCAAGGGGCAGCGTCAGATGCGTCACCGCCGACTCCGCCAGCGGGCGGACCGCCGGATGCCAGGGGCGGCTCCGCGGCCCGCTCAGGACCAGGCGCCGTGCGACCCGCGGCTCCACCGGGAGCAGCACCAGGTCGGGCGGGACCAGGGAGCGTGAGACCTCGGACAGGACGGTCACGCCGAGGCCCGCCTGCACCATGCTGATCAGGGTGGCCAGGTCCCTGACCCGGTGCGCGGGGGTGAAGCGCAGCCCGGCCAGGTCGTGGAGCGCGCGGACCCGGTCCTCGCAGCCGTTGGGGGAGATCAGGAACTCGTCGTCCTCCAGGTCGCGGACGTCGACGGCCGCCTCGCCCGCCAGGGGGTGGTCGCGGGGGAGCAGGGCCCGGTAGCCGTCCAGGGCGAGCTGGGTGCCGGGGCCGGGGGGCGGGTCGATCAGGACGGCGGCGTCGGCCGTGCCGTTCTCCAGCCACTCCGCGACCTCGGCGCTGTCGCCCTCGAAGACGCGCACGGTGATCCGTGGCCGGTCCCGCCGCCAGTGCCGCAGCAGTCCGGGCAGCAGGCCCTGGCAGACCGTGGGGGTCGAGGCGAGCCGCACGGTGCCGCTCACCGCCCCGGCGTCGGCGGCGAGCTCGGCCACGGAGCCGACCGCCGCCAGCGCGGCTCGGGCGTGCGGCAGGACCCGCTCCCCGAGCGCCGTCGTCCGCACCGGCCCCGACCGGATGAGCAGCGGGGCCGCCAGCTCGCGTTCGAGCGAGGCCACGGCGTGCGACACCGCCGACTGGCTCAGGCCGAGCTCGGCGGCGGCCGCGCTGAACCCGCCCGCGTCGACGACGGCGAGGAAGGCCCTGAGCTGCGGCAGGTTCACGGTCATGAGGCGGCCTCATAGGTCTATGACAGCTATGCGTTGGATCAATGGTGCCAGGGCGGGCCAGAGTTGCCCGTGCCGCCAGGATCCCGGCGGATCACCGAAGAACGACGTGAGGAGAGCCATGCCCCACATCAGGGCCACCGTCACCGGTCCCGAGCTGCCCGCCGCCACCGCCCGCGCCCTCGCCGAGGGGCTGACCGGCCTGGCGGTCTCCGCGCTCGGCAAGTCCCCCGAGCGCACCATCGTCCACCTCGACCTCGTCCCCGCCGACCGCTACTACGTCGCGGGGCGGCTCCTGACCGCCGGCCGCGACGCGCACCTGGAGGTCAGCATCACGGCGGGCACCAACAGCGCCGCGGAGAAGGCCGCCTTCATCACCGGGTCAACCGCGCTCCTGGCGGAGCTCCTCGGCCCGCTCGCCCGCGGCGGCGTCGCCCTGCACGAACTGCACCCGGAGAGCTACGGCTACCAGGGCGTGACGCAGTTCGCCCACTACCGCATGAACTGAGCGCGGCCCGCACGCCGAAGCGTGCGGGCCGTCATGCGCGTACGGGCAACAAGGAGGAGCGTTAACGCAGCCGCGCCATCAGCGCGTGCTCGACCAGGGTGATCAGCGCGCTCTTCGCGTCCGCGCGGTGCCGCGCGTCGGTCGTGATGATCGGGGTGTCCGGGCCGATCTGAAGCGCCTCGCGCACCTCGTCGGGCGTGTACGGCTGGTGGCCGTCGAAGCCGTTGAGGGCGATGACGAAGGGCAGTCCGGAGTTCTCGAAGTAGTCGACGGCGGGGAAGCAGTCGGCGAGCCGCCTCGTGTCGACCAGGACGACCGCGCCGATGGCGCCACGGACCAAGTCGTCCCACATGAACCAGAAGCGGTCCTGTCCCGGCGTACCGAAGAGGTACAGGATCAGGTCCTGGTCCAGGGTGATGCGACCGAAGTCCATGGCCACCGTCGTGGTGGTCTTGTCTCCGGTGTGGGTGAGGTCGTCGATGCCCGCGGACGCGGACGTCATGACGGCCTCGGTGCGCAGCGGGTTGATCTCAGAGACCGCCCCGACGAACGTGGTCTTGCCCACGCCGAAGCCGCCCGCCACCACGATTTTCGCGCTGGTGGTGGAGCGGGCTGTTGCTCCGCCGCTAGAGCTTGCGAAGTCCACTGAGCACCCTTTCGAGCAGTGTCACGTCTGGCTGGCCGCCGGCGGACTCGTCGCCGCCGGGCTGATGGATGGCGACAAGTCCGGCCTCCGCCAGGTCGGCTACGAGGATCCGGGCGACGCCGAGGGGGATCGAGAGGAGCGCCGAGATCTCGGCGACCGACTTGATCTCCCGGCACAGGTTGCAGATGCGCTGATGCTCGGGCAACTGGCCCTGCAACTGGTGCGGTTGTGCGGTGGTGTGCACCAGCGCCTCGATGGCGAGCTGGTAGCGCGGCCTGGTGCGGCCGCCCGTCATGGCGTACGGGCGCACCAGGGGGTTGTTCGCCGATCCGGCGGGCGCCGGTTCAGGGGCGCGCCGCTGGGGGTGCACCGGCTGGATACGGGGCGCGCGCCCCGGAGTGCCCTGGTCGTACGGGCGCGGCCCCGGCTGCTGGGGCTGCGCGTACGGCTGGCGGCGGTGGCTCGGCGCGGAGGGGAAGTTGTACCTGTTCGGCCCGCCGTCGTGCTGACCACCCTGGCCATGACCAGGGGACCAGTTCGCCGATGACGAACCGTCTGGGGGTGTTGCCACGTTTCTTCCTCCTCCAACTGTGCCGGGCCCATCACTGTGGAGCCGCGTCCCGAAACCTTACGGGCACAAGACGCGAAAACGCACCGTCTGTCTGTTAGTTGAGAAGGCTCCCCTGGAGCTCCGCGCGCAGGTCCGGCGTGAGAACCGTGCCCGCGCGGTCGACAAGAAGTGCCATCTCGTACCCAATGAGACCGATGTCCGCATCCGGGTGGGCGAGAACGGCGAGCGAGGAACCGTCGGAAATGGACATGATGAAGAGAAATCCTCGCTCCATCTCCACAACGGTCTGGGTCACGGAGCCGCCCTCGAAGATCCGGGAGGCCCCGGCGGTCAGCGAGGTCAGACCGGAGGCGACGGCCGCGAGCTGGTCGGCGCGGTCGCGGGGGAAGCCTTCGGACATCGCCAGAAGGAGTCCGTCGGCGGAGACCACCACGGTGTGGGACACCCCGGGGGTGTTGTCCACGAAGTTGGTGATCAACCAGTTCAGGTTCTGTGCCGCCTGGCTCATCGGGCTCACACTAACGCTCCTGGTTGTAGGTGCTATCAGGGCTGAAGCCCTGGCCATTCGTGTCACTGCTCGTGTTGCGTCCCCGCTGGACGCCGCGGCGCAGGTTGCTCAGCCTGCCCCGCACGTCCTCGGGGTCGCGGGAGACCTGGGGGCCGCCCTGTGGGGTCTGTTCCGCGGTGCCCTCGACCAGATTGGCCTTGGGCACCCGCCGCGGGAGCCCGGACGAGGTGACCCCGCCCGCCTTCGGCTCCTTGAGGCGCTCGGCTCGCTGCCAGCGCTCGTCGTTGGACGAACGCCAGTCGTCCTTGCCCTCGCTCGGGGCGGGGGAACTCTCGTTCCCGTTCGCACCGGAGGAGCCCCTGCGGGGGAGGCCCGCGTCGGTCATCTCGTGGACGACGGACGGAGTCGGTCCCGGCCGGTCGAAGCCTACGCGCTCGTCGTCGGCCGCGGGGGCCGCCTGCGCGGATTCCGTTTCCTGGCCGTACTCGGTGCGGTAACCGTCGGCGCCGGGCCAGTCGTCCTGACCCGACCGCTCCGGATAGGGGAGCTGCGGGTCCTGGTGGCCGCCCTGGTAGGGCTGCTCGGCGGCGTACTGACCGGGCGCGTACTGCTCGGCGCCGTAGCCGTTCTCGGCGTACTGCCCGTCGGTGTACTGCGCTTCGGCGTACTGCCCGGTGGCGTACTGGTCGTTCTCGTACGCACCGCCCTGGTCGTAAGCGGCCTGCTGGTGCTCGTCGTACGCGGGGGCCTGCTGGTCGTAGCCGCCCTGCTGCTCGTACGCGCCCGGCTGCGGCTGCTGCTGTGCCTGCTGCTGCGGCTCGACCTCGTCGCGGAAGAGCGGGCGGTGGGCGCCGGGCTGCTGGGCCTGCGCCTCCAGGGCCGCGCGGCGCTCCTCGCGCATCAGCGAACGGCCGACCGGGTCGAGGCCCGGCTGCGCCTCGCCGCCGTCGCCGTGGTAGCGGCTGTCGTCGAAGCCGAGCTCCGCGGCCGTGCGCAGCGGCTCGGCCTCCAGGACCTGCTGCTCCGGGATGATCGAGGAGACGGTGAACTCGTCCTGCGCGGCCTGGTCGCCACCGCCACCGTGCGTGATCGCGTCCGGCAGCATGACCAGCGACGTGGTGCCCGCCTGCTCGCCCGAGGGGCGCAGCTGCACGCGGATGCCGTGCCGGTCGGAGAGCCGGCCGACCACGAACAGACCCATGCGCTGCGAGATCGCGGCGTCCACGGTCGGCGGGTTGGCCAGCTTGTGGTTGATGTCCGCGAAGTCCTCGGCGGTGAGGCCGATGCCCTTGTCGTGGATCTCGACCATGACGCGGCCGTCGGGCAGTCGCGTCGCGGTGACGCGGACCTTGGTCTGCGGCGAGGAGAACGTGGTGGCGTTCTCCAGGAGCTCGGCGAGCAGGTGCACGAGGTCGGTCACGGCCAGGCCGTGGATCTCGGCCTCCGGGACGCCCTCCAGCTCGATGCGCTCGTACTGCTCCACCTCGGAGGAGGCGGCGCGCAACACGTCGACCAGCGGGACCGGCTGGTCCCAGCGGCGGCCCGGCTCCTCGCCGGAGAGGACCAGGAGGTTCTCGCCGTTGCGGCGCATACGGGTCGCCAGGTGGTCCAGGCGGAAGAGGTTCTCCAGCTGGTCCGGGTCGGCCTCGTTGTTCTCCAGGTCGGTGATGAGGGTCAGCTGGCCCTCGATCAGCGACTGGTTGCGGCGCGACAGGTTGGTGAAGATCGCGTTGATGTTGCCGCGGAGCAGCGCCTGCTCGGCGGCGAGCCGCACGGCCTCGCGGTGCACCTGGTCGAAGGCGCGGGCGACCTCGCCGATCTCGTCCGTGGAGGAGATCGGGATGGGCTCCACGCGGGTGTCGACGCGGCCCGGGTCGGTGCGCGACAGCTGGTCGACCAGCATCGGCAGGCGCTGCTCGGCGATGCCGAAGGCGGCGGTACGCAGCTGGCGCATCGACTTGGACATCTGGCGCGCCATCATCCCGGCCAGGATGAAGGCGGCGAGCAGCGCGAGCACCACGATGGCACCGGTGATGTACGCGTTGCGCTGGGCGGTGGCGGCGATGTCGGACGCCTCGTCCACGGCCTTGTCGGCGAGGTCCGACTCGATGGTGCGGTAGGCGTCGAACTTGGCGGTGGTGATGGCCCACCAGGCCTTGGGCGTGATGCCCTTGCCGGCCAGCTCGACGCGCGCGCTCGGCTGGGTGCTCGGCATGGTGGCGATGGCCGCGACCATCTTGTCCTGCGTGAGGGCCGGGCCGCCCTCCTTCTCGGCGGCGGCCGCCAGCTCCTTCTTGGCCTCCTCCAGCTTGGCGACGTCCTCGGGGGTGCCACCGCCGGTGTACTCCTCGATGGCGATGCGCTCCAGGTAGGCGTACGAGGAGAACGAGGTGCGCTGGAGCGTGAAGGAACCGGTGCCGGGGCCCGGCTCGACCAGGAGGTGCGTGCCGATGGACCGCTGAAGGGAGAGCGCTGCCTTGGAGAGCGAGATCGCGTAGACGGTGCGGCCGTAGCTGGTGATGTTGCCGGTGCCCAGACCGAGCTCGTTGGCGAACTCCATCAGCGGGTGCTGGATGGCGACGTAGCCCTCTTCGGTCTTCACACCGGGAAGCTTGGTGGTGTACGCGGCCTGGCGCAGCGGGGCGAGCTTCGGCTCGACCTTGCGGAAGGCGTCGAGACGACGGTTGAGGCCTTCCTTGTCCGGCATGCTCTCCGTCGCGGACTTGAACTCGGCGGCGGCCCGGTCGGTGGCCTTGCGGGCCTTGACGACGACCGGGTCGTTCCGCTTGCCGCGCAGGAGGGGAGCGGCGGTGAGGTCGCGCTCCTCGATGAGGCGGTTGCCGTAGTCCAGGGACGCCCGCACCAGGCGGGCGGTGCTCTCGGCGTCCTGGGCCTCGCTCCAGGTGTCGATCGAGCCCTTCACCTGGAAGCCGCCCATGACGAGACCGACGAGCACGGGTATGAGGAGGATCGCGTTCAGTCTGGTCGGCACACGCCAGTTGCGGGGCGACATCCGTCCGCCGGAGGGAGCCGGGGACTCGTTGCCGGAGGCGGCGCTCACATCAACGGGGGACGCCGCTGTGCGCGGCGGCGGGGTGAAGTTGCCCCGCGCGTCCCCGGTGGGGGATGCCGCGGGACTCGGCTTGCTTCGCCTCACTCGACCAACAACCTCTCGGCGGCGGCACTCACGTCGTGCCGCTGTCGTCTCCAAGGCCCGTGCTACTGGGCAGTTCAGCGCATTCCAGCACGTCAGGGGCTGCTCTTCCAAACAGTAGGAAGGGCTGGTTCCGAGTGGTGTAAGCCTCAGATAAATCGGTCATAAAGAGCGAGCCCCGCCAAAAGGCGGGGCTCTTGTGAGCACAGCGACACCAGGTGACCGCGACGCGTGGCGGTCACCTTGCAATTCTCTGTCGAAACGTTATGAACACGGCGCGCGGCCGTGTCAAAGGACACAGCCCGCTCCGGGTGTACTACGACAACTGCCGTACGGACCTGCTTACTTGAGACGTGCCATAAGTGCGTGTTCGACCAGCGTGATCAGGCCACTCTTTGCGTCCGCACGGTGTCGCGCGTCGGTCGTGATGATCGGCGTTCCCGGACCGATCTGAAGCGCCTCGCGCACCTCGTCCGGAGTGTACGGCTGGTGGCCGTCGAAGCCGTTGAGGGCGATGACGAACGGCAGCCCGCTGTTCTCGAAGTAGTCGACGGCCGGGAAGCAGTCGGCGAGCCGGCGGGTGTCCACGAGCACGACCGCGCCGATGGCGCCGCGCACGAGGTCGTCCCACATGAACCAGAAACGGTCCTGTCCCGGCGTACCGAAGAGGTACAGGATCAGGTCCTGGTCCAGGGTGATGCGGCCGAAGTCCATGGCTACGGTGGTCGTCGTCTTGTCCCCGGTGTGGGTCAGGTCGTCGATGCCCGCGGATGCGGACGTCATGACGGCCTCGGTGCGCAGCGGGTTGATCTCGGAGACCGCCCCGACGAACGTGGTCTTGCCCACGCCGAAGCCGCCCGCCACCACGATCTTCGCGGAGGTGGTGGACCGGGTCGAGCCCGAGTCACTAGAGCTGGCGAAGTCCACTGAGCACCCTTTCGAGCAGTGTCACGTCTGGCTGGCCGCCGGCGCTCTCGTCGCCGCCGGGCTGGTGGATGGCGACGAGCCCGGCCTCCGCCAGGTCGGCTACGAGGATCCGGGCCACACCCAGCGGCATCGACAGGAGCGCGGAGACCTCGGCCACCGACTTGACCTCACGGCACAGGTGGCAGATCCGCTGGTGCTCGGGGAGCAGCCCCATCAGCTGGGCCGGGTCGGCCGTGGTGCTCACCAGCGCCTCGATGGCGAGCTGGTAGCGGGGCCGGGTCCGGCCGCCGGTCATCGCGTAGGGCCGCACCAGCGGCTGGTCGCCCTCCATTCCGTACGAGGCATCGCCGTACGGGTTGTGAGAGGCGGTGGGCGGGGTCATGGATCCTCCGGGCGGGACAGCAGGTCATCTGCGTGTGCCGTCTGACAGAGCCGGTGGGGGCAGTGTGGCGGCCGGACGGTTGGTCAGTACGTTCGGTCGGTGGGGCGGCCGAAGGGGTAAGGCTTCGGAGCGTGCTCCGGGCTAGTGGAGCAGGCTGCCCTGCAGCTCGGCGCGGAGGTCCGGGGTGAGGACGGCGCCCGCGCGGTCGACGAGGAGGGCCATCTCGTAGCCGACGAGGCCGATGTCGCACTCGGGGTGCGCGAGCACGGCCAGGGACGAGCCGTCGGAGACGGACATGATGAAGAGGAACCCCCGCTCCATCTCCACCACGGTCTGCGTGACGGTGCCGCCCTCGAAGATCCGGGAGGCCCCGGCGGTCAGCGAGGTCAGGCCGGAGGCGACCGCGGCCAGCTGGTCGGCGCGGTCGCGCGGGAAGCCTTCGGACATCGCCAGAAGGAGTCCGTCGGCGGAGACCACCACGGTGTGGGACACCCCGGGGGTGTTGTCCACGAAGTTGGTGATCAACCAGTTCAGATTCTGTGCCGCCTGGCTCATCGGGCTCAACTAACGCTCCTGCTGGTGAGTGGGGCGAGGGAAACTGCCGGTCTGGCCGGTACCGGCCTGGCGACCCTGCTGGATGCCCCGACGGAGATTCGTCAGCCGGCCGCGTACGTCATCGGGCGCACGCGAGACCTGCGGACCTGTGCTGTCCTGCTGCTGCTGGGCCGTGCCCGCGACCAGGTTGGCGCGCGGGACGCGGCGCGGCAGTCCGGATGTGGTGACGCCGCCCGCCGTGGGCTGCCGGACGCGCTCGGCCTGGCGGCCCAGCTCGTCGTTGGGGGAGGAGCGCCAACCGCCGGGCACACCGGCGCCGTTGGTGCCACCGCCGCCCGCGGGCGCGGCGTTCGGGTCCTGGCGCTGGGGGCGCGAGGGGAGCGGGCGCTGCGGGGCCTCGGGGGCCTGCTGCTCCTGCGGCGCGGCCTGCCGGTGCTGCTGCTCCTGCTGGGCCGGCTGCTGCTGGGCCGCCTGCTGCTGGGCCGCCTGCTGGTTCTGCTGCTGCTGGAACCAGTTGGTCTCCAGCGTGTCGAACAGCGGCGTACGGCCGTCGCCGGGGCCGGCCGGGGGCAGGGGCTGCTGCGGGTTCAGCGGGTCCTCGTGCTGGTTCAGCGCGTCCTGCTGCGGCGTCTGGCCCACGCCCTGGCCCTGCCCCTGGCCCTGCTGCTGCGGGAGGCCCTGGTGGGGGTCGCCCTGGCCGCGGCGGGGGGCCGGCGGGCGCGGCACGGTGTAGTCGGGGTTCTCCCGACCGCCCTGCTGCGCGAAGCCGTTGCCCTGGTCCTGCTGCTGACCGGGGTTCGGGTTCTGCTGGTTCTGGTTCTGGTTCTGATGCTGCGGCGCGGCCGGGCGGCCGGGCTGCTGGCCGCGCCGGGGCGCGCCCGTGCCGCCGAAGACGTCCGAGCGGACGAACTGGCCGGTGGAGCCGCTGTCCTGCGGTGCCGGGGTGCCGTGCGCCGGGGTGCCGGGCGGCGGGGCGTCGAAGTCCGGACGGGCGAACTCCGCGGTGGAGCCGGGGCCCTGCCGGTCGTCCGCGCCCGCCGAAGCCTGGGGGAACTGGCCGGTGGACTCGTGCTCCTCGTGGCCCCGAGGGGTGTCGAAGGGCTCGCGCGCCACCTGCGGCTGCGCGTTCTCGTCGCTCCAACTGGGCACGCGCGGCTGCGGGTTGCCCCCGGGCAGCTCGGCGCGCGGGCCGCCGCGGGGCGGCAGCTGGGGCCTGCGCCCCTGGTCACCGGCGTCAGCCTGGGAGTTCGCCGGGGGCTGCATCGCGTTCGTACGCTGCTGGGGCACCGGAGGCTGCGGCGCGTTGCCGCCGCGGCCGCGGCGCGGCGCCTGCGGCTGACCGCCCTGCGGAGCGGCCTGCGGACGCTGACCCTGGCCGGGGGCCTGACCGAGACCCAGCCCGGGGCCCTGGCCCGGACCCTGACCCGGTCCCTGAGACTGACCCGGACCCTGCGCCGGTCCCCGGCCCTGAGCCGGGCCCTGACCCTGAGCGGGACCCTGCCCCTGACCCGTGTCACGGGAAGGCAGCGCGGCCCGCGGACCCGAGCCCGCGACCTGCTGGCGCGGCGCACCGGCGCCGAGCAGCCCGGGGCCGCCCTGGGCGCCGGCACCGGGGCCGCCGCCGAGCGCGGGACCGCCGCGGCCGGGGCCACCGGTCAGACCGGGACCGTTGCCGCCCGCACCGACACCGCGTCGCGCGGCCGCGGCACCGGCCGCGGCCTGAGCCGCCGCGGGACCGCCGGTGGGGGAGGGCGCACCGGGCTTGCCCGGCATCTTCTTGCCGCCCTGGGCGACGTCGACGGGGAGCATGACCAGCGCGGTCGTACCACCGGAGTCGGACGGGCGGAGCTGGATGCGGATGCCGTGGCGCTGCGACAGACGGCCGACCACGAACAGACCCATGCGGCGCGAGACCGAGACGTCCACGGTGGGCGGCGAGGCGAGCCGCTCGTTGATCGCGGCGAGGTCCTCGGGGGAGAGGCCGATGCCGGTGTCGTGGATCTCGATGAGGACGCGGCCGTCGGGCAGCGCGTGACCGGTGACCTTGACCTTGGTCTGCGGCGAGGAGAACGACGTCGCGTTCTCGAGGAGCTCGGCGAGGAGGTGCACGAGGTCGTTGACGACGCGTCCGGCGACCTCGGTCGCGGGCACCGAGGAGAGCTCGATGCGCTCGTACTGCTCCACCTCGGACGCGGCGGCACGCAGCACGTCGACGAGCGGGACGGGGCGGGTCCACCGGCGACCGGGCTCTTCACCGGCCAGAACCAGCAGGTTCTCACCGTTACGGCGCATGCGGGTCGCGAGGTGGTCGAGCTTGAAGAGCGAGGAGAGCTGGTCCGGGTCGGCCTCGCGCGACTCCAGCTCGGAGATGAGCGAGAGCTGGCGCTGGATGAGGCCCTGCGAGCGGCGCGAGAGGTTGGTGAACATCGCGTTGACGTTGCCCCGCAGAAGGGCCTGCTCGGCGGCGAGGCGGACGGCCTCGCGGTGCACGTCGTCGAAGGCCGCGGCCACCTGGCCGATCTCGTCGCGCGAGTGCACACCCACGGACTCCACCGAGGTGTCCACGTCCTGCGGGTCCGACTCCGAGAGCTGCTTGACCAGCTCGGGCAGGCGGTCCTGGGCGACCTTGGTCGCGGTGTCCTGGAGGCGGCGCAGCGAACGGATCATGGACCGGGCCACGACGAACGCGCCGACGAGCGAGACGCCGAGCACGAGCAGGATCAGCGCACCGTTGAGGATGGCCGACTGCTCCGACTCGTTGCGCAGCTCGCGCGCCTTCTGCTCCATCTCGCCGAGCAGCGTCAGCTCGATCTTGGACATCGCGTCGATCTTGGTGGTGTCGGCGTCGATCCAGTCCTTGTAGGACCGCTTGTCCTGGAGCTTGATGCCGCCCTCCTGCTCGAGGACGCGCTTGGCGTACTCGTTGGCGGCCTTGACGGCGGGGTTGGCGCCGTCGATGGGCTTGGTCAGCTCACCGGCGTTGCCCGCGTAGATCTTGCTGAACGTCTGGAGCTCCGAGCGCTCCTTCTCGTTGGCGCTGAGGCCGAAGGTGCGGTCGGTCTCGGAGATCTTGCCGTACTCGCTGTCGTTGGCCGGCAGGGCCGCGGCGATGATCGCGCGCTGTACGGACGCGTACTCCTTGGCCGAGGAGAAGGCGGCCAGCGAGCGCGTGCGCTGGATCATGTCCGGGTTGCTCGTCGCCTGCGCCATGTCCTGCGACAGCTTGAGGAGCTGCTCGACGAGCTGGCTGTAGGCCTCGACGGTCTGCGAGGTGGAGCCCTTGTCGGCGAAGGCCTTCTTGCGGACGTCGTTGATGCCCTGGAGCTGCTGGGTGATCTGGACGGCGCTGTGCCGGACGCCGAGGAGGCCCTTCTCGCCGTCGGTGTCGTTGAGGTCCTGGGTGCCCTGGAGGAAGTTCCGGTAGACCCGGTCGGTCTTCTCGCGAGCGCCCTTGACCGTGTAGTCCGAGGCCTTCGCGCCGTGCGCGAGGGGCCCCGCCGACTTGTCGCGCTCCTCCTGGAGCGCCGCGGCCAGCTCCGTGGCCTGCTTGGTCATCTCGGTCAGCAGCTTCATGTTGTCGAGCTGCTGGATCTCGTCCAGGGACGAGTTGATGCGGAGCGCGCCGAGCGAGGTCGCGGTGATCACGGGGAGCGCGAGCAGCGAGACCAGACGGGTGGAGATGCGCCAGTTGCGCAGGGCTATTCGCGAGCCGGTGCTGGGCGTCTTGCCGCCGGCCGGTCCCTTGCCCTGGCTCTTGGCCGGGGCGGCCGTCGAGCCGCTGCCGACGGTGCCCTGGCGGGCGGCGCCGGGGCCGCTGTCGCCGGGTGCACCCGGTCCGGGGTTCTGGGCGTGCTGGGGCGAGGAGCCGCGCTCCGGCTCCGCCGGAGCATCCCCTCGGCCGCGGTCGGCCTGGGGAGACCCCTTGCCATCCCTCTTGAAACGTCCCTGCACTAGCGTCGCAACCTCTGGACCAGGCGTCCTGCCGGATAACGGCGGGACGGTGTCGGCGTCGTGGGGCGGCAAGCGCCCCCTATGTGGTCGTGAGTGACCGGCGCTTGCTCCCCCTCCCCGCCGCCACTCGGCGCTGCGTTGCGCCCCTGCGCGCCGGTTCGATCCCGCGGCGGTCCCGGGAATTCCAGCACAGTGCCGGATCTCCAACAAGGCCCGTGTGTCGCGCCACGGCCCACGTGACGCGTTGTGAGTGGGGAGTCACCAGACGTAGAAAGTGATCTAGTAAAAAACGGACCCATCCCCGCAAAGCGCCTACCGGCGGGGGGTGTCCCAGACTTCATGATCAGGAGCGGAATGGTGCCTTCAGTGGCGCAATGTCCGTTTCCAATGGTCTGACCCCGGGCCTGGATTGACCCTTTTGTCCGCCCTCTCGTGAGCAAACTCACATGAAGATCAAGGCGTCTTCCGGACTTTGGCCGGGAATTGGATGTTTAGCCTGACGCTTTACAGGGATGGCGAATCCGACAAGCCGCGTCCACCGCGTGACGCCCCAACCGACAAGGTCCGAACAGCAGATGAAGACTGTGAAGTCGACGATGTTCCGCAACATAGCCAACCCGCGCCGCACCACTCTCGCGCACCTCAAGGACGCCGACGACGTCCAGGCCGCGCCCGAGCAGCCGGCGCACGCCGTGGAACTGCCGACGCAGACCGCCAACCCCAAGCGCACGATCCTGATGGACGCGCCGGAGCAGCCCGCCCCCGTAGCGGGTTAATGGCGCGAGGCCGGCCCCCTGTGCCGCGTTAGCCTGGAGTGTCAGACTCCACCCATTCCAGCAAGGGGCCAAGGCACACGTGCGCATCGCCAGGTTCTCCATCGACGGCAACGTCGCCTTCGGCGCGGTCGAGGGCGAAAGCCCCCCCGGAACGACCGATGGGCTCGTCCTCGACATCATCAAGGGCATCCCGTTCGCGGACTTCGAGCTCTCCGGCACGAAGGTCCCGGTGAGCAAGGTCAGGCTGCTGCCCCCGGTGCTCCCCAACAAGGTCGTGGGCATCGGCCGCAACTACGCGGACCACGCGGCGGAGCTCGGCAACGAGGTCCCCGACGTCCCGGTCGCCTTCTTCAAGCCGTCCACCTCGGTGGCGGGCCCCGGCGACGCCATCGTGTACCCGTCCTTCTCGCAGGAAGTGCACCACGAGGCCGAGCTGGCCGTGGTCATCGGCCGGATGTGCCGCGAGGTCCCGCGCGAGCGCGCCCGCGACGTCATCCTCGGCTACACCTGCGCCAACGACGTCACCGCGCGTGACGTGCAGAAGCGCGAGAAGCAGTGGGCGAGGGCCAAGGGCTTCGACACCGCCTGCCCGCTCGGCCCCTGGGTGGAGACCGACCTCGACCCCTCCGACCTCACCATCCAGTGCACGGTCAACGGCGAACAGCGCCAGCTGGGGCGCACGGCCGAGATGGTCCGCTCCGTCGAGGACCTGATCGTGCACATCTCCGAGGCCATGACGCTGCTCCCCGGCGACGTCATCCTCACGGGCACCCCGGCAGGCGTCGGACCGCTCAACGTCGGCGACGAGGTCGCCGTCACCATCGAAGGCATCGGCACTCTCACCAACAAGGTGATCAAGCGTGGCTAACGCGACCCCCGTACGCGTACGGTTCTGTCCCTCGCCGACCGGCAACCCCCACGTGGGCCTGGTCCGCACCGCCCTCTTCAACTGGGCCTACGCCCGGCACAACGAGGGCACCCTGGTCTTCCGCATCGAGGACACCGACGCCGCGCGCGACTCCGAGGAGTCGTACGAGCAGCTCCTCGACTCGATGCGCTGGCTGGGCTTCGACTGGGACGAGGGCCCCGAGATCGGCGGCCCGCACGCGCCCTACCGCCAGTCGCAGCGCATGGACATCTACAAGGACGTCGCCGCCAAGCTGATCGACGGCGGCTACGCCTACCCCTGCTACTGCACCACCGAGGAGCTGGACGCCCGCCGCGAGGCCGCCCGTGCCGCCGGCAAGCCGTCCGGTTACGACGGCCACTGCCGCGACCTCACCGCCGAGCAGATCGAGGCGTACGAGGCCGAGGGCCGCAAGCACATCATCCGCTTCCGGATGCCCGACGAGGCCACCACCTTCACCGACCTGGTCCGCGGCGAGATCACCGTCCAGGCGGAGAACGTCACGGACTACGGCATCGTCCGCGCGAACGGCGCCCCGCTCTACACCCTCGTCAACCCGGTCGACGACGCGCTGATGGAGATCACCCACGTCCTGCGCGGCGAGGACCTGCTCTCCTCCACCCCACGCCAGATCGCCCTCTACAAGGCGCTGATCGAGCTGGGCATCGCCAAGGGCATCCCCGAGTTCGGCCACCTCCCGTACGTCATGGGCGAGGGCAACAAGAAGCTGAGCAAGCGCGACCCGCAGGCGTCGCTCAACCTCTACCGCGAGCGCGGCTTCCTCCCCGAGGGCCTCCTGAACTACCTGTCGCTCCTCGGCTGGTCGTTCTCGGCGGACCAGGACGTCTTCTCGATCTCCGACATGGTCGCGAAGTTCGACCTCGCCGACGTGAACGCGAACCCGGCCCGCTTCGACCTCAAGAAGGCCGAGGCGATCAACGCCGACCACATCCGCATGCTGGACGTGAAGGCCTTCGCCGAGGCCTGCGAGCCCTGGCTGCGCGCCCCGCACGCCAACTGGGCGCCCGAGGACTTCGACGAGGCCGCCTGGCAGGCCATCGCGCCGCACGCGCAGACCCGCCTCAAGGTCCTCTCCGAGATCACCGACAACGTCGACTTCCTCTTCCTGCCGGAGCCGGTCTTCGACGAGCCGAGCTGGACGAAGGCCATGAAGGAGGGCTCCGACGCCCTCCTGCGCACGGCCCGCACCAAGCTGGAGGCGGCCGACTGGACCTCCCCCGAGTCCCTCAAGGAGGCCGTCCTGGCCGCCGGCGAGGAGCACGGCCTGAAGCTCGGCAAGGCCCAGGCCCCGGTCCGCGTCGCCGTCACCGGCCGCACCATCGGCCTGCCCCTCTTCGAGTCCCTGGAGATCCTGGGCAAGGAGAAGACCCTGACCCGCATCGACGCGGCGCTGGCGAAGCTGACCGCCTGATCCGCCGGTACGCACACAAGGGCCCGGAAGCCGAGACGGCTCCCGGGCCCTTGGCGTAGCTTCAAAAGCATGCCGATCAAAGCCGTGGTCTGGGACATCGACGACACCATCTTCGACTACGCGCGCGCCGACAGCGCCGGCATGCACGCGCATCTCACCGCCGAGGGGCTCCTGGAGCGGTACGAGTCCGCCGAGCGTGCCCTCGGCCGGTGGCGGGAGCTCACCGAGCTCCACTGGGCCCGCTTCGGCGCCGGCGGGGTGACCTTCGAGGAGCAGCGCCGCGACCGGGTGCGGGACTTCCTCGACGCCCCGGGGCTGAGCGACGCCGACGCCGACGCCTGGTTCGACCGTTACGTCGGTCACTACGAATCGGCCTGGTCCCTCTTCCCCGACACCGTCCCCACCCTGGACGCCCTTGCCGACGGTTACCGGCACGCGGTGCTCTCCAACTCGGCTCTCTTCGTCCAGGACCGCAAGCTGCGCCTCCTCGGCGTCCGCGACCGCTTCGAGGCCGTGCTGTGCGCCGCCGACCTGGGCGTCTCCAAGCCCGCCGCCGAGGCCTTCCTCGCCGTCTGCGCCCACCTGGGCCTCGCGCCCGCCGAGATCGCCTACGTCGGCGACCAGCCGGAGATCGACGCCAGGGGCGCCAGGGACGCCGGCCTGCTCGGGATATGGCTCGACCGCAGCGGCACGGCGGGGGACGGCCCCACCGGCGTCCACCGCATCAGGGACCTCTCCGAGCTCCCCGCGCTGCTGCGGGCGGATACCCGTTTTGGAGCGCCGTCCACCTTCGGGTAATGTTCTTCCTGCGCCGCCCGAGAGGGCCGAAAGGTCCGGCCGGGAAGCGCAAGTCAAACAAAACCCCTTCCCGGGGTGGCGCTTTGATGGCCTATGGTGTAATTGGCAGCACGACGGTTTCTGGTTCCGTTAGTCTAGGTTCGAGTCCTGGTAGGCCAGCTCGCAGAGCTCATCTGCAACCTGTGGATCTCATCCACAATGCCCCCGTTGTGTAGCGGCCTAGCACGCCGCCCTCTCAAGGCGGTAGCGCCGGTTCGAATCCGGTCGGGGGTACAGATCCTTCCCGCGGGGACAGATCGGGTCGCACCCACTGTCACTGATGCAGGATCGCTAGGGCCCCCGTTGTGTAGCGGCCTAGCACGCCGCCCTCTCAAGGCGGTAGCGCCGGTTCGAATCCGGTCGGGGGTACTGTAGGTACTAGACATGGTCTAGACCACATTGGGCTATGGTGTAATTGGCAGCACGACGGTTTCTGGTTCCGTTAGTTTAGGTTCGAGTCCTGGTAGCCCAGCTGGATCGTGTGGTGACGCAAGATCCTCGCCCCCGTTGTGTAGCGGCCTAGCACGCCGCCCTCTCAAGGCGGTAGCGCCGGTTCGAATCCGGTCGGGGGTACAGAAACGGCAAGGGGCCTTCCCGCGAGGGAGGGCCCCTTCGTCATTCCTCCGTACTCCACTGCCCGTAGCGGCTCGTGGACTCCTCCGCCTGTGCGATGCGGCGCAGGCTCAGCAGCACCGGCTCGTACAGCACCGTGAGCGCCACCGCCGCCTCCAGCTGCCGGTCGGGCGTCTCGTACCGCTCGATCAAGTCCAGGTCGGTCACGGCCAGTTGGCGTCCCGCGTGCGCGTAGGGCGCCAAGTCGTCGACGCCGCACGGATATCCGAGCCGGGCCAGGGTGGCGACGGCGGTCACCAGCACCCGGTAGGCCGGTGAGTCGTCCGGGCGGTCACGGGTGTGTTCCCAGTTGAGCCGGGCCAGCAGCAGGTCGACCGTGGAGCGCGCCTCCCGCATCGCCGCGTCGTCCTCGGTCGACTCCCGGCCGTGCGGCAGCGCCGAGACCGCCGTCCCCAGACGGGAGTTGTGGTCGAGGGACTCGTCCTCCAGGGCGGTCAGGACATCGCGCGCCGACGCGATCGGCACCCGCCCCACCTGGATCAGCGCCCGCACGAGCCGGAGCCGCTGTAGATGCGAGTCGTCGTACTCGGCCTGCGTCGCCGTCACGCGGTGGCCGGGCGGCAGCAGCCCCTCCCGCAGGTAGTACTTGATCGTGGCCGTGGGGATCCCGCTGAGCCTGCTCAGCTCCGCCAGTTTCATCGGATGGTGCCTCCTCTTGCGCCCCCCTTTGGGGAGTGGCACTATCCAAGCATGGATAGTTCGACTATCCAACATCGGAAAGAGCCAGGACGAGGGGGAAAAATCATGGGCAGCAAGCCGGTCGAAGGACGCATGACCGCGGAGGCGGAGGGCGGCGTGGTCGTCTTCCACATCGGGATGCGCATCAACGCGTTCCGTGCCGTCCGCAGCTGGTGGCCCGTCTTCATGGCGATGCCCCGCATGCTGAGGGAGCTGGCGCGGGACCCCGAGAGCGGAATGCTGGGCTACCGGCTGCTGCTCGGCGGGCCGCGCCTGGTGTACGTGGTCCAGTACTGGGAGTCGCAGGAGAAGCTGCTCGCGTACTCGACCGCACCGGACAAGGCCCACCGGCCCGCGTGGACGGCCTTCAACCGGCGCCTCAGGAACGGGCGGGGCAAGGTCGGCTTCTGGCACGAGACGTTCGTGGTGCCGGCCGGTGCCCATGAGCAGGTGTACGTGAACATGCCGCCGTTCGGACTCGCCGCGGCCACCGGCGTCCTCCCGGTCGCCCGGCGCGGGGAGCGGGCCGCCGACCGTCTGACAGTGGCCTGACGCCGGCTGCCGTGAGGCACATGTCGTAAAGGCGCATGGCGTAAGGGCACATGGCGTAAGGCACAGAAAAGCGCCGGAAGGGGCTGCCGCGGCGTTGAGGCAGTTCCTTCCGGCGCTGTGCGTGGATCGGCGCTCCCGGCGCCGGGAGCGTCAGCCGCCGGAGCGGCGCAGGGCCTCCGAGAGGCGTCCGGCGGCGTCGATGACCGCCTGCGCGTGCATACGGCCCGGGTGGCGGGTCAGGCGCTCGATCGGTCCGGAGACCGAGACGGCGGCCACCACGCGGTTGGAGGGGCCCCGCACCGGCGCGGAGACGGACGCGACGCCCGGCTCGCGCTCGCCGATCGACTGGGCCCAGCCCCGCCGGCGCACACCCGAAAGGGCCGTGGCCGTGAAGCGGGCGCCCTGGAGGCCGCGGTGCAGGCGCTCCGGCTCCTCCCAGGCCATCAGGATCTGCGCGGACGAGCCCGCCTTCATCGTGAGCGTCGAGCCGACGGGGACGGTGTCCCGCAGGCCCGAGAGGCGCTCGGCCGCGGCCACGCAGATGCGCATGTCGCCCTGCCTGCGGTAGAGCTGCGCGCTCTCGCCCGTGACGTCGCGCAGGTGCGTGAGGACCGGGCCGGCCGTGGCGAGCAGGCGGTCCTCGCCCGCCGCCGCCGCGAGCTCGGCGAGGCGCGGGCCGAGAATGAAACGGCCCTGCATGTCCCGCGCCACCATCCGGTGGTGTTCCAGTGCCACGGCGAGTCGGTGAGCCGTGGGTCGTGCGAGCCCGGTGGCCGCGACCAAGCCCGCGAGGGTGGCCGGACCGGACTCCAGAGCGCTCAAGACAAGGGCCGCCTTGTCCAGAACGCCGACGCCGCTAGAGTTGTCCATGCGTCGATACTCGCGTCTCACTCTGTGAAACGCAAGTTCAATTTTCTGCGAGACGCGCCACTCTGTACGAGCGATCCGCGGACCAACGGATTTCGCAGCCGACGTGCGGCACGAGGGGTACGCGCGTCGGCGAACAGATCTCTAGTGAGGCCGGCACGAGCGGCCGGTCGGAGGGAAAGCGATGGGTAGGACACTCGCGGAGAAGGTCTGGGACGACCACGTCGTCCGGCGCGCCGAGGGCGAGCCCGACCTCCTCTACATCGATCTGCACCTGCTGCACGAGGTGACCAGCCCCCAGGCCTTCGACGGCCTCCGCCAGGCCGGCCGTCAGGTGCGGCGGCTCGACCTCACCATCGCGACCGAGGATCACAACACCCCGACCCTCGACATCGACAAGCCCATCGCCGACCCGGTCTCGCGGGCGCAGCTGGAGACGCTGCGCAAGAACTGCGCCGACTTCGGTGTGCGCCTGCACCCGCTGGGCGACGTCGAGCAGGGCGTCGTCCACGTGGTGGGACCGCAGCTGGGACTGACCCAGCCCGGCACCACCGTGGTCTGCGGCGACTCGCACACCTCCACCCATGGCGCCTTCGGCGCGCTGGCGTTCGGCATCGGCACCTCCCAGGTCGAGCACGTCCTCGCCACCCAGACGCTGCCGATGGCCCGTCCCAAGACCATGGCCATCACCGTCGACGGCGAACTGCCCGACGACGTCACGGCCAAGGACCTGATCCTCGCCATCATCACGAAGATCGGCACCGGCGGCGGCCAGGGCTACGTCCTGGAGTACCGCGGCTCCGCCATCGAGAAGCTCTCGATGGAGGCGCGTATGACCATCTGCAACATGTCCATCGAGGCGGGCGCCCGCGCCGGGATGATCGCCCCGGACGAGACCACCTTCGCGTACCTGAAGGGCCGCGCCCACGCGCCGGAGGGCGAGGAGTGGGACGCCGCGGTCGCGTACTGGAAGACGTTGAGGACCGATGACGACGCGGTCTTCGACGCCGAGGTCTACATCGACGCCGCCTCGCTGGCGCCGTTCGTCACCTGGGGCACCAACCCCGGCCAGGGAGCGCCGCTTTCGGCGAGCGTCCCCGACCCGGCTTCGTACGAAGACGCTTCGGAGCGCCACGCCGCCGAAAAGGCCCTGGAGTACATGGGGTTGACCGCGGGGCAGCCGCTGCGCGACATCAAGGTCGACACCGTCTTCGTAGGCTCCTGCACCAACGGCCGCATCGAGGACCTGCGCGCGGCGGCCTCCGTCGTCGAGGGCCGCAAGGTCGCCGACGGCGTGCGGATGCTGGTCGTCCCCGGCTCGGTCCGGGTCGCCCTCCAGGCCGTCGAGGAGGGCCTGGACAAGGTCTTCGTCGCCGCCGGGGCCGAATGGCGGCACGCGGGCTGCTCGATGTGTCTGGGCATGAACCCCGACCAACTGGCGCCCGGCGAGCGCTCGGCCTCCACCTCGAACCGCAACTTCGAAGGCAGGCAGGGCAAGGGCGGACGCACCCATCTGGTCTCCCCGCAGGTCGCCGCCGCCACCGCGGTCACCGGCCACCTCGCCTCGCCCGCCGACCTGTCCGACGCCCCCGTGACCGCCGGAGTCCGATAACCATGGAAGCATTCACCAAGCACACCGGCCGGGCCGTCCCGCTGCGCCGCAGCAACGTGGACACCGACCAGATCATCCCCGCCCACTGGCTGAAGAAGGTCACCAGGGACGGCTTCGAGGACGGGCTCTTCGAGGCCTGGCGCAAGGACCCCGAGTTCGTCCTCAACCGCCCCGAGCGGCAGGGCTCCACGGTCCTGGTCGCCGGACCCGACTTCGGCACCGGATCCTCCCGCGAGCACGCCGTGTGGGCGTTGCAGAACTTCGGCTTCAAGGCGGTCATCTCGTCCCGCTTCGCCGACATCTTCCGCGGCAACTCGCTGAAGAACGGCCTGCTCACCGTCGTGCTCGACCAGAAGGTCGTGGACGCGCTCTGGGAGCTGACGGAGCGGGACCCGCAGGCGGAGGTCACGGTCGACCTGGAGGACCGCCAGGTCCGCGCGGAGGGCATCACCGCCGACTTCGAACTCGACGAGAACGCCCGCTGGCGACTCCTGAACGGCCTGGACGACATCAGCATCACGCTGCGGAACGAGCCGGACATCGCCGCGTACGAGTCCGGGCGCCCCTCGTACAAGCCGCGGACCGTGCGGGTCTGACAGCCCGCAACACCCCGCACCAACCTGATGTACCCCCAATCGTGGACGGTTGGGGGTACATCTGTGTGTGCCTTCCGAGAGGTGCCCGGTGACCTGAACGGGTGGTCTCAACTCCCTTGGCCGCGACGGAAGAAGAGGCTGGAAATCCCCTTGTACTCGGCGCGACGGGGTACCCTCAGGAAGGCGGCGGACGGCGGCAGTTACCCCCTGCGGAGGCGACAACTCGCCCCAGATGGCACAATCGGTGCATGGGACGTGACAGCCAACTCGAGCTCTACGGGCTCGTCGCGGACCAACTGAAGGAAGCGCACTCCCGAGTGCGCGCACTGCAAGTCCCGGAGGGCGTACGGATGGCGCTGACCCGGAAGCTGCTGGTCATTACGGCCGCGGCCAAACACGATCTCGCCGATGCGGCAAGGCGTCTGGAGCGATTGATGGCGTCCCTCGACGAAGCAGACGAGGGCCGATTCCCCCAAGACCCCTGAGTCGCAGCCTCAACGGGCCTTCGAGGAGTTCCGAGATGGGCCACTTCGTTGCGGCACAAGGGTGATTAGCCCGTTTCGTGTTTGATTTGCGGTATATATCTGCCTAACGTGCGAAAAAGCCGGAGTATTTCGCTCCGGCAATGTCTCCGAAGGGGAAGACGTGAACAAGGCGCAGCTCGTAGAAGCGATTGCCGACAAGGTCGGAGGCCGCCAGCAGGCCGCCGACGCCGTCGACGCGGTCCTGGACGCCGTCGTCCGTGCCGTTGTCGGCGGGGACCGTGTTTCGGTCACCGGCTTCGGCTCGTTCGAGAAGGTCGACCGCCCGGCCCGTTACGCCCGCAACCCCCAGACCGGGGAGCGCGTGCGCGTCAAGAAGACCTCGGTGCCGCGCTTCCGCGCCGGTCAGGGCTTCAAGGACCTGGTGAGCGGCTCGAAGAAGCTCCCGAAGAACGACGTCGCGGTCAAGAAGGCGCCCAAGGGCAGCCTGACCGGCGGCGCTTCGGCGACGGTCAAGAAGGCCGCGGCCAAGAAGGCCACCGCGAAGAAGGCCACGCCGGCCGCCAAGAAGACCACCGCGACGGCGAAGAAGGCCACCGCGAAGAAGACGACGGGCGCCGCGAAGAAGACCACGGCGACCGCCAAGAAGGCGACGGCGACGGCGAAGAAGACCGCTACGAAGGCGACGGCCAAGAAGGCCACGCCGGCGAAGAAGGCCACCGCCACCGCCAAGAAGGCCACGCCGGCCGCCAAGAAGACGACGGCGAAGAAGACCGCGCCCGCCGCCAAGAAGGCCACGGCGAAGAAGACCGCGCCCGCCAAGAAGGCCACGACGCGCAAGACGACCGCCAAGAAGACCACGGCCCGCAAGAAGTAGGGGCACGAGGGCACTCACGCGCCGGGCCGGGCTCCCACGGGGGAGCCCGGCCCGCGTCGTGCGCCCGGACGGCGCTTGAGCCCCGGGCGCGGCACTTCCGCGCCGGGTTCCTCAGAACGTCTGGAGGGTCACCAGGGTGATGCGGCGCGCGTCGCCCTCGCCGTCCACCTCGATGCGCACGCGCTGCCCCGGGCGCAGCAGCCGCAGCCCGCCCGCGTCGAACGCGGGCGCCTCGAAGGAGACGGGAGTCCCGTCGTCGAGCAGCACACTGCCGCTGCGGGTCTCGGAGTCGTACGTGTACGCGGTCGCCTGCATGGAAAGCAGCGTACTCAGTCGGCGATGAGCAGGCGCGCCGCGGCCGCGGCGGTGCGCGGTCCCACGCCGAGTGCGAGGGCGGCCCGCAGGTCCTCTCCGGTGTCCACGTCCTGGCGTACGGAATCGACGCCGTCGAGCGCCAGTTCCACGGCCCCGGACGCCGAATGCCGGGCCCTTGAGGCCACCCCGAAAGCGGGATGCAATTGCGTCCCCGGCGTCGCGCACAGCAGTGTCGTCCCCATTCCTGCGGCATCCGGCATGAATGCGCGGGGAAATGCGGCGGCGCTGTCGAGGGCGCGGGCCAATTCCTCGGGGCGCAGCGCGGGCAGGTCGGCGTTCAGGGCCGCGACGGCCGCGTCGGGCCGCTCGGCGCGCACCCGGGCCGCCCCGTGCGCCAGCGCGGTGTTCAGGCCTCCGCCGGGCTCGTCGGCGAGGACCCGGGCGCCCAGCGCGGCGAGCTCCCGGCCCGCCAGGGGGTCGTCCGTGACGACCGCCACATCCCGCACCGCCGGGCACGCCAGCGCGGCGGCCAGGGTGTCCTGCGCGAATGCCAGGGCGAGACCCGGGCGCAGACCGTCCCCGGACGCGGCGGCGAGCCTGCTTTTGGCGCGCGCCAGCGATTTAACGGGTATGACCAGGGTCCATTGCACGGGCGCTCCGTCCTTCGCGTCGGGCCCATTGTGACCTGCCCACGGACGAGGGGCGGTGGCCGCGGACGGGTGGGCGTACGGTGTTCTCGACAGACCGGCAGCCTGGGGCGACACTTGTGCGGCCGGCCAGGTTCATGGAGGAAGGTGTCCGAGTGTCCCGCCGCAGAATCGGCTTCTGGTACCGCCTTGCGGCGGTCATTGCTAAACCGCCGCTCTTGGTTCTGTTCAAGCGGGACTGGCGTGGAATGGAGCACATTCCGGCCGACGGTGGATTCATCACCGCGGTGAATCACAACTCGCATATCGACCCGTTCTCGTACGCGCACTTCCAGTACAACACGGGGCGAGTGCCGCGATTCCTGGCGAAGGACGGCCTTTTCAAGCGTGGCTTTGTCGCCAAGGTGATGAAGGGCACGGGCCAGATCCCGGTCTACCGCGAGACGACGAACGCGCTCGACGCCTTCCGCGCCGCCGTCGACGCCATCGCGCGCGGCGAGTGCGTCGCCTTCTACCCCGAGGGCACCCTCACCAGGGACCCCGACATGTGGCCGATGACCGCCAAGTCCGGCGCCGCGCGGGTCGCCCTGGAGACCAAGTGCCCGGTGATTCCCGTCGCACAGTGGGGCGCCAACCTCGCTCTTCCGCCGTACAGCAAGAAGCCCGCCTTCTTCCCGCGCAAGACCCTCCAGGTGAAGGCGGGACCGGCCGTCGACCTGTCGCGCTTCTACGACAAGGAGCCGACGCCCGAGGTGCTGCGCGAGGTGACCGAGACCATCATGGCCGCGATCACCGAACTCCTCGAGGAGGTCAGGGGCGAGAAGGCCCCTGAGACGCCGTACGACCCGCGCAGGGCGCGGCAGGAACAACGACGCAAGGCAGCGCGCCGCGGCGCCGCACAGGGCGGCACGGACAGCACCACAGAGAGCACCTCGGAGGACAGCAAGTGACGAACCCCGCGACCCCCGTGAACGCGGCACGGCCCGCGAAGGCCGCCGTCTTCGGAACGGGCTCCTGGGGCACGGCCTTCGGCATGGTGCTCGCCGACGCGGGCTGTGACGTCACCCTGTGGGGCCGCCGCGCCGAACTCGCCGACGCGGTCAACTCCACGCGGACCAACCCGGACTACCTCCCCGGCGTGCGGCTCCCGGAGAACCTTCGGGCGACCACCGATCCGGCCGAGGCCGCAGCGGAGGCCGACTTCACGGTCCTCGCCGTGCCGTCGCAGACGCTGCGCGCCAACCTCGCCGAGTGGGCGCCGCTGCTCGCCCCCGGCACCGTCCTCGTCTCCCTCATGAAGGGCGTCGAACTGGGCTCCGCCATGCGGATGAGCGAGGTGATCGAGGACGTCACGAAGGTCCCCACCGACCGGATCGCCGTCGTCACAGGGCCCAACCTCGCCCGTGAGATCGCCGCGCGGCAGCCCGCCGCCGCCGTGGTCGCCTGCCGGGACGAAGCCGTCGCGCAGCGCCTCCAGACGGCCTGCCACACGCCGTACTTCCGCCCGTACACCAACACCGACGTGGTCGGCTGCGAGCTCGGCGGCGCCGTGAAGAACGTCATCGGCCTCGCCGTGGGCATCGCGGACGGCATGGGCCTCGGTGACAACGCCAAGGGCTCGCTCATCACGCGCGGCCTCGCCGAGACCACCCGGCTCGGGCTCGCCATGGGCGCCGACCCGCTCACGTTCTCCGGACTCGCGGGCCTCGGCGACCTGGTGGCCACCTGCTCGTCGCCGCTGTCGCGCAACCACACCTTCGGCACCAACCTCGGCAAGGGCATGACCCTCCAGGAGACCATCGCGGTCACCAAGCAGACCGCCGAGGGTGTCAAGTCCTGCGAGTCCGTGCTGGATCTGGCCCGCAGGCACGGCGTCGACATGCCGATCACCGAGACGGTCGTGGGCATCGTGCACGAGGGCACGCCCCCGGTGGTCGCCCTCAAGGACCTCATGTCGCGCAGCGCCAAGCCGGAGCGCCGCTGACGGGCGTCGCCTGACTCCTGCGGTACCAACGGGTACTCTCAACGCGATATGAGCAGCGAGAACCTCCCCCAGAGCCCTGAGCAGCCGCTCCGCAAGCCGCGTGTGGCCGTCGTGTTCGGCGGCCGCAGCTCGGAGCACGGCATCTCCGTCGTCACGGCCGGCGCCGTGCTGCGCGCGATCGACCGCTCCAAGTACGACGTCCTGCCGATCGGCATCACCACGGACGGCCGTTGGGCGCTGACCGCCGACGAGCCGGAGCGGATGGCCATCGCCGACCGCCGGATGCCGAACGTCGCCGAGATCGCCGACTCCGTGGAGGGCGGTGTCGTGCTCCCGGTCGACCCCGGCAACCGCGAGGTCGTCTACAGCGAGCCCGGCTCCGTGCCCAAGGCGCTCGGCGAGGTCGACGTCGTCTTCCCGATGCTGCACGGTCCCTACGGAGAGGACGGCACCCTCCAGGGTCTGCTCGAACTCTCCGGAGTGCCCTACGTCGGCTCCGGAGTCCTCGCCTCGGCCGTCGGCCAGGACAAGGACTACATGAAGCGGGTGTTCGCCTCCTTCGGGCTGAACGTCGGCCCGTACCTGGTGATCCGTCCGCGCGAGTGGCGGCAGGACGAGGCGGGCGCCCGGCAGCGCATCGCGGAGTTCGCCGGCGAACACGGGTGGCCGCTGTTCATCAAGCCCGCGCGCGCCGGCTCCTCGATCGGCATCACGAAGGTCGACTCCTTCGACGGTCTCGACGAGGCCATCGCCGAGGCGCAGCGCCACGACCCCAAGATCATCATTGAGGCGCTGCTGCGCGGCCGCGAGATCGAGTGCGGCGTCCTGGAGTTCGAGGACGGCCCCCGCGCGAGCGTCCCGGCCGAGATCCCGCCCGTGCAGACGCACGACTACTACGACTTCGAGGCGAAGTACATCGACTCGACGCCCGGCATCGTGCCCGCGCCGCTGACGCCCGAGCAGACCGCGGAGATCCAGCGGCTCGCCGTCGAGGCGTTCGAGGCGGCGTCCTGCGAGGGCCTGGTGCGCGCGGACTTCTTCCTCACCGAGGACGGCCGGTTCGTGATCAACGAGATCAACACGATGCCCGGCTTCACGCCCATCTCGATGTACCCGCAGATGTGGGAGAAGAGCGGCGTCAGCTATCCGGAGCTGGTGGACCGCCTCATCCAGGCGGCCCTGAACCGCTCCACGGGCCTGCGCTGACCCACGCCCGAGGGTGCCGCCCCCGTCAGGGGGCGACCCCCTTGGGGATGGTCTTCTTGATGGGGGCGGAGAAGTCCGTGAGCGGACTCAGGCCGCCCCCCGCCCGCTCCGCCGGCAGCGTCACCTCCACGTAGGCGAGGCGCGCCCCGGTGGTGAAGGTGTACGAGCCGTCGTCGCGCTTCTGGAGCAGCCAGGCGACACCGTTCACGTTCACGCTGTTCTCCCCGGCGTACGCGGGGTCGATCATCTCCGGGGGCCGCTCCACACCGCAGCGCAGTATGATCGCCGGGTCTCCCCACCCCGCGGTCAGCTCGGACTTCGGCCCGGGGTCGGTCCGGCCGAGACCGTCGACCTTCTCCGGGAGCTTGTCGTGCAGGTCCCGGCAGAGTCCCGCGGCCTTCGCGGCCGGGGACGGAACCACCACTGACGCCTCGTCGTCCGAAGATGAGCAGGCCGCCGTCGTGAGCAGCAGGGCGAGGGCGGACGTTCCTGTGAGGCAGCGGCGCCGGAGACGGGGGAGGTTCACCGGGCCAGGGTAGACGGGGGCTACAAGTGCACGACCGGGCAGGTCAGGGTTCGGGTGATGCCGTCCACTTGCTGGACCTTGGCGACCACCATGCGGCCGAGTTCGTCGACCGTGTCCGCCTGCGCGCGCACGATGACATCGTAGGGTCCGGTCACGTCCTCGGCCTGGATCACTCCCGGGATCTTGCCGATCAGCTCGGCGACGGTCGACGCCTTGCCGACCTCTGTTTGGATCAGGATGTACGCCTGTACCACGGAACCTCCAGGGCGGCCACGAGGATCATGTGGGGGGAGAAAGGGACGCCACGGTACCGCGTCGCCGCTCGTCACGGGGAGACCCGCGTGACCTGTGGCGCGCACATCATGGCGGACGGACAGCAGAAGTCGACGGTCACGTCGACCGTACCGATGACAGAGACGGCTCGCGACCGGGGGCCGGGCAGCGTGAAAGGGCATGGTGAGACTCGGTGAAGGGATCCGTGGGCGAGTTGGGGGAGTTCGGGCTCATCAGAGAGCTCACCTCGCGGCTCACCACCACACCGGCCGTACGGCTCGGCCCGGGCGATGACGCCGCGGTCGTGTCCGCTCCGGACCGCAGGGTCGTGGCGAGCACCGACATCCTCCTGGAGGGGCGGCACTTCCGCCGCGACTGGTCCACCGCGTACGACGTGGGCCGCAAGGCCGCCGCGCAGAACCTCGCCGACATCGCGGCCATGGGCGCCGTGCCGACCGCGCTGCTGCTCGGCCTCGTCGTGCCCGCGGAGCTCCCCGCGAGCTGGCCCACCGAGCTGATGGACGGCCTCAGGGACGAGTGCCAGGTCGCGGGCGCCGCCGTCGTGGGCGGCGACGTCGTGCGCGGCGACACCATCACCGTCGCGATCACCGCACTGGGCGACCTGCGCAACCACGAACCCGTCACGCGCGCGGGCGCGCAGCCCGGCGACGTCGTCGCCGTGACGGGCTGGCTCGGCTGGTCCGCCGCCGGGCACGCGGTGCTCTCCCGCGGCTTCCGCTCGCCGCGCGCCTTCGTGGAGGCCCACCGCAGGCCCGAGCCGCCCTACCACGCGGGCCCCGCGGCCGCCGGTCTCGGCGCGACCTCCATGACGGACGTCAGCGACGGCCTCATCGCCGACCTCGGACACATCGCCGAGTCCAGCAAGGTGCGCATCGACATCCGCTCCGGAGACGTCGACGTGCCCTCGCAGATGAACGACATCGGGCAGGCCGTCGGCGTCGACCCGCTCCAGTGGGTGCTGAACGGCGGCGAGGACCACGCGATCGTCGCGACGTTCCCGCCGGACGTGAAGCTGCCCGCCCGCTGGAAGGTCATCGGCGAGGTCCTCAACCCCTCCGCGCTGCCCCAGGTGACCGTGGACGGCGCCCCGTGGACCAGCAAGGGCTGGGACCACTTCGGGGACAACGGGGACGCGGAGTGAGCGCGGCGCCGCCGCGGGTGCTCACCGTCGCCGGGTCCGACTCGGGCGGCGGCGCGGGCATCCAGGCCGACCTGAAGACGATGCTCGCCCTCGGCACGCACGGCATGAGCGTCGTCACGGCCGTCACCGCGCAGAACTCACTGGGCGTGCAGGGCTTCTGGGAGCTGCCGGTGGAGGCGGTGCGGGCCCAGTACCGCAGCGTCGTCGACGACATCGGCGTACAGGCGGTGAAGACCGGCATGCTCGCCTCGGCCGAACTGGTCGAGGAGGTCGCCGACTTGCTCGCCGGCACGGACGCCCCCGCGGTCGTCGACCCGGTCGGCGTCTCCAAACACGGCGACTCGCTGCTCGCGGTCTCCGCGCTGGACTCGGTGCGCACGAAACTCCTCCCGGTCGCCACGGTCGCGACCCCCAACCTCGACGAGGTCGCCCAACTCACCGGTGTCGTCGTCGACTCGGAGGACGGCCTGCGGCGCGCGGCCGCCGCCGTCCTCGCCTTCGGCCCGAAGTGGGTGCTCATCAAGGGCGGCCACCTCAGCGGCGACGCCGTGGACCTGCTGACCGACGGCTCCGAAGAGCACGTGCTGCGCGCCCCGCGCCACGACAACCGGCACACGCACGGCACGGGCTGCACCCTGGCCAGTGCCATAGCGGCGCAGCTGGCCAAGGGGCGGAGCGTCCCGGAGGCCGTCACGGCGGCCAAGGAGTACGTGACGGGGGCGATCGCCGCCGGGTTCGCCCTCGGCGGCGGGATCGGCCCGGTGGATCACGGCTGGCGGTCCACGGGCGCGTAGTCCTTGAGGACGAGGTCGCTCGCGGCCCTCTCCGTCAGCTTCTTGAAGAGGCCCGCCAGCGGCCGGGAGCCGAGCACCCGGTACGCCCGGTCGCGGCTGCGGATCTTCTTCCCGGTCGGCGGGGCGAGGAAGGGCCCCGCGTTGTCCGCGGTCTTCTGGCAGCCCTTGGCGTAGTCGCGGATCTCCGCCTCGTACGCGGCGAAGCCCACCCGGTGGTCACCCCCGGCGGCCGCGAGCTCACCGGCCAGGACGTACGCGGAGACCAGCGCCGTGCCCGTCCCGATGCCGCCCATCGTGGCGCCGTACCCCGCGTCGCCCAGGAGCACCACACGGCCCTTGGAGAGCCGGTCGACGTGGATCCGCGCGATGGCGTCGAAGTAGAGGTCGTCGGCGCTCTCCAGGCCTTCCAGGGCCTTGGGGGCGTGCTTCCAGCGCATGTCCGCGAACCGGTCGGCGAGGATCTTCTTCTGCCGGTCGATGTCGTGCCGGTCGTGATCGAGCCGCTCGGACCTGAAGAACAGGCCCACGCCCGCCCTGTCCGGGTCACCGTCGTAGTTGCTGATCACGACGGTGCGGCCGGGCTCGCTGTAGAGGCGGGCGGTGCGGTCGAGGCCGAGGTGGTTGGGGATGCCGAAGCCCGCCACGTAGTGGCCCAGGAAGCGCAGGTACCGCGATTCGTCACCGAAGACCAGACGACGGGTGTGCGAGTGCAGCCCGTCCGCGCCGACGACCAGGTCGAAGCGGCGGGGCGCGCCGTGGTCGAAGGTCACGTCGACGCCTTCGGAGTCCTCCGTCAGTGTGGCGACGGAGTCTCCGAAGACGTACTCGACCCGGTCCGCGGTGCGCTCGTACAGGATCTTGGAGAGGTCGCCGCGGAAGATCTCCACGTCGCCGCTCATGAAGAACGCGGGCAGGGCCACCCGCTCCGTGTCGTCGGCGTCCACGACGGTCTGGCGGCCCATGTGCGTCTGACGGCGGTGGACCTCGTCCCAGATGCCCATGCGCCGCAGCACGGTGCGGTGCACATCGCCCCGGAAGTCGACCGCGAAACCGCCCTCGCGCAGGGCGGGCGCCTTCTCCACGACCGTGACCCGGGCTCCGTGGCGGGCCAGCCACAGGGCGAGCGCGGGCCCCGCGACACTGGCGCCCGAGATGAGGACGTCCAAGTGGGCGAGGCTGCGGGTGGCGGTGCGGCGCGGGCTCTTCGTAGGGGCCGATTCGGTGTTCGTACGCGTCGGATGTGTCATGCGGCAAGCCTTGCGGCGGCCGCTGACCGTCCGCCTACCGTTCCCTGACCGCCGGCCCACCGTCCCTGGCCCTCGGCCCACCGTCCCTGACCGCCGCCGACCGCAGGCGCCGCCCCTCCTCGAAGGCCTTCTCGTACGCCTCGGGGGAGAGCTCCGCGCGGGCCGCCTCCACGAGGGGTACGACGTCGGGGTCACCGGCGATCAGGGTGCCGCGCAGGCCGTGGGCGGCGCCCAGGAGCCGCACGGCTTCCTCGGGGCCCGGGGCGACGGCGGCCAACGCCTCGGCCACCTCGGCCAGTTCTCCGGTGCCGGGCGCGCCGCCGCCGACGCCCGGGGCCCGCACGTCGGAGCCGGCGGCCAGTACCCGGGCCTGCTCGAACCAGTCGGCGGCCTCCGCCGCGCGGGAGTCGGCGAGCGCGGTGCGGCCCAGGCCGATCAGGATCCGCACGCTCTCCCCGAGGCTGAACCAGTTGGCGGCGCACGCCTCCAGAGCCGCTTCGTACTGTGCACGCGCGCGTGCCGTGTCGCCGCGGAGCCGGGCCACGTCCCCGAGCCCGCGCCGCGCGGTCGCCACCTTGTCGGGGACGCCGACGGTCCGGGCGAGGTCGGCGGAGTGCGTGTACTGGGCGGCCGCCGCGTCGAGGTCGCCCCCGTGCATGAGGACCGTGGCGCGCCGGTGCAGCAGGTCCGCGGTCTCCTCGGGCGCCGCCAACTCCCGCACGTGCGCGAGCCCTTCGTCGAGCAGTTCGAGGGCCCGCCCGCGCTCGCCCCGCCAGTCGGCGAACATGCCCAGCGGATCGAGGCAGTTGGCCATGCCCCAGCGGTCCCCGGCCGTCCTGAACCCCTCCAGCGCCCGGGCGAAGGCCGCCTCCGAGGCCTCGGCACGGCCCGTGAACAGGTCCTGGAACCCCAGCCCGAGATCGAGGAGGGCCACGCCCCAGGGGTGACCGTCGACCTGCTCCCGCACCTGGTCCTCCATGCCCCGCGCCGGACCGCCCGCGATCGACCACAGCACCACCAGGTACGGCAGCCGCAGCGGCCCCTTCAGGTCGCCGAACAGAGCGTCCGCGCGCGCGAGGCGGTCCGGTTCGGCCGGGTCGGTGCCGTCCCCCGCGATCGTGTTGATCAGACACAGGACGTACTCCTCCAAGAGGCCGTCCGGCGGCTCGGCGCCCACCGCGGCAAGGAGGTCGACGGCCAGCTCCCTGCGCTCTCCGTAGCGGCCGCGCAGCAGCCAGAACCAGGCGAGCGCGGCCATCAGCCGGAGACCGTCGCGCGGCGCGGTGCGGATCAGGTGGCGCAGCGCCGCGTCCAGGTTCGGCTGCTCGGCGTCGAGCTCCGCAAGGCCGCGCAGCTGCTCACCGCCGCGCAGCCGGGGCTCGGCCGCCTCGGCCAGGCGCAGGAAGTATCCGGCGTGCGCGGCCCGCAGCCGCTCCTCCTCGCCCGCCGCGGCCAGCTCCCGGGCGCAGAACGCGCGGATCGTCCGCAACATGGCGTAGCGCCCCTCGGTCACGTCGAGGAACGACTTCTCCGCGAGGGAGGCGAGCAGGTCATCCGGGTACGGGACCCCGCAGACGGCCTCCACGGCTTCGTGCGTGGCCCCTCCGGAGAAGACGGTCAGCCGCCGGGCCAGCTTCCGCTCCTCGTCGTCGAGCAGTTCCCAGCTCCACTCCACGACCGCGTGCAGCGTGCGGTGCCGCGGGGCCTTCGTGCGGTCGCCGCGCGAGAGCAGCCGGAAGCGGTCGCCGAGGCGGGCGGCGAGCTCGTCCAGCGTGAGGGTGCGCAGACGGGCCGCGGCCAGCTCGATCGCGAGGGGCAGGCCGTCGAGCGCCGCGCAGATCTCGTCGGTCAGCCGCCGGGTGTGCTCGACGGTCGGCTGTCGGGCGTGCTGGTCGGTCGGCTGTCGGGCGTGCTCGTCACGAGGGCCCGCGAGGTCGGGGCGCACGGCGGCCGCCCGGTCCGCGAAGAGCCGGGCGGCGGGCCCGGCGGCCAGCGGCGGCACCGGCCACAGGACTTCCCCCGTGATCCCCAGCCCCTCCCGGCTGGTGGCGAGGACCCGCACACCCGGGCAGGCCCCGAGGAGCAGCGCCGCGACGCGGGCCGCCTCGTCCACGACGTGCTCGCAGTTGTCGAGGACGAGGAGCAGCTCACGGCCGCGCAACGCGGTGAGCAGCCGCTCCGTGGCGTCGCCGCCCTGGCCGCGGAAGCCGTCGCGCACCCCGAGGGCGATGAGGATCGCGTACGTCACCCGGGCGCCGTCGGCGAGCGGAGCCAGCTCCACGAAGCAGACGTCGGGCAGCGCGCGGGCGGCCTCGACCGCGAGCCGGGTCTTGCCCGCCCCGCCCGGCCCGGTGAGCGTCACGAGCCGAGCCTCCGAGAGCAGGGCGCCGATCCGCGTGAGCTCGTCGGCCCGCCCGATGAACCGCGTCAGCTGCGCGGGCACGCCGCGCTGCCGTGCCGGCTCCCGGCCCTTCAGCAGTTCGAGGTGGAGCGCGGCCAGCTCGGCGGAGGGATCGGTGCCGAGCTCGTCCGCGAGGGTGCGCCGCGCCTCCTCGTAGACGGTGAGCGCCTCCGCGGGCCTGCCGTCGGCGTGCAGCGCCCGCATCAGCTGTCCGTGCAGCCGCTCGCTCAACGGGTGCCCGGCCAGCAGCCCGCGCAACTCGGGCACGAGCTCGGCTCCGCCGCCCAGCGCGAGGTCCGCATCGACGCGGTCCTGCACGGCGGCCAGGCGCGTCTCCTCCAGGCGTGCGGCGAGGGGGTGGGCGTCCGGCAGATCGGCGAGTGGGGCCCCGCGCCACAGGCCGAGCGCCTCCCTCAGGAGACCGGCCGCCCGCGCGGGGTCCCCGGAGCGAAGGGCCGCACGTCCCTCACGGGCCAGCCGTTCGAAGCGGTGCAGGTCGACGTCGTCGGGACGGACGGCGATGCGGTAGCCGGCGGGGGTGGCCTCGATGGCGAGGCCCAGGCGCTTGCGCAGCCGGGAGATCTGCGATTGCAGCGCGTTCGCCGCGCCCGCGGGCGGCTCGTCGCCGTACAGCCCGTCGGTCAGCGCGGCCACCGGGACGGTACGGCCGGGATCCAGGAGCAGCAGGGTGAGCAGCGCTCTCGGGCGCGGCCCGCCGGGGTCCACAGGGGTGCCGTCGGGGGAGCGTACGTCGAGGGGGCCGAGGATGCCGAAGCGCATCCGCCAGATTCTGGCAGCCCCGCGTACGGGGGCAGACGAAAAAGCCGGCCCCCTGGGGGACCGGCTTCTTCAGCAACCAGCTAGGTGGCCGCGCTGGCGTCAGCGCGAGACCTTGCCGGCCTTGATGCACGAGGTGCAGGCGTTGAGGCGCTTCGGCGTCCCGCTCACCACGGCACGCACACGCTGGATGTTCGGGTTCCAGCGACGGGGCGTACGGCGGTGCGAGTGCGAGATGTTGTTGCCGAAGCCCGGCCCCTTGCCACAGACGTCGCAGTTGGCAGCCACGGGTCACTCCAAAGACTTCAGATGCACTTACGGTTAAACCCGGCATGCCGGGATCAGTGCAATGATCGAAGTGGCGTTGCCAGGAGGAATGGCCCGATGCGTATCGGGCAACCGAAGCAGCATACAACGACTGCTTCGGTTCCACGAAACTACCACGACCGGCCCGGCCCCCGCCCCCGGCCCCGTGTTCACCGTGGGTCTACGCTGCGTCCATTCCGCATGGTCAAGGAGGCGAACAGGTGCCGCAGAACCTCGACGCGGTCGCGGTGCGCGCCTGGTGCCGGCTGGCTCTGGACGCCCTCGGCAGGGCCCGCGAGGAGATCGACTCCATCAACGTCTATCCGGTCGCCGACGGGGACACCGGAACGAACCTCTATCTGACCGTGGAGTCCGCCTCACAGGCCGTCGACGCGGCCTTCACCGGCCATGAGCCGGCCCTTCCCTCGCTGGCCGAGACCGTGCGCGCGATGGCCCACGGGGCGCTCCTCGGGGCCCGGGGGAACTCGGGCACCATCCTGTCGCAACTGCTGCGGGGCATGGCGCAGGTCATCGGCGGCGACGAGGGCGGGCGGGGCGGGGCAGCCGATGACGGCGACCCGCGAGGTGACGTGGATCACGCCGATCCCACCAGCCGTGCCGATCACGCCGACGGCCGGACCCTGGAGCGTGCCCTGCGGCAGGCCGCCGAGGCCGCCTACCAGGCGGTCGCCCACCCGGTCGAGGGCACGGTCCTGACGGTGGCCACGGCGGCGGCCGATGCGGCGGCCGGTGCGGACGGGGACTGCGGGGCCGTGGCCAGGGCCGCGTACGACGGAGCCTGCGCGGCCCTGGACGCGACGCCCGGCCAACTGGCGGTGCTCGGCCGCGCCGGGGTGGTGGACGCCGGTGGCCGGGGACTCGTCGCGGTCCTGGGAGCGCTGGTCGGCGCCCTGTCGGGCCGGACCGTCGCCCCCAGGAGCACGGCATCCGCCCACGCGCGCGTGGAGGCCGTCGAAGTGGAGGCCGTCGAGTGTGAGGACCCGCCCGGCGAGGAGCGGGGCGAGGAAGGCGGCCCCGCCTTCGAGGTGATCTACCTCCTGGAGGCGGACGACGCCGCCGTCGCCCGCCTGCGGGACCGGCTCGACCGGCTCGGCGACTCGCTCGTCGTGGTCGGCGGCGACGGTCTCTGGAACGTCCACGTCCATGCCGACGACGCGGGAGCGGCCGTCGAGGCGGGCGTGGAGGCGGGCCGCCCCCACCGCATCCGGATCACCCACTTCGGGGTGGGCGACGCACACACCACGGCCCAGCCGCCCCGGGAGCGCGCGCAGCGGGCCATCGTCGCCGTCGTGCCGGGTGAGGGCCTCGCCGGGCTCTACGCGGAGGCGGGGGCGACCACCGTGCCCACGCGCGTGGGGGAGCCGCCCGCCAGCGGCGAACTCGTCGACGCGATCCGGCGGGCCCACGCGCGCGAAGTGGTCCTCCTGCCCAACGACGCGGAGCTGCGGCACACCGCGGCCGCCGCGGCGGAACAGGCCCGCACGGAAGGCGTGCGGGTCGCGCTGATCCCCACCCGCTCCCCGGTCCAGGGCATCGCGGCGCTCGCCGTGCACGAGCCGGACCGGCGCTTCGACGAGGACGTCGTCGCGATGACCTCGGCGGCCGGCGCGACCCGGTACGGCGAACTGGCCGTCGCCGAGCGGCAGTCCTGGACCATGGCGGGCATCTGCCAGGCCGGTGACGTGCTCGGCCTGATCGACGGCGATGTCGCGGTCATCGGCTCCGAAGTAGCCCGCACCGCCGCATCGGTCCTCGACCGGATGCTGTCGGCGGGCGGCGAGATGGTCACGCTCGTGCTCGGCGAGTCCGTGCCCGACACCGTCGCGGAGCAGCTGGAGAAGCACGTGCGCGAGACGTTCCTGGCCGTCGACACCGTCGTCTACCGCGGCGGCCGCCAGTCGGCGCTGCTGCTGATCGGCGTGGAGTAGCCGGGCGGATCCCGGGGACCTGCACCGCATTGTCAGTGCCGTGGTGTGCAATGGATCTCGTGCCTGCGCTCGAAGAACCTCTGAAGAAAGTGGTCGGCCCCGCCACCGCGAAGGTGATGGCCGAGCACCTCGACCTGCACACGGTCGGCGACCTCCTGCACCACTACCCCCGGCGCTATGCCGAGCGCGGCGAGCTCACCCGCCTCGCCGAGCTCCCGCTGGACGAGCACGTCACGGTGGTCGCCCAGGTCGCGAGCGCACGCATCCTGAAGTTCAACGGAGGCCGTGGCCAGCGCCTCGAGGTCACGATCACCGACGGCAGCGGTCAGGTCCAGCTCGTCTTCTTCGGCCGCGGCATCCACAAGCCGCACAAGGACCTGCTCCCCGGCACCCGCGCGATGTTCGCGGGCAAGGTGTCGGTCTTCAACCGCAAGATGCAGCTCGCCCACCCGGCGTACGAACTGCTGAGGGGCGACGGCGACGAGGCGGGCGAGACCGTCGGTTCCTGGGCCGGCGCCCAGCTGCCGATCTACCCGGCCACCGCCAAGCTGGAGTCCTGGAAGATCGCCAAGTCGGTCGACATGGTCCTGCCCAGCGCCCAGGAGGCCGAGGACCCGCTGCCCCCCGCCCTCCGCGACGGCCGCGGCCTCATCCCGCTCCCCGAGGCCCTCCTGAAGATCCACCGGCCGCACTCCAAGGCGGACATCGCCGCGGCCCGCGACCGCCTCAAGTGGGACGAGGCCTTCGTGCTCCAGGTGGCCCTGGCCCGACGGCGGTTCGCGGACGCCCAGCTGCCCGCCGTCGCCCGCAGGCCGAAGCCCGGCGGCCTCCTCGACGCCTTCGACGCCAAGCTGCCCTTCACGCTCACCGAGGGCCAGGAGAAGGTCTCCAAGGAGATCTTCGACGACCTCGCGACCGAGCACCCGATGCACCGCCTCCTTCAGGGAGAGGTCGGCTCCGGCAAGACGATGGTCGCCCTGCGCGCCATGCTCGCCGTCGTGGACGCGGGCGGGCAGGCCGCGATGCTCGCGCCCACCGAAGTCCTCGCCCAGCAGCACCACCGCTCCATCGTGGAGATGATGGGCGAGCTGGCCGAGGGCGGCATGCTGGGCGGCGCCGACCAGGCCACCAAGGTCACGCTGCTCACCGGCTCCATGGGCGCGGCCGCCCGCCGCCAGGCCCTGCTCGACCTCGTCACCGGCGAGGCCGGGATCGTCATCGGCACCCACGCCCTGATCGAGGACAAGGTCCAGTTCCACGACCTGGGCCTCGTCGTCGTCGACGAGCAGCACCGCTTCGGCGTGGAGCAGCGCGACGCCCTGCGCGGCAAGGGCAAGCAGCCCCCGCACCTCCTGGTCATGACGGCCACCCCCATCCCGCGCACCGTCGCGATGACGGTCTTCGGCGACCTGGAGACATCCGTCCTCGACCAGCTCCCCGCGGGCCGCTCGCCGATCGCCAGCCACGTCGTCCCCGCCCAGGACAAGCCCCACTTCCTCGCCCGCGCCTGGGAGCGCGTGCGCGAAGAGGTGGAGAACGGCCACCAGGCGTACGTGGTCTGCCCCCGCATCGGCGACGACGCCGACGAAGCCGCCGACCCCAAGAAGGCCAAGAAGAAGGCGGAGGAAGAGGCCACCGCCGAGAAGCGGCCGCCGCTCGCCGTCCTCGACGTCGCCGAGCAGCTGGCGCACGGCCCCCTCCAGGGGCTGCGGGTCGAGGTCCTGCACGGCCGCATGCAGCCCGACGACAAGGACGCGGTGATGCGCCGCTTCGCCGCGGGCGAGACCCAGGTCCTCGTCGCGACGACAGTCATCGAAGTCGGGGTGAACGTCCCGAACGCCACCGCCATGGTGATCATGGACGCGGACCGCTTCGGCGTCTCCCAGCTGCACCAGCTCCGCGGCCGCGTCGGCCGCGGCTCGGCCCCCGGCCTCTGCCTCCTGGTCACCGACATGCCCGAGGCCAGCCCCGCCCGCGGCCGGCTCGGCGCCGTCGCCTCCACACTCGACGGCTTCGAGCTGTCCCGCATCGACCTGGAGCAGCGCCGCGAGGGCGACGTCCTCGGCCAGGCCCAGTCCGGCCTCCGCTCCAGCCTGCGCATGCTCGCCGTCATCGAGGACGAGGAGGTCATCGCCGCCGCCCGCGAGGAGGCGGTCACCGTGGTCGCCGACGACCCCGACCTGGAGCGCCTGCCCGCCCTGCGCACCGCCCTGGACGCCCTCCTCGACGCGGAGCGCGAGCAGTACCTCGACAAGGGCTGACCCGGACGTACGCCATATCGTGGAGTGACCACCGTCCAGCCAGAAGGAATCAGATGACCCGCGTGATCGCCGGCACGGCCGGCGGACGCCGCCTGGCCGTCCCGCCGGGCAACGGCACCCGCCCCACGTCCGACCGCGCGCGCGAGGGCCTCTTCTCCACCTGGCAGGCACTCCAGGGCACGCTCGACGGGGCGCGCGTCCTCGACCTGTACGCGGGCTCCGGAGCCGTCGGCCTGGAGGCGCTGTCCCGCGGCGCCGCCCACACCCTGCTCGTCGAGTCCGACGCCCGGGCGGCGCGCACCATCCGCGAGAACGCGAAGGCGGTCGGCCTGCCCGGCGCCGAGGTGCGGGCGGGCAAAGCCGCCCAGATCGTCCGGGGCGGCGCCCCCACCACCCCGTACGACCTGGTCTTCCTCGACCCGCCGTACGCGGTCACCGATGACGATCTTCGGGAGATCCTGCTCACACTCCGCTCGGAACGCTGGCTCACCGAGGACGCGCTCGTCACCGTTGAACGCAGTACAAGAGGCGGTGTCTTCGGCTGGCCGGAGGGTTTCGAGGCCCTCAGGTCCCGTCGCTACGGCGAAGGGACGTTTTGGTACGGTCGCGCCGCCTCTACGTGCGACGACTCAGTGATCGCGCCATGACCGGACCGGAGAGCGAGGGACTCACGATGCGCCGCGCCGTCTGTCCGGGGTCTTTCGACCCCATCACCAATGGACACCTCGACATCATCGCCCGCGCCTCCAAGCTGTACGACGTGGTACACGTCGCGGTGATGATCAACCAGTCGAAGAAGGGCCTCTTCGGGATCGAGGAGCGGATCGAACTGATCCGCCAGGTCACCGCCGACTTCGGCAACGTGGAGGTGGAGTCCTTCCACGGCCTCCTCGTCGACTTCTGCAAGCAGCGCGACATCCCCGCCATCGTCAAGGGCCTCCGCGCGGTCAGCGACTTCGACTACGAACTCCAGATGGCCCAGATGAACAACGGCCTCTCGGGCGTCGAGACCCTGTTCGTCCCGACCAACCCCACCTACAGCTTCCTCTCCTCCTCGCTGGTCAAGGAGGTCGCGGCCTGGGGCGGCGACGTGGCGCACCTGCTGCCGCCGATCGTCCACGACGCCCTGGTCGAACGCCTGGGCAAGAAGTGACCCACCCGCACGGACGCTGACAGTTCGTCACCCGGTGTCGGGCGGGCGGCCACTGGCCTTACAGTCGTCCCGTCCGTCTCCCAACCAGCTGTAGAGAGTGGCGAGCACACGGTGGACGTGCAGAAGAAGATCGACGAGATCGTCCAGGCGGTCGGCAGCGCCCGGTCCATGCCCATGTCGGCCTCGTGCGTGGTCAACCGCGCCGATCTGCTCTCGATGCTCGAAGAGGTGCGCCAGGCCCTGCCGGGCTCCCTCGCCCAGGCCCAGGAGCTCATCGGCGGCCGCGAGCAGCTGGTCGAGCAGGCCCGCCAGGAGGCCGAGCGGATCATCGAGTCCGCGCACGCCGAGCGCGGCTCCCTGATCTCCGACACCGAGGTCGCCCGCCGCTCCCAGGGCGAGGCCGACCGCATCCTCGCCGAGGCCCGCCAGGCCGCCGAGGAGGTCCGCGTCGAGGCCGACGACTACGTGGACAGCAAGCTCGCCAACTTCGAGGTCGTCCTCACCAAGACCCTCGGCTCGGTGGGCCGCGGCCGCGAGAAGCTCCTCGGCACCGGACCCGGCCTCGACGAGAACGGCTACGAGGACGAGGACGCCCCCGAGCGCAGCCACGATCCCGAGACCCTGCGCCGCAACGCCGACGCGTACGTGGACGCCAAGCTCGCCGCCTTCGAGGCCGTCCTCGCCAAGACCCTCGAAGCCGTCGGCCGCGGCCGCCAGACCCTGCACGGCCGGGCCCCCGCCGACGAGCTCGGCACTCTGGGCGAGGGCACCGCCACCCAGGGCCACACCACCGACGCGGAGTACCTGGCGGACCTCGCGGGCCCCGCGGAGGCCGTACCGCCGCGGCCGGCCCAGACCCCGACGCCGCCGGTCCAGTCACCCCCGGCCCAGGCCCCGTCGATCCCGCCCCAGCAGCCCTACGCGCCACCGCAGCAGCAGCCCGACCCGTACGGGTACCAGCAGCAGGACCAGTACGCGTACCAGCAGCCGTACGGCCAGCAGGACCCGTACGCGTACCAGCAGCACGATCAGTACGGCTACCCGCAGCAGGGCTACGAGCAGCCCCGGTACGAGGCGCCGACGGCGCAGGCCCCCGCCGCGCTGGAAGAGGCCAGCCTCTTCGACACGACCATGATCAGCGCCGAGCAACTGCGCCAGTACGAACAGGGGCGCTAGCGGCCGCCCGGACCGGATTGGGCCGAGAGCGAAAGGTCAAGTATCCTGGCTCTTCGGTCGCGCATACGTCCGCGACCCAGGCTGCCCACCCGAGCCTCTGATTTGCGGCATCAGTGCGGTGGCCCCCTTGAACTCCCCGGATTTGAAAGCAGGAGAAGCCCTGAGCACGCGCCTCGACCACCGGAACCCCCTCGTGTTCGACACACACGAGCTGGGTCGGCGTCCTGGTGCCATGCAGCGGGTGACCCGCGAGATCGAGGCGCCCGGCCCGCCGAGCGCCTTCGGTATCGAAGGGGTCGTCGGAGTGCCGCAGGGCGCCCCGGTCCAGCTGGAGGTCCGGCTCGAGTCGGTCATGGAAGGGGTGCTTGTCACAGGCACCGCCCGTGCAACGGCCGAGGGGGAGTGCGTAAGGTGTCTGGAGCCGCTCGAGCTGGAGCTCGACGCGGACTTCCAGGAGATGTTCTCGTACCCTGACGCCGACGACCGGGGCCGCACCGCGGAACCGGCCGACGACGCCGAGGAAGACGAGGGCAGGCTCTTTCTCGAGGACGGCATGTTCGACCTCGAGCCTGTGCTGCGTGATGCGGTGGTGCTCGCACTGCCGATGCAGCCGGTGTGCCAGGAAGACTGTCCGGGCCTGTGCTCCCAGTGCGGGGTGCGGCTCGCGGACGACCCGGACCACCACCATGACGCCGTCGACATCCGTTGGGCGGCTTTGCAGGGACTCGCTGGCACCATCCAGGACGGCGAGAAGGACGAGATGAGCGGCGCCGAAGCGGAAGCGGGCGTCGACGAGAAGCAGGAGAAGTAGCCGTGGCTGTTCCGAAGCGGAAGATGTCGCGCAGCAACACGCGCCACCGCCGGTCGCAGTGGAAGGCTGCGGTCCCCACCCTGGTTTCGTGTGAGCGTTGCCAGGAGCCCAAGCAGCAGCACATCGCGTGCCCGAGCTGCGGCACCTACAACAAGCGCCAGGTCCTCGAGGTCTGAGCGGCTGGTGAGAGGCACCGTGTCTAGCCCCAAGAAGGCGGAAGACGCCAAGAAATTGGCGGAGACAACGGCCTCGTCCCACACGCTTCTGGAAGGGCGGCTCGGGTACAAGCTCGAGTCCGCCCTTCTGGTGCGCGCACTGACCCACCGTTCGTACGCGTACGAGAACGGCGGCCTGCCGACGAACGAGCGTCTGGAGTTCCTCGGTGACTCCGTGCTCGGCCTCGTCGTCACGGACACGCTGTACCGCACCCACCCCGACCTGCCCGAAGGCCAGCTGGCCAAGTTGCGGGCCGCGGTGGTCAATTCGCGTGCGCTGGCGGAGGTCAGCCGCGGCCTCGAACTCGGCTCCTTCATCCGGCTCGGCCGGGGCGAAGAGGGCACGGGAGGCCGGGACAAGGCATCCATCCTCGCCGACACCCTTGAAGCGGTGATCGGCGCGGTCTATCTGGACCAGGGTCTGGACGCTGCGGGTGAGCTGGTGCACCGGCTCTTCGACCCGCTGATCGAGAAGTCCTCGAACCTGGGCGCGGGCCTGGACTGGAAGACCAGCCTCCAGGAGCTCACCGCGACGGAGAGCCTCGGCGTGCCCGAGTACCTCGTCACGGAGAGCGGCCCCGACCACGAGAAGACCTTCACTGCTGCCGCCCGCGTCGGAGGCGTCTCGTACGGCACCGGCACCGGCCGCAGCAAAAAGGAAGCGGAGCAGCAGGCCGCCGAGTCCGCCTGGCGCGCCATTCGCGCGGCTGCGGACGAGCGCGCCAAGGCCGCCGAGGCCGCGGCGGAAGCGGAGGGGACCGCCGACACCCCCTCGGCTTCGGACGCAGCTCCGGCCTGACACCTTCTTTCCTTTCTTTCCACGTGAGCCCCCGCGGGACTTCGGTCCCGCGGGGGCTCACGTGCAGGTCACGCGGTACGCTGCCGATCCCCGCCCCCGCACACCCGATGAGGAGCCCCGTGCCCGAGCTGCCCGAAGTCGAAGTCGTCCGGCGCGGCCTTGAGCGCTGGGTCAGCGGACGGGTCGTCTCGGACGTGCAGGTGCTGCATCCGCGTGCGGTCCGGCGGCACGTGGCGGGAGGCACCGACTTCGGCGACCGGCTGACCGGGCACCGGATCGGGCTCGCGCAGCGGCGCGGCAAGTATCTGTGGCTGCCGCTCGCCGACTCCGCGCAGTCGGTCCTCGCCCATCTGGGCATGAGCGGCCAGCTGCTGGTGCAGCCGCACGACGCCGCCGACGAGAAGCACCTGCGGATCCGCGTCCGCTTCGACGACGCGCAGGGCACCGAGCTCCGCTTCGTCGACCAGCGCACCTTCGGCGGGCTCTCGCTCCACGACAACACCGCCGACGGACTCCCGGACGTCATCGCGCACATCGCGCGGGACCCGCTGGACGACGCGTTCGACGACGAAGCCTTCCACGTCGCGCTGCGCCGCCGCCGTACGACGATCAAGCGGGCGCTGCTCGACCAGTCGCTGATCAGCGGCGTCGGCAACATCTACGCGGACGAGGCGCTGTGGCGCGCGAAGCTGCACTACGAACGGCCCACCGGCACCCTCACGCGCCCGCGCACCGCCGAACTCCTCGGCCACGTACGGGACGTGATGCACGCGGCCCTCGCCGTCGGCGGCACCAGCTTCGACAGCCTCTACGTCAACGTGAACGGTGAATCAGGCTATTTCGACCGGTCGCTGGACGCCTACGGCCGGGAGAACGAGCCGTGCCGCCGCTGCGGCACCCCGATCCGCCGGCGCCCCTGGATGAACCGGTCCAGCTACTTCTGCCCGCGCTGTCAGCGGCCGCCGCGCGTCGCGTCGTAGCGCTCCCGGGCCCGCAGCACCTCGTCCTGCCGGTCCTCCACGCAGCGGATCAGGGCGAGCAGACGCTCGGCGACCTCGCGTCCCAGCGGGGTGAGCCGGTAGTCCACGCGCGGCGGGTTGGTCGGCTGCGCGTCGCGGTGGACGAGACCGTCGCGCTCCAGCGCGTGCAGGGTCTGGGAGAGCATCTTCTCGCTCACGCCGTCGACGCGGCGGCGCAGCTCGTTGAAGCGGAAGGTGCCGTCGTGCAGCGCCCCGAGGGTGAGGGCGCCCCAGCGTCCGGTGACGTGCTCCAGCGTGCCCCGCGACGGACACTGCCGGGAGAACACGTCGTACGCCAGGTCGGTGGATTCCATGCCCACACGATACGCCCGGACAGCGCTTTCGAATAGTTAGCGCCCGGGTCGACGGGGGCGGGCCTGCCCGGCAGGCTCAGAAGCCGAAGTCCTGCGTCCACCACGGGCCGCCCGGTGCGAAGTGCACGCCGACACCCAAGGTCTTGTAGTCGCAGTTGAGGATGTTGGCGCGGTGGCCCTCGCTGTTCATCCAGGCGTCCATCACGGACCGGGCGTCGGCCTGGCCGCGGGCGATGTTCTCGCCGCCCAGGTCCGGTATGCCGGCCTTCTCCGCGCGGTCCCACGGCGTCGCGCCGTCCGGGTCCGTGTGGTCGAAGAAGTCCCGCTCCGCCATGTCGGCGCTGAAGTCGCCGGCCAGCGCCGCGAGCCGGTCGTCGGCCCGCACCGGCCGGCAGCCGGCCTTGGCCCGCTCCTGGTTGACCAGCGTGAGCACCGCGGCCTCCGCGGCGCTCTCGCCGGACGACGACTGCGAGCCCGCCGGGGGAGCCTTCGGCTTCTCCTCGGGCGCACGGGACGGGGGCGGCGTCGGCTTCTTCGCGGGGGCCGGCTTCTTCGGGGCCTGCTTCGACGGTTCCTCGGACGGCTTCTTCGAGGGCTTCGGGGCGGTCTTGGAGGGGGTGGGCCGCGGCGTCTCGGAGCGGTGGGTGCCACGGCTCGGCGACGGCTTGCCGCGGTCGGCCTCGGCGCCCGAGCCGCCCTGGGCGTCCAGCTCGGTCGGAACGGCCGCGGAACGCACCTCGCCCGGCTCGCCCCCGCCACCCAGCCGATAGTTGTCGCTGCCCGGCAGCACGCCCGCGGCGACGGCGACGGCGCCCATCGCGACGGCCGCGGAGACCCCGAGCAGCCCCGTGCGCACCGGGGCGGCGGCGCGGCCCCTGCGGCGGTGCGACACCGTCCCCGTGTGTCCCTCGGGGGTGGCGGCGGCGCGGCCGGCGCCGGAGCGTCGGTGGCGTCCCATCTCCTGGCCTTTCGTCCTGCGGTCAACGTGACTCACTCGTATGAGTGAGGCTCATCGATTCGGGACTGTACGCGATGACGGATGGGGACGAAGTGCTCCCAGAGCAATTGGCCGGTTAGCGTGCACCCATGAACGATGACGTGCGACTCACCGCCTGGGTGCGGGGACGCGTGCAGGCCGTGGGATTCCGCTGGTTCACGCGGGCCAAGGCGCTGGAGATCGGCGGCCTGAGTGGTTTTGCTCTCAATCTGGAGGACGGCCGCGTGCAGGTCGTCGCCGAGGGGCCCCGGATCGGCTGCCAGGCGCTGCTCGACTGGCTCCGCGAGGGCGACACACCCGGGCGGGTGGACGGTGTCACCGAGATCTGGGACACACCGCGTGGCATATACGAGACGTTCGCCATCCGCTGACCGTGACCGGCGCGAACGCGGTGGGGACGGAGTGCCACGGCGCCGGACGTGTGTCCGGGGCAACTGCCTGAGGCAGAAAAAGCCTGGTGGTTGCCAAGAAGGGCTTGCCGTGGCAGGCTCCCCGGGTAAGGATGATCTCCACGCCCCCAGGGCCCCGAAGGAGTAGCAGCGCCGCCCGTTCAGAGGCCGCGCGCCCCCGGGCCGCCCGGCAATACGGGGCGTGATCGTGTTGACCGTCAAACTTTTTGGTGAGACTCTGGAAGCCCCGCGCACCTTAGCTGTTTGGCATGTGAGAACGGCCAGCAAGACCCAGCGAAACAACAAGTGCCAAGCACCGCGGGTGCGAATCCCTCACGACCCACACCGCTTCGGTCGGTCACTCAGTGTGGAGGACCATCCATCATGGCAAAGGCGCTTCTCGGTTACGTCGGCGGCAGCGACCCGCGACTCCTCGCCGAGATGCGACGGCTCCAGCAGCGCGTCCAGGACCTGGAATCCGAGCTCGTTCGGATCCAGGCGGAGAACGACGCGCTGGCGGCTGCCGCTTCTCACGAATCGCTCCTGGAGAGCATCGACGTACCCCAGGCGGAGCCTGCGCTCACCTGATCCCTATCCGATGACGAGCACATGGGCCTCGCCTTTCCGCAACGGCCCGTACTAAGCAAGTGGTCAGGCTGTCGTGTCAGCCGCCTGTCCAGATCTGCAAGGGACGCTTCGGCGTCCCTTCTTTCTTGCCCGGAGCCCGGCTCGGGCCTGCTGTGCCCCGGCGTACGCTGCTCTCTTTACCGTGGTCTCTTTACCGTCTGATGTGCCCTGCACCTTCATCGGTGAAACTGTCAGCGAAAGGTAGAGTCCGACGGCGTGCATCTCAAGGCCCTGACCCTGCGCGGCTTCAAGTCCTTCGCGTCGGCGACGACGCTGAAGTTCGAACCGGGCATCACCTGTGTCGTCGGACCCAACGGCTCCGGCAAGTCGAACGTCGTGGACGCGCTCAGCTGGGTCATGGGCGAGCAGGGCGCCAAGTCGCTGCGCGGCGGCAAGATGGAAGACGTCATCTTCGCCGGCACCACCGGGCGGCCCCCGCTCGGCCGCGCCGAGGTCTCCCTCACCATCGACAACTCCGACGGCGCCCTGCCCATCGAGTACGCCGAGGTCACCATCACGCGGATCATGTTCCGCAACGGCGGCAGCGAGTACCAGATCAACGGCGACACCTGCCGCCTCCTCGACATCCAGGAGCTCCTCTCCGACTCCGGCATCGGCCGGGAGATGCACGTCATCGTCGGCCAGGGGCAGCTCGACGGGGTGCTGCACGCCGACCCGATGGGGCGCCGCGCGTTCATCGAGGAGGCCGCCGGCGTCCTCAAGCACCGCAAGCGCAAGGAGAAGGCCCTGCGCAAGCTCGACGCGATGCAGGCCAACCTCGCGCGCGTGCAGGACCTCACCGACGAGCTGCGGCGCCAGCTCAAACCGCTCGGCCGGCAGGCCGCCGTCGCCCGCAGGGCCGCCGTCATCCAGGCCGACCTGCGCGACGCCCGGCTGCGGCTGCTCGCCGACGACCTCGTACGGCTGCGCGCGGCGCTGAACGCCGAGATCGCCGACGAGGCCGCGCTCAAGGAGCGCAAGGACAGCGCCGAGGCCGAGCTGAAGGCCGCCGTGCAGCGCGAGGCCCAGCTGGAAGAGGAGGTGCGGCGCCTCACACCGCGCCTTCAGCGGGCGCAGCAGACCTGGTACGAGCTGTCCCAGCTCGCCGAGCGCGTGCGCGGCACCGTCTCGCTGGCGGAGGCCCGGGTCAAGAGCGCCACCGCCGCGCCCCCCGAGGAGCGGCGCGGCCGCGACCCCGAGGACATGGAGCGCGAGGCCGCCCGGATCCGCGAACAGGAGGCCGAGCTCGAAGCCGCCCTGGAGGCCGCCGAGCACGCCCTGGAGGACACGGTCGCCCACCGGGCCGAACTGGAACGGCAGCTGGCGGCCGAGGAGCGCCGCCTCAAGGACGCGGCACGGGCCATCGCCGACCGGCGCGAGGGCCTGGCACGGCTGACCGGACAGGTCAACGCGGCCCGCTCGCGTGCCGCGTCCGCCCAGGCCGAGATCGACCGGCTCGCCGTGGCCCGGGACGAGGCCGCGGAGCGCGCGGTCGCCGCCCAGGAGGAGTACGAGCAGCTCAAGGCCGAGGTCGACGGGCTCGGCGCGGACGACGCGGAGCTCGGCGAGCGGCACGACGCGGCGAAGCGGGAGCTCGCCGAGGCCGAAGCGGCGCTCACCGCGGCGCGGGAGGCGGCGACCGGCGCCGAGCGCAAGCGGGCCGCGGTCGCCGCCCGGCACGAGGCGCTCGCGCTCGGTCTGCGCCGCAAGGACGGCACCGGCGCGCTGCTCGCCGCCAAGGACCAGCTCACCGGCCTGCTCGGCCCCGCCGCCACCCTGCTCACCGTCGCCCCCGGCTACGAGGTGCCCGTCGCGGCCGCGCTCGGCGCCGGTGCCGACGCCGTCGCCGTGCACGGGCCCGGCACGGCCGCCGACGCCATCCGGCTGCTCCGCAAGCAGGACGCGGGCCGGGCGGCGCTGCTGCTCGGCGGCGCCCCCGAGGACGTGCGGCAGGAGCGCCCCGGCGGGCCGCCCTACGTCGCCGATCTCGTGCGGGGCCCCGACGAGCTGATGCCCGCGGTGCGGCGGCTGCTGCGCGGGATCGTCGCCGTCGGCACGCTGGAGGACGCCGAGGACCTCGTCTACGCGCACCCGGAGCTGACCGCCGTCACCGCCGAAGGGGATCTGCTCGGGGCGCACTTCGCGCAGGGCGGGTCCGCCGGCGCGCCCAGCCTCCTCGAAGTGCAGGCGTCCGTCGACGAGGCCGCCGCCGAGCTGGAGCAACTGGCGGCGCAGTGCGAGGAGTTGGCGGAGGCGCAGCGGGCCGCGGGGGAGCGGCGCAAGGAATGCGCCGCGCTGGTCGAGGAGTTGGGGGAGCGGCGCAGGGCCGCCGACCGCGAGAAGTCTTCCGTGGCACAGCAGTTGGGGAGGCTCGCCGGGCAGGCGCGGGGCGCCGCGGGCGAGGCCGAGCGCAGCACCGCGGCCGCGGCGAAGGCCCAGGACGCGCTGGACAAGGCCGTCGAGGAGGCCGAGGAGCTCGCCGAGCGGCTCGCCGTCGCCGAGGAGGCGTCCCCGTCCGGTGCGGACGAGGAGCCCGACACCTCCGTGCGGGACCGGCTCGCCGCCGACGGCGCCAACGCCCGGCAGACCGAGATGGAGGCCAGGCTCCAGGCCCGTACGCACGAGGAGCGGGTGAAGGCCCTCGCGGGCCGCGCCGACTCCCTCGACCGCGCCGTGCGGGCCGAGCGCGAGGCACGCGCGCGTGCCGAGCGGCGCAGGGCGCGGCTGCGCCACGAGGCGGCGGTCGCCGAGGCCGTCGCGTCCGGCGGGCGTCAGCTGCTCGCCCACGTCGAGGTCTCCCTCGTACGCGCGCAGGAGGAGCGGACCGCCGCCGAGCGCGCCAAGGAGGTGCGGGAGCGGGAGCTGGCCGCCGAGCGCGGCCGGGGCCGCGACCTCAAGGCCGAACTCGACAAACTGACGGATTACGTTCACCGCGGCGAGGTACTAGGGGCTGAGAAGAGGCTGCGGATCGAGCAGCTGGAGACCAAGGCGCTGGAGGAACTCGGTGTGGAACCGGCGGGACTCGTCGCCGACTACGGCCCCGATCAGCCCGTGCCGCCCTCGCCCCCCGCCGACGGGGAGGAGCTGCCCGACGACCCGGAGCATCCGCGCAACCAGCCGGTGCCGTTCGTCCGCGCGGAGCAGGAGAAGCGGCTCAGGTCAGCCGAACGGGCGTATCAGCAGCTCGGAAAAGTGAATCCGCTGGCCCTTGAGGAGTTCGCGGCGCTGGAGGAGCGCCACAAGTTCCTGAGCGAGCAGCTCGAAGACCTGAAGAAGACACGGACCGACCTCCTCCAGGTGGTGAAGGAGGTCGACGAACGCGTCGAGCAGGTCTTCACGGAGGCCTACTACGACACGGCGCGGGAGTTCGAGGGTGTCTTCTCGCGGCTCTTCCCGGGCGGTGAGGGGCGGCTCGTCCTGACCGACCCCGACAACATGCTCACCACGGGCATCGACGTCGAGGCCCGGCCGCCGGGCAAGAAGGTCAAGAGGCTCTCGCTGCTGTCGGGCGGCGAGCGTTCGCTGACGGCCGTGGCGCTGCTCGTCTCGATCTTCAAGGCGCGGCCCAGCCCGTTCTACGTGATGGACGAGGTCGAGGCGGCCCTCGACGACACCAACCTCCAGCGGCTCATCCGCATCATGCAGGAGCTCCAGGAGGCCTCGCAGCTCATCGTGATCACGCACCAGAAGCGCACGATGGAGGTCGCCGACGCGCTGTACGGCGTCTCGATGCAGGGTGACGGCGTCTCCAAGGTCATCAGCCAGCGCCTCCGCTAGCCCACCCTTCAGAACTTCAAGACTTGAACACAAGCGGCCTCAGAGTGCCCGCAAACTCACAGCAGCCCACCTATTGACTTCGAAACTTGAAGGCATAGTCTCTGCAACGTTGCTTTTACCTTCAGGTGGTGGGCGGCGCGAAGTTGTGCGCCACTTGAAGAGCTCGCCCCCACCCCCGGCAGCGCTGCCGGTGGCCCGAGGAGTACACGTGACCAGCACATCGCAGGCGCCCCAGTCCGGAGCCAGAGAGGCCCACCCGGACCATCTCGGCCATGTCATCTTCATTACGGCGGCCGCCGCGATGGGTGGCTTCCTCTTCGGCTACGACAGTTCGGTGATCAACGGCGCGACCGTCGCCATCCAGCACCGCTTCGACGTCGACGCCAACATGCTCGGCTGGATCATCGCCACCGCACTCCTCGGCTGCGCCGTCGGTGCCGCGGTCGCCGGACGCATCGCCGACCGCATCGGCCGCATCCGCTGCATGCAGATCGCCGCCGTCCTCTTCGCGGCCAGCGCCGTCGGCTCGGCCCTGCCCTTCGCGGCCTGGGACCTCACGATGTGGCGGCTCATCGGCGGCATCGGCATCGGCATGGCCTCGGTGATCGGCCCGGCGTACATCGCCGAGGTCGCCCCGCCCGCCTACCGCGGCCGGCTCGCCTCGTTCCAGCAGGCGGCCATCGTCATCGGCATCGCCGTCTCCCAGCTGGTCAACTGGGGCATCCTGAACATGGCCGACGGCGACCAGCGCGGCAAGCTGGCGGGCCTGGAGGCCTGGCAGTGGATGCTCGGCGTCATGGTCGTCCCGGCGCTGCTCTACGGCCTGCTGTCCTTCATCATCCCGGAGTCGCCGCGCTTCCTGATCTCGGCGGGACGCCACTCCGAGGCCAAGAAGGTCCTCGGCGAGGTCGAGGGCACCTCCATCGACCTGGACGCCCGCGTCGACGAGATCGAGCGTGGCCTGCACCGCGAGCACAAGCCGTCCTTCAAGGACCTGCTCGGCAAGGTCGGCTTCCTGCCGATCGTGTGGATCGGCATCGGGCTCTCGGTCTTCCAGCAGCTCGTCGGCATCAACGTGATCTTCTACTACTCGAACCAGCTGTGGCAGTCGATCGGCAAGGACCCGTCCAGCTCGTTCCTGTACTCGTTCGAGACGTCGATCGTGAACATCGTCGGCACGGTCATCGCGATGATCTTCGTCGACCGCATCGGCCGCAAGCCCCTCGCCATCATCGGCTCCGCGGGCATGGCGGCGGCCCTGTTCACCATGGCGTGGGCGTTCTCGTACAAGACCGGCTCCGGTGACAGCGTCTCGCTGCCGAACGCGCAGGGCCTGACCGCGATCATCGCCGCCAACGCCTTCGTGCTCTTCTTCGCCCTGTCCTGGGGTGTGGTCGTCTGGGTGCTGCTCGGCGAGATCTTCCCGAACCGCATCCGCGCCGCCGCGCTCGGTGTGGCCGCCTCCGCCCAGTGGCTCGCCAACTTCGCGATCACCAAGACCTTCCCGAGCATGTCCGAGTGGTCCCTGACCGGCTCGTACATCATCTACGGCGCCTTCGCCGCGATCTCGATCCCCTTCGTCATGAAGTTCGTCAAGGAGACGAAGGGCAAGGCCCTGGAGGAGATGGGCTAAACCCCCGCTGCCCCCTCCTCTTCAGGAAGCTGCCCCGGCCGAAGGACTCGTGCTCACTTGTCCTTCAGCCGGGGCAGTACGTTTTCGCAGAAGTGGTGCAGGCTGCGCCAGCCCTCGTCGACGGGCATGCCGCCGGAGAGCGGATGCAGGATGAGGCTCTCGGCGCCGCCCTTCGCGTACGCCACGCACTCGTCGGGCGTCAGGATCCGGTAGACCCCCTCGGCGCGCAGCTCCTCCACCGTGGTGGCCGCCGACTTCACCGCCGAGCGGATGTCGCGGGACTGCCAGGAGGCATACGTACGGGCCTCGTGCAGGAAGTGCTCGCCGTGCTTGGCCCAGGTGTCGTCCGGGTCGTCGGCGATGTGCAGCAGATGGGTCTCGGCGGCGGGCATCATCGTCCAGCCCTCGGTGCCGTGCGCCGCGAGCTGTTCGTTGTAGTACGCCTCGAGGTCCGGCAGGTGGGCGCTCGGAAAGAACGGCAGGCCGAGCCGGGCCGCCCGCCGGGCCGCCGCCTTCGAGGAGCCGCCGACCAGCAGCAGCGGGTGGGGCCGGGTGAAGGGGCGCGGCGTGACGCGCACCGTGCGGCCGCGGAAGTCGAAGGGCTCGCCGGTCCACGCCTTGAGCAGCGTCTCCAAGAGCTCGTCCTGGAGCTTTCCGCGGCTTCGCCAGTCGACCCCCGCCTGCTCGTACTCCTCCGGCCGGTAGCCGATCCCCGCCACCGTGACCAGACGGCCCGCGCTCAGCAGGTCGAGTACGGCGATGTCCTCGGCGAGCCGCAGCGGGTCGTGCAGCGGCCCGATGACCGCGGACACCGTCACCGAGATGCGCCGGGTGGCGCCGAAGACCGCGCCCGCGAACGTGAAGGGCGAGGAGATCCAGTTGTTCTCCGCGCCGTGGTGCTCCTCCGTCTGGACCGTGGAGATGCCGCGGTCGTCCGCGTACGCGGCCATCTCCAGGGCGGTGCGATAGCGCTCACTCAGCGAGGCGGGCGTCGCCGCGGGATCGACGAGGTTGAAACGTACGACTGTGGCGGGCATGGAAACGTCCCCCTTCACCGTGCGTGGGCGGCGAAGGGGGACGTTAGCTGACGCGAAATCAGATGGATACCCTCGTACGGGAGTTGAGTCACCCCATACGGAAGTTGGCGAGGATCAGGCGGAGACCAGCTCGGTGTCGTCCCCGCCCTTGCCGGCCGCCGCGTCCTTCTCCACCAGCGGCGACTTCGGCAGGACCGCGTACAGCACGGCGGCGACGATGATCGTGATCAGCCAGCCCAGGCCGTGGCGGCCGGGCCAGGACGTGGCGAGCGGGCCGCTGAACCAGTCGACCTTGGTGAAGAGCAGGCCCACCACCAGGGCGATCGCCCACGCCGTCATGGCCTGCCAGGCGAAGCCGGCCTTGTACCAGTAGGCGCTGGTGCGCTTGGTGTCCATCAGGGCCTCGCCGTCGTACGTCTTGCGGCGCAGCATGTCGATGCCGAAGACGCCGATCCAGGCGGAGAACGCGACCGCGAGGAGGGTGAGGAAGGAGATGAACGAGCCCATGAAGCTCGTCGCCACGTTCATCAGGATGTAGCCGAAGATCAGGCTGATGATCGCGTTCACGCTGACGGCCCACGCGCGGGGGACCTTGATGCCGAGCGTCATGGCGGTGAAGCCCGCGGAGTACATCGACATCGAGTTGATCAGCAGCATGCCGATGAGGGCCATCAGCAGGTACGGCACGGCGATCCACATCGGCAGCAGCTCGCCGAGGAAGGAGACCGGGTCCTGCGCCGAGGAGAGCTTGGGGTCGGAGACCGCCATGACGGCACCCATCAGGACCATCGGCACGACGACGATTCCGGCGCCGCCGATGGCGTGGCCGACCAGCGGCTTGTTGGAGGCGTTGCGCGGCAGGTAGCGGGTGAAGTCGGGGCCGGTGGGGACCCAGCTGATGCCGCCCGCCGCGATGGTGCCGACGCCCGCGACCATCATCGCGGTGGAGCCCGCGGGCTTGTCGAAGACGGCGGACCAGTCGGTCTCGGCGAGGAGGTAGACGAGCACGAGCACGCTGAACGCGCCGAAGGCGTACGTCGACCAGGTGCTGCAAATGTGCAGGATCTTCCGGCCGAGGCCGCTGATCAGGAACGTGCAGGTGACGAAGGCGACAAGCGTGACGACGGTCAGCCAGGTGCTCGACTTCACACCGAAGCAGATGTCCAGGACCGTGATGATCGCGTACGCGCCCGTGACCGCGTTGATCGTCTCCCAGCCCCAGCGGGCCACCCAGATCAGGGCGCCCGGGAAGAGGTTGCCGCGCTGGCCGAAGACCGCGCGCGAGAGCGTCATGCCCGGCGAGCCGCCGCGCTTGCCGGCGACGGAGATCAGGCCGACCATGCCGTAGCTCAGCAGGGGCGAGACGAGCGCGACGACCAGGACCTGCCAGAAGTTCAGGCCGTTGGACACGATCAGACCGGCGCCCATGGTGAGCAGCAGGACGCTGATGTTGGCCGCGACCCACGTGGGGAAGAGTTCGCGGGTCTTGCCCGTGCGCTCGGCGTCCGGGACGGGCTCAAGGCCGCGCGTCTCGAGGGCGCCTTCGGATTCGGCGGTGGTGCTCATGGGGGTGGGTCCGTGCCTCTCGCTCGGCTCGCATCGTCGCGATCCGTCGGTGGGGGTTGATCGCGATGGACTCTACGCGCGTTGATGCAGAGAGCTCCATCGTACTTTAATCCGAGTAGTGCCTTCCCGGGGCATATGTTCTTTGGAGGAAAACACAATCTGGGCCTCTCCGGGGGCCATGGCCGATACTGGACGGGTTATGGAAATCGTCATCCTTGCTGTAGTCATCGCCGTGGTCGTGATCGGCGCGCTCGGCGGGCTCGTGATCGGCAGCCGCAAGAAGAAGCAGCTGCCGCCGCAGGCCCCGCCCGCCGCGCCCACCATCACCGCCCCTCCCGCCGAACCGAAGGTCGGCGACGAGGCCGAGACGCCGCGCGACGAACCGCGCCGCACGATCGAGGAGGTGGAACTCCCGCTCGTCGAGCCGTCGGCGACCGCGCCGGTCGTCGTCGAGGAGCCGGTCGTCGAAGCGCCGGCCGCGCCGGAGATCGAGACCCCCGAGCCCACCGCGGGACGCCTGGTCCGGCTGCGCGCCCGGCTCTCCCGCTCGCAGAACGCGCTCGGCAAGGGGCTGCTCACGCTGCTGTCCCGTGAGCACCTCGACGAGGACACCTGGGAGGAGATCGAGGACACCCTGCTCACCGCGGACGTCGGTGTCGCGCCCACCCAGGAGCTCGTGGAGCGGCTGCGCGAGCGCGTCCGCGTCCTCGGCACCCGCACCCCCGACGAGCTGCGCACCCTGCTCCGCGAGGAGCTCATCACGCTCCTCGGCACGGGCGCGGGCACGGACTTCGACCGCACCGTGAAGACCGAGTCCGGCCTGGAGACGCCGGGCATCGTGATGGTCGTCGGGGTCAACGGCACCGGCAAGACCACCACCACCGGCAAGCTCGCGCGCGTCCTCGTCGCCGACGGCCGCTCGGTCGTCCTCGGCGCCGCCGACACCTTCCGCGCCGCCGCCGCCGACCAGTTGCAGACCTGGGGCGAGCGCGTCGGCGCCCGCACGGTCCGCGGCCCCGAGGGCGGCGACCCCGCCTCCATCGCCTTCGACGCGGTCAAGGAGGGCATCGCCGAGGGAGCGGACGTCGTCCTCATCGACACCGCGGGCCGGCTGCACACCAAGACGGGCCTCATGGACGAGCTCGGCAAGGTCAAGCGCGTCGTCGAGAAGCACGCCCCGCTCGACGAGGTGCTGCTCGTCCTCGACGCCACGACCGGGCAGAACGGCCTGGTGCAGGCGCGGGTCTTCGCCGAGGTCGTCGACATCACCGGTATCGTCCTCACCAAGCTGGACGGCACCGCCAAGGGCGGCATCGTCGTCGCCGTCCAGCGCGAACTGGGCGTGCCGGTCAAGCTGATCGGCCTCGGCGAGGGCGCGGACGACCTGGCGCCGTTCGAGCCGGAGGCGTTCGTGGACGCGCTCATCGGCGACTGAGGCGTCGTACACGGACTCTCGTACGCAGGTGAAGGGCCCCCTCGCACGGTGCAGATGCGAAGGGGCCCTTCGGCTTCGGTGCGGCAGCGCCGTCGTCGTGCGGCGCTATGCGGGGGAGCGGTGTGCCGCGTACGCCAGGGTCCCGAGGAGGAGCCGCGCCTCGGGCGGGTTCGTCGCCGTGTCGAGGGCCGGGGAGCGGAGCCAGCGGACCGGGCCGAGGCCGCCGCGGTCGGACGGGGGCGCGGTGATGTGGTCGCCGCGGCCCAGGCCGCGCAGGTCGAGGTCGGCGCCGTCCCAGCCCATGCGGTAGAGCAGCTGGGGGAGTCCGGCCGCGGCGCCGGGGGCGACGAAGAACTGCGCCCGGCCGTCGGGCGTGACCGCCACGGGGCCGAGCGGGACGCCCATCCGCTCCAGCCGGACCAGGGCGCGCCGCCCCGCGGCCTCCGCCACCTCCAGCACGTCGAAGGCGCGGCCCACCGGCAGCAGCACGGCGGCGCCGGGGAACTCCGCCCAGGCGTCCGCCACTTCGTCGAGCGTGGCCCCGGCCGGGACCTCGGGCGCGAAGCCCAGCGGATGGGCGCCGGGGGCCGGGCAGGCGGTGGCTCCGCACGAGCAGGCGCCGTCCAGGGCCCGCGCGCCGGGCACCGCGGCCCAGCCCCACAGGCCGGTGTACTCCGCCACCGCAGTGCAGTCCGATGTGCGGCCGCGCCGCCGTGATCCGGTCCGGGGCCTGTCGGTTCCCCGGATGCCGCCGATCGTGAAGCCCATGCCCCCTCCAACGTGTCGCGCGTACAGCGGTTACGACACGGAATCGGTTCGTTACCGTCTGTCCTTGAGGCGGCGCTCGACGCATTCGCGGTGGTGCGCCAGTCGTTGTGCGCCCCGGCGTACTCCGCTCCGCCCACTTTCCGTCGACCTATGTCAAGTGAATCGCTTGTCGACGCAGGGGAGTTCATTCGAAGGGGTGGCGAATGGTGGCGTTTCTGCAATCGCCCTCGCCGGGTGCGTGATCGTGGGATTACTTTCGGTACATGACCCTGGGAGTTCGAGCACTCGCGGGTATGCCGGAGGCAAGTCGGTTTCCTGTTCGACGGGTGACATTCTCCGGACGGGCGGCCGTAAGGCGCGGCATTCTGTTAGGGCTTGGCGTGGACAGCGCGCAAGTGTCATGAGGGATGGGGGCGTTCCAGTGAGCGGCAACGGTGGAGGCGGCACGCACGCCACAGGCGCCGAGAAGCGCCCGAACTCCATGCTCACCTCCTGGTTCGTGCGCAGCGGCTGGTCGAAGGGCGAGCTGGCCCGGCAAGTGAACCGCAGGGCGCGGCAGTTGGGCGCTCATCACATTTCCACCGACACCTCGCGGGTGCGCCGCTGGCTGGACGGCGAGAATCCCCGCGAGCCGATTCCCCGCATCCTTTCGGAGCTGTTCTCCGAGCGGTTCGGCTGCGTCGTCGCCGTCGAGGACCTGGGCCTTCGCGCGGCCCACCGCACGCCCGCCTCCTCCGGGGTCGACCTGCCCTGGACCGGCCCGCAGACGGTCGCCCTCATCAGTGAGTTCTCGCGCAGCGACCTGATGCTCGCCCGTCGCGGCTTCCTCGGCACCTCGCTCGCGCTCTCCGCGGGGCCCGCCCTCATCGAGCCCATGCAGCGCTGGCTCGTGCCCTCGCCCTCGTCCCCGCGGCAGGACCCCGAGCCCGCCGTGTCGCGCCGCCCGGCGCGGCTCTCCAAGCCGGAGCTGGACCTCCTGGAGTCCACGACGGTGATGTTCCGCCAGTGGGACGCCCAATGCGGGGGAGGGCTCCGGCGCAAGGCCGTCGTGGGACAGCTGCACGAAGTGACGGACCTGCTCCAGGAGCCCCAGCCCGAAGCCACCTCCAAGCGCCTCTTCAAGGTCGCGGGCGAGCTCGCCGAGCTGGCCGGCTGGATGAGCTATGACGTGGGACTCCAGCCCACCGCCCAGAAGTACTTCGTCCTCGCCCTGCACGCCGCCAAGGAAGCGGGCGAGAAGCCCCTCGGGTCGTACATCCTCTCCAGCATGAGCCGCCAGATGATCCACCTCGGCCGCCCGGAGGACGCACTCGAACTGATCCACCTCGCGCAGTACGGCAGCCGGGACTGCGCCGGCCCGCGCACCCAGGCCATGCTGTATGCGATGGAGGCCCGGGCGTACGCCAGCATGGGGCAGCCCGGCAAGTGCAAGCGGGCCGTGCGGATGGCCGAGGACACCTTCGCCGACGCCGAGGACTTCACCGAGCCCGAGCCGGACTGGATCCGCTTCTTCTCCGAGGCCGAGCTGAACGGCGAGAACGCCCACTCGTACCGCGACCTGGCCTACGTGGCAGGCCGCAGCCCCACCTACGCCTCGCTCGCCGAGCCCGTCATGGAGCGCGCGGTGCGGCTCTTCGAGTCGGACACCGAGCACCAGCGTTCGTACGCGTTGAACCTCATCGGCAAAGCCACCGTCCACCTGCTGCAACGCGAGCCCGAGCAGAGCACGGTCCTCGCCGGACAGGCCCTCGACATCGCCAAGAAGGTCCGCTCCGAGCGGGTCAACACCCGCCTGCGCAAAACCGTCGACACGGCCGTCCGGGACTTCGGCGACGTCGCCGAGGTCGTCCAGCTCACCGAGCGGCTCGCCATCGAGATGCCGGAGACCGCGGAGGCGGTCTGAAACCCGGCACGACCGGCCCCGGCCGCGGCCGGACCATCCCTTACAGCCCGACTCGGCTCCCCCCATGCCAGGTCAGCCGGATGGCCGCCGCGGCCGGTTCTCATGCCCCGCGCAGGGTAGGCAACCGCACCCCGCGCGACCCGCCAGTTCATGGCCGCGTAACACGTACGACCTCTTCGTCACTGCGGCGAAACACCCAGGGGCCCCCGCCGAAACCGCGCTGCGCCAATGTCTGGCGCACAACCGGCCCCACAGCGAGGAGACGCCGATGCCCCCAGGCATCACGATCGCCGCAGACGCCCCCGAGCTGTCTGCCGCCAATACCGGGTTCATGCTCATCTGCTCCGCCCTGGTGATGCTCATGACGCCCGGACTCGCCTTCTTCTACGGAGGCATGGTCCGCGTCAAGAGCACCCTCAACATGCTGATGATGAGCTTCATCAGCCTGGGAATCGTCACCGTCCTCTGGGTGCTGTACGGCTTCTCCGTCGCGTTCGGCACCGACCACGGCAGCCTTCTCGGCTGGGAGGGCGACTACGTAGGACTCAGCGGTCTCGGCATCAACCAGCTCTGGGACGGCTACACCATCCCGGTCTACGTCTTCGCCGTCTTCCAACTGATGTTCGCGATCATCACCCCGGCGCTGATCAGCGGCGCCCTCGCGGACCGCGTCAAGTTCACCGCCTGGGCGCTGTTCGTCGCCCTCTGGGCCACCATCGTGTACTTCCCGGTGGCGCACTGGGTGTGGGGCACCGGCGGCTGGGCCTTCGAGCTCGGCGTCATCGACTTCGCCGGCGGCACGGCCGTGCACATCAACGCCGGAGCCGCGGCGCTCGGCGTCATCCTCGTCATCGGCAAGCGCGTCGGCTTCAAGAAGGACCCGATGCGGCCCCACTCGCTGCCGCTCGTGATGCTCGGCGCGGCCCTGCTGTGGTTCGGCTGGTTCGGCTTCAACGCCGGATCGTGGCTCGGCAACGACGACGGCGTCGGCGCGCTCATGTTCGTCAACACGCAGGTCGCCACGGCCGCGGCGATGCTCGCCTGGCTCATCTACGAGAAGATCCGGCACGGCGCGTTCACCACGCTGGGCGCCGCGTCGGGCGCCGTCGCGGGCCTCGTCGCCATCACCCCGTCCGGCGGCTCCTGCTCGCCGCTCGGCGCCATCGCCATCGGCGCCATCGCCGGTCTGCTGTGCGCCATGGCCGTCGGACTCAAGTTCCGGTTCGGCTACGACGACTCCCTCGACGTCGTCGGCGTCCACCTGGTCGGCGGCGTCGCGGGCTCCGTCCTCGTCGGCTTCTTCGCCACCGGCGGCGGCCAGTCGAAGGCGCAGGGCCTGTTCTACGGAGGCGGCCTCGAACAACTGTGGAAGCAGCTCGCGGGCGTCGGGGCGGTCTTCGCGTACTCCCTGATCGCCTCCGCGGTCCTCGCCCTCCTCATCGACAAGACGATCGGCATGCGGGTCACTGAGGACGACGAGGTCGGCGGCATCGACCAGGTCGAACACGCCGAGACGGCGTACGACTTCAGCGGGGCGGGCGGCGGTACGGCTCCGCGTACCTCCGTCCCGGGACCGGTCCCCGGCGCGACGGCGGGGCAGGCGGCTCAGGATCGGAAGAACAAGAAGGTGGACGCATGAAGCTCATCACCGCGGTCGTCAAGCCGCACCGGCTCGACGAGATCAAGGAAGCGCTCCAGGCCTTCGGTGTCCAGGGCCTGACCGTCACCGAGGCCAGCGGCTACGGACGGCAGCGCGGACACACCGAGGTCTACCGGGGCGCCGAGTACACCGTCGACCTCGTGCCGAAGATCCGCATCGAGGTGCTCGTGGAGGACGACGACGCCGAGGAGCTCATGGAGGTCGTCGTGAAGGCCGCCCGCACCGGCAAGATCGGGGACGGCAAGGTCTGGAGCGTGCCGGTCGACACGGCGGTCCGGGTGCGCACGGGGGAGCGGGGGCCCGACGCGCTGTGAGGCGCGCGGGATCGACAACTGACGGGGCGGGACGGAACGGAAACGTGCGGGACTGAGCGGGACTGAACAGGAGCTGCTGGGTGACGAGTGTGGATGTGGACACGGAAGCAGAAACGGAAGACTCCGGACCCAGCGGCTACGCGGCGGCCCGGCTGCGGCTCCTCCAGGAGAAGTCGCGGTCCGGGCCGCCGCGCCGTTCCGCCCTCGCCGAACTGACGGACGACTGGCTGGCCGGGCTCTTCCACGCGGGGAGCCGGGCCGGGGGCGGGGGCGCCGCGCTCGTCGCGGTGGGCGGCTACGGGCGCGGTGAGCTGTCGCCGCGCAGCGACCTCGACCTCCTGCTCCTGCACGACGGGAGCGCGGACCCGGCCGAGGTGGCCGCGCTCGCCGACCGCCTCTGGTACCCCGTCTGGGACCTCGGGATCGCCCTCGACCACTCCGTCCGCACACCCGCGGAGGCCAGGAGGACCGCGGGCGAAGACCTCAAGGTGCACCTCGGCCTCCTCGACGCGCGGCATGTCGCAGGCGACCTCGGCCTGACCTCCGCGCTCCGCACGGCCGTGCTCGCCGACTGGCGCAACCAGGCGCCGAAACGCCTGCCCGAGCTGCGCGAACTCTGCGACGAACACGCCGAGCGCCACGGTGAGTTGGGCCATCTGCTCGAACCCGACCTGAAGGAGGCCAGGGGCGGGCTGCGCGACGTCACCGCGCTGCGGGCCGTCGCCGCGTCGTGGCTGGCGGACGCGCCCCGCGAAGGACTCGCCGACGCCCGGCGGCGCCTCCTCGACGTGCGCGACGCGCTGCACCTGGCGACGGGCCGCGCCACCGACCGGCTCGCCCTCCAGGAACAGGACCAGGTCGCCGCCGAGCTGGGCCTGCTCGACGCGGACACCCTGCTGCGGCAGGTGTACGAGGCCGCGCGCGTCGTCTCGTACGCCGGTGACGTCACCTGGCGCGAGGTGGGGCGCGTGCTGCGGGCGCGGTCCGGGCGGCCGCGGCTGCGGGCGATGCTCGGGGGCCGCGGGGCGGGCCGGGCGGGCGGCCGCGGGGACGGCCGGGGGAGTGTGGCCGAGCGGTCGCCGCTGGCCGAGGGGGTCGTGGAGCACGAAGGGGAGGCCGTGCTCGCCCGGGCCGCCCGGCCCGAACGGGACCCCGTGCTGCCGCTGCGCGCCGCCGCGGCGGCCGCCCAGGCCGGGCTTCCGCTCTCCCTGCACGCCGTGCGGCGCCTGGCCGCCACGGCGGGGAGCCTGCCCACGCCGTGGCCCGCCGAGGCACGCGAACAGCTCGTGACACTGCTCGGCGCGGGACGACCCACGGTCCCCGTGTGGGAGGCGCTGGAGGCGGAGGGACTCATCACCCGGCTCCTGCCGGACTGGGAGCGGGTGCGGTGCCGGCCGCAGCGCAACGCCGTCCACACGTGGACGGTCGACCGGCACCTGGTCGAGACGGCGGTGCGGGCGTCCGCGCTCACCCGGCGGGTCGGACGGCCCGACCTGCTGCTCGTCGCCGCGCTGCTGCACGACATCGGGAAGGGCTGGCCGGGGGACCACTCGGTGGCCGGGGAGATCATCGCCAGGGACGTCGCGGCCCGGATCGGCTTCGACCCGGCGGACGTGGCGGTCGTCGCGTGCCTGGTCCGCCACCATCTGCTCCTCGTCGAGACGGCCACACGGCGCGACCTCGACGACCCGGCGACGGTGCGGGGCGTCGCCGAGGCGGTGCGGTCCGAGGGGACGCTGGAGCTGCTGCACGCGCTGACCGAGGCGGACGCGCTGGCCACCGGGCCCGCGGCCTGGTCGACGTGGCGGGGGGCGCTGGTCGCCGACCTCGTGAAGCGGGTGGCGGCCGTGCTGTCCGGGGACGTGGCCGAGGAGACGGCCGAGGGGGACGCGGTGCCGACGGCCGAGCAGGAACGGCTGGCGGTGGAGGCGTTCCGTACGGGCGGGCCGGTGCTTTCGCTGCGGACGCGGGCGGAGGGGGCGGGGGAGTCTGCCGGGGAGGGGTCGGAGCCGCTCGGCGTGGAGCTGGTGGTCGCGGTGCCGGACCAGCCGGGGGTGCTGCCCTCAGTGGCCGGGGTGCTGGCGCTGCATCGGCTCACCGTGCGGACGGCGGAGCTGCGGGAGGTGACGCTGCCGGCGGGCATGGGGGCGTCGGTGCTGCTGCTCAGCTGGCGGGTCGCCGCGGAGTACGGGTCGCTGCCGCAGGCGGCACGGTTGCGGGCCGACCTCGTACGGGCACTGGACGGCTCGCTGCGCATCGAGGCGCGGCTGGCGGAACGGGAGGCGGCGTATCCGCGGCGCCGGGGCACCGTCGCGCCGCCGCCCCGGGTGACGGTCGCGCCGGCGGGCTCGCGCCTCGCGACGGTGATCGAGGTCCGGGCCCAGGACGCACCCGGCCTCCTGCACCGGATCGGCCGCGCGCTGGAGGAGGCGGGGGTGGTGGTGCGGAGTGCGCATGTGTCGACGCTGGGGGCGAATGCGGTGGACGCGTTCTATGTGACGGGTGTGGAGGGGGCTCCCTTGACGGGGGAGCGGGCCGCGGGGGTGGCCCGGGGGGTGGAGGAGGCGCTGCGGGGCTAGGTCTGTCCGGGGGGCCGCCTGTTGTTCTTCCGCTGCCCCGGCGGTACGGGGCAGGGCGAGCCGTAACCACCCGTCCGGGGCGGGGAAGTCGTGACCGGCGCCCCAGGTACCCGCACTCGCCAGATACTCTGGAAGGCGACCTGTCCCCTTTCCCCGACCCGAGGATTCGCGACCGCCGTGTTCGATACTCTCTCCGACCGCCTCGCAGCGACATTCAAGAACCTCCGGGGCAAGGGCCGCCTGTCCGAGGCGGACATCGACGCCACGGCGCGCGAGATCCGCATCGCCCTGCTCGAGGCGGACGTGGCCCTGCCCGTCGTCCGCGCGTTCATCAAGCAGGTCAAGGAGCGCGCGGCCGGTGCCGAGGTCTCCCAGGCCCTCAACCCGGCCCAGCAGGTCATCAAGATCGTCAACGAGGAGCTCATCGGCATCCTCGGTGGCGAGACGCGCCGCCTCCGGTTCGCCAAGACCGCGCCGACCGTCATCATGCTGGCGGGTCTCCAGGGTGCCGGTAAGACGACCCTCGCCGGAAAGCTCGGCCTCTGGCTGAAGGGGCAGGGCCACTCGCCGCTCCTGGTGGCGTGCGACCTCCAGCGTCCCAACGCCGTCAACCAGCTGAGCGTGGTCGCCGAGCGCGCCGGCGTCGGGGTGTACGCACCCGAGCCGGGCAACGGCGTCGGCGACCCCGTGCAGGTCGCCAAGGACTCCGTCGAGTTCGCGCGGACGAAGCAGTACGACGTCGTCATCGTCGACACCGCCGGCCGCCTGGGCATCGACCAGGAGCTCATGCAGCAGGCCGCCGACATCCGGGACGCGGTCGGCCCGGACGAGGTCCTCTTCGTCGTCGACGCCATGATCGGCCAGGACGCCGTCAACACGGCGGAGGCCTTCCGCGACGGCGTCGGTTTCGACGGCGTCGTGCTGTCGAAGCTCGACGGTGACGCCCGTGGTGGTGCCGCCCTGTCGATCGCGCAGGTCACCGGGCGCCAGATCATGTTCGCGTCGAACGGCGAGAAGCTGGACGACTTCGACGCGTTCCACCCGGACCGCATGGCGTCGCGCATCCTCGGCATGGGCGACATGCTCACGCTCATCGAGAAGGCCGAGCAGACCTTCTCGCAGCAAGAGGCCGAGAAGATGGCCTCGAAGCTGGCCTCCAAGAAGGGCCAGGACTTCACGCTCGACGACTTCCTGGCCCAGATGGAGCAGGTCAGGAAGATGGGCAGCATCAGCAAGCTGCTCGGGATGATGCCCGGCATGGGGCAGATCAAGGACCAGATCAACAACCTCGACGAGCGGGACGTCGACCGCACGGCCGCCATCATCAAGTCGATGACGCCCGCCGAGCGTCAGGAGCCGACGATCATCAACGGCTCGCGCCGTGCCCGTATCGCCAAGGGTTCCGGTGTCGACGTCAGCGCGGTCAAGAACCTCGTGGAGCGGTTCTTCGAGGCGCGCAAGATGATGTCCCGCATGGCCCAGGGCGGCGGCATGCCGGGCATGCCCGGCATGCCGGGCATGGGTGGCGGCCCCGGCAAGCAGAAGAAGAAGCAGAAGCAGGCCAAGGGCAAGCGCCGCTCCGGCAACCCGATGAAGCGCAAGCAGGAGGAGCAGGAGGAGGCCGCCCGCCGCGAGGCCGCCGCCCAGGCCGGGGGCGCCCTCGGCCTGCCGGGCGGCAAGGCCCCGCAGGACTTCGAGCTGCCGGACGAGTTCAAGAAGTTCATGGGCTGAGAGCAGCACGTATGCCGTGCAGGGCGCCCCTCTGTGGAGGGGCGCCCTGCACGTTTTCCGGAGGCGGAGCATTGCGTGGACCCGGAGCGCTCCCCGCATCCGGAGCGTTCCCTGCACCCGGGCCCAGTGCTGATACCCGGAGCGAGCGGCGACGCCCGGAGCGAGTGCCGGGGACAGATTTCTGACGTAACGTCCGCATATGAGCAACCCTGTGCCGCCGCGCCAGGCCCCCGACCCGCCCTGGCGCTCCGAGGGCGCGCCCCCGCCCGCCCCCACGCCGCCGCAGAGGAAGAAGATGCCTGGCGGCTGGGGCGGCCTCATCGTGACGGCACTGGTCGTCTTCGTCATCGCCAACCTCGTGCTGTCCTTCTTCAGCGACGGTGACGAGCCGACGATCTCGTACACGGAGTTCAGCAAGCAGGTCGACTCCGGCAACGTCACGAAGATCTACTCCAAGGGCGACGCGATCCAGGGCCAGCTCAAGAAGGAGCAGCCCAAGCCCGGCAAGGACAAGGGGAACTACACCAAGTTCACGACCCAGCGGCCCGCCTTCGCCGACGACAAGCTCTGGGACGACCTGACCAAGCACGACGTCACCGTCACCGCCGAGCCCGTCGTACAGGAGCGCAGCTTCCTCTCGAACCTCCTCATCTCCCTCGCCCCGATGCTGCTGCTCGTCGTGCTGTGGATCTTCATCGCCCGGCGCATGAGCGCGGGGATGGGCGGCGGTGGCGGCATGCTCGGGCGCAAGACGCCGCCCAAGCCGGTCGAGCTGGAGCCGGGCGCGAAGCGGACCACGTTCGAGGACGTGGCGGGGATCGACGAGGTCGAGGGCGAGCTCAACGACGTCGTCGACTTCCTCAAGAACCCCGACGCCTACCGGGCGATGGGCGCCAAGATGCCGCGCGGCGTGCTCCTCGCGGGGCCGCCCGGCACCGGCAAGACACTGCTCGCGCGCGCCGTCGCCGGCGAGGCGGGCGTGCCCTTCTTCTCGGCCTCCGCCTCGGGCTTCATCGAGATGATCGTGGGCGTGGGCGCCTCACGCGTACGGGAGCTCTTCGCCGAGGCCCGCAAGGTCGCCCCGTCGATCATCTTCATCGACGAGATCGACACCATCGGACGCGCGCGCGGCGGCGGCAGCGGGATGGGAGGGCACGACGAACGTGAACAGACACTGAACCAGATCCTCACCGAGATGGATGGTTTCTCGGGCGCCGAGGGGGTCATCGTGCTCGCCGCCACCAACCGCGCCGACATCCTCGACCCCGCCCTCACCCGTCCCGGCCGCTTCGACCGGGTCGTCAACGTCTCGCCGCCCGACCGGGGAGGACGCGAGGCCATCCTCAAGATCCACACGAGGCCCATCCCGCTGGCCGACGACGTCGACCTCGCCCAGGTCGCCCGCACGACACCGGGCATGACCGGCGCCGAACTCGCCAACCTCGCCAACGAAGCCGCTCTCATCGCCGTCAAGCGCAAGCAGACGACGGTCACGCAGTCCGACCTCTCCGAAGCCATGGAGAAGGTGCAGCTCGGCGCCGAACGGCCCCTGGTGATGCCGGAGGACGAGCGCCGGCGCACGGCCTACCACGAGAGCGGGCACGCCCTGCTCGGCATGCTCCAGCCCGGCGCCGACCCGGTCCGCAAGATCACGATCGTGCCGCGCGGGCGCGCGCTGGGCGTGACGCTCTCGACCCCGGACTCCGACAAATACGCCTACACCGAGGAGTACCTCCGGGGCCGCATCATCGGCGCCCTGGGAGGCATGGCCGCCGAACACGTCGTCTACGAAGTCATCACCACCGGAGCCGAGAACGACCTGGAGCAGGTCACCAACATCGCACGCGGCATGGTCGGCCGGTGGGGCATGAGCGCCCGGGTGGGCCGCCTCTCGGCCCTGCCCAACGACGCCCAGCAGGCCTACGGGCTCGCGGCGGCCCCGCAGACCCTCGACACGATCGACGGCGAGATGCGGCGGATCGTCGACGAGTGCTACGAGAGCGCCTGCCGGCAACTGCGCGAGCACCGGGACCAGCTGGACGCGCTCGCCGCGGCCCTGCTGGAGAACGAGACGCTGGAGGAGGCCGCGGCGTACCGGATCGCGGGCATCACACGGATGACCAAGGAGTAGACGACCAAGGAGTGGACGTCTAAGGAGTGGACGTTTAAGGAGTAAGAGCGATCAGATACCGGAAGACGTTCGGCATCCACACCGTCCCGTCCCCGCGCCGATGCTGATGCAGTGCCTCCGTCAGCTCCTTGTCCACCTGCACCTGGTCCGTCGCCCGCGCCGCCGCGTCGAACAGCCCCGTCGAGAGCAGCCCGCGTGCCGCGCTCTCCACGTCCGCGTACCCGAAGGGGCACGCGACCCGGCCCGACCCGTCCGGCTTGAGCCCCGCCCGGTGGGCGACCTCCTCCAGGTCGTCCCGGAGCGCGGGACGCCAACTGCCCGTGGAGCGCAGCGGGTCGGCGAGCTTCGTCGCCACCCGCAGCACGGAGGAGGTCGCACAGCGCTCCGGAGGACCCCAGCCGACGAGCACCACAGGAGTACCGCGCCCGGCGAGCGGAGCCGCCGCCTCCAGGAGCCCGGAGAGTCCTTCGGAGTCGCCCGCCGTGCAGCCGATCGGCTGGAAGGCGGTGACGAGGTTGTACGCCGGCAGGTCGGGGTCCGCCGCGTCCGCGGGCCCGCCCTCGATGAGACGTGTGCCGGTACGCGCGCGTGTCTCCCCCGCGGCGTCCGGCAGGAGGCGTTCTCGCGCGAGAGCGAGCCGTTCGGGCTGCGCCGGATCGACGCCGGTGACCACGGCCCCCCGCGAGGCCGCCATCAGCAGAGCGAGTCCGGAACCGCAGCCGAGTCCCAGGAGCCGGGTGGTGCCACCCACTTCGAGCCGTTCGTACACCGCTTCGTAGAGCGGAACCAGCATCCGTTCCTGGATCTCCGCCCAGTCACGCGCGCGTGCACACCGGTCCACGCGGGGCGTGGCGCCCGCGGGGGAGCGGTGCGGCTGCGCGAGTGTTGGTGTCATCGAATGCGCCCCAATCAGCCGAGAGTTAGTGCCGTGCCGTAATCCAAACGGTTCGTCCGCCCCCGTGCAGTGCGCTCGCACTCCCCCCGTATGCCAGAGAACTCCGCATCCGTCGTGGAGTCCAGAGGTTGTGGGCCAATGCTTGTGTTCCACCGTCGTGCGCCCCCAGGACGATAAAAACGCGCACTCTCCGGAAGCCCGCCTCTACCATGCGCGCCATGGCCAAGACACCTGTGCTCACGCCCCAGGCGGACGACTTTCCGCGCTGGTACCAGGACCTGATCAACAAGGCCGAGCTGGCCGACAACGGCCCGGTGCGCGGCACCATGGTGATCCGACCGTACGGCTACGGCCTGTGGGAGCGGATGCAGCAGGACATGGACGCCCGCATCAAGGCGACAGGCACCCAGAACGCCTACTTCCCCCTCCTCATCCCGCAGTCGTACCTGACCAGGGAGGCCGAACACGTCGAAGGCTTCGCTCCGGAGCTCGCCGTCGTCACCCACGGCGGCGGCAAGGAGTTGGAGGAGCCGGCCGTCGTCCGCCCCACTTCGGAGACGATCGTCAACGAGTACTTCTCCAAGTGGGTGCAGAGCTACCGCGACCTTCCGTTGCTGATCAACCAGTGGGCGAACGTCGTCCGCTGGGAGATGCGCCCGCGGCTGTTCCTGCGTACGTCGGAATTCCTCTGGCAGGAGGGCCACACGGCCCACGCGACGTACGAAGAGGCCCGCGACTTCGCCGCCCACATCCACCGCCACGTCTACGGAGACTTCATGCGCGACGTCCTCGCCATGGACTTCGTGCTCGGCCGCAAGACCGCCAAGGAGCGCTTCGCGGGCGCCATCAACACCCTCACCCTCGAAGGCATGATGGGCGACGGCAAAGCTCTCCAGCTCGGCACCAGCCACGAACTCGGACAGAACTTCGCCAAGGCCTTCCACACCAGGTACCTGTCCAAGGACGGCAACCAGGAGCTGGTCTGGCAGACCTCCTGGGGCAGCACGACACGGCTGATCGGCGCCCTGGTGATGATGCACGGCGACGACAACGGCCTCTGCGTGCCGCCCCGCCTCGCCCCCGTCCAGGCCGTCGTCCTCGCCGTCAAGGGCGATGACGCCGTACTGGCCGAGGTCCGCGCGATCGGCGAGACCCTGAAGGCCGCGGGCGTACGCGTCCAGGTCGACGACCGCACGGACATCCCCTTCGGCAGGCGCGCCGTGGACTGGGAGCTGAAGGGCGTGCCGGTGCGCGTCGAGGTCGGCCCGCGCGACCTGGAGAACGGCACCGCGATGCTGGCCCGCCGCATCAGGGGAGGCAAGGAACCCGTATCGATCGGCGCACTCGCCGCCCTGCTGCCCACCGTCCTCGAAGAGGACCAGGCGCTGCTCCTGACCCGGGCCCGCGAGCGCCGCGAGTCCCGCACCTCGGACGTCCGCACGGTCGACGAGGCCGTGGAGGCCACCGCCGCGGGCGGCTGGGCGCGCCTCCCGTGGGCCGCGCTCGGCGAAGAGGGCGAGGCGGCGCTGGCCGAGCACGCCGTGTCCGTACGGTGTCTGGTCGCCGAGGACGGGGCGGTGCCGGACGCCGATGAGACCCCGGGTAACGTCGCTCTTGTCGCCCGCGCCTACTGAGGAGCGCGGCTCCGGTACCGGCGCGCGGTTCTCGGCTCGCGCGCGGCCCCGGGCAACACGAGCCCCGGCGCGAGGAGCTGCTCTACGCGCTGGGGCGTACGCGCCGCTACGTACCGGCTTGGTGCGAGCTGTGAGGCTTCTCCGCAGATCAGCGCACCCGCCCTCGTCCGGACGCATCAACGGCAACTGACGGGTACGTGCAAATTATTTGGGATGCCCCGGAATGGAACCCCCGGGGCATCCGGCTCGTTGTCACGACGTGAGCACGACACCACCTGTTCTCGCCGCAGAGCTGGCACAGGCGTGGGCCGACATTCAGCGGCACCACCCCGAGCTGCCCGACCTTGCCGCGCCCGAATCCCTGATCGGAGAGTCGTCGTCCGCCTGCGGCGCCGAGCTCTCCTTCGAGCGACTGCTTCACGAGGCAGTCCATGGCATCGCCGCCTCGCGCGGCGTACGCGACACCTCACGCGCCGGCCGCTATCACAACCGCAGATTTCTCGCGATCGCCGAGGAGCTGGGCCTGGACCATCCCGAGGAGCCACATCCCAGCAGCGGCTTCTCGCTGGTCACGCTCAACCCCGAGGCCAAGAAGCGCTACCGCCCGACGATCGACCGTCTGCACCGCGCCCTGAAGGCGCACAGCGCGGCGACGACGGCGGACACCGCACGCAGTTTCCGGGGACCTGCCGCCCGGCACGGCTCCTCCGGCGGAGGCGTGCGAGTAAAGGCCGTCTGCGACTGCGGGCGCAACGTCCGCGTCGTGCCCTCCGTGCTGGCCCAGGCGCCCATCATGTGCGGCGGCTGCGGCAAGCCCTTCCGGATCCCGGAAGTGGTCGGGGTGGGCGTGGGCTGAGCCGGTGCGGGGCGCCCGGACCGGGTTCGGGTGCCCCGGCGGCGTATGGCACAATGGCTAGCTGTACTCGACAGTCGCACAGGACCCCTCTCTCCTCCGGCTGACGCGTCCATCGGGCACTCGAGTACCGCAACCCCACGCGGCATCACCGTTGTGCCCACCCACGTCAAGACCAGGAGACACCACTCCCGTGGCAGTCAAGATCAAGCTGAAGCGTCTGGGCAAGATCCGTTCGCCTCACTACCGCATCGTCGTCGCCGACTCCCGTACCCGCCGTGACGGCCGGGCCATCGAGGAGATCGGCCTGTACCACCCGGTGCAGAACCCGTCGCGCATCGAGGTCGACTCGGAGCGCGCCCAGTACTGGCTGTCCGTCGGCGCCCAGCCGACCGAGCCGGTCATGGCCATCCTGAAGCTCACCGGTGACTGGCAGAAGCACAAGGGTCTGCCCGCCCCGGCGCCGCTGAAGGTCGCCGAGCCCAAGGACAAGCGCGCTGCGTTCGAGGCCTTCACCAAGGGTCTCGAGGGCGACGACGCCAAGGGTGAGGCCATCACCCAGAAGGCCAAGAAGTCGGACAAGAAGGCGGACGAGGCCGAGGCCGCGTCCACCGAGTCCACCGAGGCCTGAGCATGCTCGAGGAGGCTCTCGAGCACCTCGTGAAGGGCATCGTCGACAACCCCGACGACGTGCAGGTGGCCTCGCGCAACCTGCGCCGTGGACGCGTTCTCGAGGTCCGGGTCCACCCCGACGACCTCGGCAAGGTGATCGGCCGCAACGGCCGTACCGCACGCGCTCTGCGCACGGTCGTGGGCGCCATCGGCGGCCGCGGTGTCCGCGTCGACCTCGTCGACGTGGACCAGGTTCGCTGAACCGGGTTCGTAGAACCACAGCAGCACCGGCTCGGGCCGGGGAGGGCTTCAGGGCCTTCCCCGGCCCGTAGTCGTGAACGAGGAGAAAAGCAGTGCAGTTGGTAGTCGCCCGCATCGGCCGTGCGCACGGCATCAAGGGTGAGGTCACCGTCGAGGTCCGCACCGACGAGCCGGAGCTGCGGCTCGGCCCCGGCGCCGTACTCGCCACGGACCCCGCCTCCGCCGGCCCGCTGACCATCGAGTCCGGCCGGGTGCACAGCGGCCGTCTCCTGCTGCGCTTCGAGGGCGTGCGCGACCGCACCGGTGCCGAAGCCCTGCGCAACACCCTCCTGATCGCCGAGGTGGACCCCACGGAGCTCCCCGAGGAAGAGGACGAGTTCTACGACCACCAGCTCATGGACCTCGACGTCGTCCTGGAGGACGGCACCGAGGTCGGCCGCATCACCGAGATCTCGCACCTGCCCTCGCAGGACCTGTTCATCGTGGAGCGGCCCGACGGCAGCGAGGTGATGATCCCCTTCGTCGAGGAGATCGTCGTCGAGATCGACCTGGAGGAGCAGCGGGCGGTCATCGCCCCGCCCCCCGGCCTCATCGACGACCGCGCCGAGATCGCCTCCACCCGGGACGAGGCGTAATGCGGATCGACGTCGTCACGATCTTTCCCGAGTACCTGGAACCGCTCAACGTCTCCCTCGTGGGCAAGGCACGCGCGCGTGGACAGCTCGACGTCCAGGTGCACGACCTGAGGGAGTGGACGTACGACCGGCACAACACGGTCGACGACACCCCCTACGGCGGCGGCCCCGGCATGGTCATGAAGACCGACCCCTGGGGCGCGGCCCTCGACGACGTGCTCGCGGACGGGTACGAGGCGGGGGCCCACGGGCCCGTCCTGGTCGTCCCCACGCCCAGCGGCCGCCCCTTCACGCAGGAACTCGCCGTGGAGCTCTCCGAGCGCCCCTGGCTGGTCTTCACACCCGCGCGCTACGAAGGCATCGACCGCCGCGTCACCGACGAGTACGCGACCCGCATGCCCGTCTACGAGGTCTCCATCGGCGACTACGTCCTCGCGGGCGGGGAAGCCGCCGTCCTGGTCGTCACCGAGGCGGTGGCCAGGCTCCTGCCCGGCGTCCTCGGCAACGCCGAGTCCCACCAGGACGACTCCTTCGCCCCCGGAGCCATGGCCAACCTCCTGGAGGGCCCGGTGTACACCAAGCCTCCCCAGTGGCGCGGGCACGGCATCCCCGACGTCCTGCTCAGCGGCCACCACGGCAAGATCGCCCGCTGGCGGCGGGACGAGGCGCTCCGGCGCACCACCCGCAACAGGCCCGATCTCATCGAGCGCTGCGACCCCGCCGCCTTCGACAAGAAGGACCGCGAGATGCTCTCGATCCTGGGGTGGCGGCCGGGGCCCGACGGCCGATTTGGGCGAGACCCCGAGGCCGTGGAAGAATAGGCCGCTGCTGTACGTCCAGCGTGCGCCCCTGCCACAGGGGGAATGACGCCCGCCCGACGCGATCAGCTACCGAATCCTCATCACCACGTTCCGCTGATGACCTGTGGCATCAGTGAAGAAAGCAGACGATCATGGCTAACCTGCTCGACTCCGTCGACAGCGCGTCGCTGCGCAGCGACATCCCGGCCTTCCGCCCGGGTGACACCGTCAACGTCCACGTCCGCGTCATCGAGGGCAACCGCTCCCGTGTGCAGCAGTTCAAGGGCGTAGTCATCCGCCGCCAGGGTGCCGGCGTGCGCGAGACCTTCACGGTCCGCAAGGTCTCCTTCTCCGTGGGCGTCGAGCGCACCTTCCCGGTGCACACCCCGATCGTCGAGAAGATCGAGCTCATCACCCGCGGTGACGTGCGTCGCGCGAAGCTGTACTACCTCCGTGACCTGCGCGGCAAGGCCGCGAAGATCAAGGAGAAGCGCGAGAGCTGAGCTCCCGCGCGGGTCCGCGGCGGGGCCGGATAGCATCTGGCCCCGATGGACACCGAAGCACAGCACACGGAGCGCGACCGCTCCTCCACACCCTCCGATTCCGGAGACGTCCCGCACGTCGCCGAAGCATCCGAGGAGACGGAGGAACGGTCGCGCTCCGTTTTTGCGTCATTCGTCGAGTGGCTGCCGGGCGGCCGGCTCACGCTGACGTTCCTGCTGTGCGCGGCAGCCCTCCTCCTGGTCAGCACCTTCGTCGTGCAGCCCTTCCAGATCCCGAGCGGCTCCATGCAGCCCGCGTTCCGCTCCGGGGACCGGGTGCTCGTCAACAAGTTGGCGTACCGTTTCGGTTCCGAGCCGCAGCGGGGTGACGCGGTCGTCTTCGACGGCAGCGGTTACTTCGGAGATGCCGACTACATCAAGCGGGTCGTGGGCACCGGGGGAGACCGGGTGGTCTGCTGCGACAAGCGGGGGAGGATCAAGGTGAACGGCGAGCCCGTCGACGAGCCGTACCTGTACCCCGGGGACGCCGCCTCCAAGGTGCCCTTCGACGTCGTCGTCCCCGAGGACAGCCTCTTCCTCCTCGGCGACCACCGCAGTGACTCCCGTGACTCCCGCGACCACCTCGGGCAGCCCGGCGGCGGCATGATCCCCGTCGACGCGGTCATCGGCAGGGCCGACTGGATCGTCTGGCCGATCGGCCGCTGGGCGTCCCTGAAGCGCCCCGACAGCTACGCGCGCGTGCCCGCACCCGGCGGCGCGCATGGGTAGCCGCGGGCGGACACGGGCCGCCGGCCACCACGCCGACACCAGGCTCCCCACCGGGTCCCGGCCGACCGAAGGGCCCGTACTGCCGGGCCGGGCGGAGCGGCGGAAGCTCGCGAAGAAGGTCAAGCGGCGCAGACAGCGTTCGGCCATCAAGGAGATACCCCTCCTCATAGGCGTGGCGCTGCTGATAGCCCTCGTCCTGAAGACGTTCCTGGTGCAGGCCTTCGTCATCCCGTCCGGCTCCATGGAGCAGACCATCCGGATCGGCGACCGGGTCCTGGTCGACAAGCTCACCCCCTGGTTCGGCTCGAAGCCGGAGCGCGGCGAAGTCGTCGTCTTCAAGGACCCCGGAAACTGGCTGGAAGAGGAACAGGGCAAGAAGAAGGACGACCCGGTGGTCGTCAAGCAGGTCAAGGAAGGGCTGACCCAGATCGGGCTGCTGCCCTCCGACAGCGAGCGGGACCTGATCAAGCGGGTGGTCGGCGTCGGCGGCGACACCGTGAAGTGCTGTGACAAGAACGACAAGGTGACGGTCAACGGGATGCCGTTGGACGAGCCGTACATCCACCCGGGGGACAAGCCGTCGGCCTTCGAGTTCGAGGTGAAGGTCCCCGAAGGACGCCTCTTCATGATGGGCGACCACCGGAGCGACTCCGCCGACTCGCGTTTCCACCGCTCCGAGAAGTTCAGCGGCACCATCTCCGAGGACGAGGTGGTCGGACGCGCCGTCGTCATCGCCTGGCCCTTCGGCCATTGGCGCAAACTGGAGAAGCCGGAGACATATGCGTCGGTTCCCGACGCGCGTGCGGGATCGGACAGGGCCACAGGAGCGTCGCATAGGGTGGCCCCCGGCGATCGATACGGATTGATCCGGCTCCCGACCCCTGCGGAACTCCCGCTCGTTATGGGAGTGGTGGGCCTGCATCGCATCTGGGGCAGGCGGCGGCACGGACTGAGGAGTGGATGTGGGGGATTTGGCGGTCGGCGCACGATCCGGACACGAGGGGCCCGAAGAGCGGCCGGGACGATCCGACGAGCCGGGCGTCGACGCCGTCGCGGACGGTGCGGCCCCTGGGAATGACGCCGTCGACGGCGGCGGCGACGGCGGTGAGGGGGCGACGAGCGGACAGGGCACCAAGCAGCCGAAGAAGCCCCGCTCCTTCTGGAAGGAGCTGCCGCTCCTCATCGGCATCGCGCTGGTCCTGGCGCTGCTCATCAAGACCTTCCTGGTCCAGGCGTTCTCGATCCCCTCGGACTCGATGCAGAACACGCTGCAGCAAGGGGACCGCGTTCTCGTCGACAAGCTGACGCCGTGGTTCGGCTCCGAGCCCGAGCGCGGCGAGGTCGTCGTCTTCAGGGACCCCGGCCACTGGCTGGACGGCGAGCCCACCCCCGACCCGAACGCGATCCAGCGGGTCCTCGGCTGGGTCGGCCTGATGCCCTCCGCCGACGAGAAGGACCTCATCAAGCGCGTCATCGCGGTCGGCGGCGACACCGTGGAGTGCAAGGGCACAGGCCCGGTGAAGGTCAACGGCAAGGCGCTGAACGAGCCGTACGTCTTCGCGGGCAACACCCCGTGCAGCGTCGACGACCAGGGCGGCCAGTTCAAGAAGACCGTGCCCAAGGGCAAAATCTGGGTCATGGGTGACCACCGGCAGAACTCGCTGGACTCCCGCTACCACCAGAACCAGCCCGGCGGCGGCGCCGTCCCCGTGGACAATGTCGTGGGCCGCGCCATCGTCATCGCCTGGCCGCCCACCCGCTGGGCCACGCTGCCCAAGCCCGACACCTTCGACCAGCCGGGCATCAACGCGCTCGCCGGTGCGGCGCCGGGCGCCCTCGGACTCGCGGGTGCCGTGCCGCTCGTGCTGTGGCGCCGACGGCGGCTCACGGTGGCCGCAGCCCGGGCCGCGAGGGTTTCTGGCGGCAGTACCGCCGGGTAGGGTGCCGTCCCAGATCGCTGATCTTCCGCCGTCCGTACGCACGGGCGGCGGGGTCGTCTCCGAGACGGGGGAGCACTGGGATGAGCAGGACGCAACGCACGGACGAGGGCCGCGGACGGCTCGGCAGCACGCTGTCGGGCACCGCCGTGGCCCTCGGCTGTGTGCTCTTCCTCGGCGGCTTCGTCTGGGGCGCCGTCCTGTACCAGCCGTACACCGTCCCCACCGGCTCGATGGCGCCGACCATCGGCTCGGGCGACCGCGTGCTCGCACAGCGCATCGACGGCGACGAGGTGCGCCGCGGTGACGTCGTCGTCTTCAAGCAGAAGAGCTGGGGCGACCTGCCGATGGTCAAGCGTGTCGTCGGCATAGGAGGCGACCGGATCGCCTGCTGCGAGAACGGCAAGCTGACCGTCAACGGCAAGGAGATCGCAGAACCGTATCTCCCCAAGGACAAGTTCGCCGCCTCCGGCATCCCCACCACGACGGTTCCCAAGGGCCGCCTGTTCCTGCTCGGCGACGAGCGCAGCGGCTCCCTGGACTCCACCGTCCACCTGGACGACGGGCAGAACGGGTCGGTGCCGCGCGACGCCGTGCAGGCGCGGGTCGACGCGGTGGCCTGGCCGACGGACAGGTACGGCATGCTGGCACGGCCCGAGGGCTTCGCGGACCTGCCGGGCGGCATCTCGGAGCCCGGACCGCTGCGCATGCTGGTGATCGCCGTCGTGGCAGGCATGGTCCTCGTCCTGGGCGGCGCGGCGTACGGGCCGGTGGCCAGGCTCATGGGCCGCCGACGCGGCAGCGACAGTGCTCGGGAGGCCGCGAGTGTCGGCTGAGGCGCCGTCCCTGTCGGGGCGGCCGCCGCGCCGGGTGGCGCGGGTGGTCCTGCTCGATCCGGACGACCGCATCCTGCTGCTCCACGGCCATGAGCCCGGAGATCCGGCGGACGACTGGTGGTTCACGCCGGGCGGCGGGGTCGAGGGCGACGAGACGCGGGAGCAGGCGGCGCTGCGCGAGCTGCGGGAGGAGACCGGCATCACGGCCGTCGAGCTCGGCCCGGTGCTGTGGCGGCGCCTGTGCTCGTTCCCGTTCGCCGGGCGGCGCTGGGACCAGGACGAGTGGTACTACCTGGCGCGTACGTCGCAGACCGCGACCGTCGCCGAGGGCCTCACGGAGCTGGAAAGGCGCAGTGTCGCCGGAGCACGTTGGTGGACGTGCCGTGAACTGACCGAGGCGCATGAGACGGTGTACCCGACCAGACTCGCCGGGCTGTTGCGCAGACTGCTCGACGAGGGGCCCCCGGACAGGCCCGAGATCCTCGACACGGAAATCGTGTAGGGGCTCGCGGGGCTGACGCACAATAGGGGGACGCACGGCTGAAGGGGAACATGCCATGAGCGCCGAGGACCTCGAGAAGTACGAGACCGAGATGGAGCTGAAGCTCTACCGGGAGTACCGCGACGTCGTCGGTCTGTTCAAATACGTGATCGAGACCGAGCGGCGTTTCTACCTCACCAATGACTACGAGATGCAGGTGCACTCGGTCCAGGGCGAGGTCTTCTTCGAGGTGTCCATGGCGGACGCCTGGGTGTGGGACATGTACCGGCCGGCTCGGTTCGTGAAGCAGGTGCGGGTCCTCACGTTCAAAGACGTGAACATCGAGGAGCTCAACAAGAGCGATCTCGAACTGCCGGGCAGCTGAGGCGCCACGGCCGGTGCGGCACGGTTCACTCGCGGGGGTGGCGGAGTTCTCCACAATCGCCGGGTTGTGCACCAAGATCCAATAGGTGCGGCCTGATCCGTGACCGTGGGTGCCGGAGGTGGTGCCGACATGAACGCACGGAAGGCAATCGGCAGGTACGGCGAAGATCTGGCCGCGCGGCGGCTGGTCGAGTCAGGGATGACGGTCCTGGAGCGCAACTGGCGCGCGGGCAGGACCGGTGAGATCGACATCGTGGCCATGGACGGCGACGCCCTCGTCGTCTGCGAGGTCAAGACGCGCAGGGCGGGCCGGCCCGGCTCCACGCCGTTCGAGCATCCGATGGCGGCCGTGGACCGGATCAAGGCGGAGCGACTGCGCAGGCTCGCCGAGCGCTGGATCGAGGAGCGCGGCGGCCCACCACCCGGCGGAGTCCGCATCGATCTGGTCGGTGTGCTGATCCCACAGCGCGGCGTTCCCGTGGTCGAGCACGCGCGGGGGGTGGCCTGATGGGCTTCGCGCGTACGTGTTCGGTGGCGCTGGTCGGCGTCGAGGGCGTGGTCGTCGAGGTGCAGGCCGATCTGGAGCCGGGGGTCGCGGCGTTCACGCTGGTGGGCCTGCCGGACAAGAGCCTCACCGAGAGCCGAGACCGGGTCCGGGCGGCTGTGGTCAACTCGGGCGGGGAGTGGCCCCAGAAGAAGCTCACGGTCGGACTGAGCCCGGCGTCGGTGCCGAAGTGCGGCAGCGGATTCGATCTGGCTGTCGCTTGTGCGGTCCTCGGGGCGGCCGAGCGGATCGACCCGAGGGTCCTCGCCGACATCGTGATGATCGGTGAGCTCGGGCTCGACGGCCGGGTGCGACCGGTCCTCGGGGTGCTGCCCGCGGTCCTCGCGGCGGCCGACGCGGGGTATGAGCAGGTGGTCGTGCCGGAGTGCACGGCGGCCGAGGCCTCGCTGGTCCCGGGCGTCTCGGTCCTCGGAGTGCGCAGCCTGCGACAGCTCATCGCGGTGCTGACCGACGAGCCCGTGCCGGAGGAGGAGCCGGACGAGCCGGGGCGGCCCGACCCGCTGCTCGCGGGGCTCTGCGTGCCCGGCACCGGCGTCGGCACGGGCCTCGGCGGCCCCCTGGACGACACCCACGGCCTGGACCTGGCCGACGTCGTCGGACAGGCGGCGGCGAGAACCGCCGTCGAGGTGGCCGCGGCAGGCGCCCACCACCTCTTCCTGCAAGGCCCGCCGGGCGCGGGTAAGACCATGCTCGCGGAGCGGCTGCCCGCCGTCCTGCCCCCGCTGACCAGGGAGGAGTCCCTGGAGGTCACGGCGGTCCACTCGGTGGCGGGCATGCTGCCCCCGGGCAGGCCCCTGGTGGACACCGCGCCGTACTGCGCGCCCCACCACTCCGCGACCATGCAGTCCCTCGTGGGCGGCGGCAAGGGCATCGCACGGCCGGGCGCGGTCTCCCTCGCCCACCGCGGAGTGCTTTTTCTCGACGAGGCGCCGGAGTTCAGCAGCCAGACACTGGACTCCTTGCGGCAGCCCCTCGAATCGGGGCACGTGGTGATCGCCCGCAGTGCGGGGGTGGTGCGGCTCCCGGCGAGGTTCCTGATGGTGCTCGCGGCCAACCCCTGTCCCTGCGGTCGGCACACCTTGCTGGGCGACGGCTGCGAATGCCCGGCGTCCGTCATCCGCCGCTATCAGGCCCGCCTCTCGGGCCCGCTGCTCGACCGGGTCGACCTGAAGGTCCAGGTGGAACCCGTCACCCGGTCCGAACTTGCCGGGTACGGCACACGCGGGGAGTCCACGCGGACCGTCGCCGACCGGGTGCGCACCGCCCGGGAGAGGGCGGCCGCCAGGCTGGCGGGCACCGGGTGGCGCACCAACAGCGAGGTCCCCGGGCACGCGCTGCGCACCCGCTGGCCCGCCGCCCTCGGCGCGCTGGACGCGGCCGAAGGGGATCTGGAGCGGGGCTTCCTGACCGCCCGTGGCCTGGACCGCGTCCTGCGCGTGGCCTGGACCGTCGCGGACCTGGCGGGCCACGACCGGCCCCTCGCCCAGGACGTCGCCCTGGCGCTGCAACTGCGCACGGGCATCTCCCGCGGCGTGCCGACGGCGATCGGGGCGCCGGCGTGACGGCCGGCCCGCCCCCGGAGGGGGAGCGGCTCGCCAGGGTCGCCCTGACCAGGGTGCTGGAGCCGGGGGACGCCGTCGGTGGGCGGTGGCTGCGCGAGGTCGGGGCCGGGGAGGTGCTGCGGCGGCTCGGCGGAGGGGATGAGCGGGAGCGGTTGCCGGGGGCGACCCGGCGGCGGTGGGAGGGACTGCGGGCGCGGGCGGCCAGGGTGCGGCCGGAGCGGGATCTGGAGGTGGTGCGGGAGGCCGGGGGCAGGTTCGTGTGTCCGGGCGACGCGGAGTGGCCGGTGACTCTGGACGATCTGGGCGACGCGCGCCCGCTCGGGCTCTGGGTGCGGGGGCGGCCGTCCCTGCGGATATGGGCGCTGCGGTCGGTGGCGGTGGTCGGCGCGCGGGCCTGCACGGAGTACGGCGCGCACATGGCGGCCGGCCTCGCCGCGGGGCTCGCGGAGCGCGGCTGGGTCGTGATCTCCGGAGGGGCGTACGGCGTGGACGGCGCCGCACACCGAGGGGCGCTCGGGGCCGGCGGTGCAACCGTGGCCGTGCTCGCCTGCGGGGTCGACCGGCCCTATCCACGTGGGCACGCCGAGCTGATCGGGCGGATCGCGGAACAGGGCCTCGTCATCGGCGAGTTGCCGCCGGGCGATCATCCGACGCCCAGCCGGTTCATCCTGCGGAACAGGGTGATCGCGGCGCTGACCCGCGGGACCGTGGTGGTCGAGGCCGCCCACCGCAGCGGCGCGCTCGCCACGGCCCGCAGCGCCCAGGAGTTGGGGCGCTTCACCATGGGGGTGCCCGGGCCCGCGACCAGCGGTCTCTCGGCCGGTGTGCACGAACTGCTGAGGGGTGACGGCGTCCTCGTCACCGATGCCGCCGAAGTCGTCGAACTGGTCGGGGACATGGGGGAGCTCGCGCCGGCCCGCCGAGGGCCCGTCGTGCCGCGTGACCTGCTCGCTTCCGGGGTGCGGCGCGTTCTGGCCGCGCTGCCCGCGCGGGGGTGCGCCGGGGCGCGGGACGTGGCGCTCGGCGCCGGGACGACCGAGGACGACGCGATCGGGCGACTGTACGAGCTTCAGTCGTTGGGGTTCGTCGAACGACACGGCGATGGCTGGCAGTTGACACGCCAGGCGTTTGAGTCGGTCGTCCCCGATGGAGGTGAATCGTGACCGAGCGTGTTCCGCCGGACGGATGACCCCCGACGACCTTGGGAATTCGCGGAGTTGGCGCGTCGACGCCGTCACGCAGCGCGACGAATCCGACTCCCAGAGGTGTCCAGCGGAACGTATCTGCGCACGCGCGATCCCCTACTCTTCGCTCACTGCGACACTTCAGTCACGCTACGCTCACAAGGATTCCGACACGGACAGGCAACCAGACGGACGAACTCATTCATTCCACGCACGCACTCCAACGCTCCGGCGCGAGCGCCACCGGCGATCCCACCGGCTCGCACGACCTCCCCGACGCACGCGACCTCCCCGGCTCGCACGACCTCACCAGTTCACGGCAGAACGGCTCAAGGCGACGAATGCCCCAGCACACCTCAGGGTCCGACCGGGCAGCGGTTCCCCCCGCCGCCCGTAGCGGCGAGCAGGAGCGGCCCCCCGCGCCCTCGTCGCTGGACGAGTTGTGGCGGTCGTACAAGGAGACGGGCGACGGACGGCTGCGGGAGCAGCTGATCCTGCACTACTCGCCGCTGGTGAAGTATGTAGCGGGCCGGGTCAGCGTGGGCCTGCCGCCCAACGTCGAGCAGGCCGACTTCGTCTCGTCCGGGGTCTTCGGGCTCATCGACGCGATCGAGAAGTTCGACATCGAGCGGTCCATCAAGTTCGAGACCTACGCCATCACGCGCATCCGCGGGGCGATGATCGACGAGCTGCGGGCGCTCGACTGGATCCCCCGGTCGGTGCGGCAGAAGGCGCGCAACGTCGAGCGGGCCTACGCCACGCTGGAGGCGCAGCTGCGGCGCACCCCCTCGGAGGGCGAGGTCGCCGCGGAGATGGGGATCGCGCTGGAGGAACTGCACGCGGTTTTCAGCCAGTTGTCGCTGGCGAACGTGGTGGCGCTCGAAGAGCTGCTGCACGTGGGAGGCGACGGCGGCGACCGGCTCAGCTTGATGGACACGCTTGAGGACCACGCGGCCGACAATCCCGTGGAGGTCGCGGAGGACCGGGAGCTGCGCAGGCTGCTGGCGCGGGCGATCAACACGCTCCCGGAGCGCGAGAAGACCGTCGTCACGCTCTACTACTACGAGGGCCTCACGCTCGCCGAGATCGGCAACGTACTCGGTGTGACGGAGAGCCGCGTGAGCCAGATCCACACGAAGTCCGTGCTCCAGCTGCGGGCGAAGCTGGCGAGTTTTGGACGCTGAGGGCGCTGAATCGTCCCTGCCCGGCGGCGCGAGCGCGGCAGCCGCTCCCGTGCGCGGCGTCCCGTCCGTAAAGTGGAGCTGTGCCAAGGATTCGAGCGGCCTCAGTGGCCGAGCACCGGTCGATGCAGCGCGGCGCCCTGCTGGACGCCGCGCGGTCCCTGCTGTCCGAAGGCGGTACGGAGGCGCTGACCTTCCCCGCACTCGCCGAGCGCACCGGGCTCGCCCGGTCCTCCGTGTACGAGTACTTCAGGTCGCGGGCGGCCGTGGTGGAAGAGCTGTGCGAGGTCGACTTCCCCGTCTGGGCGGCCGAGGTCTCGGCGGCGATGGAGGGCGCGGAGTCCGCCGAGGGCAAGGTCGAGGCGTACGTGCGGCGGCAGCTGGCCCTGGTGGGGGACCGGCGGCACCGGGCCGTGGTCGCCATCTCCGCGAGTGAGCTCGACGCGGGGGCGCGCGAGAAGATCCGCGCCGCGCACGGCGGTCTCATCGCGATGATCGTCGAGGCGCTCGACGAGCTGGGCCACGAGCAGCCCCGGATGGCGGCGATGCTGTTGCAGGGCATTGTCGACGCCGCGGTGCGGCGCATTGAGCTCGGGGCGGCCGAGCGGCCCGACGCCATCACCGAAGCGGCCGTGGCCATGGCGCTGCGAGGGGTCCGGGGCTGACCCCTCCTCCGTACGGACCCCTCGGCGGAGGCCACGGCGGAAGCGGTCCGTGCGCGGGAAGCAGCCGCGCGGGGCCGGGGCGCAGCAGCCACGGCGGGAGCAGCGCCATGGGGTTCAGATAGGTCTCGGCCCTGCGCAGGCCCCAGTGCAGGCAGCTCGCCGGGCAGTGGCCCGTCGGGGGCTCCAGGAAGCCGAGCGGGGCGCCCGCCGTGACCTTGTCGCCCTTCTTCAGGGTCGTCCGCACCGGTTCGTACGTCGTGCGCAGGGGCGGGTCCCCGCTGCCGGTCAGCTCCACCGCGACCACGCCGCGCCCCGCCACCCGGCCCGCGAACGAGACGCGGCCCCGGGCCACCGCCCGCACCGCGGAGCCCACGGGGGCGGCGAGATCCACACCCCGGTGACCCGCGCCGTAGTCGGTGGCGGGAGGAGCCCAGCCGCGCACGACCGGCGGGCGGGCGCCCACCGGCCACGTCGTCGCCACCGCGGGAACAGGAGCGGGGACGGGAGTGGGGACGGCGACGGGGGCGGGAGTGAAGGGTGACGGGGGCAGGACGGTCGCGAGCAGGGCCGCCAAGGTCGGCAGCAACAGTTCCAGGCGCAGGTGAGACATGTGAGAACCGTCCCTCGCCGGGCGGATCCGCGGGGATCATGGACCGGATCTGTGGACGGCCGACCGGTTGTGGAGAACGCCGTCACCCGAACGAGGTCGGCGCCCGTCTCCCGGCCGAGGCCGACGGCGTCACCGACCCGGCACATACGGCCTCGCCGGTCAGAGGCGGTGGCGTCACCTGCCGCCCCGCGGGTCCCGTACACTTCTTGTGGCGATCCGGGTCACCGGGTCGACTTCGCACGCCCCGACACCAGGTCTGAAAAGCCGGTGTCAGCGCCCCTCGGTCCCTCGTGGGCAAGGCGCACCGGGGCGTCAGGCGCGAGTGCCGTCCGGCACCCGCGGCACAACCGAGAATCTCAAGGAGAACGGCCATGGCCGTCGTCACGATGCGGGAGCTGCTGGAAAGCGGCGTCCACTTCGGTCACCAGACCCGTCGCTGGAACCCGAAGATGAAGCGCTTCATCTTCACCGAGCGCAACGGCATCTACATCATCGACCTGCTCCAGTCGCTGTCGTACATCGACCGCGCCTACGAGTTCGTCAAGGAGACCGTCGCCCACGGCGGCACGGTCATGTTCGTCGGCACGAAGAAGCAGGCGCAGGAGGCCATCGCGGAGCAGGCCACCCGCGTCGGCATGCCCTACGTGAACCAGCGCTGGCTGGGCGGCATGCTCACCAACTTCTCGACGGTCTACAAGCGTCTGCAGCGCCTCAAGGAGCTCGAGCAGATCGACTTCGAGGACGTCGCCGCCTCCGGTCTGACCAAGAAGGAGCTTCTCGTGCTCTCGCGCGAGAAGGCCAAGCTGGAGAAGACCCTCGGTGGTATCCGCGAGATGCAGAAGGTGCCCAGCGCCGTCTGGATCGTGGACACCAAGAAGGAGCACATCGCGGTCGGCGAGGCCCGGAAGCTCAACATCCCGGTCGTCGCCATCCTCGACACCAACTGCGACCCCGACGAGGTCGACTACAAGATCCCGGGCAACGACGACGCGATCCGCTCCGTCACCCTGCTCACCCGCGTGATCGCCGACGCCGTCGCCGAGGGCCTCATCGCCCGCTCCGGCGTTGCCGCCGGTGACTCGAAGCCGGGCGAGAAGGCCCAGGGCGAGCCGCTCGCCGAGTGGGAGCGCGACCTGCTCGAGGGCGAGAAGAAGGCTGACTCCGAGGAGGCCGCCGAGGCCCCCAAGGCCGAGGAGAAGCCGGCTGAGGCCGCCGCCGACGCCCCGGCCGCCGAGGCTCCCGCCGCGGACGCCCCGGCCGCGGACGCCGAGCAGGCCTGACCTCACAGGTTCGGTAGTTGACGGCGGGGGCCCGGTCGGCCCCCGCCGTTCACCCGTAGACCTCCGTAGATCTTTCAGACTTCGAGAGAGAATTTTCGATCATGGCGAACTACACCGCCGCCGACGTCAAGAAGCTCCGTGAGCTCACGGGCGCCGGCATGATGGACTGCAAGAAGGCGCTCGACGAGGCCGAGGGCGACGTCGACAAGGCCGTCGAGGCGCTCCGCATCAAGGGCCAGAAGGGCGTCGCCAAGCGCGAGGGCCGCTCCGCCGAGAACGGCGCCGTGGTCTCCCTCATCGCCGACGACAACACCTCCGGTGTCATCGTCGAGCTGAAGTGCGAGACGGACTTCGTCGCCAAGGGTGACAAGTTCCAGGCCGTGGCGAACAACCTCGCCGCCCACATCGCCAAGACCTCCCCGGCCGACATCGAGGCGCTGCTCGCCTCCGAGATCGAGGCCGGCAAGACCGTCCAGGCGTACGTCGACGAGGCCAACGCCAACCTCGGCGAGAAGATCGTCCTGGACCGCTTCGCGCAGTTCTCGGGCGCCTACGTCTCCGCGTACATGCACCGCACGATGCCCGACCTGCCCCCGCAGATCGGTGTCCTCGTCGAGCTGGACAAGGCCGACGCCGACGTCGCCAAGGGCATCGCCCAGCACATCGCCGCCTTCGCGCCGAAGTACCTCTCCCGTGAGGACGTCCCGGCCGAGGTCGTCGAGACCGAGCGTCGCGTCGCCGAGGAGACCACCCGCGCCGAGGGCAAGCCCGAGGCCGCCCTCCCGAAGATCGTCGAGGGTCGCGTCAACGGCTTCTTCAAGGAGGCCACCCTCCTCGGCCAGCCGTACGCGCTGGACAACAAGAAGTCGGTCGAGAAGGTTCTCGCCGAGGCCGGTGTCACCCTGAAGCGCTTCTCGCGCATCAAGGTCGGCATCTGAGTCCGTACCGCGATCGACGGTAGACCCCGCTAGGGTCGACAGCGGTCGCCCGCGCACGGTCCTCGTGCGCGACGTACGACCGCAGGATCTGACGAGGAGGCCACTGCCGAGCATGGGATGCGAACGACACCCCACCGGCAGTGGCCTTCTTCGTATGTGTGCCTAGTAAGAGAAGCGAGAACCACATGACCACCAAGGCCGACTCGAAGAGTGACGACGGCAAAGTCGCCGGACGCTTCCTGCTGAAGCTCTCCGGCGAGGCGTTCGCCGGTGGGGGCGGCCTCGGTGTCGACCCCGACGTGGTGCACGCCATCGCCCGCGAGATCGCGGCCGTCGTCCGTGACGGTGCCCAGATCGCCATCGTCATCGGCGGCGGCAACTTCTTCCGCGGCGCCGAGCTCCAGCAGCGCGGCATGGACCGGGCCCGCTCCGACTACATGGGCATGCTCGGTACCGTCATGAACTGTCTCGCGTTGCAGGACTTCCTGGAGAAGGAAGGCATCGACTGCCGCGTCCAGACCGCCATCACCATGGGGCAGGTCGCGGAGCCGTACATCCCGCTGCGGGCCGTGCGGCACCTGGAGAAGGGCCGTGTGGTCATCTTCGGTGCGGGCATGGGCATGCCGTACTTCTCCACCGACACCACCGCCGCGCAGCGTGCCCTGGAGATCGACGCCGAGGCGCTGCTCATGGGGAAGAACGGCGTGGACGGGGTCTACGACTCCGACCCGAAGACCAACCCCGACGCGGTGAAGTTCGACTCCCTCGGCTACGGCGAGGTCATCACGGCCGACCTGAAGGTCGCCGACATGACGGCGATCACGCTGTGCCGGGACAACAAGCTGCCCATCCTGGTCTTCGAGCTGCTCTCCGAGGGCAATATCGCCCGGGCCGTCAAGGGTGAGAAGATCGGCACACTCGTGGGCGACCAGGGAAACCGGGCCTGACCCGAGGGACCTGGGCCAGTCTCAAGGGACGCGCGCGAGACGTCACTTGAGAGGGATGGACAAAGCCCTGCCGGTCGGACACCGTGCAGGAAAGAGACGCGACGCAGCCGGCCGCCCCGTGCTAGCCGGGCCACTCAAAGACACGCAGGAGCAAGTGGTGATCGAAGAGACCCTCCTCGAGGCCGAGGAGAAGATGGAGAAGGCCGTCGTGGTCGCCAAGGAGGACTTCGCCGCGATCCGCACCGGCCGTGCGCACCCGGCGATGTTCAACAAGATCGTGGCTGACTACTACGGCGCGCTGACGCCGATCAACCAGCTGGCCTCGTTCTCGGTGCCCGAGCCGCGGATGGCCGTGGTGACCCCGTTCGACAAGAGCGCGCTGCGCAACATCGAGCAGGCGATCCGGGACTCGGACCTCGGCGTCAACCCGAGCAACGACGGCAACATCATTCGGGTGACCTTCCCGGAGCTCACCCAGGACCGCCGCAAGGAGTTCATCAAGGTCGCCAAGACCAAGGCCGAGGACTCCAAGATCTCGATCCGGTCGATCCGCCGCAAGGCCAAGGAGGCCTTCGACAAGGCGATCAAGGACGGCGACATCGGTGAGGACGAGGGCCGTCGTGCCGAGAAGGACCTCGACGACCTCACGTCGAAGTACGCCACCCAGGTGGACGAGCTGCTCAAGCACAAGGAAGCCGAGCTGCTCGAAGTCTGAGCCGAGGCTCGAGTCCGAGGAATCAGGAAACCGATCCGTGAACGACTCTTCCTGGGAGGCGCCGCCCAGAGCCGGGTATTGGGGGCCGCCCGACCAGGGGCCTGGTCAGGGGGCGACCCCGCCAGGTCCCGCGTACGATGCGCAGGACGCGCTGTTTCCATCTGAGACGCAGCCCATGCCCATCGTGCCCGACGTACCCGTGAACGGCGGAGACCAGGACGACGACCGGGGGGCCACTCGGATGGGCGGCCCCCTGTTCCGTGACGAGCCTCCGCAGGAGCCCATGCCCAGCGCACCACAGCCGCAGCCCGCCCCGGCGCCACCGCAGAAGAAGAGCGCGGGCCGGGATCTCGGGGCGGCCATAGGGGTGGGCGTGGGCCTCGGCGCGGTGATCGTCGCGTCGCTGTTCATCGTGAAGGCCGTCTTCGTCGGCGTCATAGCGGTCGCCGTCGTGGTGGGCCTGTGGGAGCTGACCTCCCGCCTGGCGGAGCGCAAGGGCATCAAGGCGCCGCTCGTACCGCTCGCGGTGGGCGGCGCGGCGATGGTCGTCGCCGGGTACGTGCGCGGGCCGGAGGGCGCGTGGGTCGCGATGGCGCTCACCGCGCTCGCCGTGCTGGTCTGGCGGATGACCGAGCCGCCCGACGGCTATCTGAAGGACGTCACGGCGGGCGTCTTCGCCGCCTTCTACGTGCCCTTCCTCGCCACGTTCGTGGCGCTGATGCTGGCCGCGGACGACGGTCCGCGGCGGGTGCTCACCTTCCTGCTCCTGACGGTGGTCAGCGACACCGGTGCGTACGCGATCGGCTGGCGGTTCGGCAAGCGCAAGCTGGCGCCGCGCATCAGCCCCGGCAAGACCCGCGAGGGCCTGGTCGGCGCGGTCACCTTCGCGATGGCCGCGGGCGCGCTGTGTATGGAGTTCCTGATCGACGGCGGGAGCTGGTGGCAGGGGCTCCTGATCGGCCTCGCGGTCGCGGCGAGCGCCACGCTCGGCGACCTCGGCGAGTCGATGATCAAGCGGGACCTCGGCATCAAGGACATGGGCACGCTGCTGCCGGGGCACGGCGGCATCATGGACCGCTTGGATTCGCTGTTGCCGACGGCGCCGGTGGTCTGGCTGCTGCTCGTGGTCTTCGTCGGCTCCGGGTGACACCTGGGCTGACCTGCGTAGATGCGCGTGAGGGGTTCGTTGTCCACAGGGCGGCGAGCCCCTTGTCGTATGTCTGCGACACTGGAAGGACCATGCCTGTACCCGGAGAACTCACCTTTGTCGCGCCCCGCGGTGCCAAGAAGCCCCCGCGGCATCTCGCCGACCTCACGCCCGCCGAGCGCAAGGAAGCCGTCGCCGCCATCGGCGAGAAGCCGTTCCGTGCCAAGCAGCTGTCCCAGCACTACTTCGCGCGGTACGCGCACGACCCGGCCGAGTGGACCGACATCCCCGCCGGTGCGCGTGACAAGCTCCGCGAGGCGCTGCTGCCCGACCTGATGTCCGTGGTGCGGCACATCAGCTGTGACGACGACATGACCCGCAAGACGCTGTGGCGGCTCTTCGACGGGACGCTCGTCGAGTCGGTCCTGATGCGGTACCCGGACCGGGTCACCATGTGCATCAGTTCGCAGGCCGGGTGCGGCATGAACTGCCCGTTCTGCGCCACCGGACAGGCCGGCCTCGACCGGAACCTGTCGACGGGCGAGATCGTGCATCAGATCGTCGACGGCATGCGCGCTCTTCGAGATGGTGAGATCCCGGGCGGGCCCGCCCGCCTTTCGAACATCGTCTTCATGGGCATGGGCGAGCCGCTCGCCAACTACAAGCGCGTGACCGGCGCCATCCGCCGCCTCACCGACCCCGAGCCGGACGGCCTCGGGCTCTCGCAGCGCGGGATCACGGTGTCGACGGTGGGCCTCGTGCCCGCCATCCACCGGTTCTCGGACGAGGGCTTCAAGTGCCGTCTCGCGATCTCGCTGCACGCGCCGGACGACGAGCTGCGCGACACCCTCGTGCCGGTCAACACGCGCTGGAAGGTGCGTGAGGTGCTCGACGCCGGTTGGGAGTACGCCGCGAAGTCCGGGCGCCGCCTCTCCATCGAGTACGCGCTGATCCGGGACATCAACGACCAGGCATGGCGTGGTGACCGGCTCGGCCGCCTGCTCAAGGGCAAGCCGGTGCACGTGAACCTGATTCCGCTGAACCCGACGCCGGGCTCCAAGTGGACGGCCTCGCGGCCCGAGGACGAGAAGGCGTTCGTGGAGGCCATCGCCGCCCATGGTGTGCCGGTCACGATTCGGGACACCCGGGGTCAGGAGATCGACGGAGCGTGCGGCCAGCTCGCCGCGGCCGAGAGGTAGTCTGACGGACGTACTCCCTCGTAGGAGGGGGTGCAGACATCTGCATATTCCGACAGGGGAGCGCCACAGCGCTGAGAGTGCGGCACCTTGGACAGGTGGGCCGCAGACCCTCTGAACCTCGCCCAGGTCATTCTGGGTAGGAAGTTCGGGCATCACTCAAGCTGTAGCGCCCTGCCCGCGTGCCACCGGCCCGCGGGCGGGGCCGCGTCTCTTCCTGGTCACCCAGGAGGAAAACCAGTGAGCACCAGGGGCACCACCAAGAAGGTTTCGCTCACCGCCGTGGCGGTGGGCGTCGGGCTCGTCGCGGTCACCGCGTGCGGCTCCGACAGTGGTTCGGGAGGGTCCGACTCGAAGAGCGTGACGCTCGTCAGCCACGACTCCTTCAATGTCTCCAAGGACGTACTGAAGGACTTCGAGAAGCGGTCCGGCTACCGGGTCAAGGTCCTCAAGGACGGTGACGCGGGCGCCGCCGTGAACAAGGCGATCCTCTCCAAGGACAACCCGCAGGGCGACGTCTTCTTCGGCGTCGACAACACGCTCCTGTCGCGGGCGCTCGACAACGGGATCTTCCAGTCGTACGAGGCCAAGGGCGCGGAGAAGATCAAGCCGGAGTTCCGGGCCGACGGGGACAAGCACCGGGTGACGCCCGTCGACAGCGGCGACATCTGCGTGAACTACGACAAGAAGTACTTCGCCGACAAGAAGCTGGCGCCGCCTAAGTCCTTCGAGGATCTGGTCAAGCCCGCATACAAGAACCTGCTCGTCACCGAGAACGCCGCCACCTCGTCCCCCGGCCTCGGCTTCCTGCTCGGCACCGCCGCCAAGTACGGCGACAAGGGCTGGGAGGGCTACTGGAAGAAGCTTCAGGCCAACGGCGTGAAGGTCGTCGACGGCTGGGAGCAGGCCTACAACGAGGAGTTCTCCGGGTCCGCCGGCGGCAAGAAGGCCAAGGGCGACCGGCCGCTCGTCGTCTCCTACGCCTCCTCGCCGCCCGTCGAGGTGCTCTACGGCGAGCCGCGGCCGAAGCAGGCGCCGACCGGCGTCGCGACCGGCACCTGCTTCCGCCAGGTCGAGTACGCGGGCCTGCTGAGCAACGCGAAGAACACGAAGGGCGGCAAGGCGCTCCTCGACTTCCTCGCGGGCAAGGAGTTCCAGGAGGACATGCCGCTCACCATGTTCGTGAACCCGGTGCGCGAGGGTGTCGAGCTGCCGAAGCTGTTCACCGAGCACGGTGTGACGGTCGACGCGCCGCAGACCATGGACCCGAAGAAGATCGCCGACAACCGCGAGCCGTGGATCAAGTCGTGGACCTCGCTCGTACGGAAGTAGCCGACGGCGCCGAGTCCCGCTCCCGCGCGGGGGCCGGTCGCGGGAGCGCGGCGCGGATCGGTCTGATGGCCCTGCCCGTCGCGTTCTTCGCGCTCTTCTTCGCCTACCCGGTCTCGGCGATCGTCGCGCGCGGGCTGCACGTCGACGGCGCCTGGCAGTTCGGGCGGATCACGGACGTGCTCGGGCAGTCCGACATCCGGCACGTGCTGTGGTTCACCACCTGGCAGGCGCTCGCGTCGACCGCGCTCACGCTGCTGATCGCGCTCCCCGCCGCGTACGTCTTCGCGCGCTTCGACTTCCCCGGCAAGGGGCTGCTGCGGGCCGTCGTCACCGTGCCGTTCGTGCTGCCCACCGTCGTCGTCGGGACGGCCTTCCTTGCGCTCATCGGCCGGGGCGGGCTCTTCGACGAGCTGTGGGGCGTACGCCTCGACACCACCGTGTGGGCGATCCTGCTCGCGCACGTCTTCTTCAACTACGCGGTCGTCGTACGGACCGTCGGCGGCCTCTGGTCGCAGCTCGACCCGCGGCAGGAGGAGGCCGCGCGGATGCTCGGCGCCTCCCGCTGGACGGCCTGGCGGACCGTGACGCTGCCGGCGCTCGGCCCGGCGGTGGCCGCCGCCGCGCTCATGGTCTTCCTCTTCACCTTCACCTCCTTCGGGATCGTGCAGATCCTCGGCGGACCCGCGTACTCCACCCTCGAAGTGGAGGTCTACCGGCAGACCGCGCAACTGCTCGACCTGCCGACGGCCGCGGTCCTCACCCTCGTGCAGTTCGCCGCGGTCGGGCTGATCCTCGCCGTCCACGCGTGGGCGGTGCGGCGGCGCGAGAGCGCGCTGAAGCTCGTCGACGCGGCGAGCGTGGCGCGGCGGCCGCGCGGGGCCGGCCAGTGGACGCTGCTCGGCCTCGTCATGGCGACCGTGGCCCTGCTGATACTGCTGCCGCTCGGGGTGCTGATCCAGCGGTCGTTCGACGGCCCCGGCGGTTACGGCTTCGCGTACTACCGGGAGCTGACCTCAGCCGACGGCGGCGCCTTCCTCGTGCCGCCGATCGAGGCGGTCTGGAACTCGCTGCGGTACGCGGTCGTGGCCACGGCCATCGCCGTCGTCATCGGCGGTCTCGCCGCCGCCGCGCTCACCCGCCGTGCGGGCCGTCTCGTCCGCGGCTTCGACGCGCTGCTCATGCTGCCGCTCGGCGTCTCGGCGGTGACCGTCGGCTTCGGCTTCCTGATCACCCTCGACGAGCCGCCGCTCGACCTGCGGTCGTCCTGGTTCCTGGTGCCGCTCGCCCAGGCGCTGGTCGGCGTGCCCTTCGTCGTACGTACGATGCTGCCCGTCCTGCGCGCGGTGGACGGACGGCTCCGCGAGGCGGCGGCCGTGCTCGGGGCGTCGCCGCTGCGGGCCTGGCGGGAGGTGGACCTGCCGATGGTGCGGCGGGCGCTGCTCATCGCCGCGGGGTTCGCCTTCGCCGTGTCGCTCGGCGAGTTCGGGGCGACCGTCTTCATCGCGCGGCCCGACAACCCGACGCTGCCGGTCGCCGTCGCGCGGCTGCTCGGCCGGGCCGGTGACCTCAACTACGGGCAGGCGATGGCCCTCTCGACGATCCTCATGGTGGTGTGCGCGGTGTCCCTGCTGCTTCTGGAACGCATCCGGACCGAGCGGACCACGGGGGAGTTCTGATGACGAACCCCTCGCCGAGCCCGACGAACCCCTTGCTGAGTCTGCGGGACGTGACGGTCCGCTTCGGGGCGCGGGCGGTGCTCGACGCCGTCGACCTCGACGTCGGCGAGCACGAGATCGTCTGTGTGCTCGGACCGAGCGGCAGCGGCAAGTCGACGCTGCTGCGGGCGGTGGCCGGGCTACAGGGGCTCGACGCGGGGCAGGTGCTCCTCGGCGGGCGCGACCAGCGCGGGGTGCCCGCGCACAAGCGGGGCGTCGGCCTGATGTTCCAGGACCACCAGCTCTTCCCGCAGCGCGACGTGGCGGGCAACGTGGCCTTCGGCCTCCGTATGCACGGCGCCTCGCGCGGTGAACAGGCCGACCGGGTCGCCGAGTTGCTGGAGCTCGTGGGCCTGCCGAAGGCGCAGCGGCGCGCGGTGGCCGCGCTCTCCGGCGGCGAGCAGCAGCGGGTCGCGCTGGCGCGTGCGCTGGCGCCCCGCCCGAGCCTGCTCATGCTGGACGAGCCGCTCGGGCAGCTCGACCGCTCGCTGCGGGAGCGCCTCGTCGTCGAACTGCGGGAGCTCTTCGACGAGTTGGGCACGACGGTGCTCGCCGTCACGCACGACCAGGGAGAGGCCTTCGCGCTCGCCGACCGCGTCGTCGTCATGCGGGAGGGGCGGATCGCCCAGTCCGGCACGCCCCTTGAGGTGTGGCGGCACCCGGCGGACGAGTTCGTGGCGCGCTTCCTCGGCTTCGACAACATCGTCCGTGGGGCGGTGGCGGGCGGGGCCGCCGACACGGTGTGGGGCAAGATCCCCGTCCCCGAGGGCGCCCCGGCCGGGCAGCGGAAGGTGCTGGTGCGGCCCGCCGGAGTGCGGCTCGTCCCCGCCGCCGAAGGGCTGCCGTGCGCGGTGACGGCGCGCACCTTCCGCGGCACCCACGTCGCCGTGCACCTCCAGCCGAAGGAGGGGCCGCGCCTGGAGGCGGCGTGCGCGCTGCGCCGGGCGCCGGAGGTGGGGGAGACCGTGGGGGTGGCGTTCGACGCGGAGGACGTGGTGGTGCTCGGCTGAGAGGTCGGAGGGCTGGAGGCCGGCAGCCCGGGGGTGAAATGCAGATGCCGACCCCGCGCTGTCGATCTACTGTTCGGCCATGACGACACTCGGCCATGAGCGGTACTGCGACGAAGTCGCCCGGCAGCTCGACCTCTTGAGAACCACACTCACCGGCGCGGACCTGTCGGTCACCGTGCCGACCTGCCCCGACTGGACACTGGCCGAGCTCGTGCGGCACACGGGCGGCGCCGTGCGCTGGAGCGAGCGCCTGGTCGCGACGCGGGCCGAGAAGGACATTCCGGAGGAGGAGATACCGGAGCTGGGCGGCCCCGCGGGTGACGACCCGGCCGCCCTCGACGGCTGGCTGGCCCGCACCGCCGAGCTCGGCGCGCACACCTTCCGCGCCGCGGGCGCCGACGCCGCGGTGTGGTCGTGGTCCGGCGACCACCGCGCCGGGTTCTGGGCCCGGCGCATGACGCACGAGCTGGTGATCCACCGCGCGGACGCGGCCATCGCCGCCGGTGTCGCGTACGAGGTCGAGCCGGACGTCGCCGCCGACGCGATCGACGAGTGGCTGGACCTCGTCGCGCTCGCGCAGCGCATGGATCCGCAGGACGGCGCGGCGGAGCTCAAGGGCGCGGGGCGCAGCATCCACCTGCACGCGACCGACGCCCCGGACGGCCTCGACGCCGAGTGGCTCATCGACTTCGGCGACGAGGGCTTCACCTGGCGGCGCGGTCACGCGAAGACGACGGTCGCGCTGCGCGGCCCGCTCACGGAGGTGCTGCTCGCCTTCTACCGCCGACGGTCCCTGGACAGCGGGCGCGTGGAGGTCCTGGGCGAGCGGGCGCTGCTGGAGTTCTGGCTGGAGCGGGCGTCGTTCGGGTGACGCGAGCGAGGGTGGCCGCGGCGGGCATGGCCGTGCGGCCTACGTGACCGGCGCTCCCAGGCTCCGCAGTGCGGCCGGGGCCTCGTCCACCCGGTCCACCAGGGCGATCCGCGACTCCATCGGCCTGCCGTGCGCCAGGGACTGGAGGAGGGGCCACACCGGGAGGTGCTCGGTCCAGTGGGCGCGGTCGACGAGGACCATGGGGGTGGGTTCGCCGCGCGACTCGTAGTAGTTGGGGGTGGCGTTGTCGAAGACCTCCTGGACCGTGCCCGCGGCGCCCGGGAGGAAGACGACGCCCGCGTTCGACCGGGCGAGCAGGCCGTCCTCGCGGGTGGCGTTGGCGAAGTACTTGGCCAGTTGCGAGGCGAACGCGTTCGGCGGCTCGTGGCCGTAGAACCAGGTCGGGATGCCCACCGAGGCGCCGCCGTCCGGCCAGCGCTCACGGACCGCGAAGGCCGCCCGCGCCCATTCGGTGACCGAGGGCGCGAAGGAGGGGGCCTTGGCGAGGAGTTCGAGGGACTCGGCGAGCATTTCGTCGTCGTAGGGGGCGGCGTAGGCGCCGAGATTGGCCGCCTCCATCGCGCCGGGGCCGCCGCCCGTCGCGACCGTGAAGCCCGCGCGGGCCAGCGCGCGGCCGAGCCGCGCCGCGCCCGCGTAGGACTCCGTGCCGCGGGCCATCGCGTGGCCGCCCATGACGCCCACCACGCGCGCCCCGGCGAGGTGTTCGTCGAGGGCGTCGGAGATGGAGTCGTCGTGGATGGCGCGCAGCATCGACGAGAGGACGTCGCCGTCGGCCTTGGTCTCCTGGAACCAGGCGTACGCGTGGGCGTCCGGCGTGGCCTCGTACCCACCGTCGGCGAGGCCCTGGAACAGGTCCTCGGGGGTGTACAGCAGCCCGCGGTACGGATTGAACGGCAGGCCGGGGACCGGCGGGAAGACCAGCGCGCCACCGGCCCGCACCTTCGCCGCCGCGTCCTCCCGCATCGGGCAGCCGAGGAAGACGGTGCCCGCCACGTCGGCGGCGAGGAGCGCGGGGGTGCGCTCCGTCAGGTCTATGGCCTGGACGCGGCGGCCCGCGAGGGTCCCGCGGTCGAGGGCCGCGTCGAACTCGGTGAGGGTCTCGATCTCACGATCGGTCCCACGGTCGATCTCATGGCCCTCGCCGGGGAGTTGCCGGGCGGACGCGCGTTCGGGAGTCGGCTGCATCCGCCCATGCTAGGCAGGGCACCCGCCGGGGGCCGGTTCAGCCCTGGACCTCGGAGGGGTCCATCCACATGATCTCCCAGCTGTGGCCGTCCAGGTCGTCGAAGCCGCGGCCGTACATCGTGCCGTAGTCCTGGACCTTGCCGGCGGTGGCGCCGGCGGCGATCGCCTTGTCGACGAGCTCGTCGACCTTCTCGCGGCTCTCGGCGCTCAGACAGATCAGCGCCTCGCTGGTCTTCCTGGAGTCCGCGATCTCCTTCTCCGTGAAGTTCGCGTAGTGCTCCTTGCTCAGCATCATCGCGACGATGGTGTCGCTGATGACCACGGACGCGCAGTCGTCGGTCGAGAACTGCGCGTTGAGCGTGAAGCCGAGCTCGGTGAAGAACTTCTTCGTCGCGGCGACGTCGGACACGGCCAGGTTCACGAAGATCATCTGCTGGTACATGAGTGTCTCTCCCCAGTGGGTGCGTGTGCCTTACGGGAGGTTAGACGTCGGCCCCACACAGAACTCATCGTCCGTCGTGAACTTTTTTCCCACGCGTTTTCGAACGCCGCGAGGAAAACCGCTTCTTGAGCCCCGCGAAGGGGCCCTCAGCGCGCCAGCGGCAGCGCCGCCAGCTCGGCGACGAGCCAGGTCAGCGGGGCGAAGACCGCGAACAGCGCGCCCGCGCGGAGCGCCGCGGAACCGCGCAGCACCGTCGCGGGGGCCCCGAGCCGCAGCAGGGCGGCCGTGGTCTCCGAGCGGGCCTGCCTGGCCTCGACGGCGGCCGTGGCCAGCGTCAGCACGGCGCATCCGGCGACGAGCAGCCCGCCGAGCGCGGTGAGCGGGCCGACCTCGGGGCGCGGCCCCGCGTACAGCACGATCGAGGCGTACGCGGCGGAGGCCACCGCGCACAGCACACCGAGCGGCCGTCCCACGCGCCGCGCCTCCTCCTGGAGGACCCGCCCGGCGAGCAGACGCATCGCGCCGGGCCGCGCCGACTGAAGGAGCCGCCCGCAGAGGTGGGTGATGCCCGGACCGGCGAGCATGAGGCCGAGCGCGGTCAGCGCCCAGCCCACGAGGACGCCCACGGGGCTGCCGTCGGCGCCGACGCCCGGCATGGGGATGCCGGAGCCCGGCCCGCCGCCGGAGCCGCTCGCGTACGTCTCCACGGCGAGGCCCGCCGCGAGGAGCGCGACGCCCCAGGGGAGGCCGCTCGGCGGCGGGGCCGGGGCGTCCGGGTCGGTGTCGCCCGCGGGGTCGGAGCCGGGCTCCTTCCCGGTGGCCTTCACGGGGCGCGGCCGCAGCGCGAGGGCGCTCGCGGCCGACGCGGTGATCGGGACCACGGCGAGCAGGGTGAGCGCCCCGGCGAGCGGCAGGGGCTGCTCGGCGGCGAGCAGTTCGGCCGCGGCCCCGTCGAAGGGGAGCCCCGAGACGTCGCCGCGCAGGTGCAGGAAGAAGAGCAGCGCCACCGTGGAGCCGAGCATGCAGGCCACGGCCGTGGAGATGGTGGCGAGCAGCATCAGCCGGGTGGGGCCGAGGCCCACCGCGGAGAGTCCGCTGCGCGGCCGGGTGCCGGGGTCGGTGCGGGCCACGGCGACGGCGAAGTACACGGTGGCGGTGATCGGGGCGACGCACCACACGAGGCGCAGCACGGCTTCGGCGCCGGGGTGCTCCAGCGCGTACGCCAGGGTGCACAGCAGCAGGAAGCCGGTGCCGGCGGACGCGGCGGCGACGAGGAGGCGCCGCAGCTGGACGAGCGGGTGGGCGCTGCGGGCTAGACGGAGAGCGAGCACGCGGCCCGGCCTTCCGCGTCGACGACGGAGGGGGCGCTGACCGCGCCGGTGGCACCGAGGACGCTCGTGGTGCTGTCGGTGCTCGGGGCGCTCACGGTACTTGGGGTGCTCGCGGTACTTGGGGTGCTCGCGGTACTTGGGGTACTTGGGGTACTCGCCGTGCTCGGCGCCTCCACTGCGCGCGCCGTGCTCACCTCGACCGGCGCCTCGACGGGCGCCTCGACGGGCGCCTCGGCCTCGGCCCCGATCTCCGTCTCCTTCTCCTTCTCCGTCTTCTTCTCCGTCTCAGGCTCGGTCTCGGGCTCGGCTTCGGTCTCGGGCGAACCCGGGACCGTGCCCGCGGCCGCCCGATCCGTGGCCGTGGCCGTGGCCGGCAGATGGACCGTGTGCACGCGCCGGCCGTCGAGCAGCTCGACGGTCCGGTCGGCGAGGGCGGCGACCTCCGCGTCGTGGGTGGCGAGGACGACGGTGATGCCGTGCGAGCGGGCCGCCGTCGTCAGGGTGCGCAGCGCGTGCGCGCGGTCGGCGCGGTGCAGGGGAGCGGTCGGTTCGTCGGCGAAGAGCACGGCCGGCGTGGTGACCAGGGCGCGGGCGATGGCGACGCGCTGGCGCTCGGCCTGGAGCAGGGCGTGCGGGCGCTTGCGGGCGCACGCGCCGATGTCGAGGCGGTCCAGCCACTCGTGGGCGGTGGACTTGGCGGTCCGGCGGGAGGTGCCGCGCAGCATCAGCGGCAGGGCGACGTTCTCCCAGGCGGTGAGTTCGGGGACGAGGCGCGGCGCGGGGTCGATCCAGCCGAAGCGGTCGCGGCGCAGCCGTTCACGCGCGAGTGTGCGCATCGTGTGGACGGGGGTGCTGTTGAACCACACTTCACCCTGCTGCGGGAGCAGCTGCCCGGACAGACACTGAAGGAGCGTCGTCTTGCCGCAGCCGCGCGGGCCGTTGACGGCGAGGATCTCACCCTCGCGGACACCGAGCGAGACGCCGGTGAGGGCGGGGGAGCCGTTGTGTGTGACGTGCAGTGCGCGTGCCCACAGCACGTCGTTGTCCGGCGGGGCCACCATGGCGTACACCTCGGTTCAGATCAGTTTGCCTCCCCCGTACGGGGGAACGAAGGCGGGGCCGATCGGTCACAGGGCACGCTAGGGATTCCGGTGGACTTGCCCGGAAAGGACGCGGCCCGGGGGCGCCCGTTCTCACTCGAACGGGCGCCCCCGGGGCCGGTGTTGATCACTCGATCATACGACGGGTCGAACGTATGATCAGAGCTTCGTCCACGCCTCCGTGAGGACCTGGCGCAGGATGCCCTCGATCTCGTCGAAGGTCTCCTGGGTGGAGATCAGCGGCGGGGCGAGCTGGACGACCGGGTCGCCGCGGTCGTCGGCACGGCAGTACAGGCCGTTGTCGTAGAGCGCCTTGGAGAGGAAGCCGTACAGGACGCGCTCGGTCTCCTCGTCGTTGAACGACTCCTTGGTGTCCTTGTCCTTCACCAGCTCGATGCCGTAGAAGAAGCCGTTGCCGCGGACGTCGCCGACGATCGGCAGGTCGAGGAGCTTGCGGAGGGTCTGGTAGAACGCGTCCTCGTTGTCGAGGACGTGCTGGTTGAGACCCTCCTTCTCGAAGATGTCGAGGTTGGCGAGGCCGACCGCGGCGGAGACGGGGTGGCCGCCGAAGGTGTAGCCGTGCAGGAAGGTGTTGTCGCCCTTGTAGAACGGCTCGGCGAGCTTGTCCGAGATGATGCAGGCGCCGATCGGGGAGTAGCCCGAGGTCATGCCCTTGGCGCAGGTGATCATGTCCGGTACGTAGCCGAACTTGTCGCAGGCGAACATCGTGCCGAGGCGGCCGAAGGCGCAGATGACCTCGTCGGAGACGAGGAGCACGTCGTACTTGTCGCAGATCTCGCGCACGCGCTGGAAGTAGCCGGGCGGGGGCGGGAAGCAGCCGCCCGCGTTCTGCACCGGCTCCAGGAAGACGGCCGCGACCGTCTCCGGGCCCTCGAAGAGGATCTCCTGCTCGATCTGGTCGGCGGCCCAGCGGCCGAAGGCCTCGGGGTCGTCGCCGTGGATCGGGGCACGGTAGATGTTGGTGTTGGGCACCTTGTGCGCGCCGGGGACCAGCGGCTCGAAGGGGGCCTTCAGGGCCGGCAGACCGGTGATGGACAGGGCGCCCTGCGGGGTGCCGTGGTAGGCGACCGCGCGGGATATGACCTTGTACTTCGTGTGGTTGCCGGTGAGCTTGTGGTACTGCTTCGCCAGCTTCCACGCGGTCTCGACGGCCTCGCCGCCGCCGGTGGTGAAGAAGACCTTGTTGAGGTCGCCCGGCGCGTAGTGCGCGAGGCGCTCGGCGAGCTCGACGGCCTTCGGGTGGGCGTAGCTCCACACCGGGAAGAAGGCCAGCTCCTGGGCCTGCTTGTAGGCGGTCTCGGCGAGCTCGTGACGGCCGTGGCCCGCGTTGACGACGAAGAGGCCGGAGAGGCCGTCCAGGTACTTCTTGCCCTTGTCGTCGTAGATGTAGGTGCCCTCGCCACGCACGATGGTGGGGACGGGCGCGTTCTCGTACGACGACATGCGGGTGAAGTGCATCCACAGGTGGTCGTAGGCGGTCTGGCTGAGGTCCTTGCTCACGGCTATCGGGTTCCCCACATATAGGTCTGCTTCTTGAGCTTGAGGTAGACGAAGCTCTCGGTGGAGCGCACGCCGGGGAGGGCGCGGATGCGCTTGTTGATGACTTCGAGCAGGTGGTCGTCGTCTTCGCAGACGATCTCCACGAGGAGGTCGTGCGAGCCCGCGGTCATCACCACGTACTCCGCCTCCGGCATGGCGGCCACGGCGTCCGCGACCGGGTCGACATCGCCCTCGACGTCGATGCCGACCATCGCCTGCCTGCGGAAGCCCACGGTGAGCGGGTCCGTGACGGCGACGATCTGCATCACGCCCTGGTCGAGCAGCTTCTGGACGCGCTGGCGCACGGCCGCCTCGGAGAGGCCCACGGCCTTGCCGATGGCGGCGTACGGACGGCGTCCGTCCTCCTGGAGCTGTTCGATGATCGCCAGAGAGACGGCGTCCACGGGCGGGGTGCCGTTCCCACTGCCGCTCCCGCCCGGATTGCCGGTGCGTGAGCCGCGAGGGCTGCTGGGGTCTGCGCTGCGACTTGCCACGACCTCACTGTGCACGACGTCTCGTCACTTCCGCAAGGCCAGATCGATGAAATTCGTTGTCTGCGAGTCTGATCCTCACGGATTCCGCAGTTCTGGGCCGCTGGGTATGTTGAAAGCGTCGGTACAGCGACTAGGGTGGGTGTCTCATCCACTGGACATCTGACTTGGAGGGCCGCGGAAGTGACCACCGAGCTGCGCCGTCTGCGCAACTACATCAACGGAGAATTCCGGGACGCGGCCGACGGACGGACCACCGAGGTCATCAATCCGGCGACCGGCGAGGCGTACGCGACCGCGCCGCTGTCCGGCCAGGCCGACGTGGACGCCGCCATGAAGGCCGCCGCCGACGCGTTCCCCGCCTGGCGGGACCAGACGCCCGCCGAGCGCCAGAGGGTCCTGCTCAAGATCGCCGACGCGTTCGAGGAGCGGGCCGAGGAACTCATCGCCGCCGAGGTCGAGAACACGGGCAAGCCGATCGGACTCACCCGGTCCGAGGAGATCCCGCCCATGGTCGACCAGATCCGCTTCTTCGCGGGCGCGGCCCGGATGCTGGAGGGGCGCGCCGCGGGCGAGTACATGGAGGGCCTGACCTCCATCGTCCGCCGCGAGCCGATCGGTGTCTGCGCGCAGGTCGCGCCGTGGAACTACCCGATGATGATGGGCGTGTGGAAGTTCGCCCCGGCGCTCGCGGCCGGCAACACGGTCGTCCTGAAGCCGTCCGACACCACCCCCGCGTCGACCGTCCTGATGGCCGAGATCATCGGCTCCATCGTGCCGCCCGGCGTCTTCAACGTCGTGACGGGCGACCGCGACACCGGTCGCCTGATGGTCGAGCACAAGATTCCGGCGATGGCCTCCATCACCGGCTCCGTGCGCGCCGGCATGCAGGTCGCCGAGTCCGCGTCCAAGGACCTCAAGCGCGTCCACCTGGAGCTCGGCGGCAAGGCGCCGGTCGTGGTCTTCGAGGACACCGACATCGCCAAGGCCGTCGAGGACATCTCGATGGCGGGCTTCTTCAACGCGGGCCAGGACTGTACGGCTGCCACGCGCGTGCTCGTCCACGAGTCCATCCACGACGAGTTCGTCACGGCGCTCGCCAAGGCCGCCGCCGACACGAAGACCGGCCAGCCGGACGACGAGGACGTGCTCTACGGCCCGCTGAACAACGCCAACCAGCTGAAGCAGGTCTCCGGCTTCATCGACCGGCTGCCCGCGCACGCGCGCGTGGAGGCCGGTGGCCAGCGGGTCGGCGAGAAGGGCTACTTCTTCGCGCCGACCGTCGTCTCCGGCCTCAAGCAGGACGACGAGATCATCCAGAACGAGGTCTTCGGCCCCGTCATCACCGTCCAGTCCTTCACGGACGAGGCGCAGGCCGTCGAGTACGCGAACGGCGTGGAGTACGCGCTCGCGTCCTCGGTGTGGACCAAGGACCACGCGCGCGCGATGCGCATGTCCAAGGTCCTCGACTTCGGCTGCGTCTGGATCAACACGCACATTCCGCTCGTCGCGGAGATGCCGCATGGTGGGTTCAAGAAGTCCGGGTACGGCAAGGACCTGTCGGCGTACGGATTCGACGACTACACGCGCATCAAGCACGTGATGACGTCCATCGAGGGCTAGTCCGTGTGCCGGGTTCTGGCCCGGCGATAATCGTGTGACTCGCATTCCGCCCCCGCGTACCGTTGCGTACGCGGGGGCGGCTCCGTGGTGTGCTTCCTTCTTTTTTCTTCTCTGCAAAAGATCCGTAGCGCACCCACTCCCCGCCCCCGCGTTCGTGTACGACGGGGGTGCGACCTGATGCTGAAGACGACGACCGACGATGTCGCGGGGCTGCTGCTGCGGCGCCGGCAGAGCGTGTACGTCCCCGAAGGCGCCGGGCGGTCCGCCGCGACCGACGCCGGGGTCGTCGTCCTCGAAGCCGAACTCGCCGACCGCGGACACCTGCTGACCGCCCCGCTGCGCCGCGCCCTGACCGCGCTCTCCGTGGACGACCTCGCCGCGACCGGGCGCAAGCTGCTCGCCGACGTCGACGCGCTGATGGGCTCCGACCGGCGCCACGCCCCGCTCTTCGCCCGCTTCCCCGCAGAGACCGCGTACCGGCCCGCGTACGACCGCTACACCACCGTCGTCGCTCAGTACCTCGCGGCCCAGCCGCACCAGCCCTGCATGAACTGCGCGGGCACCAAGGCGCGCGTGCGCGCGCTCGACCCCTGTGCCCACCTGCTGTGCGACGCCTGCCTCGGCGCGAAGCGGGACGTCTGGTACTGCTGCGACCAGTGCTGCGAGTGGTACACCTGCCCGATCTGCGAGCGGCGCTACGAGACCGAGGGCCCCACCGACCCCTGGCTCGACACCGGCGCGGGCCGCGGCGGTGACGGCGGCCCCGTGCTGCGCGCCCTGCGCCTCGGCGCCCCCGGCGACGCCGCCGCCGAGCTCGCCGCGCTGCTCGCCCGCCGCACGCCCCTGAACCCGCAGGACCACGACGACCTCGTCCTGCTCCTCGGCCACCTGGACCCGGCAGCCGCGGCGGAGTGGCTCCCGGCCGCCATACCGCTGCGCGAGAGCAAGGCCCTCGCCCTCGCGCCGCTGCTCGACCTCCCCGCAGCGCGCCCCCTGATCGCGCGGTACGCGGACACGGCCACCGACGTGCTGCGCCTGCTCGCCGTACGCTCCGGGGGCGACCCCGGCCTGCTCGAACTCCCGCGCCTGCGCGGCCTTCCCCGGCCCGTACGCCGCGAACTCCTCGCCCTCCTCGACGGCTTCGACTTCCGGCGCCTCGCCGAGGACATGGCCCGCCACCCGCGCGCATGGCAGCGGGTCGGCGAGATACTGCACCCCTTCGAGCGGGCCCACCGGCACGCGCGCGTGGCGCTCGCCTTCGCCGCCCTGCGCGGAACCCGCGTGCGCGACGGCGCGCTCGGCGAGGTACTGCTCGCCGAGGCCGCCCGGCACGACACCGTCCGCCTCACCGGCGACCGGCTGCGCGTCGTCACCTGGCAGGCGCGCGTCGAAGAGGCCCTCGCGCACTGGGACGTCGAAGCGGCGGTGCGACTCCTGCGCGAGCGCCCCGGTGAGCTCCTGCGCCGCCTCGACCTGCTCCTCGCCCGCTCCGGCTCGGTGACGCTCCCCGACACCGTCGGAGACGCGCTCGCCGACGCCCTGCCGCGCTCCGCCCCCGGGCCACTGCTCGGCGCGTACGGCCGCATGAAGATCCGTGCCGTGCCGGGGCACCGCCGCGTCTTCTTCCCGCGCGGCCGCGTCACCAAGGCGTACGCGGTCGAGGACCACCGGCCGCCGCTGCCCTCCCGCGTCGCGGGCCGCGCCGGCGAGCTCATCGAGGCGGAGGCCGTCCGGCGCCTCGCCGCGCGCGAGGGCGAGCGGTACGACGTGGCCGTCCTCGACGCCACGCTCGCCGACCTGCCCGTGCCGTTCGCCGAGCGCGCGTCCGCCGCCTCGCTCGTCGCCGTGCCGCGCGGCAGCTCCCTGCCCATGCCCGCGGACAGCGAGACCGTGCGGCTCTTCCTGCACTGGACCCAGCCCAAGGGCACGCGCGTCGACCTCGACCTGTCCGTCGCGCTCTACGACGACCTGTGGCGCTTCGTCGGCCTCTGCGACTACACGCAGCTGGAGCACGCGGGCGGCGCCGCCCGGCACTCCGGCGACCTGACCTCCGCGCCCGCGCCGCACGGCGCCACCGAGTACCTGGACCTCGACCTGCCGCGGCTCGCGAGCACCGGGGTGCGGTTCGTCGTGCCCGCGGTCATGGCGTACAACGACGTCCCCTTCGACGAACTGCCCGACGCGTTCGCCGGGTTCATGGCGGTCGAGGGCAAGGAGCGCGCCGTCTACGACCCGCGGACCGTGCGGCAGCGCTTCGACCTCGGGGGCGACGCGAAGCTCCGCGTGCCGATGATCGTCGACCTGCGGACGCGGCGCGCCTGGTGGGCGGATGTCACCCTCGCCACCACGGGCACCGGCCACGACGTGTGGCGCTACCGCAAGCAGATCGGCCGCATGGGCAACGACCTGCTCGACACCTTCCAGCCGCGCGGCCGGGCCACCCTGTGGGACCTCGCCTGCTGGACGGCGGCGGCCCGCACCGACGGCGACGTGTACGTGCGCGGCCGCGGCCACGTCCTGTGGGGCTACCGCCGCGCCGCGGACGAGCCGCGCGCCGACTTCGCGCTGCGCATACGGGACGGCTGGGAGCCCGACTCCCTGTGCGCGGAACCGGAGTTGACGGGCCGTGCCGCCCTGCTCGCGCTGCTGCACGGCGACCTGCCCGGCGCGCAGGACGCCGCATCCGGCACGGCGTACCGCCTGTACCCCGGGCCGGTCGACGCCGCGCCCCTGGAGCGGATCACCGCGGGCGATCTGGCGGCCTGGCTGGAGCCCGCGTGACGTACGCCTGGTGATGCGCGCCGGGTGATCGGCGGCGATCGACGGTGATCGGCATTGATGTGTGGTGATCGACAAGGTGTCGGCTCCACGCGGCGGAGCTCGACGCTGCGTCCATTGCCGCGCCCGCGCGCCGAGGCGCATGCTGCCGGGGTGCGAGCGAACCCCAGAGCCTCCTCAGCCCGTCCGATGCACCGCCGCCCCCTGCGCCGCCGTTCCCTGCTGCGCGCCCTGGGCGGCGGTGCGGCCGCCGGCGTGCTCGCGGGGTGCGGGGTGCCCGCCGCGTACATCGAGCCGGGGGAGCGGGCCGCGGACGACCGCTCCCGCCGGGACAAGAAGCTGGCCTTCGCCAACTGGCCGCTCTACATAGACACCGACGACAAGGACAAGACGAAGCGGCCCTCGCTGGACGCCTTCGAGAAGCGGACCGGGATAGACGTCCGCTACACGGAGGAGATCAACGACAACGACGAGTTCTTCGGCAAGATCAGCCCGTCCCTGATGAACCACCAGGAGACCGGCCGCGACCTCATCGTCATCAGCGACTGGATGTGCGCGCGCTTCGTACGGCTCGGCTGGGTGCAGGAGATGGACCGCGCCGCACAGCCGAACGTCACCAAGTACCTGGACCCGCTGCTGCGTTCACCGCACTTCGACCCGGGGCGGAAGTTCACCGTGCCCTGGCAGTCGGGCATCACGGGCATCGCGTACAACAAGCGGAAGGTCGGCCGGGAGATCAAGCAGGTCTCCGACCTGTGGGCGGACGACCTCAAGGGCCGGGTCACCCTCCTCTCCGGCCTCGACGAGGCGTTCGCACTGCTGCTCCAGGGCGACGGCGTCGACATCAGGAAGTGGACGGCCGACGACTTCCACCGGATGTGCGACAAGGTCGAGAAGATGGTGGACAGCCGCCACATCCGCCGCTTCACCGGCAACGACTACATCAAGGACCTCTCCAGCGGCGACGTCCTGGCCTGCCAGGCCTACAGCGGCGACGTCATCCAGCTCCAGGCGGACGACCCGGACATCGAGTTCGTCGTCCCCGAGGAGGGCGCGGAGCTGTGGGCCGAGTCCCTGATGATCCCCAACCTGGCCCGCCACAAGCGGAACGCCGAACGGCTCATCGACCACTACTACGACCCCGAGGTCGCCGCGGAGCTCGCCGCCTGGGTCAACTACGTCTGCCCGGTCCCGGCCGCCCGTGACGTCCTCGCCTCCGCCAAGGACAAGGAACTCGCCGCCCTCGCCGAGGACCCCCTGATCTTCCCCGACGACGCGATGCGCGAGCGGCTCGTCATCGCGCGCGACATCACGTCGAAGGAGCGCACGGAGTTCGCGAAGCGGTGGAACGCGCTGGCGGGGTTGTGAGTGCGGTGGAACGCGCCGGCGGGGTTGTGAGTGCCGGGACGGACCGGCCGCTCCTCGTGCCGTACGACTCAGCACGAGGAGCGGCCCCTCAGACCGGGAACCCCCCGCTCCTGGTCCCGCTCACTGAGCCGGGCTCAGCGGTGCCAGCCGCTCCAGCCGCCGCTCGACGTTCCGCCGCGGTTGTTGTACCACCAGGCTCCGTCGGTGCCGCGCACCTTCAGCGTGATGGCCCAGCCGTACCCCGAGGCGTAGACCGTGCTGCGGCCCTGCCCGCCCATCGACGTCCAAGAGCTGAGCGAGCCGTTGGTCCGCGACCAGCGCGTCCAGATCGCCCCGTCCGTGCCGATGCCGAAGACCTGCTGCTCCCCGTTGGGCAGGTCGTACTCCGTGCAGCCGTACTGGCCCTGGATGTTGCCGCCCCAGTTGCGCGTGCTGGTCACGCAGGACGCCTGCGCCCCGTCGCCACCGTTCGACGCGGCCACCGCGCCGCCGGCCCCCAACAGAGTCCCGACCAGGGACAGGCCTGCGACGGCCGACGCTGCTTTCCATGTGCTCTTGCGCTTCACGGCAATTCCCCTCATCTTCGTCGTCGTTCCGGTCGGTCATCACCTTCACCGAGGGGCCGTGTAGATCTCTTGGACGTTTCTTGAATAACCGCCTTGAAGTGCAAGGCCTTCCGGACGTCCTCGGCCGCGTACGTGACGTGCAGTCGCCAGACCGCCAGCTTGTCCGCCACCGCCGACGCGACCGTCCGCCACTTGAACCATGGCGGCAGCCGACGGAAGGGCACGAACGTCAGCGTGTCGTCGACGGCCGTCTCGGCCGGGCCGCCGTGCCCCTCCGCCCGCAGGGCGGCGTACAGCTCCGGGGTCAGTTCACCGTTGAGGCGTGCCGCGTGACCCGCCGCGGTGAACGCGAACCCGCGCTGGCCGCGGTCCGCGAGGCGCATCGCCTTGACGATGCGCGGTGAGGCCTCGGCCAGCGTGCAGTTGAGGGCGAGACCGATGACCGCCGTACCGAGATGCGGGTCGCCGCGCCGGAAGGCCGCGTCCCAGTCCGCCGGATCGTCGATGCCCAGCAGCCCTTCGCCGCTCTCCCAGTCCCACGAGCACGCCATGTCCGACCTTCGACCTCTGTTCGTTCGTCACCCGGAGCGCCGAGTCGGCGGAGCGCGGCCTCAGCGGAGTGCGGCCTCGACGATGCGCTGGGCCACCGGGTGGGTGTCCTTGCCCTTCGCGTCGGTCGCGTTGACCGAGTAGACGAGGGTACGGGAGCCGTTCTCCGTGGAGGCGATGATGTTCGTGTAGCCGTAGCGGGAGCCGGTCTTGAACCACAGCACCTTCTCGCCGACCTTCGTGCGTTGCAGGCCTGCCGCGAAGGTGGGTTCGGGGGCGCCCGGGGCGAGGCGGGGCAGCGTGAACATCTCCTTGAGCTGCGGCCGCGGCACGACCTTCCCCGCGAACAGCGCCTGCGTGAACTTCTCCAGGTCGGCCGTCGAGGAGATCATGTCGCCGGCCGCGAAACGGTCGTACTGGTTCCACTCGGTGACGTCGACGAGCCGCGTGGTGCCGTCCGCCTGCTCCCTCTTCTGGTAGCCGCGGTTGTGCGGGCCGCGGATGTGGGGATCGGTACCGGGGAAGTACGTGTCCCGCAGCTGGAGCGGCCGGAAGATCCGCTGGGCGGCCTGGTGGGCGTACGAGTCACCGGTGACCTTCTCGATCAGCAGGCCGAGCACGGTGTAGTGGATGTTGAGGTAGTGCTGCTCGTCACCGGGGTCGTGCGCCGGGCCCTTGGCGATGGCGGAGGCGACGACGGTCCGCGGGTCCAGCGTGTCGTAGCGGTGGGCGAATTCGTCGTCGAAGCCGTCGCCCGCCTTGAGGCCGCTGGTGTAGTTGAGGAGGCTGCGTACGGGGATGGCCTTGAACTTCTTCGTGAACAGGCCCGGCAGGTAGTCCTGAACGGGCCTGTCGAGGTCGATCCGGCCCTCGGCGGCCAGTTGCAGCACGACGGCCGCCGTCACGATCTTCGTCGTCGACCCGGCACGGAACCGGCCGTGAGGGTCGGCCTTGCGGTGCGTGACCAGGTCGTGCACGCCCGAACTGCCCCGCCAGGTTCCGTCCGTGCCGCCGACCCGGACGAGCGCGGCGGTCGCGTCGGCGTTCGGCAACCCCTTGATCGCCTCGCGCAGCGCCTTGCCGTCGGGTCTGTCCGACAGGGCGTCGGCCGTGGCGGAGGACGAGGTGTGCGCTGGGTGCGCGAGCGCGGGGGCGGCCGCGGCGCCGGTCAGGCTGAGGACGAGGGCGGCGGCGAGAGCGGCACGGGCGGGTGACATCACGGTGACTCCTGGGGCGTCGTGGTGGACTGACGCCATCCTGCTGGCCGCGGAGGGCGGGGCGGATCGTCGACAGGGAGGGGACGGCCCCTGGGGACTGTCGGGGGACCACGGCCCCCGCAACCAGGGGAGTTGGCCGGGATCACCCCTAGGGGATCCGCTCGCAATCGCCGTCGGCCCGCTCCTGCGCCGCCATGACCGCGTCCCCGTACGCGTACGCCCACGCCCCGAAGCCCTCGATGGGTCCGAGCAACGTCCGCCCGAGCGAGGTCAGTTCGTACTCGACGCGGGGCGGCGACTCGGCGTACGACTCCCTGGCCACCAGGCCGTTGTACTCGAGGCGGCGCAGCGTCTCCGTGAGGATCTTGGGGCTGATGCCGCCGATGCGCTCGCGCAGTTCGCGCGGGCGGCGCGGGCCGTGCCGCAGGGACCACAGCACCACGGCGTTCCAGGTGTTGGCGAGCAGATCGAAGGCGAGGCGGGCGCGGCAGTCGGCGAGCAGGTCCTGTTCGGTGGTCACTTACCGAATGGTGCCCGAGCGGCTTCCTACTGTCGTCCTTGATTCCGGCGACCGGGCCGGACGACGAGGGGAAACGGCATGCGGATCGGCATCATCGGCACGGGTGGCATGGCGGACGCGCTCGGCACCCGGTGGGTGCGGGCGGGCCACGAGGTCATGGTCGGCGGGCGCGACGAGAACGCGGCGGCGGCGCTCGCCGCACGGATCGGTGCCGCGCGGCACGGCGCGCTCCGGGCGGCGGCGGAGTTCGGCGACGCGGTGCTGCTCGCCCTGCCGTACGCGGCCGGGGCCCCGGTGGCGGCAGGGCTGGCAGCCGAGCTCCGGGGGCGGGTGCTGATCGACTGTGCCAACCCGGTGGGTCCCGGCTTCGTCCTGCTCACGGAGGCGGACGGCGGTCCTTCGGCGGCCCGTCGCCTCGCCGCCGCGGCGCCGGGCGCGCACGTGGTGAAGGCGTTCAACCTCTGCCACGTGGACGTGTGGCGGATGGACCCGCCTGTGTTCGACGGGCGCCCGCTGGCGGTGCCGGTCTGCGGGGACGACGAGGGCGCGCTGAGTGTCGTACGCGCGTTGGTGGCGGACATCGGCTGCCGGCCGCTCGCCGCCGGTGGCCTCGGACGGGCCGGGCTGCTGGAGGCGACGGCGGCGCTGGTGATCGGCCTCTGGGTGGGGGAGGGGGCGGACGCGCAGGCGATGCTGCCGCCCCTCGGCGCCGTCTGAGGTGGGGCCGGCGCCGGGGGTGGCGCGGGGTGGTGGGTCTCAGGCGGGGGTGCGCAGGGAGTGCAGGACGTCGATGCGGTTCGTGGTGATCGAGTCGACGCCCGCGTCGAGGAGGCGGCGCATCGAGCGGCGGGTGTCCGGTGTCCAGGCCGAGACGAGCAGGCCCTGGCGGTGCACCTGGACCACCAGGTCGCGGTCGACCAGCGGGAAGCGGTAGTTGAGCCAGCGCGGCCGCACCGCCTCCAGGAGCACGGGGCGGGGCGGCGCCAGGGTCGTCCAGGTCAGGGCGATCTCCGCGCCCGGATCGGCCTCCCGCACGGCGAGCATCGTCCGCCCGCCCGCGCAGTAGTACACGCGGTCCGACGCGCCGCACTCCGCGACGACCCCGACGACGGTGCGCACCGCGTCGTACGTCGCGCCCGGCAGGTCGATCATCAACCGGTGCCCCTCGGTCGCCGCGATGGCCGCCGCGAGCGTGGGAACGCCGCCCTCGGTGAGACCGGCGAGCTCGGCCGACGACAGGGCGGCGCACGGCCGTTCGTACCCCCACAGACGCTTGAGCGTCGCGTCGTGCAGCAGGACGGGTACGCCGTCGCCGCTCACTCGGACGTCGATCTCCACCGCGTCCGCGCCCCGTTCGATCGCGGAGCGCAGGGACGGGACGGTGTTCTCGCGGACGCGGTAGGGATCGCCTCGGTGGGCCACAGCAGTCACGGTGCGCATGGGCCCATTGTGGTCACGGGATCAGGGCGCGAGCCACGTCTCCGTGTACGTGTCGATCTCGGCGGCGATCCGCGCCTTGCCCGCCGGGTCCAGGAAGGACGCCTCGACGGCGTTCTTCGCGAGGGCCGCGATGCCGCGCTCGTCGAGGTCGAGGAGGCGCGCGGCGACGGCGTACTCGGAGTTCAGGTCGGTGCCGAACATCGGCGGGTCGTCGGAGTTGACCGTGACGAGCACGCCGGCGTCCACGAACTGCCTGATCGGGTGCTCGTCGAGGGTGCGGACCGCGCGCGTCGCGATGTTCGAGGTCGGGCAGACCTCCAGCGGGATGCGGTGCTCGGCGAGGTGGGCGAGGAGCTTCGGGTCCTGCGCGGCGGTGGTGCCGTGGCCGATGCGCTCGGCCCGCAGGTGGGTGAGGGCGTCCCAGATGGTCTCGGGGCCCGTGGTCTCCCCGGCGTGCGGCACCGAGTGCAGGCCCGCCTCGATCGCCCGGTCGAAGTACGGCTTGAACTGCGGGCGCGGCACTCCGATCTCGGGCCCGCCGAGCCCGAAGGAGACCAGGCCCTCGGGGCGCAGCTCGTCGGTGACGGCCAGCCGGAGCGTCTCCTCGGCCGAGACGAGCCCGGCCTCGCCGGGAATGTCGAAGCACCAGCGCAGTACGGTGCCGAACTCGCGCTCGGCGGCCTTGCGGGCGTCCTCGATGGCGTCCATGAAGGCGCGGTCGTCGATGCCGCGGCGGACGGAGGAGTACGGGGTGATGGTCAGCTCGGCGTATCGCACGTTCTGCCGGGCCATGTCGCGGGCCACCTCGTAGGTGAGCAGGCGCACGTCGTCCGCGGTGCGGATCAGGTCCACGACGGACAGGTAGACCTGGATGAAGTGCGCGAAGTCCGTGAACGTGAAGTAGTCGGCGAGCGCCTCGGGGTCGGTCGGCACCGCGGAGTCGGGGTGCCGGGCTGCCAGCTCGGAGACGATGCGCGGGGAGGCCGAGCCGACGTGGTGGACGTGCAGTTCCGCCTTGGGCAGTCCGGCGATGAAGGCGTGCGGGAACACCTGCGGGTCGTCGGCTGTCGTGGGGGCTGCGGTCTGCTGCTCGGTCACGGTTTCCTCCCCAGGAATGGGTTTGATCGGCTGATCGATGGGTCGGGGCTCATCGTAGGCGGCGGGTCGGCGACGACGGCCGGGGGCGGCGGTCGGTGACGGTGGTCGGTGCGGGCCAAAGCGTGGGCCGTAGCATGACGGAACGTACGAAAGAGGTGACCCGTCATGTCCGCGAAGTCCGAGGACGACGCAGTGCCCGGCGCGGGTGCGCCGGACGCGCCGGGGGAGCGCGATCCGTGGGCGCCGCCGCCGGAGGACGCGGTGCCGCCGCCGGACCACGGCCGGTGGACGGGCGCCCCGATGCCGGGAGCGGTCCAGCCTCCGCCTGCGCCTCCGTCCCCGCAGCCGGGAGTCACCGGACCCTTCGCGGCGCCCGGCGAGCCCGTGCCGCCACCGCCGATCTCCCCGGACGGGCCGGGACAGCAGCCGGCTTATCCGGGGTACGGGGGCTACCCGGGACAGCCCGGCTATGCGGGGCAGCCCGGCTATGCGGTCCCTCCCGGCCAGGCGGGCCACCCCGGTCACCCGGGCTATCCGGGCTATCCGGGCCACCCCGGTTACCCGGGCTATCCCGGTTATCCGGGCCACCCCGGCGGTCAGGGCGGGCCCGGATACGGCTGGCCCGGCATGCCGATGGCGCCCGCGAACGGCATGGGTGTGGCGGGGCTCGTCCTCGGGATCATCGCGGCCGTCGGCTTCTGCCTGTGGCCGCTGGCGATCGTCCTCGGCATCCTCGCGGTGATCTTCGGCGCGTTGGGGCGCGGGAAGGCGCGGCGAGGCGAGGCGACGAACGGGGGTCAGGCCCTCGCCGGGATCATCTGCGGGTCGGTGGGTATCGCCTTGGGTGTCACGCTGATCGTGATCCTGCTCTTGGTGTAGGCCTCGCCCGCCCCGTCGCGCACTCCCCGCTCAGCCCCCGTACGTGGCCTCGGACTCGTCGAGTACGGCGGAGAAGTCCGCCGCGAGGCGCGCCGCGTCCGCCGGCTCCAGTGCGGACGTGGTGATGCGCACGGCGGTGGGCGCGGCGATGCGGAAGCGGGCCCCCGCGGCCACCCACCACCCGCGCGAGCGCAGCCCGTTGACGACCGCGGACTCGTCCCGCACGGGCACCCATACGTTCAGCCCGCTCGCCCCCCGCGCCGCGATGCCGTGCCCCGCGAGCTCCCGGATCAGGGCTTCGCGCCGCTGCGTGTAGGCGCGCTCGGCCCGGCCCACCACCTCGCGCGCCGCGGGGTCGGTCATCGTCCGCTCGACCGTCTCCTGCAGTACGTGACTGACCCACCCCGAGGTGAGCAGCATCCGCCCCTCGTGCCTGGCGAGTGTGGTGGCGTCGCACGCGAGGGCGGCCCACCGCAGGTCGACGCTCAGGTGTTTGGAGACGGTGCGCACCTGCGCCCAGCGGGCGAGTCCGCCGGTCGCCAGGGAGTGCAGTGCCGCCCCCGCCACCTCCGCGTTGTGGTCGTCCTCGACGACGAGTACGTCCGGGTAGTCGCCGAGAACGGCGAGCAGCGCCTCGCGCCGCGCCGCCGTGAAGCGGCCGCCCATCGGGTTCTGCCCCCGGGGGCTGCACACCAGGGCCCTGGCGCCCGCCCGCAGTGCTCCGCGCAGCGCTTCCGGCCCGATGCCCTCGTCGTCCACGGCCACCGGCGCCATGCGGAGCCCCAACGCCGGTACGAGGTCGAGGAGATGGTGGAAGCCCGGGTCCTCCACGGCCACCGTGTCGCCCGGCTTCAGCTCCACCGAGAGGAGCCGGGCCATGCAGTCGAGGGCGCCGTGCGCGAAGGTCACCCGGCCCTCGGGCACCCCGTCCCGCGCGAACCACTCCCTGGCCACTTCCTCCAGCCCCGCGAGGCGCGGCGACGCCCGGTGCGAACCGCTGACCGGCTCCACCAGGGCGGGCGGGCGCAGCATCGGCAGCAGGGACGGGTCCGGGTGTCCGCCCGCCAGGTCGCGCACCCCGCCGGGGGCTCTGGGCGGTCTCCGGTTGCCGACGGCCGGGGTCTGCGCCACGACCGTGCCGCCCCGGCCGCGCGTCACCACGATGCCGCGCTGCCGCAGCTCCTTGTAGGCCGTCGCCACCGTGCCGGCGCTGACGCCCAGCTCTTCGGCGAGCCTCCGCACCGGAGGCAGCGCGGCGCCCGGCGCCAAACCGCCGTCGGTCACGGCCTGTTCGACCGACGCGGTAATGCCCTTGGCGGTCGAGCCACTGATCCCATATTGTGCTGCCACATAGAACATTATGTACCGGTACAAAATACTGGTCAAGTGGTCGAGCCTAGGGGGATGGGTGAGCCTCAGCCGTCGACGGTCCGCGCTGTACGCACGCATACCAGGGGGTGCCGACGGCCGCCGCATGCTCTGGATCGCCCTGATCAACAAGGCGGGAACCGGCCTCTGGATGGGGGCGGCCGCTCTCTACTTCACTCTGGTCACCGGCCTCTCCGTCGCCGAGGTCGGCCTGCTCTTAGGTGTCTCGGGCGCCGTCGGCATCGCGGGCGCGCCGCTCGCGGGCCACCTCGCCGACCGCTTCCCGGTCACCCGCATCATCATCGGCGCCCAACTCCAGCAAGCCGTCGCGCTGTTGGCGCTGCTCACGACGGACAACCTCGCGCTGCTCCTGCTGTACTCGGCCGTCAACAGCCTCGCCGACCGCGGGGCCAACGTGCTCACCAAGCTGTACGCGGCCCGGATCGCGGGCCCGGACCGCACCAGGTACCAAGCGGTGCAGCGCACCGTCTCCAACGCCGGCTGGGCCATCGGCGGCCTCGCCGGAGCGCTCGCCCTGGCCGTCGGCACCACCCACGCCTACCGGGCGCTGCTCCTCGGCAACGTGCTCAGCTTCCTCGTCGCCGCCGCCCTCACCCTGCGCTGCGCCGAACCGCCGTCACCGTCCCGCCTGGTCACCGGCTCCACGGCGACCGCACCCGTCACCCCACCGTCCAACCCCTGGCGCGACCGCTCCTATCTGCTCTTCACGCTGACCGAGGCGGCCCTCTTCCTCGACGACGCGGTGCTCCAGGTCGGCATCCCCCTGTGGATCGTCGCCACGGACGCCCCGCACGGTCTCGCGCCACTCCTCATGGTGCTCAACTGCGTGCTGGTCGTCTGCTGCCAGGTGCCGCTGTCCCGGTTCGGCAGCACACCGGAGCGGGCCCGCGCCCTTCTCGTCCCCCTCGCGGGCTGCTTCGTCGTCGGGTGCGCCGCCCTGACCGCCTCCACGCTCGGCGGCACGTGGCTCGCCGTCGCCGCCCTCACCCTCGCCGCCGTCGCCCTCACCTTCGCGGAGATACTGCACGCCATCGCCTCCTGGGAGCTCTCGATCGCGCTCGCCCCCGACGACGCCCAGGGTGCCTACCTCGGGGTGCACGGCCTCTCCTCGTCGGCCCAGCGCAGCGGCGGCCCGCTCCTGGTCACCGCCGTCATCGCGGCGGGCCCGCTCGCCTGGCCGGTCCTCGGCGCGGGCGTGATCGTGACGGTGGCGGCGCAGAGCCGGCTCGTACGGAAGCGGCTGGTCCGGCGGAGCCCCGCGGCCGGCCGCGCCGTCGCGCCCCATAACGCCTGAGGGCCCTCCCCGGCCGGAGCCCGCGACGCCTGGCCGGTCAGAGCCGCGATCGCGCCTCCATCAGCGCGAAGCCCAGCAGATTGGGCCCCCGCCACTTCGTGGGGTCCTGTGCCCGCGGGTCGTCGGCCGCCAGGCCGATGCCCCAGACGCGGTCCAGAGGGCTCGCCTCGACCAGCACACGCCGGCCCGTCCCGGCGAGGAAATCCCGGAGCGCGGGGTCCGAGGCGAACTTGTGCGTGTTGCCCGCGACCACGACGGCGAACCGCTCGCGCGCCCATATCGCCTCGTCGAAGCCCCGCACGAGCCGCCCCGCGTGCTTCGCCTCGGCGGGCGTCCGGGCCGTGAGGACCGCCCGCTCCGCGTCCGCGTCGGCGAAGAGGCGGGCCTTGGCCGCCATCATCCAGTGCTCCGCCGTCGCGTACTCCACGCCGTCCACCGTGAAGGGGGAGGGCCACCACTGGCTGAGGCAGCTCGGGCCCAGTGAGCCGTCCCGGCGCGGGGTGTGGCCCCAGAAGTGCAGGTACTTCACCTTCTCGCCCGCTCGCACCGCGCCGACCAGCGCTTCCGTCGAGCGGACCGAGTCGATCTCCGTCATGCACGCGAGTCTGGCACGCACCACTGACACTCCGTCCCTGGTTTTCCGGGCCGACTCGACACCTGGTCGACAGATTCCGTCGCGTAACCAAAAGGCAACAACGGAATCACTTGTTGGACTATTGCCGCTCTGTCAGGATCGGCACTCAAATCGATCTGGAGCTACGCCGACCCCCGCGGGACGGGGAGGGCGGCGGAGGAGAGCGTCATGCACAACTTCCAGGCGCGGGACCACTTCGCGGACGGTGCGCAGTACATCGCCGGGCGGCTGACCAAGGGCACGTCGGGCCGGACCCACGCGGTCGTGGACCCCGCCACCGCCGACGAGGTCTACACGTACGAGCTCGCCGGAAGTGACGACGTGGACGCCGCCGTCGCCGCGGCCGCCGAGGCGTTCCCCGGCTGGGCGGGTGCCACGCCGGGTGAGCGCTCGGAAGCCATGCACCGCTTCGCGGGCGTACTGGCCGAACGGGCCGAGGAATTCGCGCAGGCCGAGTCGTTGCAGTGCGGCAAGCCGATCAAGCTGAGCCGGGAGTTCGACGTCCCGGGGACCGTCGACAACACCGCCTTCTTCGCGGGCGCGGCCCGGCACCTCCAGGGCCAGTCGGCCGGTGAGTACACCGGCGACCACACCTCGTACGTACGCCGCGAGCCGATCGGCGTCGTCGGGTCCATCGCGCCCTGGAACTACCCGCTCCAGATGGCCGCCTGGAAGGTGCTCCCGGCGATCGCGGCGGGCAACACCATCGTCCTCAAGCCCGCCGAGCTCACCCCCTTCACCTCGCTCCTCTTCGCGCAGGCCGCCACCGAGGCCGGCATCCCCGACGGTGTCGTCAACATCGTCACGGGCGCCGGCAAGGACGCCGGTGAGCACCTCGTCGGGCACCCCGACGTCGCCATGACCTCCTTCACCGGGTCCACCGGCGTCGGCAAGCGCGTCGCCGAGATCGCCACCGCCACCGTCAAGCGGCTCCACCTGGAGCTGGGCGGAAAGGCGCCCTTCGTGGTGTTCGACGACGCCGATCTCGACGCCGCCGTGCACGGCGCGGTCGCCGGCGCCCTCATCAACTCCGGGCAGGACTGCACGGCCGCCACGCGCGCGTACGTGCAGCGGCCGCTCTACGAAGCCTTCGTCCAGGGCGTCGCCGACCTCATGGAGAGCGTGCGGCTCGGCGATCCGTTCGACCCCAGCACCGACATGGGGCCCCTCATCTCGCACGTGCACCGCGACCGCGTCGCCGGCTTCGTCGACCGGGCCCGGTCCTACGCGCGCGTGGTCACCGGCGGCGAGGCGCTCCAGCACCCCGGCGCGTTCTACAAGCCCACGCTCATCGCCGACGCCGCGCAGGACAGCGAGATCGTGCAGTCGGAGATCTTCGGGCCCGTGCTCGTCGTGCTCCCCTTCGACAGCGACGACGAGGGCATCCGGCTCGCCAACGACACCCCGTACGGCCTCGCCGCCTCCGCCTGGAGCCGCGACGTGTACCGCGCGGGCCGCGCGACCCGCGAGATCAAGGCCGGCTGCGTATGGGTCAACGACCACATCCCGATCCTCAGCGAGATGCCGCACGGCGGCTACAAGGCATCCGGCTACGGCAAGGACATGTCCGCGTACTCGTTCGAGGAATACACGCAAATCAAGCACGTCATGTTCGACAACACCGCGGTGGTCCGCAAGGACTGGCACCGCACGATCTTCGGGGACCGGTAGTCACGCCACCACTCACCACAGGCCGCACGACCAACGGCCGCCTTCCTCCCGAAAGGGCAACCACGCGCATGGAGCAGTACGAGCCCGACCCCTTCACCCCGGCCCAGGCGGCCGCCATGCAGCGCAGCCTCAGGAACGGCAGGGCCTCCCTGACCCGCCGCGGCGTGCTGCGCGCCGCCACGGGCGGCGCGCTCGCCGTCGGCGGACTCGGGGCGCTGAGCGCCTGCGGGATCCCCGCTGCGGGCAAGGGCCAGGGTGAGGTCTCGTCCGAGGACCACTCGGCACAGGAGAAGAGGATCGCCTTCTCCAACTGGACCGAGTACATGGACGTCGACGAGAAGGACAAGAACCGGCGGCCCACCCTCGCCGCGTTCACGGAACGCACCGGGATCGAGGTCAAGTACACCGAGGACATCAACGACAACGTCGAGTTCTTCGGGAAGCTCAAACCGCAGCTCGCGGCGGGCCAGGAGACCGGACGCGACCTCATCTGCGTCACGGACTGGCTGGCGGCCAGGCTCATCCGCTTCGGGTGGGTCCAGAAACTGGACCCGGCCAACCTGCCCCACGCGTACGCCAACCTGTCCGCCCAGTTCCGCAACCCCGACTGGGACCCCGGGCGCGCCTACTCGTACCCCTGGACCGGCATCTCCACGGTCATCGCGTACAACAAGAAGGCGACCGGCGGGAAGAAGGTCACCTCGGTCTCGCAACTGCTCGACGACCCCAAGCTGAAGGGGCGCGTCGGGTTCCTCTCCGAGATGCGCGACACCGTCGGCATGACACTCCTCGACCTGGACAAGGACCCCGGGGACTTCACCGACGACGACTTCGACGCGGCCATCGCCCGCCTCCAGAAGGCCGTCGACAAGAAGCAGATCCGCCGCTTCACGGGCAACGACTACACCTCGGACCTCGCCAAGGGCGACATGGCCGCCTGCCTCGGCTGGGCCGGCGACATCGTGCAGCTCCAGGCCGACAACCCGGACGTCGACTTCCACATCCCCGACCAGGGCTACATCACGTCCACGGACAACCTCCTCGTCCCGAACAAGGCACGGCACAAGAAGAACGCCGAGCGGCTCATCGACTACTACTACGAGCCCGAGCCCGCGGCCCGCCTCGCGGCGTACATCAACTACGTCTGTCCGGTCGACGGTGTGCGGGACGCTCTCGCGAAGATCGACGCGGACGCCGCCTCGAATCCGCTGATCATCCCCGACCGGGAGATGAAGGAGAAGTCGCGGGCGTTCCGGTCGCTGACGCCGAAGGAAGAGACCGCGTACGAACAGAAGTTCGCGAAGCTGACGGGGGCGTAGGCGACTGCGCCGTGGATTCGTCTGCGGCTCCGTCGTGGTTGCTCGCGCAGTTCCCCGCGCCCCTGAAGGGGCGCCCCCCTGTTCCCCCTCTCGACTTCCCCTGGACCCACCATGACCTCTGCTCAAGAAGCCGGCGGCGACGTCCGTCTCACCGGGATCAGCAAGACCTACGGCTCCTTCACCGCCGTGCACCCCCTCGACCTCACCGTGCCGCAGGGCTCGTTCTTCGCGCTGCTCGGTGCGTCCGGCTGCGGCAAGACCACCACGCTCCGCATGATCGCGGGCCTGGAGGAGCCGAGCTCCGGCACGGTCCGCCTCGGCGACCAGGACGTCACGGCCCTGCCGCCGTACAAGCGGCCCGTGAACACCGTCTTCCAGTCGTACGCCCTCTTCCCGCACCTCGACATCTTCGAGAACGTCGCCTTCGGACTGCGCCGACGCGGCATCAAGTCGGTGAAGAACCAGGTCGGCGAGATGCTCGACCTGGTGCAGCTCGGCGAGCAGGCCCGCAAGAAGCCGCACCAGCTCTCCGGCGGCCAGCAGCAGCGCGTCGCCGTCGCCCGCGCGCTCATCAACCACCCCAAGGTGCTCCTCCTCGACGAGCCCCTCGGCGCCCTCGACCTCAAGCTGCGCCGCCAGATGCAGCTGGAGCTCAAGCGCATCCAGACCGAGGTCGGCATCACCTTCGTGCACGTCACCCACGACCAGGAGGAGGCCATGACCATGGCCGACACCGTGGCCGTGATGAACGGCGGCCGCGTCGAGCAGCTCGGCGCCCCCGCCGACCTCTACGAGAACCCGCGGACCACGTTCGTCGCCAACTTCCTCGGCACCTCGAACTTCATCGAGGCCGACATCGACGGCAGGAGCGGCGACGACCTGGTCGTCAAGGCGGGCGACTGCAAGCTGACGCTGCCCGCCGCCCGATGTACCGGCCCCACCACCACCGGCGGCAAGCTCCTCGTCGGCGTACGGCCCGAGAAGATCTCCCTCACGCACGCCGACGACGCGGGGCGGATCCCCGAGGGCCGCAACCGCATCACCGGACGCATCGCCGACAGCAGCTTCATCGGCGTATCGACGCAGTACGTCGTCCAGAGCCCGGTCTGCCCGTCCTTCGAGGTGTACGCGCAGAACATCGAGCGCGACAGCCGTCTCGCCCCCGGCGCCGAGGTCGTCCTGCACTGGAACCCCGCCCACACCTTCGGCCTCGACGCCGCCCAGTCCCTGCTTGCTGGGACAACGGGCTCGGCGGGCGTCGAGAAGGTCGAGGAGGACGCCTCCGCATGACGACCGTGACCGACGCACCACCGCCGACAGCGCCCGCTCCGGAGGAGCCACCCGCACGGAAACCGCGTCAGCGCGGGCGGCTCGTCCCCTACTGGCTGCTGCTCCCCGGCATCCTCTGGCTGATCGTCTTCTTCGCCCTGCCGCTCGTCTACCAGGCGTCGACCTCCGTGCAGACCGGCTCCCTCGAAGAGGGCTTCAAGGTCACCTGGCACTTCGCGACCTACTGGGACGCGCTCTCCGACTACTGGCCGCAGTTCCTGCGCTCGGTGCTCTACGCGGGCGCCGCCACGGTCCTGTGCCTGCTGCTCGGCTATCCGCTCGCCTACCTCATCGCGTTCCGCGCGGGCCGCTGGCGCAACGTCATCCTCGTCCTGGTCATCGCGCCGTTCTTCACCAGCTTCCTCATCCGTACGCTGGCGTGGAAGACGATCCTCGCCGACGGCGGCCCGGTGGTGGGCGCACTCAACTCCCTGCACGTCCTCGACGTCACCAGCTGGCTGGGCATCACGGCGGGCGACCGGGTCCTCGCCACACCCCTCGCGGTGATCTGCGGACTCACGTACAACTTCCTGCCGTTCATGATCCTGCCTCTCTACACCTCGCTGGAGCGCATCGACGGCCGGCTGCACGAGGCCGCGGGCGACCTCTACGCCAAGCCGTCCACCACCTTCCGCAAGGTGACGTTCCCGCTCTCCATGCCGGGCGTCGTCTCCGGGACGCTGCTCACCTTCATCCCCGCGGCGGGCGACTACGTCAACGCGGACCTCCTCGGATCCACCGACACCCGCATGGTCGGAAACGTCATCCAGACGCAGTTCCTGCGCATTCTGGACTACCCGACGGCCGCGGCGCTCTCCTTCATTCTCATGGCCGCCATCCTGTTCATGGTGACGTTCTACATCCGCAAGTCGGGGACGGAGGATCTCGTCTGATGGCCGCCTTCTTCCGCTGGCTCCGGCGCAATGTCGTCGTCATCGCGGGCCTGCTGACGCTCGCGTACCTGCTCCTTCCGAACGTCGTCGTGACGGTGTTCTCCTTCAACAAACCGAAGGGGCGCTTCAATTACTCCTGGCAGGAATTCTCGCTCGACGCGTGGAAGGATCCGTGCGGCGTCGCCGACATGTGCGGATCGCTCTCCCTGAGCCTGAAGATCGCCGCCTGGGCGACGATCGGCGCGACCGTGCTCGGCACGATGATCGCCTTCGCCCTCGTGCGCTACCGGTTCCGCGCGCGCGGCGCCATCAACTCGCTGATCTTCCTGCCGATGGCGATGCCCGAGGTCGTCATGGCCGCCTCGCTGCTCACGCTCTTCCTCAACATGGGCGCGCAGCTCGGCTTCTGGACCGTCCTCATCGCCCACATCATGTTCTGCCTCAGCTTCGTGGTGACCGCCGTCAAGGCGCGCGTCATGTCGATGGACCCGCGCCTGGAACAGGCCGCGCAGGACCTTTACGCCGGTCCCGTGCAGACGTTCCTGAGAGTCACGCTGCCCATCGCGGCGCCGGGCATCGCGGCGGGCGCGCTGCTCGCCTTCGCGCTCTCCTTCGACGACTTCATCATCACGAATTTCAACGCGGGCTCGACTGTGACGTTCCCCATGTTCGTCTGGGGATCCGCGCAGCGCGGCACGCCCGTTCAGATCAATGTGATCGGTACGGCGATGTTCCTCGTCGCCGTGCTTCTCGTGCTCGCCGGAATGCTGGTCGGCAAGCGCCGCAACAAGCAGCCCCGGTAATCCCTGCCATCTCCGAGTAATCCCGCAATTTCTGAAGGAGTGGAAATCATGGCCCCTGGTGCCATGACCCGTTTCACCAAGTCCCTCTCCGACGCCCGGCCGGTGTCCTTCTGGCTGGACGACCCCGACAGGCCCGCCCCGAAGCCCGCCCTCACCGGCGACGACCACTGCGACCTCCTCGTCGTCGGCGGCGGCTACAGCGGCCTGTGGACCGCGCTCATCGCCAAGGAGCGCGACCCGGGCCGCGACGTCGTCCTCGTCGAGGGCCGCGAGGCGGGCTGGGCCGCCTCCGGCCGCAACGGCGGCTTCTGCGCCGCCTCCCTCACGCACGGCATCGGCAACGGCCTGTCCCGCTGGCCCGGCGAGATCGCGAAGCTGGAGGAACTGGGCGCCCGCAATCTCGACGAGTTCGAGGCGGCCGTCAAGCGCTACTCCATCGACTGCGACTTCGAGCGCACCGGCGAGATCGACGTCGCCACCGAGCCGCACCAGCTGCTCGAACTCCGCGAGATGTACGAGGAGATGGCCGAGCACGGCCTGGCGGGCGGCGCCGAGCTCCTCGACGCGGACGCGCTGCGCGCACAGGTCGACTCGCCCACGTTCCTCGGCGGCCTCTGGGACCGCGACGGAGTCGCCATGCTGCACCCGGCGAAGCTGGCGTGGGGCCTGAAGCGGGTCTGCCTGGAGAAGGGCGTCCGGTTCTACGAGCACACCCCTGCCCTCGAACTGGCCCCGACAGGTGGGGGAATGGCGATCCGCACGCCGTACGGCAGGGTCTTCGCCCGTCAGGTCGCGCTCGCCACGAACATCTTCCCCTCGCTGGTCAAGCGCCTGCGCCCGTACACCGTCCCGGTCTACGACTACGCGCTGATGACCGAGCCGCTGACGGACGACCAGCTGACGTCCATCGGCTGGAAGAACCGCCAGGGCCTCGGCGACAGCGCCAACCAGTTCCACTACTTCCGGCTCTCCGCCGACAACCGCATCCTGTGGGGCGGTTACGACGCGATCTACCCGTTCGGCGGGAAGGTGCGGGCCGAGTACGACGACAGGCCCGAGACGTACGCGAAGCTCGCCGGGCACTTCTTCACCTGCTTCCCGCAGCTGGAGGGGGTGCGGTTCACGCACGCGTGGGGCGGCGCGATCGACACGTGCTCGCGCTTCTCGGCGTTCTTCGGCACGGCGCACAAGGGCCGCGTCGCGTACGCGGCGGGCTACACGGGCCTCGGTGTCGGGGCCACCCGGTTCGGCGCCGACGTCATGCTGGACCTGCTCGCCGGCGAGCGGACGGAGCGTACGGACCTTGAGATGGTCCGCACGAAGCCGCTGCCGTTCCCGCCGGAGCCGTTCGCGTGGACCGGGGTCGCGCTGACCAAGTGGTCGCTGGCCAGGTCCGACGCCAACGGCGGCAAGCGGAACCTCTGGCTCAAGACGATGGACAGGCTGGGCCTGGGCTTCGACAGCTGAGCCCCCGCCTCCCTGCGGACCGGCTGGACCGCGGCCGACCGATGGGGCCGCGGCCGATGGGCCGAGCCGCGGCCGACCGGCTGAGCGGGGCGTGATCAACCGGCGCACGCCCCGCCGGCCACCTCTGCTCCCTTCACCCCCAGTGCACCCCTCACCACCGGCCGGTGGTGGGAACCCGCGTAATGCCCGGCCCCCGGACCCCTCTCACCTGTGACGCGCACCGTTGTCGCACACGAAAGGAAGGTCCGGTATGACTGGCTCGGGTGGTTCGGGAGCGAAGTCGGCGGTCGAGTGGCTGGTGTCGGTGGCACCGAATCCGGAGGCCTGCCGCTGGGACTGGGAGCGCAACCCCCTCGGCGTCACGCTCCTGCCCGCCGGGCGCCGCTGGGACGTGCTGATCCTGCCCGGCGGTCTCGGCCACCCCACGCTCGACGTGCTGACCCGCTGCGTCGACCGCCCCGGCCCCGTGCTCGCCGACTTCGGCGACGCGCGCATGGGGTTCTTCGTGCCGGCGGGCACGGTCTCCCGCTGGCTCGGCACGGGCGTGCGCGGCGCGGGCCGCGGCACCTGGATCGTCGTGCCCCACCCGGGGCGGGCCGCGGGCGGCGTCCGCTGGCTGGTGGCGCCCGACGGCTCCGGCACGCTGAACGATCCGGCGCTGCTCGAACTCGCGATGCACGAGGCGGCGGCGCGGCTGGCGCAGGAGGACGACGAGGGGCAGGGGTGAGCTGCCGGAGACCTTGACAACTCGATTGGTCTGGACCAAGTTGGGCGCCGCGCCACCCTCCAATCCCCCCATGTCCGGAGGCAGTTGTGGACCGCTCACCGACAAGCCGACGCAGACGTACGCTCCTTGCCATGGCCGCGGCCCTCGCGCTCGCCGCACCCGCGGTGACCTCGGCGACCGCTCACTCCGCCGACGCCGCCGCCTCCGCCCCGCAGGCCACCGCGGACCACACCCTCGTCGGCTACCTGCACACCAGCTTCGCCAACGGCTCCGGCTACACCCGGCTCGCGGACACCCCCGACAGCTGGGACATCATCGACCTCGCCTTCGGCGAACCCACCTCGGTGACCTCGGGCGACATCCGCTTCAGCCTCTGCCCCAGGGCCGAGTGCCCGAACGTCGAGACCAAGGAGGAGTTCAAGGCCGCGATCAGGGCGAAGCAGGCCGCGGGCAAGAAGGTCCTGATCTCCATCGGCGGCCAGAACGGCCAGGTGCAGCTGAAGACCGCGCAGGCCCGCGACACCTTCGTCTCGTCCGTCTCGGCGATCATCGACGAGTACGGCCTCGACGGCCTCGACATCGACTTCGAGGGCCACTCGCTCTCCCTCGACGCCACCGACACGGACTTCAAGAACCCGAAGACGCCCACGATCGTCAACCTGATCTCGGCGGTGAAGACCCTCAAGGCGAAGTACGGCAGCGGCTTCACGCTCACCATGGCGCCCGAGACCTTCTTCGTGCAGCTCGGGTACCAGTTCTACGGCACCGGCAAATGGGGTGGCCAGGACCCGCGCGCGGGCGCCTACCTGCCGGTCATCCACGCCCTGCGCGACGACCTCACCCTGCTGCACGTCCAGGACTACAACTCCGGGCCGATCATGGGCCTGGACAACCAGTACCACTTCATGGGCGGCGCGGACTTCCACATCGCGATGACCGACATGCTGCTCACCGGCTTCCCCGTGGCGGGCGACAAGAACAACGTCTTCCCGCCCCTGCCGCCCCGGAAGGTCGCCATCGGCATGCCCGCCTCCGTCCACGCGGGCAACGGCCACGTGTCCACCGGAGAGGTCAACAAGGCCCTGAACTGCCTGACCAAGGGCACCGACTGCGGCTCGTACAAGCCCCACGGGGTCCGGCCGGACCTGCGCGGCCTGATGACGTGGTCCATCAACTGGGACCGCTTCAACAACTGGGAGTTCTCGAAGAACTTCGACGCGTACTTCGGCTGATCACCAGCACCATGGCCTGCAACAGCAGCGCGGACAGGCACCAGCTCGCCACCACGTCCAGCGGCCAGTGGTAACCGCGCCGCACCAGCCCGAACCCGACGCCCACGTTGAGCAGCACGCCCCCGATCACCAGTTCGCGACGGCCGTACGCGCCCCGCAGCAGCGGCAGCAGAAGCAGGACCGCCGCCCCGTAGGCGACCGCGGCCGTCGCCGTGTGGCCCGAGGGGAAGTAGCCGCCGTGGCCGTCCGAGCCGGGCGGCCCCGGGCGGTCGATCACCGCCTTGAGCGGGGCGACGAGCGCGGGCACCGCGGCCATGGCGACGGCGGCGGCCACGGCGGGCAGCCACCAGCGGAACACACCGGCACGGCGGCCGCGCCAGGCGGTGTACGCGAGGACGGCGACGAGGACCGGCACGGCGACCGTGACGTTGCCGAGGTCGGCGAGGAACTCCGCCGCACGGCCGGGGAAGCGGCTGCCGGCCAGCGCGCGTCCGGCCCGCTCGTCGGCGCGCCGCAGCGGCCCTCCGGCGGCCACCGGCCAGGTGACGAGCGCGAAGAGCAGAGCGCACAGCGAGAGCGAGAGGGCCGGCCGCCGCGGGACGGATGGTGCGTGCATGGGGCACAGCCTTACAGGAAGCACCCCGGCGCGTCACAGCCGCACAGCCTTACTGGCTGCCTTCCTGCCTTACTGCCTCACGACCTCGCACCGGCTGACTGTCTCACTGACTCACGACCTCACACAGGCTGACTGTCTCACTGCCCGTGGTCGCAGCACTTGTTCCGCAGCCGCTCGCCCGTCCTGGCCCAGCGCGCCCGGTCCTTCGCCGCCGTCGCCGTCGCCGCGGGCACGGCCGAGACCAGGTCGCTCACCTCGTACGGCACCCCGCCCCGCATGACCGACACCGTCCGCACCAGCGCGTCGAAGTCGCTGAAGGGGTCGCCGTCGATCACGGCGAGGTCGGCGAGCTTGCCGACCTCCAGCGTGCCGAGGTCGCGGTCGAGGCCGAAGATCCGGGCGGGCGCGGAGGTCGCCGTGCGCAGCGTCTCGGAGACCGTGAGGCCGCCGCGGCGCAGGGCGCGCAGGGCGATGTGGACGCCCAGGCCGGTCGGGATGCCCGGCGAGTCCGTGCCGACGGCGAGCAGTCCGCCGGCGGCGGTGATCCTGCGGTAGATGTCGATCTCGCGCTTCAGCGTGGCCAGTTCGGCCTCGATGGGCGGCCGCTCGGCCAGGCCGCGCACCTGGGCGGTCTCCCACGGCGGCATCAGCCGCGTCACCCGCTCGTCGTCGGCGAGGCCCGGTGCCGCCCCGATCAGCGGGGCCGCGGAGAAGGGGGTGGCGATGAGGTGGAAGTCGCCCGTGGCGGTGTAGATCTCCGTCACGTCCTGGTACGCGAGCTCGCCCGCCGTGGTCGCGTGACCGAACTCGGCGCGCTGGGTGGCCTGGAGGTGCGTCGTCAGGTCCTGGCCGAGCTGGATGCCGGGGGAGAGGTTGTGGCTGCCGCAGCGCACGCCCAGCTCCTCGTGCGCGTAGCGGGCGGCCTCCTCCATGATCCAGCCCGGTGCGCGGACGTAGGTCTTGACGAAGTCCCAGTCCAGGGCCTTGCCGCGGGACAGGGTCCGCCGCAGGCCCTCGCGGGTCGCGTGGACGCGGTTGTCCCACGCGACGCGGGTGCCGTCGAGGACTTCGCTGGAGGTCACGAGCCGGGGCCCCGCCAGCTCGCCGGAGGCGGTGGCCTCGCGCAGCCTGACCGCCTCGTAGGCGGTGCCGCCCATCGAGACGGTGCTGGTGACGCCGTAGGAGAGGAACAGGGAGGCCTGTCTGCCGCCGTAGACGCCCGGCTGCGGGTGGATGTGCGCGTCCCACAGGCCGGGGATCACGGTCCGCTCGGAGGCGTCGACACGGCGGGCCGCCGCACGGCCGGACCGGTGCGGTCCGACGGCGGCGACGCGGCCGCCGCGGATGGTGAGGTCGACGTTCTCGCGGACGGTGTCGTCGCCTCCGGAGCCGTCCCAGAAGCGGCCGGCGTGGATGACGGTGTCCTCGGTGGCGGGCCGCCGGTGGTCGAGCGGCACCTTGACCGTACGGACGCTGCCGTCGGCGACGTCGAGGAGCCTCAGCCGTCCCGCGGAGAGGTAGAGGACCCGGCTGCTGTCGCCCGACCAGGTGGGGTGGTCGGCGGCCTCGCCGGGGAAGGTGCGGGGCTTGCCGTCGGGGGTACCGTCGGGGCGCACCGGCAGCAGCCAGAGCGCCGACTCGACGACGACGGCCATGTGCCGTCCGTCGGGGGACCAGACCGGGCCGTTGCTGCTGCGGTCGGAGATCGAGACGTGCGGCGCCACCGCGTGGGTCCGCGCGGAGCCGTCAGCGGTGTCGATCACGCGGATGAGGTTGTAGCCCTCGCGGAAGCGCTGGTTGATCCGGTTGCGGAAGCTGACCGCGACGTACCGTCCGTCGGGGGACCAGCTGGGCCGGCCGGAGACCTCGCCGCCCGGCGGACTGGCGGCGAGGACCTTCTCCTCGCCCGTGCGCAGGTCGCGCAGCAGCAGGTTCGTCGCGAGGTCGAAGCAGGCGAGGCGGTGGCCGTCGGGGGAGAGGGCGGGCTGGATCCGCCCGCCGGACGCGAGGACCGTCTCCTCGCCGGAGTCCAGCTCCCGTCTGCGGATGCCGGGCAGCCCGTCGCGGTCGTCGGAGTAGAGCAGCGCCTTGCCGTCGGGCGTCCACGCGGCCGCGTACACGTACCCGGTGGCCTTGGCCCGCGTCACCCGGCGCGGCGCCCGGCCGCCCGAGACCTCGCCGACCCAGAGGGAGTTGAGCGCGGTGAAGGCGACCCGCCTGCCGTCGGGGGAGAGCACCGGCAGCTCGAACGCCCGCACGGGGCGGCTCGCGGTGCCGTCCAGGTCGAACGTCTTGACGCCGTACCGCGGCCGGTCGACGGGGAGCGGCGCGGTGAAGGGAATGTCCTCGCGGGTTCCCGGCGCGTCGGGACGTACGACGGTGAAGTGGCCGTCGACCGTCAGGAGCAGCTCCTTCGACGAGATCCAGCGGGGCGGCACGGGCGCGATGTCGCCGCCCACCGCGACCGGCTCGCCCGCCACGACGAGGGCGCAGGAGGCGTTCGGCGCGGGGGTCGTCCGCAGATACGCCAGGGTGCCGTTCGGGGAGACGGCGGGCACGAGGAGCTGCGCGGTGGTGGGGTCGGTGTGCTCCACGGTCACCGCCCCGCTGCCGTCGGCGGCCACGGACGCGACGGTGCGGGCGTCGAGCGCGCCGCCCTTGACCGCGGCGCGGACGAACAGCACCCGCTTGCCGTCCGGCGACCAGACCGGGTCGAAGTCCTCCCACGCGCCGTCCTGGACGGGCCCGGACTGGTCGGGCCTCCCGGTGAGCCGGGTCAGTTCACCGGTGGCCAGCTCCAGGACCCAGATGCGGTACGGGGCGCCCGCCACGGGGTCGCCGCCGCGCTCGGAGGCGAAGGCGATCCGCTTGCCGTCGGGCGACCAGGCCGGACCGCGGTCGTCCCAGGGGCCCTCGGTGCGCTGCGTCAGCTCGGAGCCGTCCGGCTTCAGCGTCCAGATGTGGAAGCGGCCCGAACGGTAGGCGCAGACCGCGATGAGCCGCCCGTCGGGGGAGTGCGCCGGGCGCGTCGGTTCCAGCTCCGCGGGGGTGAGCGGCACGGCTTCGCCGCCGGTGCGCGGCAGGGACCACAGCACGCCCTGCACCTCGGCGATCAGCCGGTCGCCCGCGAGGGACGCGGCGCCGTTGGTGGTGGCGGTGAAGCGCAGCGCGGCGGTCTCCGGCGCGGCGGCGTGGGCGGCCCCGGCGCCGGTGCCGGCGAGCGCGCCGGTCGTCGCCGCGGCACCGGCGGCCGTCGTCGTCTGCAAGAAGCGGCGGCGCGACATGTGGCTGATGGTCAACTGTTCTCCCGCGGTGGCCTGTTGGTGCGACGGACTGTGGACAGGGTGGGCACGCTTCGTGATCTTCACGGCGGCGCCGGGCGGCAGGGAGTGCCTTGCAGCATCGCGCCGAAAACCGGCTGCCTCGTGCAGGAAGGCGCGTTATACAGGGGCGGTGAGCACCGATGCGCCGACCGGCCGGGCAGCCGAGCCGCTCGTCGCCGATCAGCGCCTCGACCGCTTGGACCTCCAGATCGTCAACGCCCTCCAGATCGAGCCGCGGGCTTCGTGGGCGAAGGTCGGCGCGGTGCTCGGCGTGGACGCCGTGACGGTCTCCCGCCGGTGGCACCGGCTGCGGGCCGCGGGGCTCGCCTGGGTGACGGCGTACGAACCGGGGCCCGGCTCGGGCCGGATGGCGATCGTCGAGGTGGAGTGCGCGGGCAACCCCCTGGAGGTGGCGGGGACGCTCGTCCACGACCTGGAGTGCCGCACGCTCGACATCGCGTCGGGCGGCCGCGACCTGCTGATCGGCGTGGGCGCGGCCGACGAGGTGGCGCTCGCCGACTATCTCCTGACGCGGCTCGGCACCGGGCCGCAGATCCGGGCCGTGCGGACCCAGCTCATCACCTCGTTCGTCAGGGAGTCCGGCGACTGGCAGCTTAGGGAGCTCTCCCCGGACCAGAGCGAACGGTTCACCGACCACCCCTCCCGTGAACCGGCACTCCTCGCGGCCCTCTCCGAGCCGGAGCGCGCGGTGCTCGCGGCCCTGCACGAGGACGGGCGCATGCCCGCCACCGAGATCGCGGCCCGCACGGGCCTTCCGGTGCGCCGGGCGCGGGAGGCGGTGCACCGTCTGCTGTTCGAGCAGCGGGTGGTGCTGTGGACGGACGTCGCCCGCGGCAGGTCGGGACGCTCGGTGCAGGCCTGGTTCTTCCTGCGGGTGTCGGCCCGGCGGCTCGCGGGCGTCGCCGCGCGGCTCGCGCGCCTGGAGGAGGCGCGTCTGGTGGTCTCCGTCGTCGGCACGTACAACCTGGCGGTGTGCGTCTGGCTGCGGGAGCTGGCCGACGTCACGCGCCTTGAGGCGCAGATCGAGGACGGCCTGGAGGGCGTGCGGATCGCGGACCGCTGCGTCACGCTGCGGACGGTGAAGCGTGCGGGGGTCCTGCTCGACGCGCAGGGGCGCAGAACCGGCCGCGGTCCCGGCTGAGGGGCGCGGCCCGCGGGGCCGAGTGCCCGGATGAGCCAAGGAAATGTCGAAGGGCCGGCGCAGGGGGGGGGAGCGCGCCGGCCCTTCGTTCGGTCGGCCGGTCCGGACGGTCCGAGGGGGCCTGCTCGCGCGGGCCCGTCGGGGGGAGTCTCCGAGACGGCCCACCGGATCGGTGGACCGCGCGCCCCGGGGGGTTTGGGGCGAGCGGCCGTCCGATCGGTGAGGAGTTCCGGAGCCAGCGGCTCCGGGGTGTGCGCTGGGCACGACCAGGGCGGGGCTGGGGAGGCTCCGCCGTGGTGTCGCCCACAGTCCCCTGTGGGCGGGTGTCTCTCTCAACTGCAGAAACCGTACGGCAGGCGGTCGCGGGCCGACAGACGGTTCGGCAACCCGTCATGGGGCCCGCACACCTTCTTCACACGCCCCGACGGTGGGGGGCCGAAGGTGACGCCGCGTACCGGGATGCTCAGACGCGGGCGAACGCGCCCTCGATGATGTCCAGACCCTCGTTCAGCAGGTCGTCGCCGATGACCAGCGGCGGCAGGAAGCGCAGGACGTTGCCGTACGTGCCGCAGGTCAGCACGAGCAGGCCCTCCGCGTGGCAGGCCTTGGCCAGGGCGGCGGTCGCCTCGGGGTTCGGCTCCTTGGTCGTACGGTCCTTGACGAGCTCGATGGCGATCATCGCGCCGCGGCCGCGGATGTCGCCGATGATGTCGAACTTCTCGGCCATGGCGGAGAGCCGGGCCTTCATGACCGACTCGATGTTCTTCGCCTTGGCGTTGAGGTCGAGCTCCTTCATCGTCTCGATGGCGCCGAGCGCACCGGCGCAGGCCACCGGGTTGCCGCCGTAGGTGCCGCCGAGGCCGCCCGCGTGCGGGGCGTCCATGATCTCGGCGCGGCCCGTGACGGCGGCGAGCGGCAGACCGCCCGCGATGCCCTTGGCCGTGGTGATCAGGTCGGGGACGATGCCCTCGTCCTCGCAGGCGAACCACTGGCCGGTGCGGCAGAAGCCGGACTGGATCTCGTCCGCGACGAAGACGATGCCGTTGTCGTTGGCGAACTTCACGATCTCGGGCAGGAAACCCTTCGCGGGCTCGATGAAGCCACCCTCGCCGAGCACCGGCTCGATGATGATCGCGGCGACGTTCTCGGCGCCGACCTGCTTGGTGATCTGGTCGATGGCCTGCTTGGCGGCCTCGGGACCGGCGTTCTCGGCACCCGTGGGCCAGCGGTAGCCGTACGCCACCGGGACGCGGTAGACCTCGGGGGCGAACGGACCGAAGCCGTGCTTGTACGGCATGTTCTTGGCGGTCAGCGCCATCGTGAGGTTGGTGCGGCCGTGGTAGCCGTGGTCGAAGACGACGACGGCCTGGCGCTTGGTGTACGCGCGGGCGATCTTGACGGCGTTCTCGACGGCCTCGGCGCCGGAGTTGAACAGCGCCGACTTCTTCTCGTGGTCACCCGGCGTGAGCTCCGCCAGCGCCTCGGCGACGGCGACGTAGCCCTCGTACGGCGTGACCATGAAACAGGTGTGGGTGAAGTCCTGGAGCTGGGCGGAGGCCCGGCGCACGACGGCCTCGGCGGAGGCGCCCACGGACGTCACGGCGATGCCGGAGCCGAAGTCGATCAGACGGTTGCCGTCGACGTCCTCGATGATGCCGCCGCCCGCGCGGGCGGTGAAGACGGGCAGCACGGAGCCCACGCCACCGGCGACCACGGCGGTGCGGCGGGCCTGAAGCTCCTGCGACTTCGGGCCGGGAATGGCGGTGACGACGCGGCGCTCCTGCGGAAGGGCAGTCATGAGGGGCTCCTGTTGCTGACGGGGGTGGGGCGACGTTACGGACGCTCTCCTGCTTTCTTCGCAGGTTAGGGGCGGCACCAGGGGGCGGGCATGCTCCACACGGGAGTCGTTCGGCGCGGCGGTTGTCCGCAGTGGACATAGGCAGTGCGCCGCGGTGGACACAGCGGCGGTTTTGCCCCCGCGCCGCCCCCGGCCCGGCCTGAGCTGCCGCGCTCCCGGCGATCTCGGGCGCGTATCCGGTGAACTCCCCTTGTACGGGCACTAGATTGGCCCGCGAACCAGGAGAGCGGCAGGCCAGGGGGCAAGAATCATGGATTCCGACGGCACGCAGGACGCACGGGGCACGCATGCCACTCCCGTGCCGCGCCCGGCGGAGAGCTCGCCGCGCCTGCCCGCGGGCCCGCCGGCCCCACCGCCGACGCCGCCCCCGGCCCCGGTCCAGCCGCCGGCCCCCGCCCAGCCGCCGGCCCCCACCCAGCCGCCGGTGCCGCGCCGCCCGCCCTCGCACCACTCGGACATCGGCGACTGGCTGAGCGCGCCGCGCCCGAAGGCCGGCCTCGGCATCTGGCGGTTCCGGCACGTGCCGCCGCCCCCGGAGGGACAGGACGGGCGCCGGATGGACCGGGCCCTGGTGGCCGGTCTGGTGATCTCGCTGGTCCTCGGCCTGTTCGTCTGGTCCGTGTGGCGGCGGGGCGCCCTGCCCTATCAGGCGACACTCATCAAACTGTTCATTCCGGACGAGTGGTTCTACATGGGAACCCTCGAACCCAGGGAGGAGCACTGGCAGGGCGACGAATACCTGACGGTCGTCGACGGGGTCTTCTTCGGCCTCGTGGTGTACGGCATCGGCCGCCTCGGCAACTGGAGCGAGGCGTTCAAGCACCTCATCGCCCGCAGGGAACAGCCCGTCCGGCTCATCCGCTCGGTGCTCGGCGCCCTCATCGTGCTGATGTTCGTCTGGCCCGACGCCTTCCCCGGCGTCTCCTGGGACGCGCTGCCGATCGCCACCCCCGTGATGTCCCTGACCGCGCTCCTCACGGGCGGCTACCAGGTCTTCGAGGCCGAAAGCGTCACCTACGGTCTGTACGCGGTGATCACCGCGGCGGTCCTCTGGCCCTTCGCGCGGCTCGGTGACTGGTGGGGCGTCGTGCGCGACCGGACGGCCCGGCCGAGGCGGAACCCGCAGCTGCCGCCGCGTCCGGCGGGGCCCGCCCCCGTGGCGCCCCGCTCCCAATGGCCCGAGCTGCGCGGGGCCGGCCAGGACCGGGCGGCCGACGTGCTCTCCGCCGAGGTCCTCGCCGGGCGGATGAACGACGTCGACTGCGTCCGGGTGCGCCGGGCCTGGCGCGAGGCGCAGCGCGACCCCGCGCTGCTCGCCTCCTTCACCGAGACCGTGCTGCGGAGCGGCGCGGCCGCCTGGACGCACCCCTCCGGGGCCCGGGACCTGCCGGCCCGCACCGCGCCCCACGACCTGCTCGTCGGGCAGGTGCGCATCGGCCGGTGCGTGCCCGAGGACCGCAACCCGTGGGCGAGCCGCGGCGCGGGCATCGCCCTGGAGACAGCGGTGCTCGGCACCTCGCTCCTGGCGGTCGGCCCGTCCGGGTCCGGCAAGACCGAACGCCTGGTCAGGCCCGTCGTGGAGTCCCTGGCCCTGCAAGCGCTCACCGGCCGCTGCGCGGTCGTCGTGGTGTGCCCCGCGGGCGCGCCGCTCGGCGCCGACGACGGGTACGACGTCGTCGTCAAGCTCGGCGACCCCGCATCGACGCACGACTTCGACCTCTACGCCGGCGCCACGGACCCCGATGAAGCCGCCTCCTTCCTGGCCGAAGGGCTCGTCGGCGACCTCGAAACGGTGGACAGCCGACGCGCCGCGACGACGCTGGCGCAGGTGCTCGGCCCCTACTGGACCGCGTACGGCCGCTTCCCCTCCGTGGCCGTGCTGCGCGAGCTGCTCGAAGGCGTGCCCGCGGCGGTGGCGGAGCTGCGCACCGCACTCGCCGCCGACGAGCACGCCGTGATGCGGCGCGAACTCGACGCGCGCGTGCGCCAGCAGGGCGGCCCCACCGACCCCGGCCCGGCCCTCGCCGACCGGCTCGCCCTCCTCGACCGGCCCGCGTTCGCCGGGTTCTTCGGCGCGGGCACCGAGAGCCCCTTCTCGCTGCGCGCCGTCGTGCACCACCCCATGCGGGTCCGCGTCGACCTGCCCGAGCGGGGCCACGCGGAGGCGTCCCGGCTGCTCGCACGCCTCGTCCTCGCCCAGTTCAACGCCGTGGCGCACACCCGTGACGACCGCGAGCACTTCATCTGCCTGGTCCTCGACGACGCCACCCGCACCGTGACCAACGAGACGATCCGCGGCGTCCAGCGCCTGCGCTCGGCGAACGCGGGCGTGGTGCTGGCACTGCGCACCGTGAGCGACGTACCGGAGGCGCTCCAGGGGCCGCTGTACGCGACCGTCGGCTGCCGTATGGCGTTCTCGGGCGTCTCGACCTGGGACGGTAGACGCTTTGCGGAGGCCTGGGGCAAGCAGTGGGTCGAGACGCGCGAGGTCGCCGAGCACGCGGTCTTCGCGGACCAGCCGATGACCCGCGCGCTGCACGCCCTGCGCAAACTGGTGACCGGCAAGGCGGTGACGAGGGACGCCGTCACCGTCCGGCAGGTCGAGCGCGAGCGCTGGTCGGCGTCCGAGCTGGCACACGGGGTGCCGCCGGGACACGCGGTGCTGTCGCTGACCGACGTACGCGGTGAGTACGCGCCCCCGCTCCTGGTGGACCTGCGCTCCTGAGGCGGCGGGAAGGGTGCCCCGAGCCCGTGCGGAGCGGGCCTGAAACGGCCTGGACGGGGCACCCGGAGAGCCCGGCACCGGCGACCCCCGGCGGACCCGCGCGTACGAAGTGATCGGTCTCGACCGCACCGTACAGTGAGGCAGAATCGACACAGGTCGTTCATACGGACCGGCCAAAAGATCCACATCCCTGCCGCAGACCTGAAGGTCCCATGCCGCCCACGCTCGCCTCGCTCGTCCACCACTCCGCGCTCAAGCTGACCGTGCGCGCGGGCGAGGAACGCCTGGACGCCCCCGTGCGCTGGGCGCACGCCAGCGAACTCGCCGACCCCGTCCCTTATATGGAGGGCGGCGAGCTCCTCCTGATCACCGCGCTGAAGCTGGACGCGGAGGACCCGGAGGCCATGCGGCGCTACGTGAAGCGGCTCGCCGGCGCGGGCGTCGTCGGCCTCGGCTTCGCCGTCGGCGTGCACTACCCCGACATCCCCGCGGCCCTCGTCGACGCCGCGACCGACGCGGGGCTTCCGCTCATCGAGGTGCCGCGGCGCACCCCCTTCATCGCCATCAGCAAGGCCGTCTCCGCGGCCATCGCCGCCGAGCAGTACCGCGCCGTGACGGCGGGCTTCGCCGCCCAGCGCGAGCTGACCAGGCAGGCGCTGAGCGACGGCCCCGAAGGGCTGCTCCTCTCGCTCGCCGGACAGGTCGACGGCTGGGCCGCGCTGTACGACGCGTCCGGCGCCGTCGTCGCCGCCGCACCCGAGTGGGCCGCGCGCCGCGCCGCCCGGCTCACCGCCGACGTCGAACGCCTGCGGGAGCGCCCGGCGCCCGCGAGCTCCGTCGTCGCGGGCGCCGAGGACCGCATCGAGCTCCACTCCCTCGGCACGGGACGCAGGCCGCGCGCCGCGCTCGCCGTCGGCACGGCGTCGACCCTCGGCACCGCCGAGCGGTACGCGGTGCACTCCGCCATCGCGCTCCTCACCCTCACCACGGAACGGTCCCGCTCGCTGCACGCCGCCGAGCAGCGGATCGGCGCGGCCGTGCTGCGCATGCTGCTCGCCGGGGAGCCCGACCACGCGCGGACCGTCGCGGGCGACCTGTACGGCGGGCTCCTGGACGCGCCGTTCCGCCTCGTCGTCGCGGAGGTGGCGTCCGCGTCGGCGGCGCGGGTGCGGGCGGGCGCCGCGGAGGCCGCTGACGGCGGCGGCACGGAAGCCACGCCGGGCACCGCCTCCGCCGCCGTCCTCGCCGCGGTGGCCGACGCCTCGGGCGGCGGCGACCAGCTCGCCGGACTCGTCGACGTCGTCGAGGCCGCGGCCGCGCGCTCCGGCGAGGCGCTGCTCGTCGTCCCGTACGGGGAACGGCTCGTGCTGCTCGTGCGGGACGGTGGCGCGGGGGCGCGGGCCTGTGCGGAGTACGCGGCCGCGCTGGAGGCGGGCCGGGGCGCCGCGGGGCGCGAGGCCGCGGCTTCCGGCGAGGAGGCCGAGCTGGTGATGGGGCTCTCCGCACCGGCCGGGCCGATCGCCGCCGCCACCGCCTACAAGCAGTCCGAGCAGGCGCTGTCCGTCGCGCGGCGGCGCGGCCGCACCCTCGTCGAGCACGAGGAACTGGCCGCGGGGTCGGTCCTCCCCCTCCTCGCGGACGACGCGGTGCGGGCCTTCGCGGACGGCCTGCTGCGGGCGCTGCACGAGCACGACGCGACCGGCCGCGGCGACCTCGTCGCCTCACTCCGTGCGTGGCTCTCCCGGCACGGCCAGTGGGACGCGGCGGCGGCCGACCTCGGCGTCCACCGCCACACCCTCCGGTACCGCATGCGCAGAGTCGAGGAAATCCTCGGCCGCTCCCTGGACGACCCGGACGTCCGCATGGAGCTGTGGCTCTCCCTCAAGGCAACATCGATGGGCTCGGACTGACCGCGGTACGAGAACGTCGCCGGGCCCGCCGGATGGCCCAGGGGCGCGGGGAACTGCGCGACCAGCCACAACGCACCCGCACGGGGAGACGGACGGCCGAAGACCCCGCCCCGTACAAACCGGTGCGGGCCCCCCGGCCAGTACTCCGCGTCGGACAAACGTCACCGCGTTCACCTGCCCCTACGGTGAGGGACGTACCCCCAGACACACCACCGCGGAAGGGCCGGGAATCGACATGACTTCCATCCACGCCTTCTGGCTCGCCGGTCGCCAGACCACCGGCGAGACCACCCTCGACGTCACCTCGCCCTGGGACGGGCGGCTCGTCGGCAAGGCCGCCGTCCCGACCGACGCCCAGGTCGAGGAGGCCGTCGCCGCCGCGTACGCCGTGCGCGACGAGTTCGCCGCCACCCCGGCCCACGTCCGCGCCGCCGCCCTCGACCACGTGAGCCGCAGGCTCGTCGAGCGCACCGAGGAGATCGCCCAGCTGATCTCCGGCGAGAACGGCAAGCCCATCAAGTGGGCCCGCGGCGAGGTCGGCCGCGCGGTCTCCGTCTTCCGGTTCGCCGCCGAGGAGGCCCGCCGCTTCAACGGCGGCGAGGCCCAGCGCCTGGACACCGACGCCGGCGGCCAGGGCCGTCTCGCCCTCACCCGCCGCTTCCCCAAGGGCGTCGTCCTCGGCATCGCGCCGTTCAACTTCCCGCTGAACCTCTGCGCGCACAAGATCGCCCCGGCCATCGCCGTCGGCGCGCCGATCATCCTGAAGCCCGCCCCCGCGACCCCGCTCTCCGGCCTGATCCTCGGCGAGCTGCTCGCCGAGACCGAGCTGCCCGCGGGCTCCTGGTCCGTGCTGCCGGTCGCCAACGACAAGATGCCCGCCCTCGTCCAGGACGAGCGGATGCCGGTCATCTCCTTCACCGGCTCCGACAAGGTCGGCTACGCGATCATGGACTCGGTGCCGCGCAAGCACTGCACCCTGGAGCTCGGCGGCAACGGCGCGGCCGTCGTCCTCGCCGACTACTCCTCCGACGAGGACCTCGACTGGGCCGCCTCGCGCATCGCGACGTTCTCCAACTACCAGGGCGGCCAGTCCTGCATCTCCGTGCAGCGGGTCATCGCGGACGCGTCCGTGTACGACCGCCTGGTGCCGCGCGTGATCAAGGCCGTCGAGGCCCAGGTCACCGGCGACCCGTCCGACCCGGCCACCGAGGTCGGCCCGCTGGTCAACGAGGACGCCGCCAAGCGCGTGGAGTCCTGGGTCGACGAGGCGGCGAAGGCGGGCGCCAAGGTGCTCACCGGCGGCAAGCGGGACGGCGCCACCTACGCCCCGACCGTGCTCGCCGACGTACCGGCCGACGTGACGATCGCCTGCGAGGAGGTCTTCGGCCCCGTCCTCACCCTGAAGAAGGTGGACGGCGAGGCGGAGGCGTTCGCCGCCGTCAACGACTCCAAGTACGGCCTCCAGGCGGGCGTCTTCACGCACGACCTCCAGGCCGCCTTCCGCGCGCACCGCGAGCTCGAGGTCGGCGGCGTCGTCATCGGCGACGCCCCCTCCTACCGCGCCGACCAGATGCCGTACGGCGGCGTCAAGCAGTCCGGCGTGGGCCGCGAGGGCGTCCGCTTCGCGATGGACGACTACACCTACGAGCGCGTCATGGTCCTGACGGGCCTCGCCCTGTAGGACCACGTCCCGCAAAGGACGACGGCCGGAGCCCACTGTGCGGGGGCTCCGGCCGTTCTCGTACGCGACGGTATGCGCCGAACGACGCGCGAGGACTGGTGGGGCCGGGACGAATCGGGTACCAACGATCCAGTAGCACCAGTCAGTAACCGACCGGGCACGGCCGGGCCGAACGGCGCGGCGGCCCCACTTCGCGGCGAGGTGAGCTCCTCATGTCCGCACCAACCCCCAAACCGTCCGTGAGTGAACGCGAGGCCCGGCAGGTCGCCGAGGCCGCGCGCGAGCAGGACTGGCGCAAGCCCAGTTTCGCCAAGGAACTCTTCCTCGGCCGCTTCCGGCTCGACCTGATCCACCCGCACCCGATGCCGCCCGACGAGGACGCGCAGCGCGGCGAGGAGTTCCTGGCCAAACTCCGCGACTTCTGCGAGACGAAGATCGACTCGGCCCGCATCGAGCGCGAGGCGAAGATCCCCGACGAGGTGCTCAACGGCCTCAAGGAGCTCGGCGCGCTCGGCATGAAGATCGACACGAAGTACGGCGGGCTCGGCCTCACGCAGGTCTACTACAACAAGGCCCTGGCCCTCGCCGGCTCCGCGAACCCGGCGATCGGCGCGCTGCTCTCCGCCCACCAGTCGATCGGCGTGCCGCAGCCCCTGAAGATCTTCGGCACGCAGGAGCAGAAGGACACCTTCCTGCCGCGGTGCGCCCGCACCGACATCACCGCGTTCCTGCTCACCGAGCCGGACGTCGGCTCCGACCCGGCGCGGATGGCGATGGCGGCCGTGCCGGACGGCGACGAGTACGTGCTGGACGGCGTGAAGCTGTGGACCACCAACGGCGTCGTCGCCGACCTGCTCGTCGTCATGGCGCGGGTGCCGAAGTCGGAGGGCCACAAGGGCGGCATCACGGCGTTCGTCGTCGAGGCCGCGTCCGAGGGCGTCACCGTCGAGAACCGCAACGCGTTCATGGGCCTGCGCGGCCTGGAGAACGGCGTGACCCGCTTCCACCGGGTCCGCGTACCGGCCGCCAACCGCATCGGCCAGGAGGGCGCGGGCCTGAAGATCGCCCTCACCACCCTCAACACCGGCCGGCTCTCCCTGCCCGCGATGTGCGTCGGGGCGGGGAAGTGGTGCCTGAAGATCGCCCGCGAGTGGTCGGCGGCGCGGGAGCAGTGGGGCAAGCCCGTGGCGTTCCACGAGGCGGTCGGCTCGAAGATCTCCTTCATCGCCGCGACGACGTTCGCCCTCGAAGCCGTACTCGACCTCTCCTCGCAGATGGCCGACGAGGACCGCAACGACATCCGCATCGAGGCCGCCCTCGCCAAGCTGTACGGCTCGGAGATGGCCTGGCTGATGGCCGACGAGCTCGTCCAGATCCGCGGCGGCCGCGGCTTCGAGACCGCCGAGTCCCTCGCGGCCCGCGGTGAACGCGCCGTCCCCGCCGAGCAGGTCCTGCGCGACCTGCGCATCAACCGCATCTTCGAGGGCTCCACCGAGATCATGCACCTGCTCATCGCCCGCGAGGCCGTCGACGCCCACCTGAAGGTCGCGGGCGACCTCATCGACCCCGACAAGACGCTGTCCGACAAGGCAAGGGCGGGCGCGCGGGCGGGCGGCTTCTACGCCCGCTGGCTGCCGAAGCTGGTCACGGGACCGGGGCAGCTCCCGCGCTCGTACGCCGAGTTCCACCCGGCGGGCCACGCCGACCTCTCCGGCCACCTGCGCTACGTCGAGCGCGGCGCCCGCAAGCTGGCCCGCTCCACCTTCTACGCCATGTCACGGTGGCAGGGGAAGATGGAGACCAAACAGGGCTTCCTCGGCCGCGTCGTCGACATCGGGGCCGAACTCTTCGCGATGAGCGCGGCGTGCGTGCGCGCCGAGCTCCTGCGCACCACCGAGGACCACGGCCGCGAGGCGTACCAACTGGCCGACGTCTTCTGCCGCCAGGCCCGCATCCGGGCCGACGAGCTCTTCGACCGGCTGTGGACCAACACCGACGACCTGGACCGCAAGGTGGTCAAGGGCGTCCTCTCGGGGACGTACACCTGGCTGGAGTCCGGCGTCGTCGACCCGTCCGGCGACGGGCCGTGGATCGCGGACACCAAACTGCCGGACACCCCACGCCCGGACGTACGACGGGTGATCAAGGAGAACTGAGCCCGCACGCGCACCGCTCGGCGGCCCGCCGAGCGGTGCACGGCCGCGCCGGATCCGCGCCAACCGGGCACGCCCTGTCGGGCGGGGAGCGGGTTGCGGACACAATAGGGGGATGAGCGACAGCCCATCCCCCCTCGCCGACCCGCATCTCGTCTTCGACCCCGTCTCCAGCGCGGACGGGGCCGGACCGCGGGACATCGTCATCCTCGGCTCCACGGGCTCGATCGGCACCCAGGCCATCGACCTCGTCCTGCGCAACCCCGACCGCTTCCGCGTCACGGCGCTCTCCGCCGCCGGCGGCCGTGTCGGCCTCCTCGCCGAGCAGGCCAGGCAGCTGCGGGTGCGGACCGTCGCGGTCGCCCGCGAGGACGCCGTACCGGCGCTGCGCGAAGCCCTGCGGGGGCAGTACGCCGGGGGGGAACCGCTCCCCGAGATCCTGGCCGGACCCGACGCGGCCACCCAGCTCGCCGCCTCCGACTGCCACACGGTCCTCAACGGCATCACCGGCTCCATCGGCCTCGCCCCGACGCTCGCCGCCCTCGAAGCGGGCCGCACCCTGGCGCTCGCCAACAAGGAATCCCTCATCGTCGGCGGCCCCCTGGTGAAGGCGATCGCCAAGCCCGGCCAGATCATCCCGGTCGACTCCGAGCACGCGGCGCTCTTCCAGGCGCTGGCCGCGGGCACGCGCGCGGACGTACGCAAACTCGTCGTCACCGCCTCCGGAGGTCCCTTCCGGGGACGTACGAAGGCCGATCTCGCACACGTCACCCCCGAGGACGCGCTGGCGCACCCCACCTGGGCCATGGGCCCGGTCATCACGGTCAACTCCGCCACGCTGGTCAACAAGGGCCTGGAGGTCATCGAGGCGCACCTCCTCTACGACATCCCCTTCGACCGCATCGAGGTCGTCGTCCACCCGCAGTCGTACGTGCACTCCATGGTGGAGTTCACCGACGGCTCGACCCTCGCCCAGGCCACGCCGCCCGACATGCGCGGTCCGATCGCCATCGGCATCGGCTGGCCCGAACGAGTGCCCGACGCGGCGCCCGCCTTCGACTGGACCAAGGCGTCGAGCTGGGAGTTCTTCCCCCTCGACAACGACGCCTTCCCGTCGGTCGGCCTCGCCCGGCACGTCGGGGAGCTCGCGGGCACGGCCCCGGCGGTGTTCAATGCCGCCAACGAGGAGTGCGTCGACGCGTTCCTGAAGGGCGCGCTGCCCTTCAACGGCATCATGGAGACCGTGACGCGGACCGTTCAGGAACACGGCGTCCCCGCCAACGGTGCGTCGGGAACCTCCCTGACCGTCGCCGACGTCCTCGAGGCGGAGACCTGGGCGCGTGCTCGGGCACGCGAACTGGCAGCAAAGACGACCGCGGAGGCTCGTGCATGACGACCTTGATGATGATCCTCGGGATAGTCGTCTTCGTGATCGGGCTGCTCTTCTCGATCGCCTGGCACGAGCTGGGGCACCTGTCGACCGCCAAGATGTTCGGCATCCGCGTGCCGCAGTACATGGTCGGCTTCGGCCCGACCCTCTTCTCGCGCAAGAAGGGCGACACCGAGTACGGCATCAAGGCCATCCCCCTCGGCGGCTACATCCGCATGATCGGCATGTTCCCGCCGGGCGCCGACGGCCGCATAGAGGCACGGTCGACGTCTCCCTGGCGCGGCATGATCGAGGACGCCCGCTCGGCGGCCTTCGAGGAGCTGAGGCCCGGCGACGAGACCCGCCTCTTCTACACGCGCAAGCCCTGGAAGCGCGTGATCGTGATGTTCGCCGGACCGTTCATGAACCTGATCCTCGCCGTGGCGATCTTCCTCGGCGTGATGATGACGTTCGGCATAAGCAGCCAGACGACCCAGGTCGGCAAGGTCTCCGACTGCGTCATCCAGCAGAGCGAGAACCGCGCCAAGTGCGAGAAGGGCGACAAGGCCGCGCCCGCCAAGGCGGCCGGCCTCAAGCCGGGCGACAAGATCGTCGCGTTCCAGAACCAGCCCGTCGACGACTGGTCCACGCTCCAGTCGAAGATCCGCGAGACCATCGGCCCGGCCACCATCACGGTCGAGCGCGACGGCAAGCGGATCGACCTGCACGCGAACCTGATCAAGAACCAGGTCACCAAGACCGACGGTGACGGCGCCTACGTGGAGGGCAAGTACGTCTACGCGGGCTTCCTCGGCTTCACCCCCGCCACCGGCATCGTGCAGCAGTCCTTCGGCGACTCCGTCGACCGCATGGGCGACATGATGGAGAGCGGCGTCGAGTCGATCATCGCCCTGCCGTCCAAGGTCCCCGACCTGTGGAACGCGGCGTTCGGTGACGCCGAGCGCAAGCAGGACTCCCCGATGGGCGTGGTCGGCGCGGCCCGGGTGGGCGGCGACGTGTTCACCCTGGACATCCCGCCGGAGAACCAGATCGCGATGATGCTGTTCCTCATCGCGGGCTTCAACCTCTCCCTCTTCCTGTTCAACATGCTGCCGCTGCTCCCGCTCGACGGCGGGCACATCGCGGGCGCCCTGTGGGAGTCCGTGCGCCGCAAGGCCGCGCGGGTCCTGCGCCGCCCCGACCCGGGCCCGTTCGACGTCGCGAAGCTGATGCCGGTCGCCTACGTGGTGGCGGGGATCTTCATCTGCTTCACGATCCTGGTCCTCATCGCGGACGTGGTGAACCCCGTCAGGATCTCCTGACGAATTTCCGGATTAAGAGAAGTTTGCGGCGGCCCGGCACCAAATGTGTCGGGCCGCCCACCATTGAGTGGACTTACGGAGGGGATGTGCCCGGGCCCGGCAGGGTGCCGTAATCTCGAAGCCCGGAGCCCGTCGATGCCGGGACCCGGACTCACACCTTGTGACCCGGACTCACACCTTGTGATCCACGCCTTGTGATCCACACTCTTGGGGATGCTCGCCAGATGACTGCCGTATCGCTCGGAATCCCGTCCGTTCCGACCAAGCTCGCCGACCGGAGGGTCAGCCGGAAGATCCAGGTCGGCACGGTGGCCGTGGGCGGCGACGCCCCGGTCTCGGTGCAGTCCATGACGACGACGCGTACCTCCGACATCGGCGCCACGCTCCAGCAGATCGCCGAGCTGACGGCCTCCGGCTGCCAGATCGTGCGCGTCGCCTGCCCCACGCAGGACGACGCGGACGCGCTCGCCACGATCGCGCGCAAGTCGCAGATCCCGGTGATCGCCGACATCCACTTCCAGCCGAAGTACGTCTTCGCCGCGATCGACGCCGGCTGTGCCGCGGTCCGCGTCAACCCGGGCAACATCAAGCAGTTCGACGACAAGGTCAAGGAGATCGCGCGGGCCGCCAAGGACGCGGGCACGCCGATCCGCATCGGCGTCAACGCGGGCTCGCTCGACGCGCGGCTGCTGAAGAAGTACGGCAAGGCGACCCCCGAGGCCCTCGTCGAGTCGGCGCTGTGGGAGGCGTCGCTCTTCGAGGAGCACGACTTCCGCGACATCAAGATCTCGGTCAAGCACAACGACCCGGTGGTCATGGTCAACGCCTACCGCCAGCTCGCCGCCCAGTGCGACTACCCCCTCCACCTCGGTGTGACCGAGGCGGGCCCCGCCTTCCAGGGCACGATCAAGTCCGCGGTGGCCTTCGGCGCGCTCCTTTCGGAGGGCATCGGCGACACGATCCGCGTCTCCCTGTCGGCGCCGCCGGCCGAGGAGATCAAGGTCGGCATCCAGATCCTCGAATCCCTCAACCTCCGCCAGCGCCGCCTGGAGATCGTCTCCTGCCCGTCCTGCGGCCGCGCCCAGGTCGACGTCTACAAGCTCGCCGAAGAGGTCACCGCGGGCCTGGAGGGCATGGAGGTCCCGCTGCGCGTCGCGGTGATGGGCTGCGTCGTGAACGGCCCGGGCGAGGCCCGCGAGGCCGACCTCGGCGTCGCCTCCGGCAACGGCAAGGGCCAGATCTTCGTCAAGGGCGAGGTCATCAAGACCGTCCCCGAGTCGAAGATCGTGGAGACACTGATCGATGAGGCGATGAAGATCGCGGAGCAGATGGAGAAGGACGGGGTGGCCTCCGGCGAACCGAAGGTCTCCATCGCCGGCTGACGCCTCTCCCTCTCCGGGGGCGCCCCACCGCTTGGCCCGAGCGCCAGGGCACAGGGCGCCCCACCCGCCGCCTTCCTCCGCGGCACCCTGCCCCGAGCCTCTCTTCCCCGGCACCCTGCCGCTCCCCGAGCGCCGGGCACCGACGTAAGCTCCCTCGCGTCCCGCATCGGCACCTCCACTACCAGGCCCCCTCGGTCCCCGCCGCTGTGCGCCGACACGAGGGCCACCCGGCACCGCCCGCCCCCGGCCCGCCGCTGCGCGCCGCTATGCAGACCACCCGGCACCGCCCGCCTCTGGCCCGCCGCTGCGCGCCGGTATGCCCAGTGCCCGGCACCGCCCGGCCCCGGCCCGCCGCTGCGCGGCGGTTTCCCCACCCGCCCGCCCTCTTCCCCGGCCCCTACAGCAACGGGACGGCGCGGGGCAAACGGGTGGGCGGGTGGGAAACTCCGCCGCGAAGCGGCGGTAAGACGCCCGCCCCCACCCGGGGCCAGCCAAGCAACGCCCCCCCCCCGCCGCAAAGCGGCGAAAAGGCCTCCGCCCCCGCCGGGGGGCACCCGCCCGAGGACCAGGAGAGCCCGGCGGACAAAAGGCACCCCCCGCACAAGGCGCCCCCGCCAGGTACAGTGCGGAGATCAGCAGACCGTATGGTGAGGCCCCCGCACGTGTTGACTCAGACCACTACCCGGGTCCTCGAACCGAGTGACCTCGACGCCGCGCTCGCCGTGCTCGACCGCGAGCCGGTCGCGAACGCCTTCGTGACCGCTCGCGTCCAGGTCGCCGGCCTCGACCCCTGGCGTCTCGGCGGCGAGATGTGGGGCTGGTACGAGCACGGCATGCTGGAGTCCCTGTGCTACGCGGGCGCCAACCTCGTCCCCATCTGCGCGACCCCCCGAGCCGTACGGGGCTTCGCCGACCGGGCCCGGCGGGCGGGCCGCCGCTGCTCGTCCATCGTCGGCCCCGCCGCCTCCACGGCCCAGCTGTGGCGGCTCCTCGAACCGTCCTGGGGCCCCGCCCGCGAGGTCCGCGCCCGGCAGCCCCTGATGGTCACCGACCGGCTCCCCGACGACGTCGTCCCCGATCCGTACGTCCGCCGTGTCCGCAAGGACGAGATGGACACGATCATGCCGGCGTGCATCGCCATGTTCACCGAGGAGGTCGGGGTGTCGCCGATGGCGGGCGACGGCGGGCTCCTCTATCAGGCGCGGGTCGCCGAACTGGTCGGCTCGGGCCGCTCCTTCGCCCGCCTCGACCGGGACGGCAAGGTCGTCTTCAAGGCGGAGATCGGCGCCGCCACGGCGAAGGCCTGCCAGATCCAGGGCGTGTGGGTGGCCCCGGAGTACCGCGGCCGCGGCCTCGCCGCCCCCGGCATGGCGGCCGTCCTGCGCTACGCCCTCGCGGACGTCGCCCCCGTCGCCAGCCTCTACGTCAACGACTTCAACACCGCGGCCAGGTCGGCCTACCGCAGGGTGGGCTTCCGCGAAGTCGGGGCGTTCATGAGCGTCCTGTTCTGAACGCGACCCTCGCAAAGTAGGGTCGCCCCCATGACAGACGATGTCGTGATCGCTCCGATCGACCTCGCCGCGCGCGTGGACGACGCGCTGCACGTGCAGGCCCACGCCTTCGGACTGAGCGAGGACGAGGTGGCCGTGCGGCGCCAGATCGTCCTGCGGCACCTCACGTATCCCCGCGCCCGCGCGTTCGGCGCGACCACCCCCGACGACCGGCTCGTCGGGTTCGTCTACGGCATGCCGAACAGCCGCGGCCACTGGTGGTCGACGGTCGTCGAGCCGTATCTGCGCAGCCAGAACCTGGACGGCTGGCTGGACGACTCCTTCGTCATCACCGAACTGCACGTACACCCCGGCCACCAGAACCGCGGCATCGGGCGCGCGCTGATCACCACCATCACCGAAGGCGTCCCCGAGCCCCGCTCGATCCTCTCCGCGATCGACGTGGAGAGCCCCGCCCGCGGCCTGTACCGCTCCCTCGGCTACACCGATCTGGCCCGCCGCGTCCTCTTCCCCAGCGCCCCCAAGCCGTACGCCGTGATGGGCGCCCCGCTGCCCCTGCCGAAGCGGGCCTGAGCCCACCCCGACCCGGCACCGATTTCCGCCCGCCCAGGCCCCCCGGCTAACCTCCTGCGTACCCCCTTTACAGCAGGAGTTCACCATGGCCCAGGTCCAGCGCATGTCCCGACTGATGGCGAAGACGCTGCGCGACGACCCCGCGGACGCCGAGGTGCTCAGCCACAAACTCCTCGTCCGCGCCGGTTACGTGCGCCGTACCGCCGCCGGTGTCTGGTCCTGGCTGCCGCTGGGCAAGAAGGTCCTCGCCAACGTCGAGCGTGTCGTGCGCGAGGAGATGGACGCCATGGGCGGCCAGGAGGTCTCTCTGCCCGCCCTGCTGCCCAAGGAGCCCTACGAGGCGACGGGCCGCTGGACCGAGTACGGCGCGGAGCTGTTCCGGCTCAACGACCGCAAGGGCGGCGACTACCTCCTCGGCCCCACCCACGAGGAGATCTTCACCCTCCTGGTCAAGGACCAGTGCACGTCCTACAAGGACCTGCCGGTGATCCTCTACCAGATCCAGACCAAGTACCGCGACGAGGCCCGCCCCCGCGCCGGCATCCTGCGCGGCCGCGAGTTCCTGATGAAGGACTCGTACTCCTTCGACACGGAGGACGAGGGCCTCGCCCAGTCGTACGCGCTGCACCGCGCCGCGTACCAGAAGATCTTCCAGCGCCTCGGCCTGGACTACCGCATCTGCGCCGCCACCGCCGGCGCCATGGGCGGCTCGAAGTCCGAGGAGTTCCTCGCCCCGGCCGCGGCCGGCGAGGACACCTTCGCCGACTGCCCGAACTGCGACTACGCGGCCAACACCGAGGCCGTCTCCTTCGCCCTCAAGCCGGTGGAAGCGGACGGCGTGCCCGCCGCCGAGGACATTCCCACCCCGGACACCCCGACCATCGAGACGCTCGCCGCGCACCTCGGCGTCCCCGCGGCGGCCACCCTCAAGAACCTCCTCGTGAAGGTCGACGGCGAGATCGTCGCCGTCGGCGTCCCCGGCGACCGCGAGGTCGACATGGACAAGGTCGAGGCGCACTTCGCCCCCGCCGCGGTGGAGCTCGTGACGGCCGAGGACTTCGCCGACCGCGCCGATCTCGTACGCGGTTACGTCGGCCCGCAGGGCCTGGAGAAGGTCCAGTACATCGCCGACCCGCGCGTCGCCCCCGGCACCGCCTGGATCACCGGCGCCAACAAGGACGGCGTGCACGCGAAGAACGTCGTCGCGGGCCGCGACTTCGAGGTCGACGAGTACGTCGACGTCGTGGTCGTCCAGGAGGGCGACCCGTGCCCGAAGTGCGGCACCGGTCTCAAGCTGGACCGCGCCATCGAGATCGGGCACATCTTCCAGCTCGGCCGCAAGTACGCCGACGCCTTCCAGCTCGACGTCCTCGGCCAGAACGGCAAGCCGGTCCGCGTCACCATGGGCTCGTACGGCATCGGTGTCTCGCGTGCCGTCGCCGCCCTCGCCGAGCAGCACGCCGACGACAAGGGCCTGGTCTGGCCCGAGGAGATCGCCCCGGCCGACGTGCACGTCGTCGCCGCGGGCAAGGCGCTCCAGACCGAGCTGGCCCTGGAGGTCTCCGACAAGCTGGCCGCGGCCGGTGTCCGCGTCCTGGTCGACGACCGTCCCGGCGTCTCGCCGGGTGTGAAGTTCACTGACTCCGAGCTGATGGGCGTGCCGAAGATCCTGGTCGCGGGCCGCCGCTCCGCCGACGGCGTCGTCGAGCTCAAGGACCGCCGCACGGGCGAGCGCGAGGAGCTCACGGTCGACGAGGCGATCGCCCGCCTCACCGCCTGACGGCACACGAGAAGGGGGCGCTCCGCACGGCGGGGCGCCCCCTTCTCACGTACATGTACCGCTACAGCCAGTACCGCTACAGCCAGCCCGCGAACTCGAGCAGCAGTTCCGCGTCCTGCGGCCGCCCCACCCGCAACGCCCGCACACCGGACTCCACGGCCCGGAACAGCGTCCAGCCCCGCAGCCGCTCCTGGTCGACCTCCAGGGACTCGGCGAGCTTCTTCACGCGCCGCCGCGTGATCGAGGCGCCCGACGGCGAGGCGATCAGGTCCTCCACCCGGTCACGGACGAGCCGCGCCAGGTCGAAGGCGGGGTCGCCGACCACCGGGTCGGGACCCACCGCGAGCCACGGCAGCCGGTCCCCGGCGAGCACCTTGCTCTGCCGGAAGGTGCCGTGCAGCAGCCGTGCCGCCACGCCCCCCGACTCCCCGGCCAGCAGCTCGTCGCGGGCCGCGAGCGCCGCGTCGACCAGCGGAGCCACGTCCGCGTCGGCGGCCGCGGAGGCGCGCATCGCGTCGGCCTGCCGCCCCGTCCGCTCGGCGACCGTCTCGAAGCGGTGGTCGGCGGGCGGCTCCACCCACAGCCTGCGCAGCGTCCCCGCGGCCTCCAGGAGCGCCTTGGCCTCGGGCAGCGACCGCACGGACACGTCACGGTGCAGCCGCTCCAGGAGCAGCGCCCCGTCCGAGAGCTCCGGGTCGAGCAGCCGCGCGGCGCCGAGTCCGCCCCAGTGGGCGAGCGCGGCCCGCTCGCTCTCCGGCCGCGACCGCGGCGGCACGAGCTTCAGCACGGCGGGCGTGCCGTCGGCCCGCCGCACCAGCAGCACGAGGCTGCTGCGGCCACCGGGAAGGTGCGTCCGCTCGACGGTCAACTCGCGCAGAGCGACGGACTGTTCGACTGCCCCGGGCAGCTTCTCCAGCCAGTCGTCGCCGTCCTGCGCCGTCTCGCCGAGTGCTGTGACGAGGCGCTGCGGCGGTTCGAGAGCCATGCGCGCGTTGTTCCCTTCCTGGACGCGTTACGCCTTGGGGGTCGCCGGTGCGGACGACGGTGTCGACCGCTCGGCGAGCCCAGGGAAGGCTACGCTCCCGGCCCGCCACCGTGCCGCACGGACCGCCGCCTCCCGCAGCGCGCGGGCCGCGGTGCCGCGCCGGGCGCCCGTCGACGCGCGGACGAGATCGGAGTAGACGCCCGCGACACGGTCCTCCAGCTCCGTGGCGAGCCGGACCGCCGCGGCGGCGTCGGGCACCGGGAAGGGCAGCGAGTACGCCGCGTCCGCGGACTGCGGTTCGCCGCCCAGGTCGCGCACCGCGCGCTGGAGCTCGTCGCGCCGGGCGCGGTGCGCGTCGTACGCCGTGCGCGCCTCGGGCCTGCGCTTGTCGCCGATCCGGCCGCCGACGACGCCGTAGCCGTACACCGCCGCGTGCTCGGCGCCGAGAGCGGCCTGGAGGGCCTTCAGCTCCTCGTCCTTCGAGCCCGCCTTCGGGTCCTTCGCGTCGCTCACTTGGCGCCCTCCCGCTCGGTCAGCAGATATGCGTGGGCCGCGCCGGCGGCCGCCACCGAGGCGAGCAGCCTGCCCTCCTCGGCCGGGGCGTCGAGCAGGGCCTCGCCCCGGCGGTCGGCCAGCTCGCGCTCGGCCTTGGCGAGGGCGCGTACGGCGTCCTCGGGGGTGGCGGGCACGGACGGCGAGGGACGCGGGGACGTGGCGGACGACGGCGACGGTGACGGCGGCTGCGAGGCCGTGGCGGACGGGGCGCGGTCGGCCGCGAAGGCCTCGGCGTGCTGCTGGACCTCGGAGCGCAGCGGGGCGAGCCGCCCGGCGAGCGAGGGATGGGCCGCGAGCACGGCGTCGTACCGCCCGAGGAGCTCCCTGCTGTCCTTCGCGGCCGCGGCACGCAGCCGCCGTGCGGCGGACGTGCGCTCGTCGGCGGCGGAGTCTCCGGAGTCCGAGCAGCCCGCGAGCAGCGCCGCCGACGCGACGCCGGCGGCCCCCGTGAGCAGACTCCTTCGGCGCGGGCCAGGGCGGGACCGCGGGGCGGTGCGATACGACGGCACGGCAGACGTCCTCGGAGCAGAAGGAAGAAATGAAGATCGGTGGGCGTGGGCCCGGTGATCACCGTACCTTCGGACCGGCCCGGCGCCCGCGAGCGGCTCGGGACGAAAGCGGCGCATCGTGCGGTCCGTGGGCCGCAACACCCCTCGGGACCGGATACCCTTTGACCTGACACGCAGACTTGCAACGCACCCACAACAGCACACGCGGCCGAGGAGTCACCCGGATGAGCACCACCCAGAGCGAGAGGCTGCGGCAACTACTGGAACCGCTCGTCACCTCGCAGGACCTGGATCTCGAAGAGATCGAAGTGGCCTCCGTCGGACGCAAGCGGGTGCTGAGAGTCGTCATCGACTCCGACGACGGCGTGGACCTGGACCAGATCGCGGAAGTCAGCCGCCTGCTCTCCGCGAAGCTCGACGAGACGGACGCCATGGGCGAGGGGGAGTACGACCTGGAGGTCGGTTCCCCCGGCGCCGAGCGAGCCCTGACCGAGCACCGTCACTACGTGCGTGCCGTGGACCGCCTGGTGAAGTTCCAGCTGGCCGAGGGCGGCGAGCTGACCGCCCGCATCCTCACCGTGGACGACGAGGGCCTCGACCTCGAAGTGCCCGGCGTGAAGGGCCGCAGGCCCACCTCGCGCCGCCTCGCCTTCGACGAGATCGACAAGGCGCGTGTACAGGTCGAGTTCAACCGCAAGGACAAGAAGGAAGAGGAGGCGTAGCCGTGGACATCGACATGAGTGCCCTGCGGGGTCTGGTCCGGGAGAAGGAGATCTCCTTCGACCTCCTCGTCGAGGCGATCGAGTCGGCCCTCCTCATCGCCTACCACCGCACCGAAGGCAGCTTCCGCCGCGCGCGTGTGAAGCTGGACCGGGAGACCGGCCACGTGACGGTGTGGGCGACGGAGGACCCGGCGGACCTCGAAGAGGGCCAGGAGCCCAAGGAGTTCGACGACACCCCGTCCGACTTCGGCCGGATCGCCGCGACCACGGCCAAGCAGGTCATCCTTCAGCGCCTGCGCGACGCCCAGGACGACGTGACGCTCGGGGAGTACGCGGGCCGGGAGGGCGACATCGTCACCGGCGTCGTCCAGCAGGGCCGCGACCCGAAGAACGTGCTCGTCGACATCGGCAAGCTGGAGGCCATCCTGCCGGTGCAGGAGCAGGTGCCGGGCGAGGAGTACCCGCACGGGATGCGCCTTCGGTCGTACGTCGTCCGGGTCGCCAAGGGCGTCCGCGGCCCGTCCGTGACGCTGTCGCGCACCCACCCGAACCTGGTGAAGAAGCTCTTCGCCCTGGAGGTCCCGGAGATCGCCGACGGCTCCGTCGAGATCACCGCCATCGCCCGCGAGGCCGGCCACCGCACCAAGATCGCGGTCCGCTCGACGCGCTCGGGGCTCAACGCCAAGGGCGCCTGCATCGGCCCCATGGGCAGCCGCGTGCGCAACGTGATGGGCGAGCTCAACGGCGAGAAGATCGACATCGTCGACTGGTCCGACGACCCGGCCGAGATGGTCGCCCACGCGCTCTCCCCGGCCCGCGTCAGCAAGGTCGAGGTCGTCGACCTCGGCGCCCGCTCGGCCCGGGTGACCGTGCCGGACTATCAGCTGTCGCTCGCGATCGGCAAGGAGGGGCAGAACGCCCGCCTGGCCGCGCGGCTCACGGGCTGGCGCATCGACATCAGGCCGGACACGGAGCAGCCGGACGACCGGCAGGACCGGTAGCGGGCCAGCGGCGGAAGCCGTCCCGGGAATAAATTCCGGGCGGCCACCGCTTCGATCACGACAGTATGTGGCGAGTAGCCGTTCGATTCTTGCCCCGAAGGGGTGAGGTCGGTGCGGGGAGGTAGACTTAAGCGTGTCTGGCCGGACGCATACCCGCGCACGCCCTGAGCGCACCTGTGTGGGGTGCCGGGAGCGAGCGGCCAAGAGCGATCTGCTGCGCATCGTGGCGAAAGAGGGCGTCTGCGCCCCCGATCCTCGCGGTACGCTGCCCGGCCGGGGTGCGTATGTACACCCCGCCCTGGTCTGTCTGGACCTGGCGGTCCGCCGCCGGGCGCTCCCAAGGGCCTTCCGAGTCCAGGGACCGCTCGACACGGAGGCCTTGCGCCGGGCTGTCGAGGCAGTTGCCGAGCAGGCAACACCGTAAGACGTGGTCGCACGGAACCCCGTGCGGCCTTGGTATTCCGCGAGTTGGAAGTAGGTCGAGATTGCGATGAGCACTCGATGAGCACGCGATGAGTACGCCCATGAAGTAGCGACGGTCCGGCGTAACCCGGACCTAAAAGGAGCGAAGTGGCTAAGGTCCGGGTATACGAACTCGCCAAGGAGTTCGGCGTAGAGAGCAAGGTCGTCATGGCCAAGCTCACAGAACTCGGTGAATTCGTACGTTCGGCGTCCTCGACGATCGAGGCGCCCGTGGTACGCAAACTGACTGACGCATTCCAGCAGGGCGGCGGCAACGGCAAGTCCGCCGCCAAGCCCGGCGCGCCGCGCAAGCAGGCCGCCCCCAAGCCGGCCCCCTCGGGCCCGGCGACCCCCTCTCCCGCGCAGGCCGCCCGTCCGGGTCCGGCCGCGCCCAAGCCGCCGGCGCCCAAGCCCGCCGCGGCCGAGAAGCCCGCGGCTTCGCCGGCGACCCCGGGCCCGCGCCCGACGCCCGGCCCGAAGCCGCCGGCCCCCAAGCCCGCGCCGGCCTCGCCGGCTCCGGCCGCCCCGGAGTTCACCGCTCCGCCGGCCGCCCCCGCGGCCCCGCAGACCCCCCGTCCGGCCGCCCGCCCGGGTGCCCCGAAGCCCGGTGGCCGTCCGGCCCCCGGTCAGGGCCAGGGTCAGGGCCAGGGCCGTGGCGACCGCGGTGACCGTCAGGGCGCCCCGCGCCCCGGCGGCCAGGGCGGTGCCCCGCGTCCCGGCGGTGCCCGTCCCGCGGGTCCGCGTCCGGGCAACAACCCCTTCACCTCCGGCGGCTCCACCGGCATGGCGCGCCCGCAGGCGCCCCGTCCGGGCGGCGCGCGTCCCGGCCCCGGCGGACCCGGCGGCCAGGGCGGCCCCGGCGGCGCCCCGCGCCCGCAGGGCGGTCAGGGCGGCCCCGGTGGCGCTCCCCGTCCGCAGGGTCAGGGCGGTGCCCGTCCGACTCCGGGCGGCATGCCCCGTCCGCAGGCGCCCCGTCCCGGCGGCGCCCCCGGCGGCGGTCCCGCCGGCAACCGTCCGAACCCGGGCATGATGCCGCAGCGTCCCGCCGCGGGCCCGCGTCCCGGCGGTGGCCCCGGCGGCGGCCGTGGTCCCGGTGGCGGCGGTCGTCCGGGTGGCGGCGGCGGTCGTCCCGGTGGCGGCGGCTTCGCCGGTCGTCCCGGTGGCGGTGGCGGCTTCGCCGGCCGTCCGGCCGGTCCCGGTGGCGGCGGCGGTGCCGGTCGTCCCGGTGGTGGCGGCGGCTTCGGCGGTCGTCCCGGCTTCGGTGGCCGTCCCGGTGGCCCGGGTGGCCGCGGTGGCACGCAGGGCGCCTTCGGCCGTCCCGGCGGTCCCGCGCGTCGCGGTCGCAAGTCGAAGCGGCAGAGGCGCCAGGAGTACGAGGCCATGCAGGCCCCGTCGGTCGGCGGCGTGATGCTGCCCCGCGGCAACGGCGAGACCGTTCGCCTGTCGCGCGGTGCGTCCCTCACCGACTTCGCCGAGAAGATCAACGCCAACCCGGCGTCGCTCGTCGCGGTGATGATGAACCTCGGCGAGATGGTCACGGCCACGCAGTCCGTCTCCGACGAGACGCTGCAACTCCTCGGCGACGAGATGAACTACACGGTTCAGATCGTCAGCCCCGAGGAGGAGGACCGCGAGCTGCTCGAGTCGTTCGACATCGAGTTCGGCGAGGACGAGGGCGGCGAAGAGGCCCTCATCGCCCGTCCGCCGGTAGTGACCGTCATGGGTCACGTCGACCACGGAAAGACCCGCCTCCTCGACGCCATCCGCAAGACGAACGTCGTCGCGGGCGAGGCCGGTGGCATCACCCAGCACATCGGTGCCTACCAGGTCGCGACCGAGGTCAACGGCGAAGAGCGCGCCATCACCTTCATCGACACCCCCGGTCACGAGGCGTTCACCGCCATGCGTGCCCGTGGTGCGAAGTCCACCGACATCGCGATCCTCGTGGTCGCGGCGAACGACGGTGTGATGCCGCAGACGATCGAGGCGCTGAACCACGCCAAGGCGGCCGACGTGCCGATCGTGGTCGCGGTCAACAAGATCGACGTCGAGGGTGCCGACCCGACCAAGGTGCGCGGTCAGCTCACCGAGTTCGGTCTGGTGGCCGAGGAGTACGGCGGCGACACGATGTTCGTCGACATCTCCGCGCGCCAGGGCCTCAACATCGAGCAGCTGCTCGAGGCCGTGGTCCTGACCGCGGACGCCTCGCTCGACCTGCGGGCCAACCCGGAGCAGGACGCGCAGGGTATTGCCATCGAGGCCCACCTCGACAAGGGCCGCGGCGCCGTCGCGACCGTCCTCGTCCAGCGCGGTACCCTCCGCGTCGGCGACACGATGGTCGCCGGTGACGCGTACGGCCGAGTCCGCGCGATGCTCGACGACAAGGGCGAGAACGTGGAAGAGGCGGGTCCGTCGACCCCGGTCCTCGTCCTCGGTCTCACCAACGTCCCGGGCGCCGGCGACAACTTCCTCGTCGTCGACGAGGACCGTACGGCCCGTCAGATCGCCGAGAAGCGTGCCGCCCGTGAGCGCAACGCCGCGTTCGCCAAGCGCGTGCGCCGTGTCTCGCTCGAGGACCTGGACAAGGTGCTCAAGGCCGGCGAGATCCAGCAGCTCAACCTCATCATCAAGGGTGACGCTTCCGGTTCCGTCGAGGCTCTTGAGTCCTCCCTGCTCCAGCTGGACGTCGGCGAAGAGGTCGACATCCGCGTCCTGCACCGCGGTGTGGGTGCGGTCACCGAGTCGGACATCGACCTGGCGATGGGCTCCGACGCCATCGTCATCGGCTTCAACGTCCGCGCGGCCGGCCGTGCCGCGCAGATGGCGGAGCGCGAGGGCGTCGACGTCCGCTACTACTCGGTGATCTACCAGGCCATCGAGGAGATCGAGGCGGCCCTCAAGGGCATGCTCAAGCCGGAGTACGAGGAGGTCGAGCTCGGCACCGCGGAGATCCGCGAGGTCTTCCGCTCGTCCAAGCTCGGCAACATCGCGGGTGTCCTCATCCGTTCCGGCGAGGTCAAGCGCAACACCAAGGCCCGTCTGCTGCGCGATGGCAAGGTCATCGCGGAGAACCTCAACATCGAGGGCCTGCGCCGCTTCAAGGACGACGTCACCGAGATCCGCGAAGGCTTCGAGGGCGGTATCAACCTCGGAAACTTCAACGACATCAAGATCGACGACGTCATCGCGACGTACGAGATGCGCGAGAAGCCGCGCGGCTGATCACGACAGCTCGAACCGGGGCCGGTCGAGGGGAGGTAAATCCCGTCGATCGGCCCCGGCCGTTCCGTGTACGGTTCTTGTGTCCCTGCCAAGCGGTTGGCGGGGCACCGAACCCGTACCGGCGGGACATCCGGACACACATGTATGTGGGGACTCTGTCCTTCGATCTGCTCCTCGGCGACGTACATTCGCTGAAGGAGAAACGCTCCGTCGTCCGACCGATCGTCGCCGAACTCCAGCGCAAGTACGCGGTGAGCGCGGCGGAGGTCGGGGTGCAGAATCTGCACCGGCGGGCCGAGATCGGCCTCGCCGTGGTGTCGGGCGACTGGGCTCATCTCACCGACGTACTGGACCGGTGCGAACGCCTCGTCGCCGCCCGGCCCGAAGTGGAGCTGCTGTCGGTCCGGCGGCGGCTGCACGGCGACGACGATTGAACACAGCAAGACAAGCCCAGGGAATGCCCGGGGATAAGGGAGACGGAGCAGTGGCCGACAACGCGCGGGCGAAAAGGCTGGCGGACCTCATTCGAGAGGTGGTTGCTCAGAAGCTGCAGCGCGGGATCAAGGACCCGCGGCTCGGAACGCACGTGACGATCACGGACACCCGGGTGACCGGTGACCTGCGGGAGGCCACGGTCTTCTACACGGTCTACGGCGACGACGAGGACCGTGCGGCGGCCGCCGCGGGCCTGGAGAGCGCCAAGGGCGTGCTCCGGTCGGCGGTCGGACAGGCCGCAGGCGTGAAGTTCACGCCGACCCTGTCCTTCGTCGCCGACGCCCTGCCGGACAACGCGCGCGCCATCGAGGACCTCCTCGACAAGGCGCGGATGTCCGACGAGAAGGTGCGCGAGGTCTCGGCCGGCGCCGAGTTCGCGGGCGGGCCCGACCCGTACCGCAAGCCCGACGAGGCCGACGAGAGCGACAGCACCACGGACGAGACGGACGGCGACGCCCGCGCATGAGCAAGAGCAGCACCACAACGCCGGACGGCCTTGTCATCGTCGACAAGCCGTCCGGCTTCACTTCGCACGACGTGGTGGCCAAGATGCGCGGGATCGCCAGGACCCGCCGCGTCGGACACGCGGGCACCCTCGACCCGATGGCGACGGGTGTCCTCGTGCTCGGCGTGGAGCGCGCCACCAAGCTCCTCGGCCATCTGGCGCTCACCGAGAAGGAGTACCTCGGCACCATCCGCCTCGGGCAGAACACGATCACCGACGACGCCGAGGGCGAGATCACCTCGTCCGCCGACGCCTCGAAGATCACCCGGCAGGCCATCGACGCGGGCGTCGCCAAGCTCTCCGGCGACATCATGCAGGTGCCGTCGAAGGTCAGCGCCATCAAGATCGACGGCAAGCGGTCCTACGCCCGCGCCCGCAAGGGCGAGGAGTTCGAGATCCCGGCCAGGCCCGTGACGATCTCCGCCTTCACCGTGTACGACGTGCGCGATGCCGTCGCCGAGGACGGCACGCCCGTCCTCGACCTGGTCGTCTCGGTCGTCTGCTCCTCGGGGACGTACATCAGGGCGATCGCCCGTGACCTCGGCGCCGACCTCGGCGTGGGCGGCCACCTGACCGCGCTGCGCCGCACCCGCGTCGGCCCCTACAAGCTGGACGCGGCCAAGACCCTCGACCAGCTCCAGGAGGAGCTGACCGTGATGCCCGTGGCCGAGGCCGCGGGGCGGGCCTTCCCGCGCTGGGACGTGGACGACAAGCGCGGCCGGCTGCTGCTCAACGGCGTCCGGATCGACATGCCCGAGGAGTACGCGGGTGTGGGCGCCGTCGCCGTCTTCGACCCGGAGGGCCGCTTCCTGGTCCTCGCGGAGGAGTCGCGGGGCAAGGCCAAGAGCCTGGCCGTCTTCGCCTGACGGCTTTTCCGTGCGGTGGCCTTCCCGGGTCGACGGCCCGGTGGCCTTCCCGGCCCGACGGCATTGTGGAGCGGCGGACCCAGGTCCGCCGCTCCACCATTCCCCCCACTAGAGGTGTTTCCACCGCCACCCGCCGATTCACCCCATCGAGCAGGCGCTCGGAGTGAACCGGGGGGTCGGAAGGGGGCGCGTTCGGACCGCCTCCTGTCCCGCTGATCACCCCCGTCCTACGGTCGGGAGAACGGGGCACAGTGGGGAGGTTCGAGCATGGCGGGACGCGGCGGGGGAGGGCTCTCGGCTCCGGCGCCGGACCGGTCGGTGGTGCGGGTGTGCGATCCCGCCGGGCGCCCGCGCGGCATGGGGTTCGCGGCCGACGAGCACGGCACGGTCGTCACCAGCCACGAGGCGGTCGACGGACTCGCCCGGATCGTCCTGCACGCGCCGGACGAGCGGACCTGCGTGGTCCCCGCCGACGCCGTGGTGGCGCTGCCCGGAGCCGACCTCGCGCTCATCCGCACGGAAGGCCTCGGGCTGCGGCCCCTCCCGGTCACCGCGCGGAGCTCGGTGCCGACCGGAACGTACGTGCGCATCACGGCATGCGGCTGGCGCGAGGCGCGCGTCCTCGGCACCTCGGCCGTCACATACACGGCGACGGACCGCCGCCACCCCGTGGGCGCCGCCCTGGAGCTCGCGATCGGCACGGACGGCGCCGACGCGCTGCGGCCCGGCGGCGGGGCCGCGGGCGGACCCGTCGTGGACGCCTCGTCCGGCGCCGTGCTCGCCGTCCTCGGTACCGCCCTGCTGCCTCGGGCCTCCGGCCCCGCCGCGCCCGGACAGGACGACGCCTGGACCCATCGCCCGGCGGGCTTCGCGGTGTCGCTGCGGGACGCGGCGGCCGCCGACCCGGGCGGCCCGCTCGCCGAGCTCCTCGCGCACAACGCCGCGACCGTGCCCGCGTACGGCGAAGACCTCAACCTCGCGGGCGCGCTGCACCTGACCGCCACGTCCGCGGGCTCCGACGGCCCGCACACCACGCTCGCGCCCACCGCCCTGCCCCACGCCGCCCTTCTGGAACCGGTCGAACGGCCCGACACGGCACGGGAGTTCGCCGCCTTCACCGAGGGGCCCGCGCGGGTGCTCGGCCTCGTCGGCGACCCCGGCACGGGACGCACCACGGAGCTGGCCGCGCTCGCCGCGCGCCGGGCCAGGGGCGCCGAGCCCGCCCCCACGCTGTGGCTGCGCGGCGCCGACCTGCTCGGCACGGACACATCCGTGGCCGACGCGGTGGAGCGGGCGCTGGACCGCGCCGGACGAATCCTGGCGGCCGCCGCCGAGGAGGAGCCCGCGGCCCGGGACCTCGGCGACATCTCGGCGCACCGCGTCGCCGGGCTCGTGCGGGACGCGGGGCGGCCGCTGCTCCTGCTGCTGGACGGCCCCGAGGAGATGCCGCCGGTGCTCGCCCACCGCCTCGCGGAGTGGAGCGACGGCACGGTCCGGTGGCTGCGGGAGACCGGTGCACGCCTCGTCATCGCCTGCCGTCCGGAGTACTGGGAGCAGGCCGGTGCGCACTTCGGCGCCGCGTCGCACCCGGCGGACACCGGCCCCGGGCTCCCCGGCTGCGTACACCTCGGCGATCTCCCGGAGCCGCAGGCCCGCCGGGCCCGCGCGCGGTACGCCGTCCCCGACGGCGCGCTGACCGCCGCCGACGCGCGGCACCCGCTGGCGCTGCGGCTGCTCGCCGAGGTGCGGGCCGCCCGGCCGGACGCGCCGCCGCCGGGCACCGCGGACCGGGAGGACGTCTTCGGCGCCTATCTGGACCTGGTGTGCCTGCGGATCGCGGTGCGGCTCGCGGCACCGAAAGGGCTGCGCGGAACCGCCGTGCGCCGTCTCGCGGCGACGGTGTCCGGCCAGGTCCACGAGGCGGCGCGGCGCTGCCTCGGACCGGGCCAGGGGCAGCTGGACCGGGCCTCCTTCGAAGCGGTGTTCCCGTGGGGGGCGCTGCCGGGCCGAGGGAGCGGGGCCTGCTCGGGGTGGGCGTCGGCGGTGCTCACCGAGGGGTTGCTGGTGCCGGCCGGGCCGGGTTACCGCTTCGCGCACGAGGAGGTGGCCGACTGGCTCCAGGGCATGCACCTGGATGTCGACGGGGCGCTGACCTCACTGGTCCACCGGCACCGGGACGCGGCCCGCAACCCCTCGGTGCCGGAACAGCGCCGGCGCGGCCCGTCCCGCCCGGCGCCCGTACCGGTGCCGCGGCACCGCATCGGCCCGGTGATCCAGGCCCTGCTGTCGCTGGGACGGCAGCACGGCGCCGCCGAACTGGCGTCGAGGCTGGTCGGGCTGGCGGACGCGCTGGCGGACTTCGACGCCTGCGGGGCGGCCGCGTCCGAGGACGCCGTGTGGTGGGCCCGCCGACTGCTCGGGCAGGTGCTGCTGCGGGTGCGCGACGCGTCCCCGTACCTCGCGGTGCTCGAACCCCTCGCCGACCGGGGAGAGTTCGGGACCGCCTTCTGGCTGCGGCTGCCGCTGGACGAGGCCGACCGGTTCGCGCTGCTGCGGCGGCGCGTCGTCCACGACGGGCCGCCGGGGACCCCGGACCGCTGCCTCGACGCCGTCGCCGACCTGCTCACCGCCGACCCCGTGGGCGTACAGCCGCGGCTCGCCCAGTGGTTCACCGACGAGCGGCCGCTGGCCGCCACGCCGGACGCGACCGTCGCCTCCGCCGCGCAGGCGCTCCTCCACACCCACCGGCACCGCGCCATCGACGACCTCACGGAGACCCTGGTCGACCACGCCCCTGACGCCCGCGCCGACGAGCTCCTCGCCGCGCTCGCCGAGGAGGAGCCGTCGGCCGTCTGCCGCGCGGTCGCCCGCTGGGCCAGCGACGAGCGCCCCGCTCGCCGCGTCGCCGCCGCCACGTACGGCCTGCGGGCCGCCCCGCACACCAGCGCCGACACCGACCGCGAGCTTCTGCGGCAGGCCGCCTGCGCGCTGCTCGCACGCCCCGCCGACACCACCCTGCACGGCGCCGCGCTCGCGCTCCTCGTCCGCGACCCGCGGACCCGCTCCCGGCACCTGCCGCAAGCCCTGCGGCGCTTCACCGCCGGAGACCCGCAGCTGACCGCGAGCGCCCTGGCCACCGCCCTGCCCACCCACCCCGGGCCCGTCCTCGACGCCTTCCGCGCCCGCCTGCACGCGCAGGGCCCGGCCGCCGACGACGTCCTGTGCGCCCTCGCCGACGTGACGACGCCCGCCCTAGCGCGTCGCGTCGCCACCCTCGTGCACGACCTGCTGGAGGCCCGCCCCGAGGCGGCCGGGCTCGCCGCCGCGTACATCGACCGGCGCCTCGAACACGGCCCGGCCGTGCGCGGCATCCTCTTCCCGCTGGTCGCCGGGCTGCTGCACAGCAGGTCCGTGCGGGTGCGGGCCGCCCTCGCGCCCGTGCTCGCCGCCCCGGGCACCGCCGCGTCACATGCCCTGCGGGGCGAGCTGCTCGACGTACTGCTCAGCCAGGAGCGGGACGCCGCGGTCCTGGAGAGCGTCCTGCGGTCGGCGGCGCGCGGCGCCGGGGAGCGCGGCGCCGACCGCACCCGCGAGCTGGTGCGGCGCGTCGGAGCGCTGCTCGTCCGCACTCCGGAGGGCGCGGCCGCCTTCGACCGGCACCTGGCCGAACTGGCTCGTCAGCGACCCGGTTTCGCCGCGCTCGTCGCGGGCTGGATCGAGACCGACCCGCAGGACTGGGCCGTCCTGGTCGGCCCGAGCGCCCACCGCACGATCGGGAACCTCACGGGAGGCATGCGCGTCCTCGCCCATGCGGTGCCCGGCGGAGTGACCCCCGCCACTCCCTCCGGTGCGAGCCGGGACCCGTCGGCATGGCAGTCTTAGACCTGCGCAATCGGCAATGGGAACGTACAGATGTACGTGACGTATACGGGTTCGGCGAGGAGCAAAGAAGTGCAGCGCTGGCGTGGCTTGGAGGACATCCCCCAGGACTGGGGGCGCAGCGTCGTCACCATCGGTTCCTACGACGGCGTGCACCGCGGTCACCAGCTGATCATCGGGCGTGCCGTGGAGCACGCGCGCGAGCTCGGCGTGCCCGCCGTGGTCGTCACCTTCGACCCGCACCCCAGCGAGGTGGTGCGCCCCGGCAGCCACCCGCCGCTGCTCGCGCCGCACCACCGGCGCGCCGAGCTGATGGCCGAGCTGGGCGTGGACGCGCTGCTGATCCTGCCCTTCACCACCGAGTTCTCGAAGCTGTCGCCCGCCGACTTCGTGGTCAAGGTGCTCGTCGACAAGCTGCACGCGCGCGTGGTCGTCGAGGGCCCCAACTTCCGCTTCGGCCACAAGGCCGCGGGCAACGTCGACTTCCTGGCCGAGCTCGGCCGGACGTACGACTACGAAGTCGATGTCGTCGACCTGTACGTGAGCGGCGAGGCAGGTGGCGGCGAGCCGTTCTCCTCGACGCTGACCCGGCGCCTGATCGCCGAGGGCGACGTGACGGGGGCCGCGGAGATCCTCGGCCGCCCGCACCGCGTCGAGGGCGTCGTCGTGCGCGGCGCCCAGCGCGGCCGCGAGCTGGGCTTCCCCACCGCCAATGTGGAGACGCTGCCCCACACCGCCATCCCCGCCGACGGTGTCTACGCCGGATGGCTGCACGTCGAGGGCGAGGCCATGCCCGCGGCGATCTCCGTGGGCACGAATCCGCAGTTCGACGGCACGGAGCGGACGGTCGAGGCGTACGCGATCGACCGCGTCGGCCTCGATCTGTACGGGTTGCACGTGGCCGTGGAGTTCTTGGCCTTCGTGCGGGGGCAGGCCAAGTTCGACTCGGTCGACTCGCTGCTTGTCGCTATCGCGGATGACGTGAAGAGGTGCCGGGCTCTTATCGAGTCCGCCTAGTCGCCGTAGGGGGCGTTCCTCTTTGCGGCTGCGGGTGTGTTCGTGGTTGCTCGCGCAGTTCCCCGCGCCCCTGGGACAAGCGCCCTGCGGGCGCTTTGTCAGGGGCGCGGGGAACTGCGCGACAAGCCCCCACCGGGCGGTCAGCCGAGAACGAACCCCTAAGAACCCGAGCCCGCGGCGGCAGCCCAATGGCAGGCGACCTGCGTCTGGCCGCCACCGGCCAGGAGGGGAAGGTCCACCTCACGGCAGCGCGCCGCCACACCCGCCCGCTCCGCCTCGCCGGAGGCAAGCACCTGGCACCGCGCATGGAATCGGCACCCCCCAGGAATCCGCGACGGATCCGGCGGCTCGCCCGTGAGGACCACCGGGTCACCGGGCGCCTCGGGCAGCACGGACAACAGCGCCTGCGTATAAGGGTGCTGAGGTGCCGTCAGCACCTCCTCCACCGTGCCGGTCTCGACGATCCGGCCCAGGTACATCACCGCGACCCGGTCCGCGATGTTCCAGGCCAGCCCCAGATCGTGCGTCACCACCAGCGCGGACAGGCCGAGTTCGTCCCGCAGCCGGAGCAGCAGCGCCAGGATCTCGCCGCGCACGGACGCGTCGAGGGACGCCACCGGCTCGTCGGCGACGATGAGTTCGGGTTCGAGGACCAGCGCGCCCGCGATGACGACGCGCTGGCGCTGGCCGCCGGAGAGCTCGTGCGGATAGCGCAGGAAGAAGCGGTCCGGCGGCCGCAGCCCCGCCCGTGCGAGGGCATCGGAGACCGCGGCCCGCTCGTCGCCCGCGTACCCGTGGATGCGCAGCCCCTCCGCCACGGCGTCGTACACCGTGTGCCGGGGGTTCAGCGAGCCGCTCGGGTCCTGGAGGACCAGCTGGACCCGTTTGCGGTACGCCTTGAGGGCGCGGCCCGAGTAGTCCAGCGGCTTGCCGCCGAACGTCACCCGGCCGGAGGTCGGCGGCACCAGGCCGAGCAGCGAGCGGGCCAGCGTCGTCTTGCCGCACCCCGACTCGCCGACCAGCGCGACGATCTCGCCGCCCTTGATGTCGAGGTCGACGCCGTCCACGGCACGGGCGGTCGGCGCGCCCCGGCGGCCGGGGAAGGCGATGTGCAGGTCGGCGGCCGACAGCAGGGGGCCGGCGGCTTCGGTGGTCATGTGCTGCTCCTGGTCGCGAGGGCTGTCGAGCACGGCGCTGTCGGTTCCGAGGGGTGATGGGCCCGGGGGTGGCCGGTCACGGCGTGCGCTCCGCCGTCGCCGGTGCCGACGTGGGCTGCGCCGGGAGCGGCGCGCCCGCGTGGACGCAGGCCGCGCGGTGGTGCGGGCCCGCCTCCCGCAGGGCCTGGTCCTCCGTGGCGCAGGAGTCGAGGGCGACCGCGCACCGCGGGTGGAACGTGCAGCCCGTGGGGAGCGCCGACGGGTCGGGCGGGTCGCCCGGCAGGCCGCGCGGGGCGAACCGCGACGCGGTGTCGCCGATGCGCGGGAAGGCGGCCGACAGGGCCTTTCCATAGGGGTGCCGCGCGTTCTCGTAGACCTGTGTGGCCGGGCCCTCCTCGACGACGCGGCCCGCGTACATCACGGCGAGCCGGTCGCAGGTGTCGGAGAGCACCGCCAGGTCATGGCTGATCATCATCAGGCCGAGGTCCTGCTCGGCCACCAACTGCTCGATGAGGCGCAGGATCTGAGCCTGGATCATCACGTCCAGCGCGGTGGTCGGCTCGTCCGCGATGATCAGCCGGGGGTCGCAGGCGAGCGCCATCGCGATCATCACGCGCTGCCGCTGGCCGCCGGAGAGCTCGTGCGGGTACGCGTCGGCGCGCGCGGCGGGCAGCCCCACGTGTTCGAGGAGCTCGCCCGCCCTCTTCTTCGCGCCCGCCTGTGTCGCCTTCTTGTGCAGCAGGATCGGCTCGGCGATCTGGTCGCCGATGCGGTGCACGGCGTTCAGGGAGTGCATCGCGCCCTGGAAGACGATCGAGGCGCCGGCCCAGCGGACCGCGCGGACCCGGCCCCACTTCATGGTGAGGACGTCCTCGCCGTCGAGCAGGATCTCGCCGGACACCTTGGTGCCCGCGGGCAGCAGCCGCAGCAGGGCGAGCGCGAGCGTGGACTTGCCGCAGCCCGACTCGCCGGCCACGCCGAGTTTGTGGCCCGCGTCGACGTGGAGGTTGACGCCGCGGACGGCGGCCGCGCCGTTCGCGTACGTCACTTCGAGGTCGCGCACGTCGAGGAGCCGGGGCCCATCGGTTTTCTGTACGTCGTTCAACGGGTGGCCCCCAGCCTGGGGTTGAGCACGGATTCCACGGCGCGGCCGCACAGCGTGAACGCCAGCGCGACGACGGCGATGGCGAGGCCGGGCGGCGCGAGGTACCACCAGTGGCCCGCGCTGACCGCGCCCGCCTCGCGCGCGTCCTGGAGCAGCCCGCCCCACGACACGCTCGTCGGGTCGCCGAGGCCGAGGAACGCGAGCGTCGCCTCGGTGAGGATGGCGCCGGAGATGACGAGGGTGGTCTGCGCGAGGACGAGCGGCATCACGTTGGGCAGCACGTGCCGGGCCATGATGTGGCCGTGGCCGCCGCCGAGCGCCCGGGCGCGTTCGATGTACGGGCGGGACTCGACCGCCAGCGTCTGCGCGCGGACCAGGCGCGCCGTGGTCGGCCAGGTCGTCACGCCGATCGCCAGGATGATCGTCCAGATGGAGCGGGACAGCACGGAGGCGAGGGCGATCGCGAGCACCAGCGTCGGCATCACCAGGAACCAGTCGGTGACGCGCATGATGACGGTGGCGTACCAGCCCTTGAAGTGTCCGGCCGTGATGCCCACGAGCGTGCCGATGGCCACCGAGAGCACGGCGGCGAGCAGCCCCACGGAGAGCGAGATGCGCGCGCCCCACACCAGCAGGCCCAGCAGGTCGCGCCCGAACTGGTCGGTGCCGAGCGGGTAGGCGCCGCTCGGCGACTCCATCGGGTCGCCCGGCGCGTCGGTGACGCTCTGCGCGTCCGAGCCGACGAGCAGCGGTGCGAAGACCGCGGCGAGGGCGATCAGGGTGAGCGCGGCGAGGCCGAAGAGTCCGGCCCGGTGCGTGCGGTACTCCCGCCAGAAGCGGGCCGCGGAGTGCCTGCGCCGGGTCCAGGCGAGCGACCGCGCGCTTTTCGGAGCCGCCGCAGGGGTGGTCGGGGTGGGTGTCGGTGTCGGGCTGGTCGGTGCGGATTCGGTCGTCATCGGCCCACCCGGGGATCGAGCAGCGGATAGATCACGTCGGCCAGGGTGTTCATGAGGATCACCGCGGCCGAGAAGACGAAGAACAGCCCCTGCACCAGTGGCAGGTCGGGCACGCTCAGCGCCGCGTAGAAGAGTCCGCCGAGCCCCGGCCAGGAGAAGACGGTCTCGACGAGGATCGCGCCGGCGACCACCGTGCCGAGGTTGACGAACATCAGCGTGACGGTCGGCAGCATCGCGTTCGGGACGGCGTGCCGCCGCCGTACGAGATCGTCCCGCAGCCCCTTCGCGCGGGCGGTCGTCAGATAGTCGCTGCCCATCTCGTCGAGGAGCGAGGACCGCATGACGAGCAGTGTCTGCGCGTATCCGACGGCGACCAGCGTGATGACGGGCAGCACCATGTGGTGCGCGACGTCGATGACGTACGCGAAGCCGGTCTCGCCGCCCGACTCCAGACCGCCGGTCGGGAACATCCCGGGGATCGGCCCGATCCCCACCGCGAAGGTGATGATCAGCAGCAGGCCGAGCCAGAACGACGGCACCGAGTACAGCGTCAGGGCGAGCCCGGTGTTGAACCGGTCGCCGAGCTTCCCGTTGCGCCAGGCGGTGCGCGTGCCCAGCCAGATGCCGATGAGGGTGTAGAGGACGTACGCCGTTCCGGTGAGGAGCAGCGTCGCGGGCAGCGCCTCCGTGATCTTCTCCATCACGGGGGCGTGGAACTGGTACGACGTGCCGAAGTCGCCGCTCAGGACGTTGCCGGTGTAGTCCCAGAACTGGGCCATGACCGGCTTGTCGAGGCCGAACTCCTTGCGCATCGCGGCGAGTTGCTCGGCGGAGACGCGCTTGCCGCCCGTCATCTGCTTGACGGGGTCGCCGGGGATCAGCCGGAACAGGAAGAAGCTGGTGACGAGCACGGCGAAGAGCGACACGGCCGCGCCGCCGAGCTTGCCCGCCACATAGAGGAGGTAGGCGCGGGTGTTGCGGGCGCGCGGCCCGCGGGCCGACGCCGGCCCGGCCGGTGCCGGGTCGCCGTCGGCCCCGGGGCCCGGGGGGCCCTCGGTGTCGAGCAGTGCGGGATTGCTGTCAGCGGTCATGCGTTACTCGCGGTCCTCTGCGGTAGAACGGCGGCGCAGGGCGAACAGGACTCCGCCGCCCACGAGCACCACCGCGGCAGCGGCGATACCGATGATGACACCGGTCGAGCTGCCGTCCTTGGAGGAACTCTTCCCATCCGCGGGGACGGCCGACCACCAGCTCCAATATCCATCCTGGCCGTAGATGTTTCCGGCGGCCTTCGGCATGGTGGTGATGGACTTGATCTGGTCGGTGCGGTAGGCCTCGACGGCGTTCGGATACGCGAGGACGTTCATGTACCCGGAGTCGTACAGCCACGACTGCATCTGCTTGACGATGTCGGCGCGCTTGGCGGGGTCGTACTCCGCGAGCTGCTTGGCGTACAGGTCGTCGAACTTCTTGTCGCAGATGAAGTTGTCGGTGGCGGCGCTCTCCTTCGCCTTCTCCGGCAGCGCGGCGCAGGTGTGGATGCCGAGCACGAAGTCCGGGTCGGGGTTGACGGACCAGCCGTCGAAGGCGAGGTCGTACTCACCGGCGTACCAGGGCACGGACACGTCGTCGAGACAGTTGACCTTCAGCCCGATCCCGAGGTCGCCCCACCACTCCTTCAAATACTTGCCGACGGCCTTGTCATTGGGGTCCGTGGCGTGGCACAGGATGCGGAAGTCCAGCGGCTTCCCGTCCTTCCCGACCCGCTTCCCGTCGCTGTTCTTCTCGTACCCCGCCTCGTCGAGCAGCTCGGCGGCCCGCTTCGGGTCGTACTTCATCTCCTGCTCGGCGGACGGCTTCCAGGCGTAGTCGGAGAAGCGCGGCGGAATGTATCCCGCGCCCTCGACGGCGTGTCCCTGGAAGACCTTGTCGACCAGCGCCGCACGGTCGACGGAGAGGAAGAGCGCCTGCCGGACCCTCTTGTCGAGGAGCGCAGGATGCCCGTCGCCGAACTTCTCGCCGTCCTGCGTCTTCGCTCCGGGGTTGGTGGCGATGGCGAAGAAGCGTCGTCCGGGCCCTTCGTTCACCTTGATGTTCTCTTCGTTCTTCAGGGAATCGGCCTGCGCGGGGGTGAGCGCGGGCTGCCCGGCGACGAAGGACACCTCGCCCTTCCTGAGGGCGGAGACGGCGGCGTCCTGATCCTTGTACGTCTTGAAGACCAGCTCGTCGAACTTGGCGGGACCCCGCCAGAAGTCCTTGTTGGCCTTCAGCTTCACGTACTGGTCGACCTTGTAGTCCGTCAGGATGAACGGCCCGTTGCCGACGACGGGGAAGTCCTTGTCGTTGTTGAACTTCGAGATGTCGTCGACCTTCTCCCAGACGTGCTGGGGAACGATCGGCACGTCGAGCGCGGCCATCGTGGCCTGCGGCTTCTTCAACTCGATGACCAGCTTGGTCGGGCTGGGCGCGGTCACCTTCTTGAAGTTGGTGACGAAGTTGGAGTTCGCGGTGGCGGTGCCCTCCTTGGACATCACCTTGTTGAACGTCCAGGCCGCGTCCTGTGCGGTCGCCTGCTTACCGTCCGACCACTTGGAGTCGTCCCGGATGGTGTACGTCCAGGTCAGCTTGTCCGCGGACGGCTTCCAGTCGGTGGCGAACCCGGGGATCGCCTTGTTGTTCTCGGCGTCGTAGTTGGTCAGGTATTCGTACGTCAGCCGGTGCAGGCTGGTGCTGAGCAGCCGCTGGGCGAGAAACGGACTGAGCGAGTCGACGCTCTGCGCCACGGCGACGGTGAGTACGTTCTTGCCGCCGTCCTCGGCCCGCGCCTGCTGCGGTCCCGGATTGAGCGGCGTGGCGAGACCGGCCGTCAGAGTGAACGCGGCGGCTCCACCGGCGAGCACGAGCTTGAGGGGGCGGTGGGGGTGCTGGGGGCGCTGGGGGCGGCGGGGGCGGCGGGGGTGAGTGTGGCGCGGTGCTGGTGTCTTCGGTACTGCTGGTCTGCCGTGCTGATCTTGAGTGTCCATGGGTCGGTGACCTCGTGTCATCGCTCGCGCAGGGATGGCTGGTTACACGCAGGTGGATCAAGGAACGTCAGCTGGTTGCTGTGTGTTTACCAGCGCCAGTCTGCACGCGTCAACGGCGGGTGAACCCCATGTGGCCTGCGGAAATAACGAGTTGACCGGTATTTCATCCGCATTGGTCAAGACCACTGACGCATGGCTGGTGAGGGGGTGGCGACGGGGGAAGGGGTGTCGTGACCTGGCGGTCCGTCGGGGCGGGGTTGCGGGTGTGCTGCGGCTGGGTCCGCTTTCCGTACCTGGCGGTCCGTCGGGGCGGGGTCGCGGGTGTGCTGCGGCTGGGTCCGCTTCCGTACGTGGGGGTCTGTGCGGGTGGGGTTGCGGGTGTGCCGCGGCTGGGGGCCGCTTCCGTACCTGGCGGTCCGTCCGGGCGGGGTCGCGGGCGTGCTGCGGCTGGGGGCCGCTTCCGTACCTGGGGGTCTGTGCGGGTGGGGTCGCGGGCGTGCCGCGGCTGGGTCCGCTTCCGCTGTGGGCAGGCGTTCCGCGCGGCGGAACGGGTGGGCACAGCCCCCGGTGCCGGGTGCGGCGTGCGGAGGCATACATGCCGGTGGGCCCGCACCGGGGAATGGTGCGGGCCCACTGGGAGGATGACGTGCCTACTGCTGCGGGGGCGGCGGCTGCTGGAAGGGCGCCCCCGGCTGGAACGGCGCGCCGGGCTGCACGGGCGGAGGCGCCTGCCCGTCCTGGGGCTGCTGGGGCTGCGGCTGCTGGGGTTGCGGCTGCTGGGGCGGCTGACCCTGCTGCTGCGGCTGCTGCCCCGGCTGCTGCGGCGGCGCCTGCCACCCCTGCGGCGCCCCCGGCTGCTGCGGCGGGTAGGGCTGCGGCTGCTGAGGGGCGTACGGCTGCTGGGGCTGCTGCGGCTGCTGCGGAACGTACGGCTGCTGCTGCTGCGGTTGCGGTTGCTGCGGCTGCTGGGGAGCGTACGGCTGCCCCTGCGGCTGAGGCACCTGCTGCCCCGGCATCGGCGGAGCCATGTGCGGCGGCGGATTCCCGTCCGACGTCCACAGCCCCTGCTGCTGCTGGGCCCGCACGAAGTCCTCGGCCACCAACGCCGAGAGGTTGAAGTACGCCTCCCGCACCTTCGGCCGCATCATGTCGAGGTCGACCTCGGCGCCGGCGGCGAGATGCTCGTCGAAGGGGATGACGACAACGCCGCGGCACCGCGTCTCGAAGTGCGACACGATGTCGTCGACCTTGATCATCTTGCCGGTCTCGCGCACACCGGAGATGACGGTGAGGGACCGCGAGACGAGGTCGGCGTACCCGTGCGCGGAGAGCCAGTCGAGCGTCGTCGAGGCGCTGCTCGCGCCGTCCACGGACGGCGTGGAGATGATGATCAGCTGGTCGGCGAGGTCGAGGACCCCGCGCATGGCGCTGTAGAGCAGGCCCGTACCGGAGTCGGTGAGGATGATCGGGTACTGCTTGCCCAGTACGTCGATCGCGCGCCGGTAGTCCTCGTCGTTGAAGGTGGTCGACACGGCCGGGTCGACGTCGTTGGCGATGATTTCCAGGCCGGACGGCGCCTGCGAGGTGAAGCGCCGGATGTCCATGTACGAGTTGATGTACGGGATCGCCTGGACGAGGTCACGGATCGTGGCCCCGGTCTCGCGCCGCACGCGCCGGCCGAGCGTACCGGCGTCGGGGTTGGCGTCGATCGCGAGGATCTTGTCCTGCCGCTCGGTGGCGAGCGTGGACCCCAGGGCGGTGGTCGTGGTCGTCTTGCCGACACCACCCTTGAGGCTGATGACGGCGATCCGGTAGCAGGACAGCACCGGGGTACGGATCAGCTCCAGCTTGCGCTGCCGCTCGGCCTCTTCCTTCTTGCCGCCCAGCTTGAACCGCGAACCGCCGCCCGTGGGCCGGCTGCTCTTGGCCTTGGTCTTGGTGTTGCGCAGCAGCCGGTCGGAGGAGAGCTCGACGGCGGCGGTGTAACCGAGCGGGGCGCCCGGGTTGGTGCGCTCCCGCTGATCGTGCCGCACGGCTTGCGGCCAGGCGGCACCGGTACGGGGGTCGACGGGCGGCTGTCCGGGCTGCCCCGGTTGTGCCGACTGTGCCGGCTGAGCGGGCTGCGCGGGCTGTTCCTGGTGCGGGATCTGCGGGGCATGGGCCTGGGCCTGTGGCTGAGGCTGGGGCTGCGGTTGGGCCTGAGGCTGCTGAGCCTGCTGCTGGGGCACCTGGGGCTGAACCGGGGCCTGGGGCTGCACAGGAGGCTGGGGTTGCGCCTGCTGCACGGGGAACTGCTGCCCGGCGAAGGGCTGCCCCGGCTGGACGGGCTGCTGCCCCTGGGGCACAGGCGGCTGCGGGAAGCCGTAACCGGCTTGGGGCGCCGGGGGTGCCTGCGGCTCGGGGGCGGGGACGGGGGCGGGAGCGGTCGGGGCAGGCGCGGCCGGGGAGGCGGCCTGCGGGAACCCGTAACCGGCTTGCGGGGCCGGAGGTGCCTGCGGCTCGGGAGCGGCCGGGGCCACCGGAGCGGACTGCGGGAACCCATACGCACCCTGCGGAGCGGCGGCTTCAGGGGCGGGCGCGGGCGCGGGTTCAGGCGCGGGCGCAGGGGCGGGCGTGGACGTGGGCCACGCCCCCGGCGGGGGCTGCGGAGCCTGCGGCTGCCCCGGCGCGGGGTAGGGAGCGGCCTGCGCGGCGGGCGGCGGCGTCGTCGGCGCGGGCCACTGCGGCGCGGACGTCGGAGCCGCGGGCTGGAACGCGGGCGGCAACGGCGGAAGCATGTCCTGCGGCGAGGGCGGCGGAGGCCAGGCGGCAGGCACGGCATCCTGCGGAACAGCGTCTTCGGCTACGAGACCGGAGTCACCGTCAGCACCCGCGTCGGCACCGGAATCCGCCCCTTCACCCTGCGCATCAGACGCACTGGGCTCACCGGACTCACTGGACGCACCGGACTCATCAACGTCACCGTCGGAAACGGAGGTCTCCGCAACAGAGGCCTCCGCAACGGAGGCTTCCGCAACAGAGGTCTCCGCGGCCTCGGCAGCGGCAGCCCGCTCCTCGATCTCCTGCTTGAGGGCGCGAGCGGAGAACCGCATGGTGGCGCCGCTCTCGAGGTCACCACTGCCAAGGCTCTCACCGACAGGCTCACCAGCAGTATCCGCTTCGGGGACGACCTTGTCCGACTCAGAGGACGCAGCGCCGTCGCCACCCCCCTCACCCTCACCCTCACCCTTGGCCTCGACCAGGGCATCGACGTCGCTCTTCGGGACGACACCGGTCACATGAACCGAGGCGGCGGGCCCGGCAACGGCCCCGCTCCAGTCGGCGGCACCACCGGAAGACACGGGCGGCACGACGGACGACTCAGAGGCAGAGACATCAGAAGAAGCAGCACTCTCTGACTCAACCTCGTCCACGGGCTCCGCATCCGGCTCCACATCCGGATCCGCAGGCTGGAACCCACTGCCGAGGGGCAGCTTCGGCACGACGCTGGGCACGCTCGCCGAAGGCGGCGGCCCCACCGGCGCCGGGGGAGGCGGGGGAGCGGAGAAGGACGGCATGGCGGGCGGCGGCGTAGAGGCAGCCGGAGTACCGACATCCGAAGCAGCCGGAGCACCGGCATCCGAAGCAGCCGGAGCACCGGCACCGGCATCCGAAGCAGCCGGAACAGAGGCGGACGGCGTGGAAACAGGCGGCGTGGAGACGGACGGCGTAGAAACAGGCGGCGCCGAAGGCGTCTCCCCCGCACTGCCCGAAGCGTTCTGCGTGTACCAGGCGGGCGGCGCGTAGTCGATGGTGAACTCGCCCGTCGTCTCGGCAGCGGACTCCGCGTCGGACTGATCATCGACGGGTGAGTCCCAGCCCCCGCGGATCTCGTCCCGATCGCTGTTCACAATGCCTCCTGGTGTGGTCGAGCACCCTCGTGCCGTGGTGGGGGGCGACCGTTCCTGTCGTCCGATCCGCCTGGCTCTCCCCGTTGCGGGACGCGCACCACCCGTTCGAAGGTTCCTGCGACGCGCCCTGTCCCAGCCTAATCATCAAAACCACCAGCACGGCAGGGCAGTCCGCCCCACCCATGCTGTCCATTGCGTCACGCCACACCCAGGAGCGATCCACGTACATCAAACCGTGACGGACAAATACCTCAACGGTCGACACCTTGCCCCGAATTGCCGGATGCCGCGCCGACTCAGTCCATCCGCCGAGCGGTACCCAACAATCCGGTCTCGGCATCGGTGGCCTGGGTCATCACGTACTGCCGATCACGCTCGGCACACCACAACGTCACCCCGTCGGCGAGCGTCGGCAGCGACGCGACATCCTCACCCGACAGTCCCAGCAACCGCCCGATCTGCACCGCTTCGTCCGGCGACACCCGCTGCACCCCCACCACCCGCGCCTGCCGCACGAGCCTGGGCGCGACGGGACTCAGATAGGGCAGCACCGTCAACACGGACTGCCAGGGCGCGGACACGACCCGCCCCCGGGGCGGCCGCATCCCGCAGTCCCGCACGACAAGCACCGGACTCCCCGCGGAAGCCCCCAGAGGCGGCACCCGCCCCACGTCATGCACACCCATCCCACTGGGCCCCACCCCGACCGCCCGCACCAACGGCTCCCACGCCCCGGCCCGCCCGGTCTCCACAGCCACCCGCGCCCCGGTCGCGGCGGCCCGCAACGCGATGACCTGCGAGGTCCACAGCCCACCGATGAAGAGAATGTCGTACGGAGTGGGCCGGTTGACGCCAAGGGTCGCGGGCCGCCCCTCCGCATCCGCACCGATCACGACCCCGTCGTCACCGATCGGCAGCGCGAGCGCGTCCACCTGGTCGGCGGAGAGCGCGTGTCGCCCGTGTCGGGGACCGATCAGCCCGAATCCGCCTCGCACGGCGGCCACGAACGAATCCCTCGTCGACCCACCGAGGGAACCCCTGGTCGAAGGAGCCGGGACGGCCGTCAACGCGCACCCCCTAGCGGCAGCGTGGCGAGCATCCCCGGCAGCTGTTCACGGTCCAGCCGCACCAGCCCCGTCCCGGCCTGACGGGCCGCCTGCTCCAAGGACCGCCGCGCGGCGACCAGCTCGGCATCCCCGCGCCCCGTCACCCGCAGATGACCGCGCAAGGCGATCTCCTGCCGCGCGCCGTGTCCGAGCGTGAGGCTGAAGGTCGTGGTCAGCGCCGGTACCGCAGTGAGCAGGGCTACGACCTGCGGCAGCGCAGGCCCCCCGGACCCTCCCAACTGCGGCCAGCGCGCCACCCAATAGGTGGTGTGGCGGCGGTTGTCACACCGCCAAGCGCGCGGGGATTCCTCGGTCCTGCGCTCCGGAATCCCGGCCCCGCCGGCCTGAGCCGTCACCAGGGGGTTGGCGCAGGCGGAGGTCGCGACGGCGGAGGCCACCTCCTCCTCGGTCAGGACGGTCACGTGGAATCCCGCTCCCGTGAGGCGGCTGGCGAGCTGGTCCGCGACACGCACCACGCACTTCTGCGCACCGGCCAGACCGCCTCCGCGCGCTGCCACGGCCTCGGGGCAGAGCTGAGGATCGAGCTTGAGGGCGATCCAGGTGATCCGCACCCCGGGCGCCCCCGTGCGGGCTTGCAGCGGTGCGTAGTTGCTGACGGCCAAGGACTGCTGAGGAAGGTGCAGTGCGGGGGCGGGCTGGGTGTGCAGCACGATCTGGGCGGACTCGAGCCGGATACCGTCCACGTCGAGAGCGTCCCGCACCAAGCCCACCGGCAGGGGCCGACTTCCGCGATCGGCCCGCAGCGCCGTCACGTCCGACTCCACCTGTAGCACCGCGGTCACGAACGTTCCGTCGCCGACCAGCCCGACCTCACGACGGTCACGGCCGCTGTATGCGTACGTACGCAGGGCAGGGTCGCACTCGACCGCCGGGGCGAAAGCAGGGTCGATACCCGGCGGTACCGAACTCTCCGCGGCACTGCGTCGCCGGGCCGTCAACTCCCGTGCGGTGCGCAGCCATTCGTGCAGCGGCCGCCCACGGCGACGTACGACGGCCAACAGCACCAACACCGCGGCGACCACGGAGGCAGGGACGAGAGCCAGTGGACCGACGATCCAGGCCGTGATGAGCAGAGCGGCGGCGAGCTCCAGCAGAACGAACCGCAGCAAGCGGAGGGAGCCCAATTGTGCCGCTGCCGGGCGCAGTTGAACACTGACCGCCTGGCTGTGCATCTGCGTCCGAGTGGCGGACTCCGTACGTCGTCCCGTCCGCCTGCGCGACGTTGCAGCCGTCACCCCAACCCCCCACAATTCTCTCGAACCGCCTTCCGGGGCAGGGCCCTTGAGACTCACCAAGCTCACCCAGCCCGCACGTGCGATTACTCAACAGGCATAGTAGGGCCCGGCCCGGCATCGGAGTGCGGGGGCGTGGCCGTCGCACGGGGAAGCAGCAGCTACTCAGGTCGCTCACGGGGAGAACCAGACACGCATGGCATCACGGCGGGACGAACTCAACGCGTACATCTTCGCGAAGCGCCGCACGCTGGCCGCGTTCATCCAGCCCTCGCCCTCGGGCTCGGAAGAGGGAGCGCCCCGCCCGTTGCGTGCGGTGGTGCCCGGCCTCATCGTCGCGGTGGTCGTGCTGGCGGTCTTCGGCGCGTGGGGGATGTTCCGTCCGGCGGCCAAGCCCGGCTGGGACAAGCCCAAGGAGCACGTCATCATCGCGAGTGACTCGACGACCCGTTACGTCGTCCTGAAAACCCACGGCAAATCCCAACTCCACCCGGTCCTGAACATGGCGTCGGCGAAGCTCCTTCTCGACTCCGGCAAGGGGGAGGTCATCAACGTCGACGAGTCCGTGCTCGACAAGGGCACGCTCCCGCACGGCGCCACCATCGGCATCCCGTACGCCCCAGACCGGCTGCCCTCGGCGTCGGAGGCCGGCTCCGCCAAACGCTGGGCGGTCTGCGAACGTCCGGTCGAGGGCGGCAGCAGCATCCAGAAGGCGACGTTCGTCCTCGGGGAGCGGGACCGGAACAGGACCGAGGGCCGCGAACGCCTGCGCGGCGGCGAGCTGTTGTACGTGATGGGTCCGGACAGGACGCGCTACCTGGTCGACGCGCGCGGAAGGGCGTACCGGATCTCGGAGAGGGAGGAGCGTGGGCTCCTGCTGCGCGTCCTCGTGGGGTCCGGTCGTGAACCGCAGAGGGTCTCCAAGCAGTGGCTCGACACTCTGCTCCGCGGAGGCGCGATCGCCTTCCCCGAGATCGACGGTGCGCCGGGCGCCGACGCGAAGGTGCCGGGCCTGCGGGACCGAGCGGCGGACAAGGTCGGCATGATCCTCAAAGCGACGGACGGCGAAGGCCCTCAGCACTACGTGGTTCTTCCGGGGCGGATCGCCCCGGTCTCCGACTTCACGGCGAAACTCCTCCTCAGCAGCCCCGACCTGGTCGGCCTGGAACAGGACGGCCGGGCGCGGCAACTGAGCGCCGCGGCCTTCACCCCGGGGACGAAGGAGTTCGGGGCGGAGTTCAGGTGGCCGCGTGAGAAACCGAGGACCGCCAACGAAGCGTCCACCGTGCGCGGCACCCGCAACACCGTCTGCAACGTCCTGCGCGACGTGGACGCCGACGACGGTGCGGTCACCCTCAGCACCTGGTCCGGCACCGCCTTTCCGGCGACGCTTCCCACCGGCTCGTCGAGTGCGTACGTCACGGCGGGCTCGGGCCAGCTCTACCGGCAGTTCCTCGGCACCGAGACGAAGGCCGGAGGTGTCTTCCTGGTCACCGACACGGGCCTCCGGTACGCGATGCAGTCCAACAGCGACAGCGCGACCGACGACGCCGGCATCGGCACCTCCGCGAAACAGCGCGAGCAGCAACAGCAGGAGGCGCGACAGGCCCAGACACGCCTCGGATACGGGGATACGGATGTGACGCCGATCCCAGCGGCCTGGTCCAAACTCCTGCCCACCGGGCCACGCCTGTCGACGGCCGCGGCACGGCAGCCGCAAGGTTCCTGAGGCGTGAGGGGACGCTGAGATGACGCACGCTTCCGTCACCGTCTCCCGCGGCATGACGAGGACGACCGGGGCAGTCACGGCTGCTCTGACGCTCGCACTGGCGGTGCCGACATCGGCCTACGCCGACTCCTCGCCGTCCGGACAGTGCACGTTCCCCGCCAAGCCATACGAAGGGCGCCCTTGGTCCCTGCAACGCGTGCTCCTGGACGAACTGTGGCTCCGGTCCACGGGCAAGGGGGTGCGGGTAGCGGTGATCGACACCGGCGTGGACACCAGGAACCCGCAGCTGAAGCCGGCGGTGGACGCGTCCCGCGGCCGCAACTTCCTACCCACCGAGGACGACAAGGGCGAGAAGATCGACCGGGGCAAGGCGAACGGCACGACGGACGCGGTCGGTCACGGCACGCGGGTGGCGGGCATCATCGCGGCACGCCCCGCCAAGGGCACCGGCTTCGTGGGACTCGCACCGGGCGCCACGATCATCCCGATCACACAGAACGACGTGGAGGGCCACGGCACCGCGGCAACACTCGCGAGAGCCATCGACCACGCGGTCGACGCCGGCGCGGGCGTCATCAACATCTCCCAGGACACCACCGACGCGGCCAGACCCGCACCGGAACTGAAGCGGGCGGTGGACAGGGCCCTCGAGCAGCAAGTGGTCGTCGTCGCCTCAGCGGGCAACGACGGCTCGGGCGGCAACATCAAGAAGACCTATCCCGCGTCCTACGAGGGCGTGCTCGCCGTCGCGGCCTCCGACCGCAACAACGAACGGGCCGCCTTCTCCCAGTCCGGCGACTTCGTCGACGTGGCGGCCCCCGGCGTCGACATGATCTCCACGGTCCCGGGCGGGGGCCACTGCGCCGACAGCGGCACGAGCTTCGCGGCCCCGTACGTCGCCGGCCTCGCGGCCCTCCTCAAGTCCAAGCACCCCACCTGGACCACACGCCAGATCACGGCCCAGATCCAACAAACAGCGGAACGCTCGGTGGCCGGCCACGACCGCCTGGTCGGCTGGGGCGTAGCGGACCCGACCCGCGCCCTGACGGAGGACACCCGCCCGATCGAATCCCCGTCCCCCCGAGAAGGCACAACCCGCGCGGACGCCCCAACACCCGCGAAACTCCACCTCACCGAAACCCCTGCCGAACGCACGGCCCGGCTGGCCACGTACGTTGCTGTGGGGACCATCGCTTTGGTGGTGGGGTTGGCTGGGGCGGGAGTGGCGCTACGGGATGCGCGGCGCCGTGAGCGTCGTCGCGGAATGTGGGCTGCCTGACTGAGTTGTTGCTTCCTTCTCAGGCGCACACCTCCGTATGTCCCACCGCTCGCGTGTAGTCGGTGATCAGCTTTTTCATGGTTCGAGCGTCACTGCGATCGGGCGCGAATACCTGAACCACGGTGAACAAAGCTTGCCGTGGGTGCGCCGGATCGGTGCAGGCATCCACCCTTCCTACAGCGCCGGTTCCTGAGTAGAGGTACTTTTCACTGACCTTCACGGGGGCCGAGTCCACGTGTGCATGCACAGAGGCCACGTCGGCGACGCCGCCTCGGGCGTCCCACCACACTTGGCTGGCTCGGAGGGAGACCTTTCCATCCACCATGATCTGACATCGGTTGGTTCCGCCGGATGGTTGTTCCTGGCGGGAGGAGAGCTTCTTTCCATCAGGCATGAATGGTTCGAGCAGTGCAGGCTTTATGTCGATCCCGCACAAGGAGTGGGGCAGGGAGTACTTTCTCTCGTCTCCCTCCCCGGAGCACGCCAGCAGTGCGACAGCGGTCAAGGAAGCCATGAGTAGAGCCTGGCTGACCCGTCTTGGTGACTGTGATCCACGAGTGCTTAGATTGAACACTTCATCCCTAACCAGGAATAGAACTGGAAATCAGATTTCTGTCTGAATTTCGGCTGCCATGCGTGGGACATTTGTGCCAGCCGCCATAAATCCGCGTTGTGATCCGATCCGCGCTGTTTCCCCGATGTCGTCAATATCGTTTCTGTGATGCGCTTTACGCGCACTCTCTGCCGCCTCCTCGCTGTACTTGTTGTTCAATTCCAACCCGTTCTCCCAGCGCTCACCCATGACGGGCCCTGCATCCTGTTTCGCTTGTCCTTCGGCATCCTTGAACAGGGCTTCTAGGACCATGCTGCTCGCAGTGCTCGCCGCACCCCCGACGGCGGCCCCTGTGATCGGGCTGGCAATATACGCAGTGCCCACTCCGATTCCGGTTCCAATTCCTCCGGAGACGGCGTTCTTCCACTGGGATACGGACTCTCCGTATGCCTTGTCGCTGGCTTCCGCCGGCCCTGCTACAGCCTCCTGGCGGCCAATCGCCAGCGTTCCGGATACCTCGCCGGTTCCATACGCGATTTGGTCGATGCTCTTCTCCGGAGTGCTGTAGCGGAGATCGGCCGGCAGGTCCGGATTCAAGTGATACTGCATGAGGTTGGCCATGTATGCTTTCTGGCCCACTTCTACTGCCGCGTACCCTTCGCTCGTCTGGCCGATGCTGAATAGGAAACGAGTCGCATCCCTGTGAGTCAGAGTCGCTTCGGACCCGGCTACAGGGAACAGCCTATCCGTGTCCCTGTCGTGATCATCTGTCATGGCCCGATTGATGTCCGGGAGGTACTCCGAAGCGATCTGGCCAATGCTGTCGGCCAAGTAGGGGTGTTCGGTCAGACGTTTTGAGTCCTCGGAAATCGATGAGACCAAACTCTCCATAAGCTTCGTCTGTTCTGCATTGTGTGGCACCTGGTCCTGCGGTGGCAGCAATTCACCTGCCGGGTGGCCGGTAGTGGCGGCCTCAAGAGCAAGCGCCAAGTTATTACGTCCCGTGTAACTAGTTTCGCCATCAGGGTCGACATCGATGGGCCAGTTTCGCTCCTCAAAGAGGTACTGGAAGTTCGACTTACTTGCCCCGCCGAACGGATTGTTCTCCTCCTTTGCCGAAACGAAAGGGTCATTGAAGAAGTTCGCCGCGGCGTCCGGGCTGTTCGACAGGCTTTTCAGGTAGCCGGTCAACGGGTCCCAGCCTGTGTCGCTCTTCGTACGGTTCAGATGGAAATCCGTGGGCGTGCGCTGCCACGCTCTTCCTTCCCCGTTTGCCGCCCGCTCCTTCTCGGCTGCCATCATCCTGGAACCGTAGTCACGCAGGAACTGGTCGTCGAAATCACCCCAACGCATGAGATTGCTCATGACCTGGAACCCCATGGGCCCGCTGTTCCCGACGGGCTTGTTTCCCAGATCCACCACCTTGCTCGTCCATTCGGTCATGCCGAGTGAGTCGCTCTGGGTGGCGGTGGCCAAGGTCAGGCTCAGGTGTTTCTGCAAGTCGTCGAACTTCTCATGCCGCGCGTGGTTCAGCTGAGGATTCGCGTTCGGGTCATTGATGTCCGCCCAGAACTCCAAGGTTCCCTTCGCGCCCAGATTGGTCGCGAACCGCTCGGAGAAGAGCCCGTCGTCCGCGTACTTCTTCAGACCCGCATTGAGCCGGTCGAACTCCGCGACGCTCAGGTCGGACGGGTTCTTCTTCGCCAACTTGGCAAGAGCGTCGGCCTCCTTGACGGCCGCCACCGCCCCGTCCCTGTCGCTGTAGCTGGCGTCGGAGAACCCCAGCGTGCTCTGATCCGCGATCGCCTGAAGCACCGTGCTCGCGGAGGTGTCGCTCTCCGTGGCCTTGTCCAGGATCCGCTGGACGTCGTCGCGCAGCGCGTCGACGTCGCGCTGACCGTGGTCCGGTACCGAAGTTCCCTTCGCTGCGCGATCGGGATGAATGTTCATGGATACGGTGAAGCCGCCACCACTGGTCGGCTTGACCGTCAAGTTCTTCTTCGAACCGGCCGCGATCACCCGAACGAGCTCCTCGCTGTGCTTGCGCAGCTCGTCGCGCGTGTCCCTGAGGATCTTCCAGATGGACCTGGCCTGGGTCAGCGCGTCTTCGAACTCCGCGGCCGTCTTGCCGATGAACTCCCGCGAGACGGTGGCGTTGTACCCCGCCCAGTTGGCCTTCTTGGCCGCACCCGAAAGCCCTTTGCTCGCAGCCTCCTTGAGCTCGTCGAGGTTGTCGACCATCCTCGACCAGTCGCTGACAGCCTCATCGAGCAGCTTGAAGTTCGCGAAGCGGAGCGCGTCGAGGTCCATCAGTCGTCCTTCTTCTTGCTCGGCGGGCCATAAATCGGATTGTCTTTCCCGGGCCCGCCGACCCGTTCGTCGAAGCCCGCGTCGAGCATGTCGATACTGCTCATCTGGCGCCGGATGTAATGCTCGTCGCCGGCATGCAACTTCTTGGTGACCTGCATGTGGTTGGCGATGTGCGCGCACGCGTCACGGAGGGACTTGAGCTGTTCCTCCCAGCGGGTCGACACGTGCTGGAGGCCGGCACCCAGGGCGAAGCCCTGCCCGGTGAGATCACCCGCGGCCTTGTCGCTGCTGGGGACGGCCACCCGGCCCTCTTTCCACAGGCGGTCATACAACTTGAAGGCGTGGTCGCCGATCTTCGCCAAGTCGGCCTGTGCGACGCGCAGGTCACCGTAGGAGGCGGGGTCGGGTGCGGTGCTGCCGCCCGTGCCCGGCTCGACTTGGTTCAGCTGCATGTGTGTCGTCTGTCGCTCGGCCGCCTGTGACTTCAGCTGTTCCCACTCGTCCCACGCCATGCGCGAGTCCCTTCCCCATGTCCCCGTGGCTGGATGTGCTTCCCCCGGACGGCAGCGCCCGGAGCAACCTAGCAATTGCCGTGCCTGCCAACGTCGTTGTTCGACCGATGATCGACCGGGTCGCCGACGCGTCACACGGCCGATTGTCAACCCGCCCGACGCGTGCCGCAGTTGGACGGCACACGGTGTGTGACTAGAGTGACACGGGCGCGATAAGTGACCAGCAGTCACGCCGCGATCACACGAGGATCGGCAGGCGGGCAACGGGGAGGGAAAGCCTGGTGCTTCCTACGGACGGGCACGGGGGGACTGCGCCGCCGTCAGGCGCTGATGTCAAGCGCGGCCTGGAAGCGTTGAAGACGTTCCGGCGCCGCATCAACACGCTTCTCACAGAGTTCGAAGGTTCGGCGGGCAGTGCGTCGAGGGTCGGTGCGCAGAAGGTCTCCCGGGGATCCTTCAGCGGCACCGGCAGCCCTTTTCCGGAGGCCGACGGGTTGTACGCGCAGTACGACCAGGTTCACGAGAGGCTGACGTCGCTCTCGAAGATGCTGGGTGAGCAGATCGATGCCATGGGGATCGCGGTGCACGGCGCGGATGTCGGCTTCGACAACCTCGAGGACGATCTGCGTCGGCGCTTCTGGGCCATCCAGACCAAGGTCGACCGCGAGCAAGTGCCTTCTGGACGGCAACAGAGCGGCCGCCCCGACCAGCGAGGCGGCCACGGCAGTGACGAGTCCGATGCCGGGTGGTCGTAATGGGCTTCGAGGGGCACCGGCTCAACGACATGATCGACCTGGTGGAGCAGGCGAAACCCGCCGACCTGGAGAGTGCGGGCGAAGCGCTCAAGGAGGCGCGGAACGCGATCGCCGCGGCGGCCAAGGAACTGGGCGAGCACATCGACCGGGTCGACTGGGAGGGCGAGGCCGGACAGGCGTTCCGCAAGTGGGGGAAGAACCTCGTCAAGGACACACACAAACTTTCCGACTTCGCTGATGCCGCGTCCGGGCAAATGGCCTCCGCCGCAGCAGGTCTGGCATCAGTACGCAGCTCCATGCCGCCGCGTGACAGTCGTGCCGACCCGAAGGCCGTGGAGGACTTCCCCACTCCGAAGAGGGTCGAAGGCAACGAGGAGTACTCCGCCGCCGTCAAGGCAGAGAAGCATCGTCAAGAAGCGATCAACCAGATGAATCGGCTGGCGTCGTTCTATGTGGTGTCGCAGAACGGGATGGCGGAGCAGGAGCCGCCCACCTTCTCGCCGATGGCCGACGTGGGGATGCCGTCGGCTCGATCCGACACCCCGGGAGTGGCGCCGGGCGCGGCGTCTGCGCCCGATTCGGGAGCCGGCCCTGCGCAGGCGGCAACCACTCGCCTCCCGACGGAGGCGGCGCCGGTGCCCTCGGGTGGCGCCGGGGGTACGGCCTCCGGCGACCCGACGTCATCGCGCATCGCAGTGCCCAGCAGTTCGGCCCCCAGCTCGATCAGTGTGCCTGAGCACCCTGTCGGCACGGAGATCGACAGTGTCCATACGTTGCCCCCACAAACGGTGACTCCGGCAGCCGGCTCGCAGCCCCAGACGCCAGGCCCGGTGCCCATGCCCACGGATGTGGGCCCTGTCCCTCCACAGGCCGGCCGCCGCTTTCAACCGACAGCGAACGGTCTCACCGCACGTACACCTGCTCCTGTCGGCGGTTCGAAGCCGACGGCGCCAGCCCTGGGCCGCCCGGGAACGGGTGGCCCAAGGGGGACGTACGAGGCACCCGGGCGTGGTCCCGCAGCGTCGATGGCCCGTACGGATCCGACTGCCCATGGGCGGAGTACCACTGGACCGATGACGTCCGGGCAACCGCCCGCCGGTCGCAGCATCTCCGGTGGGACGCCACGCATGCTCGGTACATCCGGCCAGCCCCTGGGCGTACCGAACACCCCAGGCTCCCAGCGGTCACCGGGAGTGGTCGGAGGCCGTGCCATGCCGAATACCGCGACCGCTCCCGGTGACTCCAGGACGCCACGAAGCCCTGTCGTGGGGCCCAGTGCGGCGCCACAGGGTGCAGCAAGCAGCCGCCAGGTGTGGCGTGGGGCGGCCACAAGCGCCGGTGGCGTTGTGGGTGCTCCTGGTGAGCGCAGGTCCGCGGCAGCGAGTCGAAAGGACGGCTTCAGCGCCGGTGGTTCCGGGCTGGTCCGTGGTCCCGCACGCAGTCGTCGTGACCAACACGAGAGTGAGGGGACGCAGCGACCCGACGATGCGGTCGAGGACGAAGAGACGTGGCTGTCCGGCGAGCGGCGCCATATGCGGCCGACGAGCGACTAGTTGTGAGTGAGGGCATGCGGGGCATGAAGGCAGACTCCGGTCGACGTGGCGGGCGCGGGGCTTCTTCGTTGAGGGGAGGCGGGCGGCGCATCGTCACCATGGGCTCAGTGGCCGGTGTGCTGATCCTGCTCGGGACTGCGATGGCCCCCACCGCGGCGGGCGCTGATGTTCACTCGAAGCAGTGGTATCTGGACGCCATGAGCGCTGATGAACTGTGGAAGGTCAGCACGGGGGAGGGCATCAAAGTCGCCGTAGTCGACTCCGGTGTCAGGGTGACCCCCTCCTTGGAGGGCCGTGTTCTGCCCGGCAAGGACGTCACGAACAGTGCAGGTGGCGCCACCGATGACTACTCGGGGCACGGCACGACAATGGCTGAACTCATCGCGGGCTCGGGTAAGGGAGGCGGGCTGAAAGGGCTCGCGCCTGACGCCGAAATCATCCCCATTCGCACTGCCCTGGACAAAAAGCTCGGCACGCGGAATGGCGACAGCCCTGACGCCATCAGAGCAGCGGCCGACAGCGACGCCCGTATCATCAGCATGTCCTTCGGCAGTGACTTCATGTCCCAAGCCGAAAAGGCCGCAGTGAAGTACGCCTCATCAAAGGGAAAGCTGCTGTTTGCCTCCGTGGGCAACGACGCGCGGCAGAAGAACTTCATCGGCTACCCCGCCGCATACCCGGGGGTCACAGGGATTTCGGCAGCTGATCGATCCGGCAAGGTGGCCCGGTACTCCGAATTCGGAGAGTACGTCGACCTCGCCGCCCCCGGCCTCGACATCCCCCGCTGGTGCGACGAGACCTTCCGCGCCTACTGCGACGAAGGCGGCGGAGGCACCAGCTCCGCCACCGCCATCGCCTCCGCCTCCGCTGCCCTCGTCTGGTCCAAGCACCCGGACTGGACCGCCAACCAGGTCCTCCGTGTCCTCATCGACACCGCGGGCCGCGACTGGCCGAAGGACGAGCCGAGTGACTATCTCGGCTACGGCCTGATTCGTCCCGCTCGCAATGTCGTGAAGGGGGAGGGAAAGCCGGGGCCCGCGGACGTCGATCCCATCACCAACAAGAAGACCGCCGGTGTCGATGCTGATTCCGATTCCGATTCCGATGCCGGTTCCGGTGACGGCGGCGGGTCGGAGCCCGGCACGCCGTCGCAGCCCGCGAAGGACGCCACCCCCGACGACAAGGGGACTTCCGCCGCCGAGCAGCCCTCGGACGAGGACAGCGGCGACTGGCTCTGGCCGGCCATGGGCGGCCTGGCCGCACTCGCAGTGATCATCGGCGGCACTCTCGCCGCGAAGCGCGTCCGCCGCCGGGCCTGATCTCAATAGGACAGACACGACAGGCGTGACAAGACCTGATACATCCCAGCGAGATTTCACGAAGGGGGCCCAGCCGTGAGTGACGGCCGGAAGTTGAACAACGAGCAAGTGGCGCTTCTGAAGAAAGAGATCGTGGGCAAGTACGACTCGGTCCAGAAGCAGCTCAAGCGCCTTCAGGCCACGCTCGACATGATGGAAGGCAATTGGCGGGGCATCGGAGCCCATGCCTTCGACAGGAAACAGACCGAGATCAACCAGCACATGAGGGCGGTCGGCAACATCCTGGTCGACTTCCTGGAAGGCATCAGTGGCAACGAGAAGCTCACTGACGGGCTGGAGGACCAGGTCCGGTCGACGATGGACAGCATCGATGTCCAGTACGGCGCGCAGCACTCCGCGATCAACAGCTACTGAGAGACGGGGCAGAAATGGCAAACGTGCACCTGGATGAACTCGCGGTCAAATACGGCGGCCTCGACGCCATCACCACTGAACTGGGCATTCAGGCCAAGCAGCTGGAGGCGGACCTCGCGGACATCAAGCGGGCCGTCGCCAAGGTGGCCGAGGGCTGGGAGGGCGAAGCCCACACGGCGTACGTCGCGAAGCAGAAGGAATGGGACAAGCACGTCGAGGCCATCCACCGGGCGCTCGTCGACATCGGCCAGAAGGTCGGCCAGGCCGGCGGTGACTACCGGGGCGGCGACCTGAAGGGTGCCAGCTACTTCCAGTAGCCATTCCAGTAACCGCCCGGACAGCGAAGCGGGGTGGACGCGCGCGGGAGGCGTCCACCCCTTCTCCATAGGGTCGGCGTGGAGCCGGACAGGCGTTACTCGGCCGCCGCGACTCCGCCATTGCGCACAGAAGGCTCCAGGTCGAACTCCCCGTCCCGCGCCCCCAGGACGAACGCCCGCCACTCCGCCTCCGTGTACCGCAGCACCGTCTCCGGTTCCAGCGACGACCGCATGGCCACGGCACCCTCGGGGAGATACGCGATCTCCACGCGCTCCTCGTGTTCCTCGGTGCCAGGGGCGCTGTGCCACTCGACGCCGGAGATGTCGAGGGCGTAGAGCTCCTCCTTCTCGCGCTCCTTGCGCGCCTTGTCCTGCGCCTCGGTGTCGGGTGCGTCGGTCATGGCGGAGGGTCCCTTCACAACGTACGAAAAAGCTGTGTGGCCACCCTACTTGCGGGCTCTGCCGGTGTTCAGAGGTTGCGTGAACGGCACCCCTCAGAATTCCCCGGCCATCAGCCCCGTCTGCACCATCGGCTTCCCCCGCTTCCGCGACACGAAGATTCCCCGGCCGACCGGCATGGGCCGGGGCCGTACGCCGCCCAGGATGTCGCCCTCGTCGGGGTCGCCCGCCAGGACCACCCCCTGCGCCCCCAGCTCCTTCATCCGCTGCATGAACGGTTCGTACGACGCCCGGCCCGCGCCCGCCGTCGACCGGGCGATGATGAAACGCACGCCCACGTCACGGGCGAACGGAAGCAGTTCGGTGAGGCCGCCCAACGGGTTGCCGCTGGACGTGGAGACCAGGTCGTAGTCGTCGACGATCACGTACACCGTCGGGCCCTGCCACCAGCTGCGGTCGCGGAGCTGGCGCGCGGTGACGTCCGCCGGCGGGGTGCGCCGCTGGATCAGGTCGGCGAGCGCCGCCATGTGGTGGTCCATGGCGTTGGACATCGGGATGTACTCGGCAAGGTGGGAGGCCGGGGTGGCGTCGAGGAGGGAGCGGCGGTTGTCGACCACGAAGAGCTTGCAGACATCGCCGCTGTAGCGCTCCGTCAGCCGCTTGATGAGGAGCCGCAGGAGATTGGACTTGCCGGACTCGCTCTCTCCGAAGACGAGGAAGAACGGGTCCTGGTCGAAGTCCACGAAGACCGGTTCGAGGTTGTTCTCGTCGAGGGCGAAGGAGACACCGCGGTCCGGGAAGACGTTGCCCGGGGGCAGCTCACCGGCCGGCAGTTCCCGCGGCAGCAGCCGGACCGCGGGAGCGCCCGGAGCCGTCCAGTGGCGGGCGACCTCGGTGGCCAGGGCCGCCGTGGCCTCGGCGAGATCCGTGTCCGAGCACAGTCCGTCCATCCGGGGGACAGCCGTCATGAAGTGCTGCTTCTGCGGGGTCTGGCCGCGACCGGGCACTCCGGCGGGCACGTTGGCGGCGACCTTCCGGTCGAACTCGGAGTCCATCGTGTCGCCGAGTCGCAGTTCGAGACGGTTCATGAGGTGATCCTTGAGGTTCGCGCGGACCTCCATGGACCGTGACGCGGTGAGGATCAGATGGATGCCGTAGCCGAGGCCGCGCGCCGCCATGTCGAGGACGGCCGGCTCCAGACCCTCGTACTCCGACCGGAAGTTGCCCCACCCGTCGATGATCAGGAAGACGTCGCCCCAGGGCTGGTCGGCCACCGAGATCTCACCTCGGGCCCGGCGCGCCCGGAAGTCGGCGATGGACGCGATGCCCGCCGTGCGGAAGTACTCCTCGCGCCGGGACAGCACGCCGTACACCTCGGCCACCGTTCGGCGGACCCGCTCGGGGTCGAGGCGCGAGGCGACGCCGCCCACGTGGGGGAGCGACGCGACGGACGCCATTCCGCCGCCGCCGAAATCGAGGCCGTACAACTGGACCTCGTACGGGGTGTGGGTGAGGGCGAAGGACGCGATCAGCGAGCGCACCAGGGTGGACTTCCCCGACTGGGGTCCACCGACGATCTGCATGTGACCGGCCGCCCCGGAGAAGTCGCACCACAGGGGGTCGCGACGCTGTTCGTACGGCTTGTCGACCAGGCCCAGCGGTACGACGAGACGTCCCGCCCCTTCGTAACCCGGCTGGGCGAGGCCGCGCCCTTCCACCGCGGTGAGCCCCGCGAGCAGCGTGTCCAGGGACGGCGGGCTCTCCAGCGGCGGCAGCCACACCTGGTGCGCGGCCGGACCCTGCGCCTCCAGGCGGCGCACGATCACGTCGAGGACGGTGTCGGCGAGCGCGTCGTCCGTGTCGTCCGCGTCCGGCCCCGTGGCGGTACGCGGCTCGGGCACCGGCGCCGCCGCGTGGTGCACCGGCACCTCGGCCGCGGTGAACAGCACCGGACGCCGGTCCACGGGCCGCGGACCGCTCGTGGCTACGGCCTGTTCCGACCCCGACCGGTACACACCGGAGACGTACGCCGCCTTGAAGCGCACCATTTCGTCGGTGCCGAACTTCAGGTAGCCGGAACCGGGGACGTTCGGCAGGTGGTACGCGTCCGGCACCCCGAGAGCGGCGCGTGACTCGGCGGCGGAAAAGGTGCGCAGTCCGATGCGGTACGAGAGGTACGTCTCCAGGCCCCGCAGCCGGCCCTCCTCCAAGCGCTGCGAGGCCAGCAGCAGATGCACACCGAGTGACCGGCCGATGCGGCCGATCTGCACGAACATGTCGATGAAATCGGGCTTGGCGGTGAGCAGCTCGCTGAACTCGTCGATGACCAGGACCAGGGACGGGATCGGCTGGAGCGCGGCACCCGCCGCACGTGCCTTCTCGTAGTCGTGGATGTTCGCGTGGTTGCCCGCGTCCCGCAGGAGTTCCTGGCGGCGGTTGAGCTCACCGCGGATCGAGTCGCCCATGCGGTCGACGAGGGTGAGGTCGTCCGCCAGGTTGGTGATGACGGCGGCGACGTGCGGCAGCTGCGCCATGCCCGCGAAGGTCGCACCGCCCTTGAAGTCCGCGAGGACGAAGTTCAGGCTCTGCGAGGAGTGCGTCACGGCGAGGCCGAGCACCAGCGTGCGCAGCAGCTCCGACTTGCCGGAACCGGTGGCTCCTACGCACAGCCCGTGCGGGCCCATGCCTTCCTGCGCCGCCTCTTTGAGGTCCAGCATCACGGGACGGCCGTCCTCGCCGACGCCGATGGGCACGCGCAGCCGTTCCGCGAGCGAGCGGGCACGCCACGTCCGCCTCGTGTCGACCGAGTCGGCGTCACCGAGGTTGAGCAGGTCCGTGAACTCCAGGTTGGCCAGCAGCGGTTCGTCGTCGTCGCCACCGGACGGGACGCGCAGCGGCGCGAGCTGCCGGGCGAGCGCCTCGGCCGCCTCGTACGAAAGGACATCCGGCGCGCCTTCGTACACCAGGCCGTGGTCCGACTCGATGCGCAACGCTCCCGGACGCACCGCGAGTGACAGACCACCGCGCCCATGCGTCAGTTCACCCGGCACGACCTCCACGACCGTCACCCCCTGAAGCCCTTCGGGTGACGCGAGCGCCGCCGTCGGAGCCGGAGACAGGCCATCGAGTATGACGACGACGTGCGGCTCGTCCGGCAGCGGAGAGCCCTCCGGGTGAAACCGAGGCCGCCCATGGAGCCGGTCGGCGAGCATCGCTTCCAGTTCCATCGGATCGCTGGTGATGAGCCGGCGGGTGCCCGCTCCGTCCGCCGCCCCCGGCGTCTGGGAGTGCGGAAGCCACTTGGTCCACTCCCAGGACGGCGCGGCAGCCGTGCCCGCCCCGACGGCGATCACCAGGTCCTGGGGGGAGTGCAGCGAGGTGAGGGACGCGGTGAGCGCCCGCGCCGTGCCCCGCGCCGTCTCCGGGTCCCCGCTGACCGTGACGTGGTAGAAGGCGCGCAGCGAGACGGCCATGGGCAGGTCTTCCAGAGTGCTGTGCGCGGCGAGGAAACGCTGCATCGCGCCCGCGGTGAGGGGCTCCAATTCATCCACCGGTCCCGTCTCCGGCGGCACGAGGGGAGTGGCGAGCGACTGCGGCCCCAGGCCGATACGCACCTGACCGAAGTCCGCGTCGCCCGGGCGGCGTTCCCAGACCCGGCTGCCCTCGGCGACCAGGGCCCACAGCTGATCGGGGGAGGGGTGGAGGTAGTACTGCGCGTCGCGCTGGGCCCGCGCCGTGTCGACGGCGGCGCGCCGGGTCCGCTTCAAATAGCCGAGGTAGTCGCGCCGCAGGTCGGCCAACTGCCCCTGGTTGCCGCGGCGGTAGCGGATCAGCATGGCCACGGACATGGCCACCGTCGACGCCACCATCACCATGCCCATGACCTTCATGAACGGGTGGGCGCTCGGCATGAAGAAGAACACCACGGAGCCGCCCATGCCGAGCATGGGGAGCAGTTGCATCAACGCGCCCTCCTGCTGCCCGCGTGGCAGGGCGGGCGGGGGCTGCAGCAGGACCTCGTCGCCGGGGACTGCCGGGGGCAGCGTTCGAGGCGGGCGCTTCACGACGATGTGGCTCACTGAGCACCAATTCCCTTGTAGGGGCGGGGCGTTCCGTCCGCCGCCCGGTGACCGGGCGAGGCGATCGCCGTGTGATCCTACTGACACCCGTAGTCACCACTCGGGGATAGGGTGCCGGATGCGCATGCGAGTGGCAGTTGATCCGGGCCCGGGCAACCCAGGCCCAGGAGCCGACCGCAACGGGCGGTGACGGCGACAGCTGATCAGCATCAGAGGGGGAGCATCAGGTGAGCACGACCGCCTCCACGACGGCCGGCGGACTCGGGCGACAGGGCAGCGGGAGCTCTCCAGGGAGCGCCTCCGGACACGCGTCCGGGGCCGGCACCGGGAGTGGCACCGGCACCGCCTTCGGGTTCTGTCGGGTCACCATCGTCGCGCCCGACAGCCGCATCGACGTGGCGCTGCCCGACGACGTCCCCGTCGCCGACCTCTACCCCGAGATCCTGCGGCTCTCCCGGCAGAGCCCGGCCGAGGGCGCACCGGTCGGCTACCACCTCGTACGGCGCGACGGCGCCGTCCTCGACAGCGCCCGCACCTTCGCCGCCCAGCGCATCCTCGACGGTGAACTCCTCACGCTGCGGCCCTTCTCCGAATCGCTGCCGCCCGCCGTCTTCGACGACGTCTCCGAGGTCGTCGCGTCAGCGGTGACCCGGGACCGCGTGCTGTGGACCGCAGACCTGACGCGAGGCGCCGGGCTCGTCGGCGGGACCGTGCTGTCGGCCCTCCTCGCCTACGTGGCCTGGGCCGCCGCCCCACACCACGACATGCACGGCCTGCCGGGCATCCTCGCCGCCGTCGCGGGCGTCCTGCTGCTCACCCTCGCCGCTGTCCGCGCGCGGGTGTACGACGACGGGGCTTCGGCCGTCGCTCTCGGCCTCGGCGCGCTGCCGAACGTGGCGGCGGCCGGCTCCGGCCTGCTCCCGGTGGCGGACGGGCAGGGCGTGGGCAGGCTCCAGCTTCTGCTGGCCTGTGCCGCCGTCCTGACGGCGGCCGTGCTCCTCGCGCTGATCTCGCCGCGCGGCGACAGCCCGTTCGTCGCCTTCGGCTTCGCCTCCGCCGTGGGCCTGCTCGCCACGTTCCTCGCGGCGCTCTGGCGGCTGGAACCCGTCGAGACCGCTGCCCTGTGCGCGCCGGTGGCTGTGGGCGCGCTCGCCTTTCTGCCCGGCCTGTCCATGCGGTTCGCCCGCCTGCCCATCGGCTTCGAACCACCGCACGGCACGCGTGGCGGCTACGGGACGGACCCCGCCCCGCAGGAGCCCGTCGACGCCGAGCGCATCGCGGCCCAGGCCCGCCGCGGCCAGGAACTCCTCATCGGGCTCGTCGGCGGTTGCGCGCTGGTGACGATCGGCGCCACCGCGGTACTGGGCTTCTCCGGCGACACGTGGGGGCAGGTGCTGGCCCTGGCCACGGGGATCGCGATGCTGATGCGGGCGCACCTCTTCCGCTATACCGCGCAGGTCGCCGCCGTGCTGGCCGCGGGACTGGTGGCGCTCGTCCTGCTCGGCATCGGCGTCTGCCTCGAACTGCCCGTCGACCGGGCCGGTGACGGCGCGGCACTCGAACTGCGGACCATCTGGCTCGTCGCGGCGATCGCGGTGGCGGCGGCCCTGGTCACCGGCGTCGGCCTGGTCGCCTCACGTACCGGTGTGACGCCCTTCTGGGGCCGGTTCCTGGAGATCGCCGAGACCTTCGTCCTGCTGACCCTGGTGCCGCTGACCCTCGCGGTCTTCGACGTGTACGCGAAGGCCAGGGCCATGACCAGCTGAGCCCCGCCGCGCCCCGGACTCATTCGTAGCCGCGTAGAAAGGCTCCACCAGCGTGAGCTTCGGCCCGCCCCCGTCCCCCTTCACCGAGCCCGTGCCGAGGGCCGCCGAGGGAAGGAAGCGCCGTACGGCGCTCGTCATCGGCGTGCTGCTCACGCTGACCGCCGCGCTGTGCGCGGGCGGCTGGATCCTCTGGGGCACGGACGGCGACGCGTCGAGCCGGCGCACGGTCCCGGCGCCGCAGCCGCCCGACGCCATCAGGGAAACCGTGGAGACGCCCCCGAGGACCCCCGAAGGCGGTGCCGCCGCCGCGTACGTGGACAAGACACTCAAGGAGGGCCGGACCGCCTCGGCGAAGGGCACGTGGGCGACGGAGAAGATCGTCGCGAAGGGCATCGTGAACGTCGTCAAGGGCTTTCGGATCGGTGACTCCGAGAAGGTCTGGCAGCTCGACCTCCCCGGTCCCATCTGCGCGGTGACCCGCCACGTCAGTGTGGACGGCAGAACGGCCGTCGCCTTTTCGGGGGAGCGGCTCGAGAAGGGCGGCGAGGAGGGCGAGGGCGTCACCGCCCCGTGCGACCGGATCGCGGTGTTCGACATCGATACGGGCAGGAAGCTCTGGGACAAGAGACTGCCCGGCGACAGCGCCCTCGCGATGGGCGTCAACGTGACGATGACGCGGGGGACCGTGCTCGCCGTCTCGGGCCAGGCGTCGGTGGCGTACGACATGACCAGCGGCGAGCGGCTCTGGACGGACACGGCCACCTCGAACTGCTCGGACCTGGGGTACGCCGGGGGACGGGGGCTGATCGCCCTCGTCCAGTGCGGTGACTCCGCGGACCCCGAGTTCAAGATTCAGAAGATCGCCCCGCGTACGGGCAAGGCCCTGTGGACGTACACCGTCGCCGAGGGGATCGATGGAGTCCACCTGGCCTCTTCGGCGCCGCCCGTCATCGCCGTCGCCGCCGGGGGCCTGGGGTCCACCAACCTGATCGTGCTCAGCGGCGACAAGGGCAGACAGCGCGGCACGATCCGCCTGGAGGGTGACCGTTACGTCCACGGCTGCGACGAGACCTTCAGCGCCGAGGTGGAGCGCTGTACCGGCGTCGTCGTCGGCAAGCGGCAGCTCTTCATGGCGACGAAGCCGCGCGACTTCTCCCCGGAGATGTCACGCGGGCGGGTGGCCAACGAAATCGTCTCCTTCGACCTGGCGACCGGGAACACCGTACGCAAATTCGACGCCAGGCCCGGCCGCCCGATGTTCCCGCTGCGCATGAGCGGCGACAAGGTGCTCGCCTACCGGGAAGCGGCGAGCGCACCCTCCGCGGCCGTCAGCCTGGACCCGGACACGGGGAAGGAGTCCATCCTGCTGCTCTTCGGGGAGGCGGAGGCACCCGCGATGGACGGCCCGGCACCGCCCGACGTCGTATACGAGCACGGCCGCATCTTCATCGCCGCGACCAGCGTCACGCGGGGCGAGGGTGACGGTCCCCATCAGTGGGTGATGGGAGGATATGAGAGCAGCGGCTGACCAGAGGTGCGCCGGACCGGGCGTTCCCGGGCCCGCGACGCCCCCACAAACCGACCGCTACCAGCCGACTGGTACCCTGTGAAACAACCGCCTGTCTGCGCACCCGCGAATCCCCAGGGATCCGAACCCGGCCCTGCAAGGACCCGGACCCCGGATCCGCCAAGGACCCGGGACCGCGCCCGGCGGCCCATCCCGGCCTCCCGAGTCCCGTAAGCCCCCCTGAGACGTAGACCAGGGGCACTCGGAGGCACTCGAAGACATCACGAGGAGTACGCGTGTCGCTCGACGCCGCTACGAAGAAGCAGATCATGACCGAGTTCGCCCAGAAGGAGGGCGACACCGGCTCCCCCGAGGTTCAGGTCGCGCTGCTCTCCCGCCGCATCTCGGACCTGACCGAGCACCTCAAGACCCACAAGCACGACCACCACTCGCGTCGTGGTCTGCTGATCCTGGTCGGCCAGCGTCGCCGCCTGCTGCAGTACCTGGCCAAGAAGGACATCCAGCGCTTCCGCGCCCTGGTCGAGCGCCTCGGCATCCGCCGCGGTGCGGCGGGCGCCAAGTAAGACGCCGTGAAGGGAGCGGTTCCCACTCGAAGCACTCGAAGGGGGCCGCTCCCTTTGCTGTACATGCGCGGTGTCACCGACGCTTTGTAGTCTGGTGACACAAGCACGTCCCGCGGGCGGGGATCGCCCCGGGGCGCCAAGAACGGAAAATTCCACGAGGGAGAGGCGCACGCAGCCGCCGCCGGTCCTCGGTAGTGGCCCCCGGGAGCATCCCGGGTGCTTCGATCGAAGACCGGCCCGCATCCACGGCGCGCTTCTCCACAGTCCCTGTCCGCAAGAGGACGCATGGGACGGCGCCTTTGGGCCACACGGGCCCAGAGGCGAGAAGACGAAACGTAGACACGTAGGAGAACAGTGGAGAACGAGACCCACTACGCCGAGGCCGTCATCGACAACGGCACGTTCGGCACCCGCACCATCCGCTTCGAGACGGGCCGCCTCGCCAAGCAGGCCGCCGGCTCCGCCGTGGCGTACCTGGACGACGACACCATGGTGCTGTCGGCCACCTCCGCTTCCAAGCGGCCCAAGGACCAGCTCGACTTCTTCCCCCTGACGGTGGACGTCGAGGAGCGGCAGTACGCCGCAGGCAAGATCCCCGGTTCGTTCTTCCGTCGTGAGGGCCGCCCCTCCGAGGACGCGGTCCTGACCTGCCGCCTGATCGACCGCCCGCTGCGTCCTTCCTTCAAGAAGGGCCTGCGCAACGAGATCCAGATCGTCGAGACGATCATGGCGCTCAACCCCGACCACCTGTACGACGTCGTCGCGATCAACGCCGCCTCCTGCTCCACGCAGCTGGCCGGCCTGCCCTTCTCGGGCCCGATCGGCGGCACGCGCGTGGCGCTCATCAAGGGCCAGTGGGTCGCCTTCCCGACGCACACCGAGCTCGAGGACGCCGTCTTCGACATGGTCGTCGCCGGTCGCGTCCTGGAGGACGGCGACGTCGCGATCATGATGGTCGAGGCCGAGGCCACCGAGAAGACCATCCAGCTCGTCAAGGACGGCGCCGAGGCCCCGACCGAAGAGGTCGTCGCCGCCGGTCTCGAGGCCGCGAAGCCCTTCATCAAGGTCCTCTGCAAGGCCCAGTCGGACCTCGCCGCCAAGGCCGCCAAGCCCACCGGCGAGTTCCCGGTCTTCCTGGACTACGAGGACGACGTCCTCGAGGCCCTCACCGCCGCGGTCAAGACCGAGCTCGCCCAGGCGCTCACCATCGCCGGCAAGCAGGAGCGCGAGGCCGAGCTGGACCGCGTCAAGGAGATCGCCTCCGAGAAGCTGCTCCCGCAGTTCGAGGGCCGCGAGAAGGAGATCTCCGGTGCGTACCGCGCGCTGACCAAGAAGCTGGTCCGCGAGCGCATCATCAAGGACAAGGTCCGCATCGACGGCCGTGGCCTCACGGACATCCGTACGCTGGCCGCCGAGGTCGAGGCCATCCCGCGCGTGCACGGCTCGGCGCTGTTCGAGCGTGGCGAGACCCAGATCCTGGGCGTCACCACTCTCAACATGCTCCGCATGGAGCAGCAGCTCGACACCCTCTCCCCGGTGACGCGCAAGCGCTACATGCACAACTACAACTTCCCGCCGTACTCGGTCGGCGAGACCGGCCGCGTCGGTTCGCCGAAGCGCCGCGAGATCGGCCACGGCGCGCTCGCCGAGCGCGCGATCGTGCCGGTGCTCCCCACGCGCGAGGAGTTCCCGTACGCGATCCGTCAGGTCTCCGAGGCCCTCGGTTCCAACGGCTCGACGTCCATGGGCTCGGTCTGCGCCTCCACGATGTCGCTGCTGAACGCCGGTGTGCCGCTGAAGGCCGCCGTCGCCGGCATCGCCATGGGTCTGATCTCCGAGGAGATCGACGGCCAGACGCACTACGTCGCCCTCACCGACATCCTCGGTGCGGAGGACGCCTTCGGCGACATGGACTTCAAGGTCGCCGGTACGAAGCAGTTCGTGACCGCGCTGCAGCTCGACACCAAGCTCGACGGCATCCCAGCCTCGGTCCTGGCCGCCGCGCTGAAGCAGGCCCGCGACGCGCGTCTGCACATCCTCGACGTGATGAACGAGGCCATCGACGTTCCGGACGAGATGTCGCCGAACGCGCCGCGCATCATCACCGTCAAGATCCCGGTGGACAAGATCGGTGAGGTCATCGGCCCCAAGGGCAAGATGATCAACCAGATCCAGGAGGACACCGGCGCCGACATCACGATCGAGGACGACGGCACCATCTACATCGGTGCCGCCGACGGCCCGGCCGCCGAGGCCGCCCGCGCCACGATCAACGGCATCGCCAACCCGACCATGCCGGAGGTCGGCGAGCGCTACCTGGGCACCGTCGTGAAGACGACGACCTTCGGCGCGTTCGTCTCCCTGCTCCCGGGCAAGGACGGTCTGCTGCACATCTCGCAGATCCGCAAGCTCGCCGGCGGCAAGCGCGTGGAGAACGTCGAGGACGTCCTCGGTGTGGGCCAGAAGGTCCAGGTCGAGATCGCCGAGATCGACTCCCGCGGCAAGCTCTCCCTCATCCCCGTCGTCGAGGGCGAAGAGGGCGAAGACCAGAAGGACGACACCGACAAGTGACGTCGCGTAGCACCACGACGACGGCCCGCCCCTCTTCGGAGGGGCGGGCCGTCGCCCGTACCCAAACCCTCATCAAGGGCGAGCACGGCATCGGCACCGTCCGCAGGACGACCCTCCCCGGCGGCCTGCGCGTCGTCACGGAGACCCTGCCCTCCGTGCGCTCGGCCACCTTCGGAATCTGGGCCAACGTCGGCTCACGCGACGAGACCCCGTCGCTGAACGGCGCCACGCACTATCTGGAGCACCTCCTCTTCAAGGGCACCAAGAAGCGCAGCGCCCTCGACATCTCGGCCGCGCTCGACGCGGTCGGCGGCGAGATGAACGCCTTCACGGCGAAGGAGTACACGTGCTACTACGCGCGCGTGCTCGACACCGACCTCCCCCTCGCCATCGACGTCGTCTGCGACATGCTGACGGGCTCCCTCATCCGCCAGGAGGACGTCGACGCCGAGCGCGGCGTCATCCTCGAAGAGATCGCGATGACCGAGGACGACCCGGGCGACTGCGTGCACGACCTGTTCGCGCACACGATGCTCGGCGACACCCCCCTCGGCCGCCCGGTCCTCGGCACCGAGGACACGATCAACGCCCTCACCGCGGACCGCATCCGCCGCTTCTACAAGAAGCACTACGACCCCACGCACCTGGTGGTCGCCGCCGCGGGCAACGTGGATCACAACAAGGTTGTACGCCAGGTCCGTGCCGCCTTCGAGAAGGCCGGCGCGCTCCAGCGCACCGACGCGCTGCCGATGGGCCCCCGCAGGGGCTCCCGCGCCCTGCGCACCGCGGGCCGCGTCGAGGTCATCAACCGCAAGACCGAGCAGGCCCACGTCATCCTCGGCATGCCGGGCCTGGCCCGCACCGACGAGCGCCGCTGGGCCCTCGGCGTCCTGAACACCGCCCTGGGCGGCGGCATGTCGTCCCGCCTCTTCCAGGAGGTCCGGGAGAAGCGCGGCCTGGCCTACAGCGTGTACTCGTACACGTCGGGCTTCGCCGACACCGGCCTCTTCGGGGTGTACGCGGGCTGCCGCCCCAGCCAGGTCCACGACGTCCTGAAGATCTGCCGCGACGAGCTCGACCAGGTCGCGGAGCACGGACTGACGGACGACGAGATCAGCCGCGCGATCGGCCAGCTCGCGGGCTCCACCGTCCTCGGTCTCGAGGACACCGGCGCCCTGATGAACCGTATCGGCAAGAGCGAGCTCTGCTGGGGCGAGCACATGTCGGTCGACGACATGCTGGCCAGGATCTCCGCGGTCACCCCCGACGAGGTGCGGGAAGTGGCCCGCGACGTGCTCGGCCACCGCCCGTCCCTGTCGGCCATCGGCCCGCTCAAGGACAAGCAGGCGGCCCGCCTCCACGAAGCGGTCGCGTAGGTCGCGTAGTCCCCGCAAGGGATCGACTTAAGGAATGAAGGACATGAGCAAGCTGCGCGTGGCGGTCATCGGCGCCAAGGGCCGCATCGGCTCCGAGGCGGTCAAGGCCGTCGAGGCCGCCGACGACATGGAGCTGGTCGCCGCCCTCGGCCGGGGCGACACGCTGGACTCGCTGACCGAGGCGGGCGCCCAGGTCGCGGTCGAGCTGACCCACCCCGACTCGGTGATGGAGAACCTCGACTTCTGCGTACGACACGGCATCCACGCCGTCGTCGGCACCACGGGCTGGACCGACGAGCGCCTCGCGCGGCTGCGGACCTCGCTGGCCGACTCCCCGGAGACGGGCGTGCTCATCGCCCCGAACTTCTCCATCGGCGCCGTCCTGACGATGAAGTTCGCGCAGATCGCGGCGCCGTACTTCGAGTCCGTCGAGGTCGTCGAGCTGCACCACCCGAACAAGGCGGATGCCCCCAGCGGCACCGCCACGCGCACCGCCCAGCTCATCGCCGAGGCCCGTCGGGCGGCGGGCAGTGCCCCGCAGCCCGACGCCACGACGACGGCCCTGGACGGCGCCCGCGGCGCGGACGTGGACGGCGTGCCGGTGCACTCGGTGCGCCTGCGCGGCCTCCTCGCCCACCAGGAGGTCCTGCTCGGCGGCGAGGGCGAGACGCTGACGGTGCGCCACGACTCGCTGCACCACAGCAGCTTCATGCCGGGCATCCTGCTCGGCGCGCGCCGCGTGGTCAGCACCCCGGGGCTGACGTTCGGCCTGGAACACTTCCTGGACCTCGGCTGAGCAGGGCCATGCGCGCGAAGATCACATACGCCGTCACGGCTGCCGTCCTGGTCGTCTACTTCGTCCTGGTCGGCAGCCGCGGCGTGCTCCTGATAAAGCACGGCACGGCGCTCACCGTCACCTTCGGTGTAGCGGTGCTGATCCTGCCGGTCATCGGCGTCTGGTTCCTCTGGAAGAACACCCAGTTCGTCCAGCGCGCCAACCGCCTCGCCGCCGAGCTGGAGGCCGAAGGCGGCCTGCCCGTCGACGAGTTGAAGCGCACGCCGGGCGGCCGCATCGACCGCGACTCGGCCGACGAGGTCTTCGCCCGCCGCAAGGCGGAGACCGAGGACTCACCGGACGACTGGCGCTGCTGGTTCCGGCTGGCCGTCGCCTACCACGACGCCAGGGACACCCCCCGCGCGCGGAAGGCCATGCAGCGGGCCATCGCCCTGCACGCGGGCAAGCCGGTGGACGTCTGAGCCGGACGGTGGCCGGGCGCTGACTAGGCCGTGGGGCTGTACTCGGTGACGGGCCGGTACTCGTCGGCCCACAGCTCGATGGAGTCGGCCGCACGGTTGAACGCCTCGTGGCGCGCCAGGAAGTCGGCGTTCCGGTCGGTCAGGAGCAGCTGCCGCGCCTCGGCGGCCTGCTGATCACTCCGTACGAGGACGAGCGCCTGCCCCTGGACCGTGCGGGGCAGTCCCAGCCAGCGCACCGGCTGCTGTGAGGTGCGCACCGAGGAGATCCGGCCCCAGGGGAGCGTCTGCGTCGTCAGGAAACCGACCTTGCGCAGTCCGTGGGCGCTCACCCAGATGCCCATGCGCAGCAGCCGCAGGGAACCCACGATGACGAGGGCGGCGAGCGCGGCGCAGATCGCGGCGCCCGCGAGGGAGTCCGCGAACGCGATGATCACGGCGGCGAAGAGGACGAACGAGGCGAGCAGCAGCAGGAGCGCCGCGGTACCCACCCGCCAGGGGCCGGGCCGGTAGGGCCGGCGCCAGTGATCGCGGTCCTCGAAGGGCAGTGCGGCGTCGTCCGCCACGTCGAAAGTGCGGTCCGCGGTCAGGAAGGGCAGGGGCACGGGCTGATCCTCACTCGATCCACACATGGGCTGTGCCCGGTGAGGCTATCGAGCCGTGCCCCCCGCTACCACCCTTGGGCGTCCGGACGAGTCAGTCCGGACGACGGCGACACCGGTCAGCGGCCCTCGGAGGCTTCGGACTGCTGCGTCTGCGCCGGTGACTGGTCGGCCGACATGGCGGGCATCCCGAAGAGCAGGGAGCCCACGAGACCGGCCACCACGGTCAGGCCGATGAGCGTGCGGCCCACGATCTGGCTGGCCGACGCGCGCTCACGGGGCGGGGGAGTGACGTTACTGCGGAACTTGTCGGCTTCGGCGATGAAGGCGAACGGAACGGGCTCTCGCCGACGGAACATGGGGCGCGCTTCTCCTCACGGGTCTCGAACGGAGCTCTGTGGACTCTGTTGTATAGACAGACGCGTGAAACGCCCAAAAGGTGCCCTGTTTCGGCAAATTAGTCGACGAATGTGCGGGCGAGTCACCGAACGGCCGATTGTCGGGGCCGCCCCGGGAGCGGCCGAGGCACTGATGTGCGGGTGGACCGAGCGAAGTGTCCGTATTGCGGCACTTCGTGAAGTTCATCTAGCCTGATCAAACGGACCCGGCACTGCTTGAACCCCCGAGCAGGCAGTGCCGGGCTCCACACTTGTCAGGTCCGCACACATCCCCCGAGGGGCGACCCCGCGCTGAGCAGCGAGTAGCGTGTTACCCATGGCTCCGACCTCCACTCCGCAGACCCCCTTCGGGAGGGTCCTCACCGCCATGGTCACGCCGTTCACGGCGGATGGCGCACTCGACCTCGACGGCGCGCAGCAGCTCGCCACTCATCTGGTGGACGCAGGCAACGACGGCCTCGTCATCAACGGCACCACCGGTGAGTCCCCGACCGTCAGTGACGCGGAGAAAAACGATCTCGTACGAGCCGTACTGGACGCCGTCGGAGACCGCGCCCACATCGTCGCCGGCGTCGGCACGAACGACACCCGCCACAGCATCGAGCTGGCCCGCGCCGCCGAGCAGGCGGGCGCCCACGGCCTCCTGACCGTCACGCCGTACTACAACAAGCCCCCCCAGGAGGGCCTGTTCCGGCACTTCACGGCCATCGCCGACAGCACGGAGCTGCCGGTCATGCTCTACGACATCCCGGGCCGCAGCGGCGTACCGATCAACACCGAGACGATGGTCCGCCTCGCCGAGCACCCCCGCATCGTCGCCAACAAGGACGCCAAGGGCGACCTCGGCCGCGCCAGCTGGGCCATCGCCCGCTCCGACCTCGCCTGGTACTCCGGCGACGACATGCTGAACCTGCCGCTGCTGTCCGTCGGCGCGTGCGGCTTCGTCTCGGTCGTCGGCCACGTCGTCACCCCCGAGCTGCGCGCCATGCTGGAGGCGCACCTCACGGGCGATGTACAGAAGGCCACGGAGATCCACCAGAAGCTGCTCCCGGTCTTCACCGGCATGTTCCGCACGCAGGGCGTGATCACGACCAAGGCGGCGCTCGCCCTCCAGGGCCGCCCCGCCGGGCCGCTCCGCCTCCCGCTGGTGGAGCTGTCACCCGACGAGACGGCCCAGCTCAAGATCGATCTCGCCGCCGGCGGGGTACAGCTGTAACCACAGACTTCACAACTGAATACGCGGAACACGCGGGCGCGCGGCAGCAGCCGATGGCCGCCCGCACCCCACACAACAACTGCTAATGCACGAACGTCATACGCGCCACGTGCCCCGGAGGTACGTGGCGCGCGTGGTGAGGAGAGTCTTTTGAGTCATCCGCATCCTGAACTCGGCGCCCCGCCGAAGCTCCCGAAGGGCGGCCTGCGGGTCACCCCGCTCGGCGGCCTCGGTGAGATCGGCCGCAACATGACCGTCTTCGAGTACAACGGTCGCCTGCTGATCGTCGACTGCGGAGTGCTCTTCCCCGAGGAGGAGCAGCCCGGAATCGACTTGATCCTGCCGGACTTCTCGTCCATCAGGGACCGCCTCGACGACATCGAGGGCATCGTGCTCACGCACGGCCACGAGGACCACATCGGCGGTGTCCCCTACCTCCTGCGCGAGAAGCCGGACATCCCGCTGATCGGCTCCAAGCTGACCCTCGCGCTGATCGAGGCGAAGCTCCAGGAGCACCGCATCCGGCCGTACACGCTGGAGGTCGTCGAGGGCGACCGCGAGCACCTCGGCCCGTTCGACTGCGAGTTCGTCGCGGTCAACCACTCCATCCCGGACGCCCTGGCCGTCGCCATCCGCACCCCCGCGGGCATGGTCGTCGCCACCGGTGACTTCAAGATGGACCAGCTGCCGATGGACGGCCGCCTCACCGACCTGCATGCGTTCGCGCGGCTGAGCGAGGAAGGCATCGACCTTCTCCTCTCCGACTCGACGAACGCCGAGGTCCCGGGCTTCGTCCCGCCCGAGCGCGACATCTCGAACGTGATCCGCGGTGTCTTCGCCGGCGCCCAGAAGCGCATCATCGTCGCGAGCTTCGCCAGCCACGTGCACCGCATCCAGCAGATCCTGGACGCCGCGCACGAGTACGGCCGCAGGGTCGCCTTCGTCGGCCGCTCGATGGTCCGCAACATGGGCATCGCCCGCGACCTCGGCTACCTCCGGGTGCCGCCGGGCCTCGTCGTCGACGTCAAGACGCTCGACGACCTGCCGGACAGCGAGGTCGTCCTGGTCTGCACGGGTTCGCAGGGCGAGCCCATGGCCGCGCTCTCCCGCATGGCCAACCGCGACCACCAGATCCGCATCGTCCAGGGCGACACGGTGATCCTGGCGTCGTCCCTCATCCCCGGCAACGAGAACGCGGTCTACCGCGTGATCAACGGCCTGACCCGCTGGGGAGCGAACGTCGTCCACAAGGGCAACGCCAAGGTGCACGTCTCCGGCCACGCCTCGGCCGGCGAGCTCCTGTACTTCTACAACATCTGCAAGCCCAAGAACCTGATGCCCGTCCACGGCGAATGGCGCCACCTGCGCGCCAACGCCGAGCTGGGCGCCCTCACCGGCGTCCCGCACGACCGCATCGTGATCGCCGAGGACGGCGTCGTCGTCGACCTGGTCGAGGGCAAGGCGAAGATCGTCGGCAAGGTCCAGGCGGGTTACGTCTACGTGGACGGCCTCTCCGTGGGCGATGTCGGCGAGCCCGCGCTGAAGGACCGCAAGATCCTCGGCGACGAGGGCATCATCTCGGTCTTCGTGGTGGTGGACTCCAGCACCGGGAAGATCACCGGCGGCCCGCACATCCAGGCGCGCGGCTCCGGCATCGACGACTCGGTGTTCAGCAGCGTCGTCCCGAAGGTCCAGGAAGTCCTGGAGAAGTCGGCCCAGGACGGCGTCGTCGAGCCCCACCAGTTGCAGCAGCTCATCCGCCGCACGCTGGGCAAGTGGGTCTCGGACAACTACCGCCGGCGCCCGATGATCCTGCCGGTGGTCGTGGAGGTCTGACCCTCCTGACCGCGCCTTCTCCGGAGCGGGGCACCTCGATTTGCATCGGGGCGCCCCGCTCCGTTAGGTTTACGGCTCCGCCTGCGAGGGAACCCGGAGCACTCAGGTGCCTGGGACCACCCGAACGGGGCCGGGAAAACCGACTCAGAATCTCTGATAAAGTCGGAACCGCCGGAAAGGGAAACGCGAAAGCCGAAAGGCCGGAGCGGGAACCGGAAAGGCACCGAGGAAATCGGACACGAAAGAGT
>NZ_JBVICF010000015.1:0-250555 GCF_055572995.1 Streptomyces sp. NPDC030245 | reverse complement strand
GCCTGTCGGCGCAGGTCGTGCTGCTGGAGGAGGCCGACACCGCGGCGTTGTCGGGTGAGGAGATCACGGACGCTGAGCGGGTGGCGCCGTTGCTGCTCGCGCATCCGGCGTATGTCATCTACACCTCTGGTTCGACGGGCCGTCCCAAGGGCGTGGAGGTCACGCACGCGGGCGTCGCAGGCTTCGCGGCAGGTCTGGTGGAGCGGATGAACGCCGGTGCCGGGGGCCGGGTGCTGCGTACGGCGTCGCTGAGTTTCGACGCATCGGTGCTGGAACTGGTCCTGGCATGGGGTTCCGGTGCGGCACTAGTCCTGCCCGAGCGTTCGGGTCTGGCGGGCGAGGAACTGGAAGCCGCTCTCGCGCGGGGTGGGGTGACGCATGCCTTCCTGCCGCCGTCGGTGGTGGCGACGCTGCCCGAGGGTGCGTGGGAGCGCCTGGGTGACTTGGTGGCTTTGGGTGTGGGTGCGGAGGCGTGCCCGCCGGAGCTGGTGTCGCGCTGGGCACCCGGTCGCAGGGTGGTCAACGCGTACGGTCCGACGGAGATCACCGTGGCTGCGGCGATCAGTGACCCGCTGACCACTGACGGAGGCGTCCCGATCGGGCGGCCCGTGCCGGGTGCGGGCCTGTTCGTGCTGGACGAGCACCTCGGTCTCGCGCCCAGGGGTGTCCCAGGAGAGCTGTACGTATCCGGTGCGGGCCTGGCGCGCGGCTACGCGGGCCGTCCGGCGCTGACCGCCGAACGCTTTGTGGCCAGCCCCTTCGGTGGGCCTGGCGAGCGGATGTACCGCACGGGGGATGTGGTGCGCTGGAACGCCGACGGGCAGCTGGCGTACCTGGGCCGGGCCGACGATCAGGTGAAGATCCGTGGCTTCCGCGTCGAACCCGGCGAGATCCAGGCCGCCTTGGAGGCCGAACCCGGCGTCTCCCAAGCCCTGGTCGTCGCCCGCCCCCACAACGACGACACCCGCCTCGTCGCCTACATCGTCCCCGAGGACCGTCTCGGCCGCCCCCTCGGCGCTCTGCGCGAGTCGCTGAGCCGGCAGCTGCCCCGATACATGGTGCCGTCGGCCATCGTCGCGCTGGACGAGTTCCCGCTGACCGTGAGCGGGAAGATCGACCGGAGCGCGCTGCCGGCGCCGGAGTACGGCGGGGCCGGAGCGTCGCGTGCGCCGCGCACCCAGACCGAAGAGGTGCTGTGCGAGCTGTTCGCCGGGGTTCTGGGTGTGCCGGTGGTGGGCGTCGACGACGACTTCTTCGATCTGGGTGGTCATTCGTTGTTGGCGACGCGGTTGGTGAGTCGGGTGCGTGCGGTGTTGGGGGTGGAGTTGCCGTTGCGGGCGTTGTTCGATGCTCCGACGGTGGCGGGGCTTGCGGGTCGGTTGTCGGGTGGGGGTTCGCGTCCGGTGTTGGTGCGGCGTGAGCGGCCGGAGGAGTTGCCGTTGTCGTTTGCTCAGCGGCGGTTGTGGTTCCTGTACAAGTTCGAGGGTGCGTCGGCGACGTACAACATGCCGCTGGTTCTGCGGCTGTCGGGGAAGTTGGATGTGGGTGCTTTGCAGGCCGCGCTCAACGACGTGGTGGCGCGCCACGAGCCGCTGCGCACGGTCTTCCCCGACACCGACGGACAACCCCACCAGCGGGTGCTCGACCCGGCACGGACACGGATCGACGTCGAGGTGGCGGAGATCGGCGAGGAGCAGGTGCCCGAACGGGTGGCCCGGATGGTGCGGCACGGGTTCGAGCTGGACCGGGAGATCCCGTTCCGGGCCGGGCTGCTGGTCACGGGCCCCGACACGTCCGTACTGGTCGTGGTCATCCACCACATCGCCGCCGACGGCTGGTCCATGGGCCCGCTGACGCGTGACCTGGTCGCCGCCTACACCGCGCGCCGGGACGGCGCACGGCCCGAGTGGGCTCCGCTGCCCCTCCAGTACGCGGACTTCACCCTCTGGCAGCACGACCTGCTCGGGGACGACTCGGATCCGGACAGCCTCTTCGTACGACAGGCCGCCTACTGGACCGGCCAGCTGGCCGGGCTGCCGGAGCAGGCCACGCTGCCGCCGGACCGGCCGCGTCCCGCGCTTCCCTCGTACCGTGGCGACGTCACACAGTTCCGGATCGGCGCCGAGACCCACGCCGGGCTGCGCGCGGTGGCCCGCTCGGCGGACTCGACGCTGTTCATGGTCCTTCAGGCGGGCCTCGCGGCGCTGTTGTCGAGGCTCGGCGCGGGCGACGACATTCCCGTGGGCTCGCCCATAGCCGGGCGCGGCGACGAGAACCTGGACGACCTCGTCGGGTTCTTCGTCAGCACGCTGGTGCTGCGCACCGACACATCCGGGGACCCGACCTTCGCCGAACTCCTCGCCCGGGTGCGCGAGACCTGCCTGGCCGCGTACACGCACCAGGACCTGCCGTTCGAGTACTTGGTGGAGAAGGTCAACCCGCAGCGCTCCACCGCCCACCATCCGCTGTTCCAGGTGGTGCTGGTCCTCCAGAACGACGACGGCGCGCGCTTCGACCTGCCGGGGCTGACGGTGGGGGCCGAGAAGGCGGGCGCGGGCTCGGCCAAGTTCGACGTCTTCGTCAGCGTCACCGAGACCTTCGACGAAGCGGGCGAGCCGGCGGGCCTCACCGGACTCGTCGAATACGCCACCGACCTGTACGACGCGGCGACCATCGACGGGTTCACCGCGCGCTGGGCGCGACTGCTGGACTCGGCGATCGGCGACCCCGGTCTGCCGGTCAGGTCACTGGAGATCCTCGCACCGCACGAGCGCGGGACGCTCCTCGAATGGTCCGGGGCCGACCGTGCCGACCTGCCCCCAATCACCCTGCCGGACCTCTTCCGGGCGGCGACCGGGCGGGCACCGGACGCCGTGGCGACGATCTCGGGCCGGGACGACGCGTCGTACAGCGAACTGTCGTACTCCGAACTCGACCGGCGCTCCAACCGCGTCGCGCACCACCTGCTGGGTCTCGGGGTCGGCCCCGGACAGCGGGTGGCACTGCGGATGCGGCGCGGCCCTGAGCTGGTCACCACCATCCTGGGGGTACTGAAGACGGGCGCCGCCTACGTTCCGGTCGACCCGGACTATCCGGCCGAGCGGATCGCGTACATGCTCGCCGACGCCGCCCCCGCCCTCGTTCTCGACGACGGCTGGACGGCGCGGGCGGACCAGGAGACACTCCCCGACACCGACCCGGGTGTGCCGGTCCATCCCGCGCACACCGCGTACGTCATCTACACCTCCGGGTCCACCGGCCGGCCCAAGGGCGTCGAGGTCACCCACGCCGGGTTCGCCAACCTCGCGCGTGCGCAGCTGGACGCGTTCGCGCTCACTCCGGACAGCCGGGTCCTGCAATTCGCCTCGCCCAGCTTCGACGTGTCGGTGTGGGAACTGGTGATGGCCTTCGCCTCGGGCGCTGCCCTCGTCTCGGTCTCCACCGACGCGCTGGCCGGCGACGCGTTGGCGGAGACGCTCAGTGGGCGGCGGGTGACCCATGTGACGCTGCCGCCCTCGGTGCTCGCGACCCTCGACGCACGAGGGCCCGGCGTGCCCTTCCCCGACCTCGCGGTGCTCCTGGTGGCCGGCGAGGCCTGCTCGCCCGACCTGACCGAACGCTGGGCCCCCGGCCGCCGCATGATCAACGCGTACGGTCCCACCGAGTCCACCGTCGGCGCGGCCATGAGCACGCCCCTGACCGGCCTCGAAAGCGGGGTCGTACCCATGGGACGGCCACTGTTCGGACTGTCCGGCTACGTCCTGGACGGCGGTCTTCAGGTGGTGCCCCAGGGCGTCGTGGGCGAGTTGTACGTGGCGGGGGCGGGCCTGGCCCGCGGCTACCTGGGCCGCCCGGGGCTCACCGCGGAACGGTTCGTGGCCAACCCGCTGGGCGGCCCGGGGGAGCGGATGTACCGCACGGGTGACGTGGTGCGGTGGAACGCCGACGGCCAGCTGGAATACCTCGGCCGGGCCGACGACCAGGTGAAGATCCGCGGCTTCAGGGTGGAACCCGGCGAGATCCAGGCCGAGTTGCTGCGCCTGCCCGGCCTCGCCCAGGCCTTCGTGGCCGTCCACCGGCACGGCGGGACGGACCCGCGGCTGGTGGCGTACGTGGTGGCACAGGACCCGGACGCCTTCTCCGCGACCGCCGTGCGCGAGGCCCTGCGCGAGCGGCTCCCCGCCTACATGGTCCCCTCGGCGGTGACGGCCCTGCCCGAACTGCCGCTCAGCCCCAACGGCAAGGTCGACCGCAAGGCGCTGCCCGCCCCTGACTACGGCGGCCGGACCGGACGCCCGCCGCGCACCCCGAGGGAAGAGGTGCTGTGCACCCTCTACGCCGAAGTGCTGGGCCTGCCCGGGGTGAGCGTGGACGACGGCTTCTTCGACCTCGGCGGGCACTCCCTGCTGGCGACCGGGCTGATCAGCCGGATCCAGGCGGTCCTCGGCGTCGAACTGCCCCTGCGTGCCCTCTTCGAGGCGCCGACCGTCGCCGAACTCGCCCGGCGCCTGGACGAGGACGCCGACGCCGGGGCCGGCGAGGGCGGCGCAAACCAGTCCACCGCGTTCGAGGTACTCCTGCCGCTGCGCACCAAGGGCGACCAGGCCCCGCTGTTCTGTCTGCACTCGGGCGGCGGGATGTGCTGGAACTACGCGAGCCTTCTGCCGCACATCGACGCCGACATCCCCCTCTACGGACTCCAGGCACGCGGGCTCTCCGACCCGGGGAACCTGCCGGGGTCGGTGGAAGAGGTGGCCGACGACTGCATCGAGGCGATGCTCCGCGTCCAGCCGACAGGGCCGTACCGGCTCATGGGGCACTCCTTCGGAGGCATCGTCGCCCACGCCGTCGCGGCCCGGCTGGCCGAACGGGGAGAACGAGTCGAGCTGATGGTCTGCCTCGACGCGAAGCCCGCCGCGCAGGAGGACATCCCCGAGCACGCGCACGAGGAGTACTACCGGGGCATCCTCGAACTGCTGGGAGTGAGCACCGCAGAGGCCCCCACGGAAGGGATGACGTTCGAGGAGTTCGCGGCGGTGGCGCGGACGACGAACACCGTCCTCGGCAGCATCGAGGAGAGCGAGTTCCTCACGATCATGCGGGTGATGGAGAACAACATCGACATCACCGGACGCTACCGGCACCAACGGGTCGCGACCGAGATGATGCTGTTCGCCGCCACGCAGGAGACCGACAGCGTGCTGGAGCCGGACGTGTGGCACGAGTACGTGGACGGGCCGGTGGAGTACCGGCGGATGGACTGCTCCCACGCCGGCATGCTCAAACCGGAGATGCTGCACGAGATCGGCGCGCTGATCCAGGAGCGCCTGCGGTGAGCACACGCCCGAAGGCGCGTCCCGACGCCTGGTCGGGGCGCGCCGCTCGCCCGACCACTCCGTCCCCGCCGAAGCCACATAGCCGTGCGGGTTCGGCGGGGGTGGGGAGGGTCGAGCACACGCGCGCCGAGAACGCCCCGGCGCCGCGCTGTCGTCGCGCTCGCCTCAGCGGGTGCGCAGGCGGACGCGGTCCGGGGTGAGGTCCTCGACCGAGGTGGCGCCCAGCAGTTGCATGGTCTGCCGGACCTCCGCCGAGAGGATGTCAAGGACCCTGTGCACGCCGGCCTCGCCGCCCGCCATCAGCCCGTAGAGATAGGCGCGGCCCACGAGGACCCCCGTGGCGCCCATGCAGACCGCCGCCACGGCGTCCGCGCCGGACCGCACCCCGCCGTCGAGATAGACCTCGGCGGCGCCGTCCACCGCCCTCACCACCGCGGGCAGTTCCTCCAACGGCACCGGGGAGCGGTCCAGTTGGCGCCCGCCGTGATTGCTGACGACCAGGGCGTCCACTCCGAGGCCGGCGATCACCCGTGCGTCCTCAGCCGTCTGGAGGCCCTTGACGATCAGCTTGCCCGGCCAGACCTCCCGCAGCCACGCCACGTCGTCGGCGGTCGCCGCGGGATCGAACATCAGATTGCCGAGATCCGCGGCGGTGCCCTGCCACTGGGTGAGAGAGGCGAACTCCAGCGGCGGGGTGGTCAGCAGGTTCAGCCACCACCACGGCCGCAGCGCCCCGTCCAGCAAGGTGCGTGCGGTCAGCGCCGGCGGAATCGTCATGCCGTTGCGCACGTCCCGCAGCCGCGATCCGGCGACCGGTGTGTCCACGGTCAGCATCAACGCCTCGTACCCTGCCTCCGCGGCACCGCACACCAGGTCAAGGCTGCGGGTCCGGTCCCGCCACAGGTACAGCTGAAACCATCGGCGTACGTCCGGTACGGCGGCGGCCAGCGGCCCGGCGGCCGTGGTGCCCATCGTGGAGAGGGTGTACGGCAGGCCGTGGGCGGCGGCCGCCCGGGCCACGGCCACTTCGCCCTCGTGGTGCATCATCCTCGTGAATCCGGTCGGGGCGAGCGCGATGGGCAGGGCGGACATCTCCCCGAGCAGCTCCGTCGAGGTGTCGACCGCCGAGACGTCCCGCAGCACGGTGGGCCGGAACTCGACCCGCTGGAAGGCGGACCGGTTGCGGGCCAGCGAGAGTTCCTCGCCCGCCGCCCCGTCCGTGTAGTCGAAGACGGCTCTGGGGGCCCGCCGACGGGCGGCCGCACGCAGGTCCGCCACATCGGCGGCGGCGTCGACCCGTCGCCGGGCCCCGCCGCGCCGAGGCCGCCGCGGTCGCAGCAGAGGTGCGAGTTCGGCCGGGCGCGGAAGCCGGCGCCGAAGGCGGTCGTCCGCCGGTGGTGACGCGAAGCCGTCCAAGGCCCCTCCTCGTTCTTGGGGCCCTCGCGGCCGGCCCACGGGCGGTGCCCGGGTGGGCCCCGGGGGCCGTCCTGCCGGGTCACGGGCACTGTACGGCCGGGGGCTGCGCGCGACGACGACTGTTCAACTGCGCACGGATCGCGTCGAGCAGAGCGGCGCCGTACGCAACCGTTCAGGGTCTGGCGCCGGGACCGAAACCCGTCCAGCGCAGGTCCGGGGGGAGATGGCTCATGTCGTTGTAGACCACCAGGGAGGGGGCCGCGTCGGTGTAGTACTCGATCGCCGTCACCGCCGTGTTCCCGCAGCTCATCCCCAGCCACCGCTCACGTGGCGCGCCCAAGGCGTGCCGCAGGAGCCAGGCCACCTGGTAGGCGTGGGTGACCAGGACCTCGTGTGTCTCGGTGTCGGCGGGACGGGCGAACCGGTCGGTCAGCGCGTCCGCGAGACGCTCCCCCTTGGCGGCTTCGACGGGGTCGTAGCCGTCGAAGACCCCGGCCCATGCCGCGGGCGGCTTCTTCGGGACGTGCGGGACGTGGTCGGTCAGCTCGGCCGCCGCCCGCACGGGAACCCCGTCCAGACGCTCTCCGATGAGCTGGGCCGAGCGCACCGCCCGGGGCAGCGGCGAGTGCCACACCGCGTCGATCGGCAGCCGGGCCAGGCGCTCCGCGAGCAACTCCGTCTGGCGTCGCCCCACTTCGGTGAGGACCCCGAAGGCGTCCGCCGCGCCGTGCCTGACCAGAAAAAGACGCCGAGTCGCCATGTCAGCCCTTCCGGGGGAGCGGAGTGCGCAGATGCTCGGAACATCCGGATGGTACCAACATTTCAACAGTGGCACCCGGGCGGTGCCGTGAGGGCATGTTCGACCGGGCTCAGGATGTGCGGGGGCGAGTTGACGTCATCGCTGGAATCGAAACGCCTCAGTGCTCGCGCACGGCACCCTGGCGCGCTTGCGGACCGGGGCGTCCTCGACCGACGCCAAAGCTCCACGCGTCGACGTCCTGATAGCGCCGAGGACCTGCGTGGCCTCTTATCGTGCTGCCCACCAGGTGAAGCCGTTCGGTCTGCCAAGCGCGCCCGGTGAACCCGTCGAGGCAGGCGGCCGCAGCCGTTATGGACGCGTTGTCGTGGCGGCGAGCGCGGGCCAGGGTGAGATGGGGACGCAGCGGACGTTCGACGAACGTGACGCCGCAGTCCCTGACCCGCGCGCGTACCGCTTCGGCCAGCTCGTGCAGTCCTTCCAGATCGCCCGCGATGCCGCTCCACAGCACTCGCTCGTCGAAGTGCCCGCCGCCGAACAGCGACAGTTCGAGAGGCGGCCGGGTGGCCGCCAGGTCGGCGAGGGGTGAACGAAGCCGCTGGACTGTCTGCACCGGCAGCTCGCCCAGGAACGCCAGGGTGATGTGCCAGTCCTCGACGCGGTTCCAGCGCAGGTCGGGATGGGCGGCGTAGGCAGGCTTCAGGGCGTCCGCCAACTCGCTCTTCGCATGGTCGGGCGGGGCGAGGGCGATGAACGCGTGCTGGGTGGCGGGCTGGGGCGGTTCGGTCACGCATGTCTTCCTACCGCATGCGTCCGCGCGGCGTGCGCGCACGCCCCGCTGAGGTGCCCCTCCACCGCGCACCGGCACTAACGAGTGACAGAACGTTCCCTACACCCCTGGTCGGTGTTTACACAGTGCCGCGCGGCCGAAGCCGGATGCGGCCGGGCGACAGGACGGACAACCGCGGGCGGCGCCACAGGCCTCCCGCAGCGAGCGAACAGGAGACCCAGGCATGAGGCAGGCGGCGGAAGACGCGACGGAGTCGGACCTTCCCGAGGAGTTGGTGGCCCTGTTGACCGGCCACCTGAATGTCAAGGCGGATGCCGGTGAGTTCTCCGGCAGGACGACGTTCGAGAGCCTCGGCCTGGACTCGCTGTCGCTGATGGAGTTGGTCGTGGCGGCGGAGGAGGAGTACGGCATCGTCCTGCCCGAGAACGCCCTGGACCTGCGCCCGACTTCGACCCTGGGCGAGGCGGCTCGGGCGTTCGAGCATGCGCGCTGAGATCGCGGTCACCGGCCTGGGGCTGGTGACTCCCGCCGGACACACGGCGGAGGCGAACTGGGCGGCCTTGTGCCGGGGGCGCTCGCTGGCCGCGACCGATCCCGAACTGGCGGGCCTGCCCGTCGACTTCTCCTGCCGCGTGCCGGACTTCGACGCCGAGACGGAGCTCGGCCGGGCACCGGCGCGACGCGTGGACCGCTTCGTCCAGTTCGCCCTCGTCGCCGCCCGGCGGGCCCTCGCGGACGCGCGTCTCGACCGGCGTACCTGGGAAGCGGAGCGAGTCGGTGTCGTGCTCGGCGTGGGATCTAACAGCCTGAGTACGTACGTCACGGAGTTCGGGCACCTCGGTGCCGGGCGGCCGGAGCGGGTCTCGCCGCTCGCGCTCCCGCGCAGCGTTCCCAGCATGGCCGCGGGCGAGGTCGCCATTGACCTGGGCGCACGCGGGCCCAACTTCACCACCGCCAGCGCCTGCGCGTCGGGTGCCACCGCGATCGGAGTGGCCCGAGACCTGCTGCGGTCGGGCACCTGCGACATCGTGCTGGCGGGCGGGAGCGAGTCGGCTCGCTCGCGCATGACGGCCACGTGCTTCACGCGGATGCGGGCGCTGTCCCGGCGCGGGGCCGAACCGGATCTGGCCAGCCGGCCGTTCGACGCGCGACGTGACGGCTTCGTCCTGGGCGAGGGTGCCGGCATCCTCGTCCTCGAACGCGCCTGCGCGGCTCGGGCCCGCCGGGCTCCCGTTCTTGCGCTGCTGCGGGGCTACGGCGCCGGCGCCGACGCGCACCACCCCGTCGCCCCGCACCCGCGCGGCGAGGGCGCGGTCCGCGCCATCCGCACTGCTCTCGCCGACGCCGCGTGCGAACCGGGGGACGTCGGCCACGTCAACGCGCACGGCACCTCCACCCCGCTGAACGACGCGGCCGAGGCCCAAGCCCTCGTCCGTGTCTTCGGCGACGGTGGGCCGCCGGTCACCGCGTCCAAGGGCGTGATCGGGCACGCGCTGGGGGCGGCCGGGGCGATCCAGGCGGCGTACACGGTTCTCGCGCTGCGCCATGCGGCCGTCCCGCCGGTGGCGAACTTCGAGGGCCAGGACGGGAGCCACAAGCTGGACATCGTCGCCGGACATCCCCGCTCCACGCGCGGCGAGGCGGGAGTCAGTTGCTCCTTCGGCTTCGGCGGCCAGAACGCCGTTCTGCTGTTCACGGCTTCTTAAGACGGATGTACGACGACGAATGCACGGCAAGACGGATGCAAGGCGGAGGCACACGGATGAATGCGGTGGGGCGCCGGGCCTGGCGGGTGGTGGTGAGTGCCCTGCTGGCGGCCGCCTGCGCGGGGGTGCTGGCTCCGGTCGCCTTGTCGGCGCTGAGCACGGGCGGCGCGGTGGCGACGGACACGGAGGCGACGCGCGCCGGACAGGAGGCAGAGCGGCTCGGCGTGCCCTCGCCCGACCTGCTCCTGGCCGTTTCACAGCGCACACAGCCCACCCAGCGCATCGGTGATGAACGCGGGGCCCGCGTCCGGGACGGCACGACAGGAGTGATGCAGAAGCTGGCCGGGCAGCGCGACGTCAAAAGCGTGTGGTCGGCACAGACCACCGGTAACACATGGCTGCGCTCCCAGGACGGACGGACCCAGCTGGTCGCCGTACGGCTGAAGGGGACGGACAAGGAACGCAAACAGGCGGCGCCCCATGTGGTGGCGGCGGCCCGCTCGGCCGCCCCGGGGATGCGGGTGGAGCCCAGCGGCGAGGTGTGGGCCAACCGGGAGATCGACAAGACCGTCGAGCGCGATCTGAGCCGGGCCGAACTGCTGGCCGCACCGGTACTCTTCGTCGTCCTGGTCTTCGTCTACGGGTCCGTGGTGTCCGCCCTGCTGCCCGTGGCCGTGGCCGCACTGGCCATCGGCTGCACCATCCCGGTCATGGGCCTGCTGGCGCAGGTGGTCGACGTTTCACGGGTCGCGGTGAACGCCGCGTCGGCGATCGGTTTCGGCCTGGCCGTCGACTACAGCCTCTTCCTGATGGCCCGCGTACGGGAGGAGACCGCGCGGGGCGCGGACCTGCACACGGCGCTGGCGGCCGCCCGCCGCTCCAGCGGCCGCTCGGTCGCGTTCTCCGCCGCCGCCGTCACCGTATGCCTCGCCGGTGCCTCGCTGGTGCCGGTGCCGCTGCTGCGCGCACTGTCCCTGGCGGGCATGATCGTCACCGTGCTGGCGGCGCTGGTCGCCCTGACCGTGCTGCCCGCCTGTCTCTGGCTGCTCGGCCCCCGGGCCCTGGCGTGGGACCCGCTGGCGCGGTGGCGGCGTACGCACACCGGGGACGTCAGTCGCTTCTGGCATCGCACGGCGTCCACGGTCACCGCACGGCCCCTCTTGTCCGGCGGCCTGGCGGTGCTGCTGCTGGTCTTGCTCGCCCTGCCCTTCACCCACGCGAAGCTCGGCGTCGTGGACGAACGCACGCTGCCTTCGTCGGCTCCGGCTGCCACGGCGGCCGAGCGGGTACGAGCCGAGTTCACCGTGCCACCGGAGCGGCTCCTCACCGTGGTCGTCACCGGACCGCGGGCGACGGACGGGACACCGGCCTACGTCGACCGACTCGCCCGTGTCCCGGACGTCACTGGTGTCCGCGTGGTGCGTGTGGCTCCGTCCGATGAGGCGGTCGTGCTGCTGGCGGCCACATCCGCCGCCCCCGGCACGCCGCAGACGGACACGGTGGTGCGCAAGGTACGGCAAACCCCAGCCCCGGGAAGCGTCGCGGTGGGCGGGCGAGCCGCGGAGTTCGTCGATACGGCGGGCGCCGTCCTCGGCGCCCTCCCGTGGTGCCTGGCTCTGCTGGCTGTGGGGCTCCTGGCCCTCCTCAGCGCCTTCACCCGTACTCTGATCGCCCCCCTGAAGGCCCTGCTCGTGGCCGTCGCCAGCCTCGGGGCGAGCCTCGGCATGCTCGTCGTTCTCTTCCAGGACGGCCACGGCAGCGCAGTACTCGGCGGTTTCACGGCGACGGGAACGCTGGACGCCTCGACGCTGCTGTTCGTCCTGTTCATCGCGCTCGCCCTGTCGGTGGACTACGAGGTCTTCCTGCTCGGCCGTATCCGGGAGGAGTACGACCGCTGCGGGGACAACCGCACCTCGATCATCGAGGGCATCGCCCGCACCGGCCGACTGATGACGTCCGCCGCGGCAGCCGTGGCCATCTCGACCGCGGCCATGGCCACCTCTCACGTCGCCCTGCTCAAGTTCATCGGCATCGGCGTCGCACTCGGCGCGCTGGTGGACGCCGTCCTGGTGCGGGGAGTTCTGGTGCCCGCCGTCATGGCGGCCCTCGGCCCGGCGAACTGGTGGGCTCCGGCCCGCATCAGGTCTCCGTTGTTGATCACTACACCTGTGAAGAAAGGCGGAAGCTGATGCCGATGCGTCAGGCGACGCAGGCCCACACCCGGTACTCAGGGACCACCGGCCCACAGGTGGTGGCGGTCCGGACGGCCTTCCCGCCGTACCAATACCGGCAGGAAGAGATCCTGGCCGCCCTGGCCCGCACGACGCTGCTGGAGTCCGAGACGGGCGCCCTGGTCCTCCGCAAGATCCACGCCAACTCGGGTGTGGAGACCCGCTCGCTCTCCCTGCCGCTGGAGAAGCTCGTCGACCTCGTGCGCGGGGAGGACTTCAGCGAGCAGAACCGCGTCTGGCTCGACACCGCCATGGACCTGGGGGAGCGCGCGCTGCTCGGCGCGCTGCGCGCCGCGGGCGTCCGGCCGGATGAGGTCGACGCGGTGATCAGCACCACCGTCACCGGGCTCGCCGTGCCGTCGCTGGAGGCCCGGCTCGCCCACCGGGTCGGGCTGCGGCCGGACGTCAAACGTATCCCGCTGTTCGGCAACGGCTGCGCCGGAGGCGCCGCGGGTCTGGCCCGGCTCCACGACTACCTACTGGCCCACCCCGGCCAAGTGGCCGTCCTGCTCGCCGTGGAACTGTGCGCACTGGCGCACCAGCACAAGGACGGCTCCGTGGCGAACATCGTCGCCGGCAGCCTCTTCGGGGACGGCGCGGCCGCCGTCGTGGCCTGCGGAGGGCGGCGGGACGGTTGCCCCGCCGGGCCCGAGCTGGTGGACACACACAGCCTGTTGATCCCCGGCACCGAGGACGTCCTCGGCTGGGACATCGGCTCCCACGGCTTCCGGATCCTGCTGTCGCCCGACGTCCCGACGCTCACCGAGAAGCACTTGCCCACGGCCGTCCAAGGGCTCCTCGCACGGCACGCGCTGTCACCGCACCAGATCGAGAGCTGGATCATCCACGGTGGCGGACCGAAGGTCTTCACCGCTGTGCAGCGGGCCCTTGACCTGCGGCCCGACGCCTTGGAGCTCACCCGGCGCTCCGTGGCCGAACGGGGCAACCTCTCGTCCGTCTCCGTACTGGACATCCTGCACGCGGCCATGGAAACACCGCCCCCCGCGGACACACCCGGCCTGCTCGCCGCCATGGGACCCGGGTTCGCCATCGAACTGGTCCTCCTCCGCTGGTAGGACCGCGTAACGCCCACCGCATGAAAGGAAGGTGCCACGGACCGTGCCCGCCATCCCCGCAGACGTACGCATCCTGATCGACCTCGAACCGGTGGTCGCCGACGCCCTCGACACCCACTTCCGGACTGCCGTCGACTGGTACCCGCACCAGTACGTCCCGTGGAGCCAGGGCCGTGACTACGACGGCCTCCTCGAAGGGGAGCCGTGGGACCCCTCCCAGCAGAAACTGAAGGCGGCCGCCCGGGACGGCCTCCTCTACAGTCTGCTCACCGAGGAGAACCTGCCCAGTTACCACCGGGTGATCGGGGACATGCTGTCGCTCGACGGTCCTTGGGGTGTCTGGGTCAACCGCTGGACCGTGGAGGAGGCCAGACACGGCACCGCCATCCGTGACTACCTCGTGGTCACGCGCAGCGCCGATCCGGTGCTCCTGGAGGACGCCCGCGTCGCGCACATGAAGCAGGGCTACGAGATCGACTACCGCGGCGACCTCATCGCCTCTCTGGTCTACGTCACCATCCAGGAACTCGGCACCCGCGTCAGCTACCAGGGAATCCGCCTACTGTGTGACGAACCGGTGTGCGGGGCCCTGATGCAGCGCATCGCCCATGACGAGAACCGGCACATGCTCTTCTACCGGACCACCCTCCAGGCGTGCATGCGCATGCACCCCGACCGAACACTTCAAGCGGTGGTCAAAGTCCTCAACACCTTCCGTCCCCCCGGCCACGCCGCACCCGGCTTCGGCCGGCTGATCAGCTCCCTGGCCAGGTCGGGCATCCTCTCACCGGAGACCTACTACAAGGACATCGCCCTTCCCTTCGTCCGCATGCTCGGAGCCCTCGACACCACCGGACTCACACCGGCCGGACAGCACGCCCAGGAGGAGATCGCCGCACACATCAAGGAATCAGCGGCCCGCGCCGGCAGATACCGCGCCCTGGCCGAACGCCTCAACCGACTCGCGAGCGCGCAAGACGAAGACTCCGCCGTCAGGGCGTGAGAAGGACGATCCGACATGTCCCTGGGGCGTGAGACCAAGTGCTGCATCGAGCCTCGGTCATAAGGGCGGGGCTCTGTATGAACGCGCAGGTCAGAGCCTCCAATTCGGCGCGCAGGGCGGGGTGGCGAGTGCTAGCTTGAGAGGGAGGAAGCGATGTCATGCGTTGCCACTCCTGCGGGTTCGAGAACCGCGTCGGCTCGGCCTACTGCGAACAGTGCCGTACCGCGCTGACCCGCCCTTGCGTCTCGTGCGGCGACCCGGTGGCGCCCCCCGCGCAGTACTGTCCGGCGTGCGGGGCCGCTATGGCGGGCGGGAATTCGCGGTCGTACGGGACGTCGGCACCGGGCGGGCATACGGGGCCCGGGACCCCGGCGCCGGACGGGCCCCCGAGGGCGTACGAAGCCCGGAAGTCGTATGAAGCCCCGCCCCCTTACGGGTCCCCGACCTCCTACGGGTCCCCGACCACGTACGGCGCCCAGGAAGACCACTTCACCGGTGTCGTCCGCGACTTCCAGGCACGCCGCGAGCAGTGGGGGAACGGCGGCGAGGAGGAGATCTGGCACTTCCGCATCGAACGCCACGACGCGAGCGGGAACGCCCTCAAGCTCCTCCCGGTGGAGATGCGCGGTCTCTCCTTCTCCGGTTCCGTGAGCAACGGCGACGAAGTACGGCTGCGCGGCCGGTGGCGCGACGGGACCCTGCGCGCCGACGAGCTGACGAACCTCACCACGCACGCGCGCGTGCACGCCAAGGCGTACCGGAGCCTTCGCGTGCTCGCCGTCGTCCTCGCCGCGATCATCGGCCTGTTCGTCATCGGCATGTTCGTGAGCGTCGGGATCTCGGCCTGTACGGACACCGGAGGACCGCCTCCGGGCTGGCCCGCGGAGCCCTGACATGAGCGACCCGGTGACCACGGCAGCGGTCGACTACCTGCAACGCACCAGGCTCCGCCCGCTCTGGCAGGCAGGCGCGGAGGCCGTGGTCCCCATGGCGGCGCGCCGGGCGGTGCGGGTGACCGGCGTCGGACAGCCGGTGACCGCCCAGGCCGCCCAGCCCACACCCGGCAGCGGCAGGCCAACCGCCGACGACCCGGGCTTCGAACCGGCGACCCTTCCCCTGCTCGTGGGCCTCGCCGGGGCGGGCGCGCCCCTGGCCTTCCTCCTCGACGGCAGCGGCCAGGGGATCTCGATCCGCCTGGGCACCTGGGCCGAGGACGGCATGGACGAGGCGGGCCTTGACGCCCGGCAGCGGATGCTGCTCGGCATCCTCGACGGCTGCTACCCGGCCGTGGGCATCACGGCGGCCGGTGTCGGCGTGCCCCGGCTCGGCCACGGCGCGCTCGCCCTCGGCGTTCCCAGCCCCGCCGTCGTCGACACCCGGGACGGCGCCCTACCGGTGGACCGCCTCATCCGGTCCATGAGCGGAACACGCTGGGCCGCACTCGTCCTCGCCACCCCGGTCGGGCCGGACGCGCTCGGCGCCGACCGCAACCGCGTCCTCAACGAAATGCGCGTGGTGTCCTCCGCGGTCGAGGCCAAGGGCGTGAGCAGCCCGCTGGCCGCGCACTACGTGGAACTGCTCCAGGCACGCCTGGAAGCCCTCGCCGACGCGCACGCGCGCGGCGGCTGGCGTACGGCCGTCTACCTCTTCGGCGAGCGCCCCGAGGACGTGACCGCCCTCGCCAGCGCCTGGCGTGCCGTGTTCTCCGGCGCGAGGTCGGTCCCCGAACCGGTGCGCACCCTCCCGCATCCCGCCGTGACCGGCCTGGGCGGCGGCTGGGCGCTGCCCGCCGATGCCGAGCAGCCGGGACCGAACCTGTACCAGCACCCGTACGCCGCGCAGACCGTGCTGAGTTCGGCCCAGCTCGCCGCGTACGTACACCTGCCCCAGCTGGAGACCCTGGGCTTCTCCGTCAGCCCGCTCGCCCGATTCGACGTCGTCGCGCCACCCGTGAGCGGCGACGAGCACCACCTCGTCGTCGGCGACGTGCTCCACCATCACCGGGCGACGGGCACCGCGTACCGCGTGCCGCTGCGCTCCCTCAGCCGGCACGTGTTCATCCCCGGCACGACCGGCTCGGGCAAGACCAACACGATCATGGGCCTGCTGATCGAGGCGGCCGCGAACGGCGTGCCGTTCCTCGTGATCGAACCGGCCAAGACCGAATACCGCGCCCTGATCGAACACCCCGCCCTCGGCCAGAACCTCCAGGTGTTCACCGCGGGCAAGGCCACCGTCGCGCCGTTCGTCCTCAACCCCTTCGAGGCGCCGGAGGGCACGACCGTCAGCGAACACCTCGATCTGCTCCGAGCCGTTTTCACGGCCGCGTTCGGCATGTGGACCCCCCTGCCGCAGATCCTGGAGCGCTGCCTGCACGAGGTGTACGCCGACCGGGGCTGGGACCTGCGGACCAACCTCAACTCCCGGCTGGACGGCGCCGGGGGCGTACGCACGGACGCCTTTCCCACCCTCTCCGACCTGATCGCGAAAGTCGCCGAGGTCATCCCCACCCTCGGCTACGAGGACCGGATCGCCGGGGACATGCGCGCCGCCCTGCTCACCCGCCTCGAATCCCTGCGGCGCGGCGCCAAGGGGGCGATGCTGGACGTGTCGCGCTCGCTGCCACCGGCCCAGCTGTTCGACACCCCCACCGTCGTCGAGCTGGACGCCCTGGGCGACGAGGGCGACAAGGCGTTCTTCACCGGCCTGCTCCTGATCCGCCTGGTCGAACACCGCCGCGCGCAAGGGCAGTCGCGCGAACTCGTCCACCTCCTCGTGGTGGAGGAGGCGCACCGGCTGCTGGAGAACGTCCAGCCCTCGTCCTCGGAAGAGACGGCGAACCCCAAGGGGCAGGCCGTGGAGACCTTCTCCAACCTGCTTTCCGAGATCCGCGCCTACGGGCAGGGCGTGATCATCGCCGACCAGGTACCGGTACGGCTGGCGCCCGACGTGATCAAGAACAGCAATCTCAAGATCACCCACCGTGTCATCGCCGGGGACGACCGTGCCGCGCTCGCCGCGGCGATGGCCATGGACGAGGCCCAGGCCAGAGCGCTCGTCACCCTGGGCGTGGGCGAAGCCGTCGTGTTCAGCGGAGGAGACGACGCGCCCCTGCTGGTCCGCGTACCGCCCGTGAAGGACCCGCTCTCGCCCCGCCCTCCCACCGACGCCGAGGTGCAGGAGCACATGCGGCGCTGGCGGGAGGCGGGAGCCTTCACGGACCTCTTCCTGCCGCAGCCGTTCTGCGCCGAGACCTGCGCTACTCCCGCGGCCTGCGCGGCGGCCCGGGAACTCACCGGCGACGTGTACGTCCAGCGCGTCCTGTCCCGGCTCCTCACGTCCACCGTCGACGAGGCGGGGGCGCCGGACCGGCTCTGGGACGACCTCGGCACCGCGCTGCGCGCCCGCCGCCCCGCGTCCGTACCGACGGCCGACCTGCTGCGCGCCTTCGCGGGCCACGGCGCGGAGTGGCTCACCACCCGGCGCGGCAGCCAGCGCGGATGGTCCTACGCCGACACCGCCGAGCTGTGCGACCGGCTTCGCGCGGTACTCCTCGACAAGGTGGACAGAACCGACCGAGCCGACACCGCATGCCGCGATACGGCAACGCTCGTCGCTGCGCTCCAGCAGACGGCACGGCGCCTGCACGCCCGCGAGTTCGAGCCCTATCCCGTTTGCCACCTGGTCTGCTCGCAGGATCCGCCGCTGTGCCTGTACCGCTCGGCGGTGGCCGACCTGGTGGCGTCCCGCCGCTACCAGTCCCCGTGGCGGGACGCGGACCGCAACGACGCGGCCTCGGAGGACAAGCGACGGCGCCAGACATGGGAGATCTGCCAGGACGCGGCGTACGAACTGGTCGAATTCCCCACCGACGACCTGCCGGAGGAGGCGAGGACCGCGCTCGACACCGCCGCACGACGGGCTTGCCTCTGCTTCGAACAGCAGATGCTCGCCGACGACGAACGCAAGCCGCCCCGCACCGCCCGCCGCATCCTGGCGCGCGTCCTCGGAGAGGCGGGCCTGTGATGGGATCGACCCTCGACAAGGTGCGCGCCGACAACGACCGCGCGGCGGAGGAATCCCGCGCCAAGGCGCAGGCCGAGTTCGACAAGTTCAGCAGGGAAGCGGCAGAACTGGACGCCCAGGCCATGGAACGCACCGGCCTGCCGGGGTCGGACATCGCCGCCGCGGCGCTGCGCGCGTCGGTGGGCGACTACAGCAGCTGGTCCAAAATGGGCAGCGAACCCGGAAAGCTCCCCGGCGGTCTCGGGGGCGCGGACGGGCTCGCGGTCGGTACCCCGAAGGCGGGAGCGTCCGTCGAGAAGATGCTGCCGGGCACGGGAATGCTGCTGAGCGGCTCGGGCTCCGCCAGGTCCGGCCAGGGCATCGATCTCGATCTCGACCTCGACCTGAAACTCGGCTTCCCCGGCTTCGCACAGGACGGCGGCCGTTCCGGGAAGCCGGGTGAGGGCGGCACGGAGCTGGGACCGGAGAGCACGGAGCTGAGACCGGAGAGACGGGAGCCGGGCTCGGACTCCGGCGCGGAGCGGTACGGGCGCGACGCGAGCGACTTGACGTCCCGTCCGCTGGCCGGCGTATCCGCGGAGCAGCGGGATCTCATAACGGACTTCATCGACCGTACTCTTCGCCACTGACAGACCGGATGACGTCATGTCCGAGCGTGACAACGAACAGCCCGAACGCACCGAACAGCCCAAATCCCCGGCCGAGGGCACGCGGGAAGGACCGGACGCGTCGGTCAGGCAGGACCGCCCGGAACTGGGCACGCCCCGGGACACGGGCACTCCTGGCACACCCCTTGGTGGCTCCCGCGAAACCGACGCGAACCGGCCGAGGCTGCCCGAGGCGTCCCCCTCGTACCGCACGCTGGAGTACCGCAATGAGGACCGCCTCGCCGAGAAGCCGCCCCGCACCATGGAGTTGCGCAAGGAGGACATGACCACGGATGCCGTGGCGTACGTGAAGCACACGGACCCGAGGACCGCGAAGCAAGGCGAACCGGCAGCGCAGAAGCCCCCCGAACAGAAGCAGCCCGAGAAAAGGGGGGCGGACGGGCGCACCGATACGGATGTCCGCAAGGAACTGGAGAAGCGGACCGGCAAGAGCTACGCGGATCTCGTCGTGGGGCTGGGCCGGGGCCCGATCGACCCCGGCAAGGTGTCACCCCGTGACGTCGAGCGCGAACTGGTGAACAACGGCACGCTCCGGCCAATAAAGATGGACACCAAGGAGCCCGTCGTCATCGACAACGTCCTGACCCCGCACCCGTACCAGCCGGACCGGTTCATCACCGAAGGACGCGTCGGCCCCGAGAGCAAGATCGCCGCGGACAAGGCGGCCGGGCAGCAGGCCGTCAGGGACGCCGTCGTCAAGGGAATCGCAGCCGGAGTCGCCGGCGCCAAGCCCGGTTCCGCGTCCGACGGCATCGTGAAGCCCGCCCCCGAGCAAGGTCGGTACGAGCCCCGGCCGCCCACCACCTACGAGCCGCGCCAGGGCGCCTACCACCCCGAGCCGCCCAAGTGGGGCGGCAAAGGCCCACAGGGCCCCGAGAACAACAGCCAGCTGACGGTGCCCCGCGTCGTCACGGGTGAGGTAAAGACCGCGAACTCGATCGAGGAGGGCCGGAACAAGACACTGACGGAGTGGGCCGCCCAGCACCCGGAGAACTCCTGCGTGGCCGTCGTGACGTACGACGCCCACGGAAACCTCGGCATGGAGGTCTATCTGGCGGGCGGCAACCAGGACTTGGTCTGGCGCAACGACAACATCGGCCACATCGACCCGTCGAAACTGCCCAAAGAGGCATACCAGTCCAGCGCGTTCGGCACCAAAATAGAACCTGCCGTCACGCAATACGTGGGCGAATACCTCGGCCAGCACTTCCAGACCAAGTCGGGCAACGCAACGGGCCCGGACCTCGTCCCCGGCCAGTCGAAGATGACGTTCAACCTGCTGACGAAGTAATGGCGGGGAGCGGTACCTGAGCGTGGAAACCTGGCCGCATCTGGAATGACCGCGGCGGCGCTCGACGCTTGGACACTCCCCACCACCGGCCAGCGCCGCTCGGCGCAGTGGTCGGGTGCATCGGCATCGTCTGGGCAGTCGGCGCGGTGCAGCTTCAGCCGCGCGTCGGTGATCCAGGCACCAGCACGACGCTGTTGGTCGGCGGCGCGTTCACGTCTGCCGACGGCATCGGCCGCATCGACGAGGGCCTGAGGGCGGCGCTGCGGGACGCTCAGGGCAAGGGGAGCGTCACCAGGAAGACGGACCCCGGCCCGGTGCGGGCTCCGCAGGACCTTCCCGCATTCCCGAAATCGACCAAAGCCAAGCCCAAGGCACCCGTCCAGGGCGGTGGCGGTCTTCGCAAGCGGTGGAAGGACCCGAAGGGCAACATTTATGAACGGAACTCCCAGCATGGCACTGTCGAGAAGTACAACAAGCGAGGCAAACATCTCGGCGAGTACGACCCCGCCACGGGCGCCGAGACAAAGCCCGCTGACAAGTCGCGAGAGGTAACCCCATGAAGATTTTGATCACCATCTACAGGAAGGACTCCGACTCTCCTGAGCGGGAGTTGGATGTCTCGGGGATCGGCCTGGAGGCTGCAGCCGACGTGGTGGGCACCCCGGCCGACCGTCTCGTCGACGTGTACCCCCTTGATGAGAGCCAGGCGGCCGCACTCGGTCGGCTTGCCGACGTGAGTCTCGACCTGAATTCCTACGAATACTTCCTGGAGGCCGTCGAAGGCTGACCTGCGGCGCGGTCCCGCCGAAACAGCACGTGGCCGTGGGCGCTGACGGCGTAGATCAGGGTGACGCAGTCGCGCGTGGTCGAGGCAAGCACCTTGTGCAGCTTGCGGACTGCAGCAGTGACTGCCGCGACAGCCACCGTTGAGGCAACGCTTCCCGGAAAATCCGGCACCGCGGTCGGGAGGAGGCTCATGACCGATGGACCACCCTCTGCGCGAGGCGATGGTCGAACTCGGCAGCGGGGCATCGGACTTCGCGCCTGACCTCGGTGAAGCCGTTGATCGTCACTGGTCAGGGCTCCCCGCCACAGGCTGCACTGGGGCTGTTGAGGCACTGGACTTGTATGGTGCTATTCGTCGGGTTCAGGGTTACCCCTGGAGGGAGGAAGGCCAGACCCCGCTGGGGCCCTATGTGTTGTCCGTCGTATTGCGACTGGGTCTTGGAGTCGGTGTAGCAGCGGCCTTCGGAGCGTCCGGCCAGGCCGGCGGACCTGTTGGCGTGGTTGCGGTGGGAATCGCCGCCCCCAAGATTCTTGAGCAGATCGCGCGCCAGGGACTTCCACCCGTCGAAGGAGAGGGGCACGCCAGTTCTCCAGCCACACCGGGGCAGCCACCCACCGCGATAAGCCCTACGGAATCGAGGCATGAGACTGGCTCAGAGGGAGGGGGCGTAGATGCCAACTGAGTCGCTGCGAGGGCGCATCTGGGCCGCGATCGCACGCACGACACCCGGTATTGACGCTGGCGGTTTGGCATCACCCGACTCCCCGAGCCAACTGCGGTCCGCGATCGCACGCACACCAGAGTCGAGCGGCCTGGCCAAGACCCGGTACCTCCTGGCCGAGGACTGTCCGGACTATGAGCGGATGGTGGACCAGGCTCTCAATGAACCCGAGTTGCGCGCGCTGATGGGGGTCCGCCGGGCAGTTACCGGCTTAGCCCCGAGTAGCTGCGCACTATGGCCTTGAGTGCTCAAGCACTGATCACTGCCTGTGCGGCGCAGGAGTACAGGGCCTTCGTCATGCTGCGGGAACACGACCGCGTGGCACGAGGTCGTGCAGAACTTGCAGAAACAGCTGGCGTCGGATTCGTCACTGTCATGGCAGTCCTTGTACCCGCGCTTAGCGGGCTGTCTGCTCTGGGTCTGCTGTCGGTCGGATATTTCCTACGCCATCTCAATTCGTGGCCGATGGCTGGACAGCTTGTAACCACCGGGTGGCTTCTCGCCGCAGTGACTGCGGTGGCAATCATCGTAAGTGCTGTAGGTCTCTTTCTGACTGCTCTACGAAACGCCTCGATGGATGCGACGCGCAGTCTCCCCCATCTGAGGAAGTGCTGCGAGCGCGGGAAGTGTGGCGGGAGGCGCTGATGGAGCGGGGTATCAAAGTCTTTCTCCGACAGGCCGTTGCTGCCAGTCGATAGAGGTGGTGAGAGGCGTACCACTGATCCGCTCCCGACGAGGACGCCGACGACGCAGGCCGGGAAAGCCTCACGCCAAGAAGGACTACGGATACTCACGTCGCCCAGGTGCGGCGCTTGGCCCTCCTTGAGCACCTGGATCTTGGCTGCATCGGCTGGGGACAGGCATGAGCGAGGGCGAGACGTTCGATGCGGCCTGGCCACGTCACCTACTGTCTGGCCTCAACGGGTCGGGGACAGTGTCCTCGCGCTATCTGAAGGAGGCTTCGTGGCCAGCCCTGACAGCCAATTCCTCTCCCGCTCTTCCGAAGTTGCCTTCGACCTGGGATTGGATGGCTTCCGCGTTTCCGCCATCGAAATGCGGTCCCGGCAGGTGACTTTCACTGCGACGGACGGCCCGGTGGCCCCTCCCTCGTATCTCGAGGGAGAACCTCCCGTGCCCGGGCGCGCGGGACGGCGAGAACACGACTGGCAGCCCTCAGTTGACGCACCCGCGTGGATGGTCATGGCTTGGCTGCTGGAAGACATGTCGACTTGGATCACGCCGCTCGCCGAGGATCACACCCTTGTGCTCGGCTTCGAAGCCCCCAGCCAGGACTGGTGTGACGTACTGCTCCTGAACGGGGACGACCGCTATCGGGTACGCATCCGCCTTGCCCACCGGCGTCAGCTGTTGGATTTCCCCGGGATGTACTTGCGCGACATGTTCTCTGAAGGGCGACAACGCGCCTACATCTCTTCTGAATCCGGGCCGAAGGAACAAGTAGTGGATCTACGTGACGTCTGGTAAGACTCTGCGACCTCGTAGGGAGGCCCCTCCTCTACGGCACTCCCTTCAGGGCGTTCTCCTTGAAAGATTCGTCGGCCTCGCGGTAGCGGCGCATCTCCCCGGAGCCGGGTGCCCAGCCGCACTGAGCCTCCACGACGGCGTCGGGGTTCTTGGCGTGGAAGGACTCGGTGACCGGGCCACGCCACGGGCTGTACCCGGTGAGCCGGACGTCCAGCTCGGCGTCGACGCCGATGCGCTCCAGGATGTCGCTGACGGTCTCGGCTCGATGCCAGAGTCCAGCACGCTGTGCCAGCGGTTGTGCAGGAAGAGGTAGGCGAAGGAGTCCGGAGAGCTCGGGCACGGCCGCGGCCTTCGGTCAGGCAGAGGCCCGCGACCGCGTCCACGTGCGGACCTGGGTCGTCCCGGTCGACGGCGCCCGCCACCAACTCGACCTGATCCCGCGCCGAAGCCGACCGGCGCGGGATCACCGCGCCGGTCCTGCTCGACATCGTGCACGTCAGCGAGTACGTCCGGGCGGCAGCGCACAGCCCACCGGCCCGGCACCCCGGCAGCCGAAGCCTGGGTCGCCGGGCATCTGACCACGATCCTCCACGGCCGGGCCAGCCCCGCCGCCGCGGAGATCACCGCGCAGGCGGGGCGGGCCGGCCTGTGCGGAGCGAAACGCGAAACCGCAGACAGTCCGCTACCTGGCCGGCCACCTTGACCACCTCTGCTACGACACGGCGTTGGCCGAGGGCTGGCCGATCGCCACCGGCCCGACCGAGGGCGCATGCAGGCATCTCATCGGCGACCGTCTGGAGACCACCGGGGCAAGGTGGGGGCTGAGCGGCGCCGAGGCCGTCCTCAAACTCCGGGCGGTGAAGGACAACGGTGACCTCGACGCCTACTTCGCCTTCCACCTCGCCCGCGAGCACGAACGGCTCTATTCCACCTCTGACCAGCACGACTACGACCTCACGGTCTGAACCGCAGGCGTCCCCCGGGAAGTGCTACACCCTTCGGAGATGATGCTCGACAACTTCGGCGTCACCGAGGACAACTGGCGCGACGCGCTGACCGATGTCCCGCACTTCTGCATCTCGGAGAGCCCGGCATACGTCGGACGCGCGGTCGCGGTCGCTGGCCGGCGACAGCGACATCGCCCGCTGCCCCTCATGCGCAGTCGTACGTCAGCCCGCCCGCTCATAGGTAAGGACGGTCTTCGGGTGGTTGCCGATCTTGCGTAGGCGCAGCGGGCCGTCCGAGGACTTCACGTCGAAGTCGTACTTGAGCTCGTCCGGCGGGCAGTTGACGGTCCTGGTGCCCTGTTCGAGCTTGAAGTTGCTCATGGACAGGTCGTGCTGGTCGATGCCGGTGACAGTGGCGCTGCCCTTGCATCGCGGTCCGGTGCGGGTCTCAATGACCACGCGTGCCCATCTGCCCGGCTCGACCTGGTGGATGGTCAGCTGCTGGCTGCCGTCCGTGGCTCGCCACCGGCCCACGAACCAGGGGTGGATAGGCTTGTACTTCGTGGCCACCCCGGCGAATCCGGAGCCTTTGCGCCAGGTCAGCGTGGTGGTTCCCCAGAAGCTGCGATCGACGAAGTCCACTCGGGCGCCACCGTCGCGGATGTGGACCTTCGGCCAGACCATGTTGTTTTTGGTCGGGTCGGTGGTCCAGGAGGAGAGGTCCCCGGTGGCGACGGCCGCGATCACCTCTTGCGGTTCTTCACCGTCCCTGCAGTACTTGCCGAAGCCGGCCGCGAGCCACACGGTGTCCCGGTACGCCTTTGCCCTGATGCCCTGGCACGGTTTGGTGCCGGTCTCATAGACCGTCTTACGGGTAGACCAGGCGTCGTCAGAGGCGTCGCGATGCTGTGCCTCCAGGCCGCGGCGAGTGAAACGGAGGGAAACCTGCCGACCGTCGGACAGTTCAAGGACGGTGTGGTCGTCGTCGTCCTCGACGACCCGTGCATCAGGCTTGTCCTCGGGTTCGTGGTGGCTCTTCGTGGGCTTCGCGCTGCTGGTGGACGGTCCCTTGTCCGCTTGCTCGGCGCAGCCGCCGACGGCTGCGCCGAGTATCAGCACCGCTACCGTCCACGCCGCTGCGCTCTTCGTTCTCATGCCGTGACAGCTCCCTGTACGCCGCGCCGTGATGCCCGGGCCGGTGGGTGGCACGAACTCGGCGATGCTAGTCGGTGGGCGGCCCGCCCCGCTCGGCCCCCGGCACGGTGCGGCCCCGGCGGTTCCGTCACTTGTCGAGGACGGCGGCGACCGCACCCGGGCCCGGGCCGCCGCCTCCCGCGCCTCCAACCCCCCCGATTAACGACCTCCATCAGCGTCGCCTCCTCCACCCACCCGGTAGAGACCCGACCACGCCGCCATCACCCACAACCACGTTCTCCCAGCTCAAACCATCGGGGCCGCCCCCAGAAGAGAGCTACACCCAGCCGTGATGGAGACCGGCATTCTTCCTGTTTCCAAGCAGAAGCTATGACCAGCCGATCGTCGGCGGTCGGCTATCGAACAGGACCGCATTCATCGACCAGAACGGTCGGCTCCGACAGGAAGACGTTCGGGTCGACGGGCCCATGGGCAACGTTGAACGTGTCGAGCCAGTACGACCAGTCCCGTATTCCGGCGGCGCTACTGAACCGATAGTTCAACTGCCAACGGACCCACTGCCCTGAGACCAGACGCACCGCCGGCGGCCGCCGCGGGCGCGGCGGCAGTCCGAACAACGGCTCCACACGCGCCAGCACGCGGAGCCGATCGCCCTCGTCTCGCAAGCTGAGTCCGACCTGGCGCACATCCCTCTCACTCTCGTGCGGCTCGAAAGCGTCACGCTCGGACATGTGGATGACCTGGGCGAAGGAGGCGGCACTGGTGACACCAGGAACCCCGTTGGCGCTGAATTCCTGCGGGCAGCGGCGTCACCGCCCCTGGAGTGCTTCGTCCAGGACGTCCTGATCCACTGAACCGTGATCTCCACTGGAACCGCCTTTCGCCCCGGAGACTACGGCGACCACGACCTGCGCGGCACTCTGGTTTCGGCGTGCTGCTCGGCGGCCCGGACGATTCCGGCTGAGACGGACCTACTGGAGGCACGGGATCAAGGCTGGGGTCCGCCCCGGGTCGGTTCTCCTTTCCAGCTCGACCGATCCGCAGGATTCATCGCCCAGTCATGAGACAGAGCGGAGTAGGGCGGCGCCTCTGGCCCGGCATCATGGCCTGGTGACCACATGGATGCGCTGCTACTGGGACGAGGAAGACACCTGGTTCTACTTCGAGGTCGACGCAGAAGGCTGGGTGATCCGGCAGGTCGAACTCGAAGGGCCAGAGTCGATCCCGATCGCAGCTGCTTCCCTCGCCGAGTGGCAGCGGGCCCGCGATGCAGGCCGCCTCGGTGATTACGACAGCAGATTCGGGATCACCGCCGAGCTGCCCGTCTCGGAATGGGAAGGCCACGATTCCGAACAACTCACCTTCGAGGAGTTCGAGGACGTCTGGGGCCCTGCCCGTCAGCAGATCGCATCCCGGCCCAGCTGACCTCTCGGCGCCGCACTGGCTTCTTCGCATCATCGCGACATGACCCCGTCCCTTCCCCGCACCGTCCGAGCCGTCGGCACCGCTCAGCTCCTGGACGGCACGACGCCGCCCCGCTCCCGGACAACACCAAGGGCAGCCACGCCACCGACTGGAAGCAGTGGATGCAGTTCTGCGCGCTGCTGGAACTGCCGGTCACCGCGATCACGCCGGCCTCGCTGACCGCGTTCGTGGAATGGCTGTGGCACCAGCCCGGCTGGAAACCCGGCACCCTGATGGCACCGTCCACCATCGACCGCCGCCTGTCCGGCGTCGTGGTCACCGGCCGCACCGAGCACCGCCTCGTGCTGGACAAGACGGTCGCCGCCTGCGCCCGCCGGGTCCTCAAGACCAGGTCCGCGAACTGCGTTAAGACCCCCGAGGTGCGCGGCCGCGGACCGGCCCTCGCTCTCATGGTCGAGCACCTGCGCCAGGCCGTGGGCGCCACCCCGGCCACTCTGCTGGGGCTGCGCACCCGCGCCATCGGCTGCCTGAGCTTCGCGCTGACCGCCCGCGAGCAGGAGATCGCCTTCGCGCGGCTGCGCGACCTCACCCCGCACGAGTACGGCATGATCGTCGACCTGCGGGTGTCCAAGACCGCGCCCGCACCGCGAAGGTGAAGTACGGACAGCGCCCCTCCACCTGCCCGGTGCGCACCGTGCGGGCCTGGTGCAGGAGGCCGGACTGGACGGCGAGGACGTCGACCGCGACGGCTTCCTCTTCCGCCGCCTGCACCCGCGCTGGCACTCCGTCAGCGAGGCCGGGCCCACCCCGGAGACCGTCGGCGACATCATCACCCGCCTCGGCGAATGGGCCGACCTGGACTTCCGTCCCACCGGGCACTCCACCCGGCGCAGCGGCGCGGAGTCCTCCCGCTGCGCCGGCAACGACCGCAAGCTCATCGCCGTCAACGGCGGCTGGGTGCCCGGCTCCGCGGTCATGGAGGGCTGCTTCGAGGCCGACGAGGGCTGGTAGGAGAACGCCATGAACGGGGTGCTGTAGTCCGCGGACGGCGGGCCGGGGCTCAGGACGCCGGCGGCCGCCACCCTTGCGGCACACTCAGTCCGGGCGGCAGCGGCCGCCCGGGCGGGAGCACCAGGCCGACCGGCGCGCGACCGGTCACCCCGGAGAGTTCGACGATGCCGCCGGAGAACTGCGCGCCGGTGAACTGTGCGCCGGTGAAGTCACCGCCGTCGAAGACGACCCCGGTGAAGCCGAAGTCCTGGCCCTGCCAGGAGATGTGCGTCTCCTCGGGGCCGACCGCGATGCGTCCCGGATGAGGCGGATGATGGTGTGCCGCACCTCGCGCAGTGCCAGGTAGGCGTGCCGGGCGGCCATGTCGTCCGGCGGGAGGTCGGGCTCGGCGGTGTACGGCAGCCGCAGGTACGCGCACAGCACGTCGATGCAGGTCTGGCGCAGCAGGGCGGTTGGGGCGTCGTCGGCGAGTCCGGTCAGCGCGTGCACCCCGCCCAGGCGCACCGCGGCGGAGGCGTCGCCCAGTTGGGAGACGGCGGTGGTGAAGCGTTCGGTGTGCAGCCGGGTCGCCCCGCGCAGCGCGCCGTCCTCATCCACCCGCTGGCGGCGGTAGGCCACCACCAGGGCTGGATACAGTCCGCCGCCTCCAACAGCTGACGACAGGCAGCGGTAAGCATGCGCCGCCGCCTTGGCTCGGCACTGCGTCGTCGTCACGGGCCATCAGCCCAACCAGTTGACACGGTTGGCATGTTCGCGACACTCGTCTTGGTCCCCTCTTTCGGCCCCCAAGGGTCCGAGAGCCCCCACGTGTGAGAGGACAGTGATGGTGCACTTTCTACGGTTGGGTATAGCCGGTGCCGCGGCAGGGATGCTCTTGACCGCGGTCCCGGCGGCACACGCCGTGTCCGCGGCCGAGCCCACCATGCCGAAGAGCGTGGCCGCGCAGGTCACGCTCCGCTACGACGCCAGCCGAGCGGCAGGCTGGGAGCAGGCGATCTCTGCCGGGGTCGCTTCATGGAACGGCAACGTCGGCAACGTCAAGCTGGTCAAAGCCGCCCCTGGTAGCCGAGCGGAGATCCAGATCGTGGCCACCACCGGCTGGCCGCAGGCCACACTCGGACCGGTCCGGCCGGGCGGCCGGGCACGGGTCGAACTCGGCAGCCAGGCGGTCTCCCAGGGCTACGACAAGACCCGCATCGTCGCCCACGAACTCGGCCACAACCTGGGCCTGCCGGACACCAAGCCCGGCCCCTGCTCGCAGCTGATGTCGGGCTCCAGCGCCGGTACGAGCTGCCGTAACGCGGTGCCCGACGCGGCCGAGCGCTCGCGAGTCGAGAACGCGTACGCGGGCGCCGCCGCGACACACACCCGGACCGGCGGCCGCGTGCTGGTGGACGCGCCCTAGCCGGCAAGGGCCATCCCGACGTGACGATGCCTGAACCCAGCTGTACAGCGGTCAGGCGTCGTCACCCGCGCGTGTGCGGCGGTAAGCGATCATGCCTCCGTCGACAGGTCGACAGGTCGACAGCTTGAAGCGGCGGCAAGGCGGCCGGGCCGACCTGCCGCGATGGCCCTCACCTCTGAGCGGCACGGCGCGCCGCCATCGAGCACGCGGGACACTGCGGGTTCCGATACATCATCCGTGCTGGTCAGGCGACATGTCGGTACTCGTGCGAGTGTCGCAGATGGTGCTGGTTCCAGCTCAAGGTGTCCATGACGAGGTTGCGCCTCAACCGCACCACCCAGGACGCCGTCGGATGCGCGGTGGCCCCGAGCCCGACCTCCGACAGGCCCACAGCTTCTCCCTCAACGTCTCCAACTACCCGACCACGGCCGAGAACACCGCGTACGGCAACGCCATCAAGCGCGAACTCAGCGCCCGGTACGGCTGCATCAAGCCGTTCGTATGGGACACCAGCCGCAACGGAAACGGCTCCAACGGTCAGTGGTGCAACCCCTCGGGCCGCCGCATCGGCACCCCCACCCAACTGGGCAGAGGTGCCGAGATGCTCCTGTGGGTCAAGGCCCCGGGCGAGTCCGAGGGCAACTGTGGCGTCGTAACCGGCTCCTCGGCCGGGCAGTTCCTCCCCGTAGTCGACTACAAGATGATCTACGGCTACTGATCCGGGGACCCTTGTCCCAGGATGAGCATCGCCTCGGCGATCTCACAGGCCGCCGCCCCGGGGATCGCGGTGGCGGCCTCCTCGAGGACGAGCAGCCGCGCCCCGGGGATCTCGCGCGCGATCGCCTCGCCGTTGCCGACGGGGAAGAACGGGTCGCGGCGGCCGTGGACGACGAGCGTCGGGATGTCGATCCCGGGCAGGCGCTCGCGCCAGCGGGGAGCGCAGTCGAGCCGGGAGAACACCACGCCCAGCTGGTTGGCCATCTGGACCGGGGGCGTGGTGTCGGGCGTGCGGTCCCAGACGCGCGCGGCGATCTCGCGCGCGGCAACGGGGTCGTCGCCCCGGATCTCCGCGCCGGCGGCGGCGAACTCCGCGACCGCCTCGCGGTCGGTCCAGTCGGGCTGCGGGCGGGCGAACAGCCGGCTCATCGTCGCCCGGTCATGGTCGGGCAGGTCGGCGTCGGGCGGGCCGGGGGCCACCGCGCGGGTGCCGACCAGCGTGAGCGCCGAGAACACGGCCGGATGGTCGAGCACGGCCACCTGCGCGACCATTCCCCCGACGCCGATCCCCGCGAGGTGCGCGGGCCGGCCGCCGAGCGCGCCGGCGAGGGCCGCCGCGTCGGCGGCGAGGTCGCGCAGGGTGTAGGCGGGTGCCTGCGGGTCCGCGCTGGTCGACTCCCCGCTGTCGCGCAGGTCGTAGCGCACCACGCGGCGCCCGCCGGCGGCAAGGCGCTCGCACAGCGCGTCGGGCCAGGAAAGCATCGTCGTCCCGCCCGCGAGCAGGACGAGGGGCGCGTCGTCGTCACCGAACGACTCGATGCCGATGGCGACCCCATGGGCGTGGACCGTGGTCACAGTGGTCATCGGATCTCCGGGAGTACGTCGTCGTAGGACGGCCACGTCGCGCGGTGCAGGTCGGGCGCGGCAGCCACCGCAAGGATTCGCGTCATGCCGGGCAGACCCGATCCACTGCCCGAACTCATCGCCCATGCGCTGATCGCCCTCGTACTCACCGGCCCGGCAGCGGCCGGTGGTGGCGACCTCAGGCGGAGTTTCGGGCAAATAGGTAGAATTCCGGCATGGGGAAGCGGCCTGTGGCGCCGACTGCGCCCGAACTCCTGCTGGAGACCGACACCGGCTCCACGGTGATGAGTCCGAGCCGGGACTACCACGTGGGCCGCGACCCGCTGAGCGACATCGTCATCGACGACATCCGCGTCTCGTGGCATCACGCCGTCCTCCACGCCGAGCTCGATCACTGGACCATCGAGGACGAGCACAGCACCAACGGCACGTACGCCGACGGGCGGCGCGTCGAAGAGGGGAAAATCGGGCCGGGCAGCGTCATCCGCTTCGGCAGCGTCACCGACGGCCCGCGCGCGGTGGTCGTCGGCCGCACTCCGCCCGAACCCCGCGCTCCCGAACGCCCCTCCTCCGTCAGCACGCCCTCGGCGACCGGCACCTTCCGGCAGCCGACGACCGTGCGCCCGCTGCCCACCCGCACCATCCGCATCGGCCGCGCCGACGACAACGACGTGGTCATCGACGACCTGGTCGTCTCCCGCCGGCATGCCGAACTGAGGGTCCTCCCGGACGGTACGTACGAGATCGCCGACCTCGGCAGCCACAACGGCACCTACCTCAACGGCCAGCCCGTGGACCGCGCCCCTCTCGCGCCGGGGGACATCGTCGGCGTCGGCCACCGCGCGTACTGCCTCGTCGGCGACCAGTTGCAGGAGTACGTCGACACGGGCGAGGTGTCTCTCGACGTCCAGGGTCTGACGGTCACCGTCGACCGGGGCCGCAAGACACTCCTCGACCAGGTCTCGTTCCCCGTCGGTGAGAAGTGCCTGCTGGCCGTTGTCGGACCCAGCGGCGCGGGGAAGTCCACCCTGCTCAACGCCCTCACCGGGCTGCGCCCCGCGGACGGCGGCACCGTCCTCTACGACGGCCGCGACCTCTACCGCGACTACGCGGAGCTGCGCCAGCGCATCGGCCTCGTACCGCAGGACGACATCCTGCACGCCCAGCTGACCGTGCGCCGCGCCCTCGGCTACGCCGCCGAACTCCGCTTCCCCCAGGACACCGAGCGGGCGGAACGCCGGGCCAGAGTCGACGAGGTCATCCGCGAACTCGGCCTGGAACAACGCGCCGACCAGCCCATCCACAGCCTCTCCGGCGGCCAGCGCAAACGCGTGAGCGTCGCACTCGAACTGCTCACCAAGCCCTCGCTGCTCTTCCTCGACGAGCCCACGTCCGGGCTCGACCCCGGCATGGACCGCTCGGTGATGCACATGCTGCGCGGCCTCGCCGACGACGGCCGCACGATCATCGTCGTGACGCACAGCGTGCTCAGCCTCGACGTGTGCGACCGGCTCCTCGTCCTCGCCGCGGGCGGGAAGATCGCCTATTACGGGCCGCCGCGGGACGCGCTGCCGTTCTTCGGCTTCCCGCACTGGCCGGAGGCGTTCGAGGCCTTCGAAGGCGACCGCGACCGGGACTGGGCACGGGACTACCACCTCTCGCCGCTGCACCAGCGCTACATCGTCAACTCCTCCGCGCAGCCGTACCTGATGTCCCTCCCGCAGGACGGCGCGGCCACGCCCGGCTCCTTCGCGCCGCCGCCGAAGCCGCAGAGCTGGGGTTCCCAACTGCGCACGCTGGTGCGGCGGTACGCGGCCGCGCTCGGCGCGGACCGCACGTTCCTCGCCATCATGATCGCCCTGCCGTTCGTGATGGGCGCCATGGCCCGCGCGCTGGCCGGAAGCCGACTCACGCAGGAGACGGCGATGAACGCGCTGCTCATCCTCTGCGTCGGCGGAGTCCTGACCGGTGCCGCCAACGCGGTGCGCGAACTGGTCAAGGAACGCGTCATCTACCAACGGGAACGGGCGGTGGGGCTCTCCAGATCGGCGTATCTGATGTCCAAGGTCGTCGTCCTCGGCACGGTCACGGTGCTCCAGGCCGTCGTGCTGACCCTCGTCGCTCTCCTCGGCGTCGACCTCAACGCGCCCGCCGGCGAAGGGGTGTTGCTGCCACCGCTGGTGGAAGTCACCCTCGCGGTGGCCCTGCTGGCGTTCACCGCCATGATGCTGGGCCTCCTCGTATCGGCGCTGGTGCGCAAGGAAGAGGTGACGATGCCGCTGCTCGTGTTCCTCGCCATCGTCCAGGTGGTCTTCTGCGGCGCACTCCTCAAGCTGCACGGCGTGCCCGGCGTCGAACAACTGGCGTGGCTGGTGCCCTCGCGCTGGGCGCTGGGCGCCATGGCGGGCACCATCGGCCTCGGCAGGATCGTCCCGGGCGAACTGACCACCGACCCGCTGTTCCGGCACTCCGCGGGTGTCTGGCTGCTCAACATGGGGATGCTGGTGGTCCTGTCGGCCGTCTTCGGATACGTGGTCGCCAGGCTGCTGCGCCGCCATGAACCCGCCGTGATGCGGAAGTAGGAGCACCGGCGATGACCCCTGCGGACTTCCGCCCCACCCACGTGGTTCCCCAGGACGGACTGCCCGCCTGGGAGGCACCCGACGTGGAGCGTCCGACGACCCCCCTCGACGCGCTGCTGCCCGTGCAGCTGGTCGACCGGCTCGGCGACTGGGGCCGGATCGTGTGCGCCAACGGCTGGTCGGCATGGGTCGACGGCCGGCTCCTGCTCGCCGTGCCGCGCGATCCACCGGGTGCGAGGGGCCCTCTGACCCACGTGGCGGATCCGCGTCCGCTGTTGACCAGGACCGAGGACGCCCTCGGCCGCTACCGGAGCGCGGCGGAGGAACTGGCGGGTGGCGGCGACGGGGAGTCCTTCCGGCGCGGGACGCACGGGCTGCGGGTGGGCGTGGTCGTGGAGGGCGAATCGTTGTGGCTCTACGACGCCGACCACGAGCGGTGGGTGTACTGCGACGGAACGAGGCTCAGTACGTACGCGGTGACGGAAAGACCCGCCATCGAGGGGCACGGCGATGACCACGAGGCCGCCGAACCCCAACGGGCAGCCGCCGCCGACCCCGGCGCTTCCCCTCCGCCTGACGGGGAACCGACCCGCCTCGTCCCCGCCGCGCAGGAAGCGACCGACGGAACCGACCGTTCGACCGCCGGGGTGGGGCCGGGGGAGACGCAGGTGGTAAATGAGGTGACAGGGCCTGAGCCGACGCGGGTGGTGGGCGAGGCGGTAGGTCCGGGGGAGACGCGGGTGGTGGGCGAGGCGGTAGGTCCGGGGGAGACTCAGGTGGTCGATGAACCGCACACCCCGCACGGCGGACACCCCGCCCCGTTTCTCCCGCCCGAGGGGGACGAACCCCATCAGCCGCTCCGGTCCGGTGACGCCTGATGGCGGCCGCGCCGGGCGAGGGCGGCCCGAGCCCGCACTCCGGGCGGCCCTCCGAGCTGATCGGGCAGCAGATCGCGGACTACCGGGTCGAGGGCGAGATCGGCCGCGGCGGCATGGCCGTGGTCTACCGCGCCAGGGACCTGCGCCTCGACCGGACCGTCGCCCTCAAGCTGCTCGCCCCCGAACTCGCCCGCAACGACACCTTCCGGCGGCGCTTCACGCACGAGTCACGCGTCGCGGCCGCGATCGAACACCCGCACATCGTGCCCGTCTTTGAGGCCGGCGAGACGGACGGGGTGCTCTACATCGCCATGCGGTACGTCCCCGGGAGCGATCTGCGCCACCTGCTCGACCGCGGCGGCCCGCTCTCCGTCACGGCCGCGCTCCGCATCGCCACCCAGGTCGCGTCCGCGCTCGACGCGGCGCACGACCGCGGCCTGGTCCACCGGGACGTCAAGCCCGGCAACATTCTCATCGCCAAGGGCACGGACAGCGACCACCCCGAGCACGCCTACCTCACGGACTTCGGCCTTACGAAGAAGTCCTTGTCGCTCACCGGATTCACGACCGTGGGCCAGTTCGTCGGGACCCTCGACTACGTGGCGCCGGAGCAGATATCGGGCCGCCCGGTGGACGGCCGATGCGATGTCTACAGCCTCGCCTGCGTCGTGTACGAGACCATGGCGGGCGGGCCGCCCTTCCAGCGCGACGACGACATCGCCCTCCTCTGGGCCCATCAGTACGACCAGCCGCCCCGCCTGACGGAGAAGCGGCCGGGTGTTGCCCCCGGCCTCGACGGGGTCCTCACGAAGGCGCTGGCCAAGAGTCCGGAGGACCGGTACGGGTCGTGCCTGGAATTCGCCGCCACGCTGCGGGCCGCGGCCATGGGCAGCAGTACGGACGGCCACCACCCGACGCGGGTGGACCGCCGCGTCGAGCAAGCCCCGGCCCACCCGGGGACGCCCCCCGCCCCACCCCGCTGGGCCCAGCCGGTCTTCCGGCGGCCGACCGAGTAGAGCGGCCGGTCTCCCGACGGCCGAACGCACAGCTTGCGCCAGGTCAGGCCCCGGGCCGCACCTCGCCCCGCCGGTGGACCCGTCGCGCCAGCACCCCGCCGAGGACCCCCGAGACCAGACCCCAGGCAACGGCCAGGAGCAGCCCCTTCCAGAGGTGCGGCCGCAGCTCCACGAGCCCGGAGAGGCCCCCGCCGAGATCCCCGATGCCAAGGAGCGAAAGCCCGTAGTGGGCCGACACGCCCGCCAGGAGACAGACGGCGAGCACGGTGAGGGCCAGCGCCACCGCCATGTGCACGGCGTGCTGCCAGGCCCGCATCCGTGCCGGGGAGCGGGCCGCCATCAGGAACGCCGCCGTCGGCACCAGGACCGCCGCGACGACCAGCAGCCACCACACCCGCCCGTCGTGCTCGGCGAGAGTCCGCAAACTGAGAGTGGAATCGGCCGGCGTACGCAGCACCTCGTCGAGGACCCGCGGCATGGGCAGCCCGAACGGCCCGTCGACCCGGCCCTCCCAGGACGCGCCGAGCCCCAGGGTGAAGGCGAGCCAGACAAGGTTGGGCAATCCGAGCAGCAGCACCGCGAACGTCTCGGCGGCATGGCCGCGGGTCGCCGCCACGACGAGGCCGGCGGCGAGCCCCAGGACGGCGTACGACAGCAGCAGGAACACCATGGCGTACGCCGCGGGGCGCACCGCTTCCTGGAAGCGCAGCAGGCGGGCGGGGAGCGGGGCGCCGCGCGAGACGGACAGTGCCACGACGAGGACGCCCGCGAGCCACAGCAGTCCGAAGACGAGGGTCAGCGGCACGTCCGTCCTGAATCCGACCTCGGGCGAGGAGTCCAGCAGATCGCCGATCTCCCCGGCGGGCCCGTCGCCGAGCGCGATCGCGAAGCGGTGCCGGGCCAGCAGGCCGAGGCCGATGAGCAGCAGCACCCACAGCACCGCGATCCGGGCGGCCCAGCCGGCGAGTTCCCGCACGTCGGCCACGGCCCGGTGCCGCAGCGGCCGGAGGAACCCGGCGGCGGCCACCAGAGCGCCGACGAGGCTGACGGAGAGCGGGAGCACGGAGAGCCCCGCGTCCGTCTCGGCGATCACCCCGGCGTCGCCGGAGAGCCCGACGGAGCCGCCGACCGCCATCACGACGACGGCCGCGACGACACTCGGGAACGCCCCGCCGGGCAGGTCGGCGGCGCCCGCGGCCCACAGGCCGAGCCCGGCGACGACGGCCATGACCGCCAAGGAGGCGAGCACGGCCGCAAGGGCATGGGGCCAGCCATGAGGGGCCCGTCGGCTCTGCTCCGCGCGTTGCGCCCCGGCCCCCCGCGGCGGTGTCTGCTCGCTCACGGTGCCACGCTAAGCAGCGCGGGACCGGTCCGCCTTTCGAGAGGGCCTTCGGAAGGGCTTACGGGAAGGCCGACCGGCGTCGGCTTGCGGGCCCCCGGACGTCGGGGCACACAATAGGCGCGTACCAGGATAAAAGGTACGTCGCCGATCCCCCTACACAGGGAAGTGTTCGTGAGCGTCGAACCGCCGTCGTCAGGACGCCCCACAGGACCCCCTTCGGGCCCGCTCTCGGGTCCTTCGCAGCCGAGCCCCTCGGGGCCGGGCGAGACCCAGGCGGGCGCGAGCGCCGCCGGTTCGACGCCGCCTCCGGATGGTGCGCGGTCCTCGGCCCCGCCGAGCGGCGGCCCGCCGAACGGTCCGGCCGGTGGCGGGGGCCGCGGCGGCGGGTCCGACGGCTCGGGCGGGGGCGGCCCCGGTGCCGGTCGCGGAGGAGGTCGCCCGTGGTGGAAGTCGGCGCCCCGCGTCGCGGCGATCTCAGCCGCGGTGGTGGCCGCGGTGATCCTGGCCGTCGTCCTCACCCGCCCCGAGGGCTCGTCGGAGTCGGGCGGCGAGGTCCTCCTCCAGCCCGCGGGCAAGTCGGGGCCCGACCCCTTCACCGAGTCGACGGCCCGCGAGGGCTCCACGCCCCCCTCCCCGAGCGAGCTGCCCAGCTCGTCTGCCTCGGCCAACGTGACGCGTGGCGTCGACGGCGCGGCGCCCGGTCTCTACGGCGGGACGCGGAAAATCGGCAGTTGCGACGTGGAGAAGCAGGTCGGCGCGCTCCAGAAGGACCCGGCGAAGAACAAGGCGTTCGCCTCCGTCCTCGACATCGAACCGTCCGGCGTCCCCCGCTACCTGCGCTCGCTCACGCCCGTGCACCTGCGGCTGGACACCCGCGTGACCAACCACGGCTACCGCGACGGCCGTGCCACCGGCTACCAGGCCGTGTTGCAGACCGGCACCGCGGTACTGGTCGACGACCACGGCGTGCCGCGGGTGCGCTGCGCCTGCGGCAACCCGCTGCTGCCGCCCGTCGCGCAGAAGAGCACACCGCGGCAGACGGGCGACGCGTGGCCCGGGTACCGGCCTTCGAACGTCGTGGTCGTGGCGCCCGCCACTAAGGTCGTGGACCAGTTCGTCGTGTACGACCCGGACAGCGGTGACTGGTTCACCCGGGCCAAGGGCGACACGGGCACCGGCGACAAGAAGACGAAGCCTCCGGCGACCAGGCCTCCCTCACGGCACCCGGACACCCCGTCCCCCGACGAGTCGACCTCGACGGCGAGTACGCCGCCGTGCGACGCGCGGTCCCCCGGGGCGCCCCCGGCAAGCTCGTGCCCGCCCTCGTCGGTCCTGCCGCCCTCCTCATCGGCGCCGCCCTCCTCGCCCGCCACGCAGCCGCCCTCCTCGGTCGAGGAAGAATCGCCCGCGTCCGGGCCCGCACCGCCGCCGTCGTCCCCCCGGGCGGACGGGAGCCCGTGAGCGAGCGGGTGTCGCCGGGCCGGCGACGGCGGGACAGTACTCTCCTCGCATGACTGACAATGCGCTGCGTTCCGTCACCGTCGAGCGGGCTGGCCCTGGCCGGTTCACCGCGACCAACGCCCGGGGGAGCACGCTGACCTTCGGCACCGGCGGGGGTGCCGACTTCACGCCGGTCGAGTTGTTCCTCGCGGCGATCGGCGGTTGCAGCGCGGCCGACGTGGAAGTCGCCACGAGCCGTCACGAGGAACCGGCCGTGTTCACCGTCACCGTGACCGGCGCCAAGGTCGAGGACGAGGGCGGCAACCGGATGTCGGACCTCGGGGTCGCCTTCCACGTCACGTTCCCGGACGGTCCGTCGGGGGAGCGCGCCCGCACCATCCTGCCCCGGGCCGTGAAGACGTCGCACGACCGGCTGTGCACGGTCAGCCGCACGGTCGAGGCGGGCACCCCGGTCACCGTGACCGTCTCCGACGGCACCGGCGACGCCTGACACAACGTCAGGCGCGCAGCGCCTTCGCCATGTGCTCGACGAACACGGTCGTGCAGTGGGGGAGTTCGCCGCGGGATTCCTCGCCGCCGACGAGCACGAGCCGATCGGACAGCGCCTCAAGGCGGCTCATGTCGGGAACGTAGGACATGATCGCTGTCACCGGGCCGGACGTGGATGACGAGGCGGCAGCGAAGATCATCGTCGACAACCGCACCAGCGACCTCGCCGGATACGACATCCTCCTCCTTGCGGACATCCTCCAGGACCTGCTGGACCTGAAGGGCACGGGCTACGACCAAGACCAGCTCGACCAGCTCCTGCATGCGACCGCGCTCCCCGAGCCAATCGAACTTCCCACCGATGGCACCGCAAGAACGCATGGGCCCAAGAGCCGACCGAGGAGTGGCGGAAGACCCTGGACTGGCTGAAGCGAAACTCCTTGCCCGTGGGTGCGCTCACGGAAGCCGACGTGCTGCGACGGGCGCTGTAGCCCCCTGTGTCGCAAGCTGGACGGCAAAGCGGCTGCGGCCAAGACGGCCGGGCGCAAGCGGGCTGCGTTGAGTGAAGTGCTCAGCACCGCGGTGGAGAAAGGCTACTTCGCGGAGAATCCCAGTGCCACCTGCTGCCCGAGGCCGGGTGGGGGATGCTCAACCTGTCGGGCGGCGTCATCACCACGGGCAAGAATTGGACGGACGACGGCGCGGCGCGGCGCACGAGGTGCACTCGCTCAAGCGCCGTGCGGCTATCGCGACCCGGCCGGTGCCCATCCCGCCGCAGGTCGTGCGCATCCTGCGCGCGCACATCAAACGGTTCGGCGTGGCGCCGGACGGTCGGGTGTTCCGGAACCAGGCCGGCAACTACGTGGACGCAGCCGCGTACGGCACGACGTGGGCACGGGCACGGAAGTATGTCCTGACCCGCACGGACTCGCCTCCGGCCTGGCCAACCGGCCCCTACGACCTCCGGCACGCCGGGATCTCGCTCTGGCTCTACTCCGGCGTGGACCCGGCCGAATGCGCTCGCCGCGCGGGCCAGAGCATCCAGGTCCTCTTCCGTCACTACGCCAAGTTCCTGGACGGCGTCCGGGAGCAGGCCAACCCGCCTCATCGAGCAGTCCATGGCGGAGTGGGACCGCGTCAGCCAGGGCGGGGCGTCTGCCGGGTGAGCCGGGATCTGGACCGGAAATAGACCGGAAGAGCTGATCAGGAACGCGATAGCGGAGGGAGAAACTGGGAGTTACAACGCAAACTGGGCCCTGCGCTGAGCGGGCCGAGTGGAAGGCGCCTGACAGGTAAAAGCCCAGGTCAGGCGCCTTTTTTCGTACCCCTAGAAGAAGCCGAGCTTCTTCGCCGAGTACGACACCAGGCTTGGACCGACCACACCGGCGAACTCCCCATCATCGAGGGCACACTGACCCGCCTCCAGGTCGACCGCCTGCCCTCAGGAACGCCTGCCAGTGCACGTCGACGTCCTCGGGGCGATTCGATATCTAGCACCTCTTCAGGCTGATGAAACAGCCACTCGGGTGGACCCGGCCGAAGCTTCGCACCCCCGATGCCACGAGCGCTGGACCTGGCTGATCATCGCCGCCCACACCCAGTCCGCCCCCTGCGCGAGGCCGCCGCCGACCCCCGACATCCCTGGGAGAAACCGGCGGTGCCCGGCCGGCTCACCCCGGCCCGAGTCCGCCGGGGGTTCCGGAACCTCCGCCCACACCTCGTCTGCCCGGCCCGTGCACCCAAACCCTCGAAACCAGGCCCGGGGCGACCACCCGGCTCAAAGAACCGACGCCCCGCCACCCGCTACGACGTGGGCAAGACCATGAAACGAAGTTCCTGTCTCGCGCCTCAGCTGTCGTCCATGCCTTCCTCGGCATGGAGTCGGGCCTCGATGTCAGGTCGTGAAGGCTGAACTCGAGGTTGGCGGTGGTGCGGTGCTGGGAGGCGGCGTGGACGTCAGAGGGCTTCCTTGAGGATGTCGATCTCGCATTCCTCACCCGTGGCGGGGTCGGCTGCCACGAGTCGGCCGGAGAGCGGGCTGGTCTCGATCTGGCCGCGCTGGAGGAGCCGTCGCTGACGGTGCGGATGATGTCGTCCATGGGGGCGGGGTTTTCGGTGGCCACATCCAGGTCCTGACTGAGGAGGTCGACCAGGCCGTGGGCCTGGACGGCGTAGCCACCGGTGGTGACCAGGGGGCAGGGCGCGCCGATGGCCAGACGTTCGTCAGCTTCGCTCGCGCTTCCGCACGGCCGGGGTGCGAGTGTGGCCGGATACCTACCGCTGGCAGGCCCGAGGTCGAAGCCCACGCCCGCGCTGGCCGGTATGACGTGTTGACCGAGGAAGCCGTGGCCGACCCGGCGGCGTGGCTGGCCTCCGCCTCATGCTGTGATCGGAGACAAGTTCAGGTCTAGGTGACGTGAATAGTGTCGTCGCCGCTCGCGCTCGTAAGGCGGGCCATGACGGCAGGTTACTGACGTCCACTCTGATGCTCAGTAGTCGAGAAGAACTGCGGATTGGGTCGTTTCCTTCGGATCAGGTGATCACCGGTTGACAAGGCCGCGGTGTACCGTTCCTTTGTTACCCAGTTGTCCTTGAGCAGCGCCGGCGCCGTGTCCTCGCGTGGTTGCCGGTGCCGTGACCAGTCCCGCCGCCCGGCTCGGGGCCGGGCACCGGGCGCACTGGCCTTTCCGGAGTGTGGAGGTGCGGGGATGAGTGGTGGTGCGGCGGGTTCGGCGAGCCCTCGTGAGCGGTTGCTGATGCTGCAGCGTCTGCTGGGCGAGGCGCTGGACCGGCTGGGTGCCGGGGCCTACGCCGTGGATGCCGACTGGACTCTCGTGGCCATGAACGCGCAGGCCGAGATGCTGCTGGGCCTTCGCGCGGACGATGCACTGGGGCAGGACGCGCACGATCTTTTTCACCGGCAGGCCAACGGGATGCGCATGCCGCGCAGTCAGTGCTCGATCATGGAAGCCTTCATCGCCGGCCAGGTGCGCCAGGAGGAGCAGGGCTTCTTCGCGCGCGGGGACGGCTCACTGCTGAGGGCGTCCTGGCTGGTGACTCCATTGCGCTTCACCCCTCAGGAGACCGGGGCCCTGGTGGTCTTCCACGACTACGATCCGGCCGGTGGCTGCCTGCCGGTCTCCACCATTCACGCGGGGCTGCTTCCCGAGCTGGAGCGGCTGGCGTTGCTGGCCGAGACCACCACGCAGCTGACGGCCACCCTGGACGTCAACGAGGCGCTGGACCGGCTGGTCCGGCTGGTCGTCCCCATGCTGGCCGACTGGGTGGTGGTCGACCTGATCACCGAGGGCGGCCAGGTCCAGCGCACCCTCGTCGCCCACGATGACGACGGGCACATCACCCGCAGACAGGACCTGCAAGGGACCCTGCTCTCCGTCCCCGAGACCTCGCCGTTGCCGCTGTCCCGGGCGCTGCGCGGCGCCGGGTCCACGCTGGCGACCCCGCAGACGTATCAAGGCCCGCCCGACACCCACATCGCCACCGAACAGCGCAGACTCTTCGATGCCACCGGCATGCACTCCGCGGTCATCGCCCCCATCCGCGGCCTGCGCGAGGTCCTCGGCGCACTCACCCTGGGCCGGTCCAAGCAGCCCGAGCCGTTCACCACCGCCGAGATCCCTCTGCTCGAAGACATCACCCGCCGGGCCGGCCTGGCGCTGGACAACGCCCGCCTCTACCAGCGCCAGCGCAAAGTCGCCGACACCATGCAGCGCCACCTGCTGCCACACCTGCCCAGCATCCCCGGCCTGGAGATGAAGGCCCGCTACCTCTCAGCCCCCTACGCCTCGCAAGTGGGCGGCGACTGGTACGACGTCTTCCACCTGCCCGACCAGGCGCTTGCCCTGGTGATCGGCGATGTCGTCGGACACGATCTGGACGCCGCAGCCGGCATGGCCCAACTGCGCAACATCCTGCGCGCCTACGCCTGGTTCCAACAAGAACCGCCGAGCGTCATCGTCGACCGCTTCGACCGGGCCCTGCCCCACATCACCGACGTCGGCATGGCGACGATGATCCTGGCCAGGCTCCAGCTCCAGACCGGCGGGCAGTGGCAGCTCCACTGGACGAACGCAGGCCACCCGCCGCCCCTGCTGGTCACCGACGACGGCCAGGCCCGCTACCTCACCCGCGGGCACGGCATCCTGCTCGGCGCTCAGGCAGGCATCCTCCGCACTGACGCCACCAGCACACTGCCGCCCCTGTCGACACTGGTGCTCTACACCGACGGATTGATCGAGTCCCCCGGCCGCTCCATCGACGACGGACTGGAACGACTGCGCCGCCACGCCGCCCGCCTCGCCCACCACCCGCTGGAGAGCTTCACCGACGCTCTGATGGAAGCCCGTCCATCCGACAATGACGACGACGTGGCCGTGCTCACCATCCGCGTACCGCTGGTCGAGGCCCCAGCACCCTGAACCGTGTCATCTGTTTGAGACATTCGATGATCCAAAGGAAACGGCCTAGTGCTTGCTCGTCACCGGGACCGAGCGCCGTGATCCGGCCGACGCTGACATGTCCCGGGATCAGGTAGGGCACGCCGCCGGTTGGCCCTGACACAGGCGCATGTCCGTTCCGCCCTGGGGCAGAGGCGGATCTCCGACTGTGCGGCGAGGCGGGGCGGGAGGACGCGGCGGAATGCTTGCCCATGAGGCGAGAACATCTCGCACACCGCTAGGGGAGAGGAAGACCCGATCATGGAGTTCACCACCGCGCTGATGCTGTCCGTCGGGATCACCGGCGTTCTCGCCACGGCGGCGGCCCCCGGCCGTTGGCAGGCTCCTGTAGGGCTGATGCTCACTGTGACCGTCGTGCTGTTTCCCGTCACCCATGTACTGCTGGAGCGAGTGGCGGACGGGTCCGAGTGGTGGATGCGCACGGCATTCCAGCTGGGAGCGAGCCTCTGGGGAAGCCTGCTGGCCGGACCGTTGTACCGGCGGCGGCGGCAGCGCGGAGCCACGACGAGCGTGGCGCACTGAACCGCTGCGCCCGCCCGGCCGTAGTGGGGAGCGGGTGGCTCACCTCGGCCTGCTGAAGACGTGCGCAGGTCAGCGGGGGCCCGGCCCGTCTCCCCGCCGCCTCACGGAGGGGCACCACCGTATGAGGAGTAGACGGTATGACCGCCCTGTCCCGCATCACCATCTTGGGCATCGGTGTCCTGGGTTCGCAGATTGTTTTCCACACCGCGTACAACGGATTGGATGTCGTGGCGTACGACGTTGACGAGGCCGCGTTGGAGCAGGCTCGCCAGCGGCTGACGGTTCTGGCGTCGCGTTACGAGGGTGAGGCGGACCTGGTGATCGAGTCGGTGCCGGAACAGCTGGCCGTGAAGAAGGATGTCCTCGCCCGGCTCGGGGCTGTCGCCCCGGCCCACACGGTGTTCGCCACCAATACCTCCGCCCTTCCGCCGAGCGCTCTCGCGGCCAGTACGGGTCGGCCGGAGCGGTTCTTGGCGCTGCACCTCGCCAATCTGGTGTGGCGGCACAACATCGCCGAGGTGATGGGCACCGTCGAGACCGATCCCGAGGTTTACGCGGCGGTGGTGCGTTTCGCCTCGCGGATCGGGATGGTGCCGATCCCCATGCGGAAGGAGAAGCCGGGTTACGTGCTGAACTCCCTGCTCATGCCGCTGTTGAAGGCCGCGGGTGAGCTGCTGACCGGGGATGTCGCCGACCCGGGCCGCGGTTGATGACGTCTGGCGGATCGGGACCGGTGCGTCCTACGGCCCGTTCGAGATGCTGGACATCATCGGGCTGTCGACGGCCCATCACATCGCTGCGCGCGGGGACGCCGGGCAACGGGAGTTCGCTCGGCTCATCAAGGAGCGTTACCTCGACAAGGGCAAGCTAGGGGTGGCCACGGGCGAGGGATTCCATCGCTACCCCGGTGGCGGTGGCCGCTGAGGCGGCATGCCCGGCCGGTTCACTGGTCTCCTGCTGGTGACTGCGGTGGGCGGCGCCACCCTGGCATTCGCCTCCGGCGGCGCGACGTCCGGCGCGGCCGACAAGGCACCCTGGACCGGCACCTCGACCGTTGCGGACCACTCCCGCGACAGCAAGCCGACCGTCGTGCTGGTGCACGGAGCGTTCGCCGACTCCTCCAGCAACGCGGCGTCCGTGCGCAGCGTCCTCGACAGCGCCGATGGCCCCGCAAGACCGCCGACCTGATGGCCGCCGCCCAGCGCCCCACCACCGACGCCGCGCTCAACACCCCCGCCCCCGAGGCTGCTTGGAGGACGACTCCCTCATGGGCTTTGACCACCACCAAGGATCGAACCGGCTGCTGTTGCACGACGTAGTCATGGGTGCGGAGCCGTGAGGCACGGGACTGTGCCGACAGTGAATCCGTAAAAGTGCATCTCAATACTGAAAAGGTGGAGAAGTGACTGACGCTTGTGTGGCCCGTAAAAAAGAAGTCGTACTGAGACGTGGGGTACCTCGGGCGCGCGCCTGCAGCATGGCTACGGCTACATTTCGGCCTTTCCCGAGTCTGCCAGCGATGGTCCTGGCGGTTGCGGTCATGGCGACTTCGTTGGTGGCAGTTCTTTTTTCAGGGAAAGCTGCCCATGCGGCTCCCCTGAGCAGCACTCCGCTGATCACCTACGATATGCAGGGGGCCAGCCGACCAGTCGGAAATGACCACCAGTGGAACAACCATGGACGACCTCCTGGGTGATGAGTGCAGAGCGCCGATAATCTCCACCCAAGCGCTCAGCCTGCGACTGATATGCGCGTTGTCCACCACAACGAGTGAACCCACCGCATCGGTCCTCGTTCCCGTTGCCACGGCGGTCAACGCCCCGCCGCAGGGCCCGCGGTGTGGCCGGGTGCTCGATGACCCGGGCGGGCCGGAGCCACGCCGGCGTCCGGCGTTCGTGCGCCGGCTGACCCGCGAAGGGCTCCGCGTCTCACCTTGTTCCGATCCTGTCTGGTTGTTCCCATCTTGTCTGGGCGAGATCGTGCCCGAGTCGGGGATCTACGAGTGCGAGTGAGGGCAGCACCACCGGTACAGCAGGCTTCCGCCGCCCACACATCCGTTGGAAGAGACGCGACGACATCCACGAAGCAGTCCTCGGACTCGCCGCCTGGGTGATGACCCGCCGACACGTCCAACGGCTTTGTTAGTAGTTGTCAGGAGCACCCAACACGAGCCGAGGGCGGAGGCGATGGGATTCCGACAACTGAGACAGGCTCAGAGGCAGGCGAGAGGCCGGCGCTGTAGACGAGGTGTTGGTGGCCAGCAGACAGTCCTCGGCGACGACGTCTTCGAGGCCCTGGAACAGCTGCGTCCAGCGTGGCACCGCCGAGCACTTGTGATGAAAAACAGGTGCGGCCGGTCGCCGCGATGATGTGAGATGCGGGGCATGACGATCGTTCTGAACGAGCCCGGCGTCGACGGACTGATCGAGGTCGTGGATGCCCTCCGCGTATGGCAGGACGACCGCACGCCGCTGCAACTCCATCCGGGAGACCTCGGCTGGGCCTGGGCGCTGGGCGCGGAGAGGCTGGCCGCGGCCGTCCGCACCTGGAGTGTGGACGGACGGATCATCGCCGTGGGATACCTGGACGCCCCTGATGTGCTGCGCCTGACGACCGCCCCGGACCTGCGGCAGGACGGTGATCTGGCGCGCCGGATGCTGGTGGACCTCGATGACCCGGAGCGCGGGGTCCTGCCGCCCGGGAAGGTCGGCGTCGAGATCCCCAACGGCGCCCTGCTCCGCGAGGTCCTCCTGGAGGCGGGCTGGAATCTGGACGAGCCGTGGACGCCGCTGCGCCACGACCTCTCCGAGCCGGTGCGGGACTCCGGTCTGCGGATCGAGGTAGCCGGCCCGCAGACGGCGGGCGTGCGGACCGCAGTGCACCGCTCGGCGTTCGGCAGCCCGGCGTTCACCGAGGAGATCTGGCACGTCCTGGCGGCCGGGCCGGTCTATGCCGACGCGCGCTGCCTGATCGGCTTCGACGACCAGGACAACGCGGTGGCCGCGGCGACGGTCTGGTCGGCCGGGCCCGGCAGGCCCGGCCTGCTGGAGCCGGTGGGCGTGCACGCCGACCATCGTGGTCGCGGCCACGGGACGGCGATCAGCATCGCCGCTGCGGCGGTGCTGCGTGAACTGGGTGCGTCGAGCGCACTCGTGTCCACCCCGAGCTCGAATGCTGCCGCAGTCGCCGCCTACAGGGCAGCTGGATACGAGGCGTCGCCCGAACGGCTGGACGTCAGCCGAGCCGCCTGAGGACGATCAGGCGACGGAGTCGGACAGGCAGCGTCGCTGCCCTCGGCCGGGGGCCGAACGACCTAGGAGGACCTGCCTGTCCTCGGATGCCCATCCCCCCGGAGCGAGCCGTCCGTCGACGGGTGCGCCTGCCGCAAGGAGCGAGGGATGGGGTCGAAATCGGCTCGGCGCGCACGTTGCGAGTGGCGGCCTGCTCGAATCCGAGCGGGCCCCGGCGGCAAACAGACCTGCCAGAACGCGGCGGCCGGCGCTGCGCGGGCCCGGCCACCGGAGAGGGGCGTGGGGTTCACACGGTGCTCGCGCACCCCGCACGGTGTTGTGTCAAACCTGCGGGGCCTCGGCCAGTGCGGATACCTCGGCCCAGTCGTTCCAGGTCTTGAGCCGCTCGGCGTAGACCTGGCTGACGACCGGGAGGGAGGCGCTGCCGAAGAAGACCCGCAGCGGCGGGTTCTCGGCGTCGACGATCTTCAGCAGCGCCGGGCCGGCCGTGGCGGGGTCACCGGCCGGGGCGCCGCTGAAAGCGGCGACCACCGCGGCGCGCACGCCGTCGTAGGCAGGCAGGGGCTGGGCATGAGCACCGGAGGAGCCCGCCGCGTCGGTGGCGAAGTTGTTGGGCTCGACGAGAGTGACCTTGATGCCGAACCCGGTGACTTCCTGGGACAGGGTGTCGGTGAGGCCTTCCAGGGCCCACTTCGAGGCGTGGTAGCCGCCCATGTTGGGCCAGGGCGCGACGCCGCCGAAGGAGGAGATCTGGACGATGTGGCCGCTGTCCTGGGCGCGCAGGAACGGCAGGGCGGCCTGGGTGACCCACAGGGTGCCGAAGAAGTTGGTCTCGAACTGGTCGCGGATCTGCTCCTCGCTCAGCTCCTCGACCATGCCGAACAGGGCGTATCCGGCGTTGTTGACGACGACGTCGAGTCGGCCGAAATGCGCGTGGGCGCGCTCGACGGCGTCGAAGACCGCGTCCCGGTCCGTCACGTCCAGCGGTATGGGCAGAACGGCGTCTTCGTAGGCGGCGACGAGGTCCGCGAGCGCGGCGGTGTCGCGGGCGGTGGCCGCGACCTTGTCCCCACGGGAGAGGGCCGCTTCGACGAACTGGCGGCCGAAGCCGCGGGATGAGCCGGTGATGAACCAGGTCTTGCTCATGGAGGTGCTCCCAGAAAGTGAAGGGTCCCTGCCTGCACGGTGATCGCCGGCCGCCCTGTGCGACCGCGGCAGGAATATGTAGCCGACCAACTAAATAGTTAGTCGGCTAACTAGTTCGGCCGGGTCCACCGTACAGCAATCCTTAGCCGACCAAGTAAAGTGGTGGCCGGGGCATCCTCCGGTGCCCGCAGGACGGTCGGAGAGGCGCGGAAGCAGCGATGAAGCCCACCAAGGAGCAGGCGTCGACGGATGCGGCCACCCCTGCCGCGCGGCCCGCCGCCGGTGGCGGTCCGGTCAGCCTCGCGCTGTGCCGGGTGGCCCGGCTGCACCGCACGGTGGCCGCGGCCCTGTTGCGCGACCTCGGGCTGTACCCGGGCCAGGAGCTGGTGATGATGCACCTGTGGGAGAGCGGACCGGTCCTCCGCCAGTCGGAGCTCGTCCGCATGCTCGGCGTCGAGCCCTCCACCCTCACCAAGACGCTCCAGCGGATGGAACAGGCCGGACATGTGCGACGCCTGCCGGATCCGGCGGACGGGCGGGCTGTGCTGGTGGAGCCCTCGGACTACGGCGCCTGCATGCTGGCCGAGGTGGACCGGGCCTGGAGCACCCTGGAACAGGAAAGCCTCGCCGGCCTTGACGAGACCCAGCGGGAGCAGCTGCTGACCTTGCTGGGGCAGGTCGAAACCAACCTCAGCGCCTACAGCACGCAACGGCCATGAGCCCCGGGCGCCCGCATATCTCTGCGGCGTGCTGCTCCGGCGTGGCCGGGGCGCGACGGTGGTGTTGACGAGGATCTGGTGCAACGAAGCCACCGTCGTGATCGAGCGGCCCTCGCACGCATTGCAGTGCACCCTGGAGCTGCAACTCAAACGTCGCCCAAGCCCTTGGCTCCTCCGAGCGCGTGGTGGCCCGTAGCCTCAGCCGACTCACCGAAGACGGGCTTCTGATGCTGGTCGCGGGATGGAGCGACCCTTGCTCTCCGGTCCTGTCGACTGGCTTCCTGGAGCAGGCGGTTCTGGCGGAGAGCCGTATGACTCCGCCTTCGGGCTCGCCGACAGCAGACGCTCGAAACTCATGACGGCGGCACGCGAAGGCGAACCTTTCGATCTAAGCCGTCAACAAGAACGCATGGGCCCAAGAGCCGAACGAGGAGTGGCGGAAGGCGCTGGCCTGAATAAAGCGGAACTCCCTGCCCGCCGACGTGCTCGCGGAAGCCGATGTGTTGCGATGAGTGCTCGACGCCCTGTGCTGCAAACTGGACGGCAAGGCGGCTGCAGCCAAGACCGCGCAGTCGGCCGCGGCCGATCGCCGCATCCTCAACGCGGTGGCCGAGACGGAAGAGACCAGGCTGCACCCGGACGCGCAACGCTCGGCGTACGTGCAGATGCTGTGCACGGCGGTCGTACACCGCGGCCAGTCGTGATCAGGCGTTCGCGGTGATGCCGACCTCTGCGCGGTCGCGTCCGCTGGGCCCTGAGGGGCGTGGGCGCCGCGCTCGAAGCTGGCCGTGATCTCCGTGGGGTCCAGTTCACGACCGCCGCGCAGAGGCCGACTGCACATTGATCGGGCGTGGTGACAGCAGGGAAGGCGGAGCAGACAGCCGCCGGACTTCTGTCCGCGGTGCGCGTGCCCCGGGCGAGGTCTGTGACACCGGCCTGCGATCCGGCGGATCGTCGGTAACCTCCGGTCCTGTCATTCGCGGGTGACTGGCGTCCGCCCGCGATTCGCATGCCGCGCCGCTCATGCCCCGAGTGCGGGAGAAGTCGCTTCGGGCGCCACGTCGGCCAGGTACCGGCGGGCGGATGTCAGCGCGGAGTCGATGTCGCGGGTGCCGGTGGCGATGCACAGGGTGTAGGAGATGTCGTCCAGGCGCTGACGCGTCTGAGTGCTTCTGTCCTCGGCGTGCCGGGCGTTCAGGTTCTCGTACCGGGAGACGAGATCGGTCAGGAAGGCGGGGTGGGGCATGAGCATGGCGTGCGTTCCTTTCGCTTCGGCGCGGCCGGTGGGAGGGTCAGGCGGCGAGGGCCGGCTGTCGCTGGTCGGTGGTGTCGCGTTCGACGTGTGCGCGCACGCGGCGGCAGGCGCGGGTGAGCAGGCGTGAGACGTGCATCTGTGAAATGCCCAGTTCTTCGCCGATGCGGGCCTGGGTCATGTCCTGGAAGAAGCGCATGTGCAGGATGCGGCGTTCGCGCTCGGGCAGGCGGGCGAGGCAGGGTTTGACCGCCTCACGCGCGACGACGATGTCATAGCGCGGCTCGGTCTGCCCGAGCAGGTCACCCAGGGCGGGGGACTCCCCCTCGGAGGACCCGACGTTCAGCTGGGCGTCCAGGGAGATGGCGCGGAAGCTGTCGATGGCTTCCATCCCGGTCAGCACGTCCTCTTCGCTGAGCTGGACGTGATCGGCGATCTCGGCCACGGTGGGGAACCGGTCGCCCTGGGTGAGGGCGAGTTCGCGGATACCGGCGCGCACCTTGTTGCGCAGCTCCTGCACCCGCCGGGGCACGTGCACACTCCAGGCGTGGTCGCGGAAGTACCGCTTGACCTCTCCCACAATGGTGGGAATTGCGTACGGGGCGAAGGGGCCGTGCGCCGGGTCGTAGCGGTCGACGGCTTTGACCAGGCCCAGCGCCGCTACCTGCTCCAGATCCTCCAGGGGCTCACCGCGGTCGCGGAACTTGCCCGCGAGGCGGTGGGCCATGGGCAGCCAGGCCGCCACCAGCTGCTCGACCAGGCGTTGCCGCTCAGGGCCTGCCGGCAGCACGGCGAGGCGCTCGAAGTCGGCCTGCGTGTCCGGAGTGTCCGCCGCCCGGCGCGGTTGGGTCGCCCTGATCGACATGTGTGTGCCTCCCGTCGAACCGCTGATGTCGTCAGCACGGGAGCGGGGTCACCACACATCCCAAGGCGGCCGTGTCCATGACCGCTCCCGTGGATGTGCCTGCTTGCCCAAGCACGTCGAGACGCCTTCTGTCCGTGATCAGCAGAACTAAACAACCGAAAAGCCGGTGAAAGTCATGATGCGGCAGAGGCTGCTGCCGCGCCTGTCCAGGACATGAGCGCCAGAGCGAGGGAACCGGCCCCGCAGACCGGGGGCCGTGCCATGCTCGCGCCGCCCCCCGTCCAGGTCTTTACCGTGCCAGTACGCCGACGGCGCCGCTGATGCCGATGGAACACGCCATGATCGTGGACGCCCAGGCGGCATGGCGTTTGAGAAGAGCGCGCCGCAGCTGCTGGTAGCGCGCCTCGTACTCACCCCGCAGTTCCTGTGCCCGCCTGGCAGTCGTGCCGAGCACGTGCCGGGTCAGGGCCATGCGGTGCTGGACGTAGTGCCGTGTGAGGTCCTCGGCCTGAGCGGTGGTCAGCCACGGCAGCTTCTCGCACAGCGCCCGCGCTTCGCGGTGCGCCTCCACGCGGTGGCCGTGTGCGATGAGGAAGCCCTCCGCGTCGGCCGCGATCACCGAGGCTTCGTCGAGGTGCGGGCGACGGTGCGGGCTCCCTCTCACGAGCGGTCGCCTTCATGTCCTTCGGCGTCGATGACATCGCGCTTGCCGGTGTTCTCCTTCTCGTCGAGCTGGACGACGTCGGGGTGGTGCAGGTCGAAGGCAGGGGACTCGGAGCGGATCTTGGGCAGGGTGACGAAGTTGTGCCGGGGCGGCGGGCAGGAGGTGGCCCACTCCAGGGAGCGGCCGAACCCCCAGGGGTCGTCGACCTCGACGCGCTCGCCGTACTTGGCGGTCTTCCAGACGTTGTAGAGGAAGGGCAGGGTGGACAGGCCCAGGAGGAAGGCGCCGATGGAGGAGATGGTGTTGAGGGCGGTGAAGCCGTCGGCGTCCAGGTAGTCGGCGTAGCGGCGGGGCATGCCTTCGGCGCCGAGCCAGTGCTGGACGAGGAAGGTGGTGTGGAAGCCGACGAACAGGGTCCAGAAGTGGATCTTCTCCAGGCGGGTGTCGAGCATGGTCCCGGTCATCTTCGGCCACCAGAAGCTGAAGCCGCCGAACATCGCAAAGACGATGGTGCCGAAGAGGACGTAGTGGAAGTGGGCGACGACGAAGTATGTGTCGGTGACGTGCCAGTCAAGGGGCGGGGAGCCGAGGATGACGCCGGTCAGGCCGCCGAAGAGGAAGGTCACCAGGAAGCCGACCGCCCACAGCATCGGCGGCTCGAAGGACAGGGATCCCTTCCACATGGTGCCGATCCAGTTGAAGAACTTCACCCCGGTCGGCACGGCGATCAGATACGTCATGAAGGCGAAGAACGGCAGCAGCACCGCACCGGTGGCGAACATGTGGTGCGCCCACACCGTCACGGACAGGCCGGTGATGGCGATGGTGGCGCCGACCAGACCCATGTAGCCGAAGATCGGCTTGCGGGAGAACACCGGCAGGATCTCGGTGATCACGCCGAAGAACGGCAGCGCCAGGATGTAGACCTCGGGGTGGCCGAAGAACCAGAACAGGTGCTGCCACAGGATGGCCCCGCCGTTCTCGGGGTTGAAGACCTGGGCGCCGAAGCGCCGGTCGGCCTCCAGGACGAGCAGCGCCGCCGCCAGGACGGGGAAGGCGAGGAGCACCAGGACCGAGGTGAGCAGCACGTTCCAGGTGAAGATCGGCATGCGGAACATGGTCATTCCGGGGGCGCGCATGCAGATGATCGTGGTGATGAAGTTGACCGCGCCGAGGATGGTCCCGAAGCCGGAGAGCGCCAGGCCCATGATCCACATGTCGCCGCCGACATAGGGGGTGCGTTCGCCGCCACTGAGGGGGGTGTAGGCGGTCCAGCCGAAGTCGGCGGCGCCCTGGGGGGTGAGGAAGCTGCCCACGACGATCAGTCCGCCGAAGAGGAACAGCCAGTAGGAGAGCATGTTCAGGCGCGGGAAGGCGACGTCCGGGGAGCCGATCTGCAACGGCATGATCGCGTTGGCGAAGCCGGCGAACGTCGGGGTGGCGAAGAGCAGCAGCATGATCGTGCCATGCATGGTGAACGACTGGTTGTACTGCTCGGCCGAGAGCAGCTGCATCCCCGGGCGGGCCAACTCCGCCCGGATGGCCATGGCGAGCGCCCCGCCGATCAGGAAGAACGCGAACGAGGTGATCAGGTACAGATGACCGATCTTCTTGTGGTCCGTCGTGGTCAGCCAGGAGACGACCACGCGCCCTCGACTCCGCCGTCCTTCGGTCGGTACCAGCGTGACCGGATCTGCTTGAGCAGTCATCAGCTTCCTTACGGACAGGGCAAACGCCGTGATTCCTACTTGGCTACCGGAAAGCAGGCCAAGATGTCGCAGGACGCGCTGAAGGGCCCCGCGACAGTTGCCGAATCACCAGAATCGTGAGACTCACACGGTTTTCTTCCGGCCATTGGGCTCACTGGTGATGCCGTGAGCGCCTGCGTGTGTGGAGACGGCCATGCACGCAGTCAGCCGCCGTGGTCTGCCGCCCTCCGGCCGGATCGCACCGGTAGCTGGCGGTCAGGCTGGGGCCGGGAGCGCCGAAGGCCCATCGAAGTCGGGGCGCGAGAGCATGCGTCGACGTCGACTGCGTACCCGGCGACAACCTCCTGGCCCGGTACGCCGAGACACCCACAGACGGCGCCCTGCTGTGCGGTACGGTCGCCTACCTGACGCCACCGCCGCCGGAGGGCTACCACCTCGCAGCCCTCCCGAGCCTCGCTCCGCCCCATCCCGGGCGACCGGCTCCAAGGGACACCGAGGTGCTACGAGACGGCGACCACCGCCTCTTCTGGTCCCTGTCCTTCGCCTTGACCGCCCGCACCTGGCGGGACCTCGGCGGCTTCTGCGAGGACTGCACCGGATACGGCGGGGAGGACACCGACTTCGCCGCGCTCGGCCTCGTGGAGCACGAACCGGTCACGGACACATGGAGGAAAACGAAAGAGGCCGGCTGAGACATCACGAGAAGCTGGGAGAAGTCCCGGGCGCATGTGTGCTCGGGGGTTGGACAAGCGGCCGACCGGGCCGACAGGGGACCTTTCCGGATGCGTGCGGGTCGGCACACATCCGGAAGGGCGTGAACCACGGGTGGTCGGCCGCGTCGCCGACGGTCAGGAAGGGAGCCTCAGCTCAGCCACGACCTGTTTGCCCCCGTCGACCGGGACGGCGTACACCCGTTCGGACAGGCGAGTGACCACATGCACACCGTGCCCCCCTGGACGGCCCGGATCCGGTGCGAGCGGTTCGGGCGGGCGGGGAGAGCCGTCGCGGACGGTGACGCGCAGCAGGTTGGAGGGCACGACCTCCAGGAGGAGTTCGCCGGGGCCGGGGGCGTGGCGCAGTGCGTTGGTGACCAGTTCGCTCACCACGAGCTGGGCGTCCTGGCTGATGAGGTGGTGCGGGGGATGCCCCGCGCGGACGAGCAGTGAGTGCACGGCATGTCGGGCGTCGGCGATGGAGGTGCCTTTCGCGCCCCAGGCGAGGTGGTGGCACAACGGCTGCACGAGCGTACTCATCCGTCGCCTGCTTCCTAAGCGGGATGATCATGGCTTTCCTATGGGCTGTGGATTTCGCTTGTTGCTTGTTCCTGTACTGCGTCTTCCACCTACCCAGCATGGCCGTTGTCATGAAACACCCCTGTGGTGGTCCTGTGACGGCCCGGGCTCCGCGAACGCGGGGACCCGACGAGGCGAAGCGCGCCTGTGCCCGCTCGCGTTCCGGCTGCCGGGCACGCCCCCGGTCACCATCCCGCGCCGCGTGAGCATCTGGGCAGCAGCGCGACCGAGGCACACGGACGGGGCTCATCGCAGACGAGGTACAGCAAGGGGAGGTGGCAAGCGGTGGAGCGGTCCGACCGCAATCAACCTGCGCCGACATGACCGAGTGGCTGCGAGGACGGCGGCCCCTGCAACGAGCTGGAGTGCGTAACCGGGTTCGCGGCCGACGCGGGGTCCGCTCCTGGCCGTCGCCGCCCGTCCCAGTGCGTACCCACACGGCGGGAGCCCGCAACCGCTACGCCGCCGCCCCGGGAGCCTTCGACGAGTCCGACGGTACATGCCGGCGTCGTTCGCCCGCGCGGGCCGGACACGATATCGCCCCGGCGCAACGGTTCGCCGACGCGCCGACTTCACCCGCGACGCACAAGCGGCGTCGGCCACTGCACCGCTAAGTGGCCTTCGGCCTGATGCGCCGGTTGTCCCAGCAGACACGTCCGTGACGCACGTGCGTCGTTTCGTTTTCCGGACCAAGGCGGAGCGATTTCTTCGTTCCATGGCCTACGCTCGCCGTCACTCCGGGGCAGCGTGAACGAGAGAACACCACGTCACCTGAACCGAAAAGATGACCTTGATGTCGGAGCACGAGAACCACAGCGGCGAGGTCGCCGCACTCCACGAGGAGATCGCCCAGCTGCGACGTGCCGTTGTTTCGCACGCCGTCGTGGACCAGGCGATCGGCGTCGTCATCACCTACGGCGGTCTGCGCCCCGAGGACGGGTGGGACGCCATCAAGGAGGTCTCGCAACGTACGAACATCAAGGTGCGGGAGGTGGCGGAACACCTGGTGCGGTGGCCGGCCGAAGGATCGCTGCCGCCGCGGATCCGCCGCGGCCTCGATGGCGTACTCGAGCTCAGGCGACCACCGCTGCCGGGTGCCGGTGGGCTGCTGTCGACGTGCTCGCTTCCCGCGGTTCAGCCGCGCAAGGTGCGCGAGGGGCTGGTGCCGAAGGTGTCGCGGTAGAGCGCGGCGAAGCGGCCGGGGTGGTGGAAGCCCCAGCGGGCGGCGATGTGTTCCACGGTGACGCCTTCGGCCAGGTCGGCGGCCCGGAGTTCACGGTGTGCGTGGGTGAGGCGAGCGCGGCGCAGGTAGGCAAGGGGTGTGGTGTCGAGGTGCCGCCGGAACGCGTATTGCAGGGCACGGACGGTGACATGGGCCGCGGCGGCGATGTCGGCGACGGTGATGGGCTGGTCGGCGTGGTCGTCGATGTAGGCGACGGCCCGCCGCAGAGTGGCGGAATGGGAGTCGGCACGGTCTTGCGCCCTGGGGTCGGTGCGTGCCGAGTTCGGGAAGGCGGCCAGGACACTGGCGGCCAGGAGTTGGGCGCCGACCGAAACGATCAGCGGTTCCCGCGCGACGTCCGGGTCGGCGAGCACATGATCACGAAGGTGGATGATGGTGCGCTTCAGGTGGCGGGCCGCGGCGGGGGAGTGCGGGCGGTGCCCGGTCAGCCGTACCGACCCGCCCTCCGGCTCGTCGCCCGATGCGGCGACCTGGCCGAGCAGCTCGGGGTCGAGCATGGTGATGTTGTATCGGGCCGCGCACACCTCTCCGGCATAAGGCAGGTCCGGTGGAGCGATCATCATCAGGTCACCGGGACCGAACGAATCACGGACACCGTCGAAGACGTGGTTCCGGATGGTGCCCTCGTGAATGATGCACAGGCAGATCTTGCCGAGGGGTGTCGCCGCGTAGCTCATGTCGAAGTTGAGATCGAGTTCGTCCACGCTCACCGAGGGCATGGTGTCCCGGCGGATGTGTGCTCTGCTCGCCTGCGGCGTGCTGCTGCCGATACGCATCCGCGCGTAAGCACGGCTGAGAAAGTCCTCCGTAACGTCCAGGTCGTCGCTGTCGAACACCAGCGCTCCCACTACGTCACCCCCTGCGCCGATCGCCGAGCCGTTGGTTCCAGCCGTCCCAAGAATGCTGACCGACGACCCGTTCTCCTCGGCGACGCTACCTTCTGCCTCCCACCGAGCCAAGCCGCACAGCTTCGTCGATGCGCAGCTGGACGTCCGGGCACCGGACCTCGATGGTCGGGTGGCGGCGGGAGGGGCGTGCCTGCCAGTAGAGCTGGCCGACGTCCTGGATCATGCCGGAAGACAGCAGTTTGTCCACGCGGTCCTTGTAGTCCGTCAGGTCCGCGAAGCGCTGCGGCGGGCCGTTGAGGGGCCGGCGTCCGAAGACAACCGTGCGCCAGCTGGCGAACCCGGTGTCCTGACCATCCCACAGGGGCGAGTTCGCCGACATGACGCTGCGCACGGGAAGCCACAGCCAGCTGCGGGGCTTGGGCGCGGATGGCGCGGTAGCGGGCCTCGTCGGTGACGGGCACTGGGGCGGCGGCCCGGCGGGGGGCTGTCGCGCAGGCAGCGAGATGGCATCCGGCGGACTTGGCGGCGGCCGCGAGTGCCAGGCGCAGCCGCAGCAGATGTCCGCCGACCTCCTTCAGCTCCGTGCACACCGGAGTGGCTGCCTCGGCCTGGGCGTTGCAGGAGTTCGGAGTGCAGTCCCGCTGCTCCGCGGACACCCCAGTTCCGCGCGGCACGTACTTCCTCCGCGCGCGGCACCGGCAGCCCCGTCGCCCGGTCGAGCAGCAGGTACTCCTCTTCGACACCGACGGTGAACACGTGGCGCGGACCTTTCGTGCCTTCGGGCCAGCCTGCCGAAGAGTGCGGGAGGGACAGTGGGATGCCGAGGGAACAAGCGGTTCAGTGGCGCTTGCGCGAGATGACGGCGACCGCCGCGGCGGCGAGGAGAACGCCGGTCAGCCCGGCGAGCACCCTCTTGGCCGAGGCCGCGGAGGTGCTCATGCCTGTCGCGTCCCGTATCCGGTCGTAGCAGCTCAGCGGCACGCCCAGGAGGGCGTTGCCGGGCGGTCGCCGGGGGACGGCGGGGTGCGGGTGCGTCGGGGCGCTCCTGCGCAGTGCCTCCCACGCCGCGCCGAGCCGGCGCAGTCCGGCCGCGTCCACGGCGTCCTGGAGTCGGGGCAGGACCTGGTCCTCCTCGTCCCTGATGTCCTGGCGGATCAGAGCGAAGACCTGCCCGACCATGTCCGCTCGCTCCGGGTCGCCGGGGCGGAGGCGTTCGATGTCGACGGTGAGGTCGTTGATCTGCTGATGTTCCTCCTCGACCCGGGCAGTGAGCTGTTCACCGCCCGCCACGTGACGTCGTACGGCGGGCCACAGCACGGTTTCCTCGGCGAAGGCGTGGCTGAAGACGAGCTGGACGAGGTCCTTCAGGACCCGTTCCCGCTCCTCACCCTCCTCCAGGGCCGCGTAGTGGTCCATCAGCCGGTCCATCTCGGCATGGTCCCGGCGCTGGCGTGCCAGAACACTGTCCGGGCCGCCCAGCTCCTCGACGGTCTGGTTCTCGATGGTCTTGGACATGTGCGCTTCTCCTCGCCTACCGGCGCCCGGGCCGGTATCGGCGTCGCGGTCCGACGGCGGCCCGGCGTGCGCCGGGCCGCCACCGTGATTCGGCCGCTCAGCCGTCCGGACGGATGACCGCGCGGACGCAGCCGTCGGTCTTGTGCTTGAACATGTCGTACGCGTGCGGGGCCCGGTCCAGCCCGACGGTGTGGGTCGCCAGGTGGGACGTGCTCAGCTCGCCCTTGGCCAGCCGGTCGAGCAGCATCGGGATGTAGCGCTGCCCGTGCTGCTGGGCACCCCGCACGGTCAGCCCCTTGTTGATCACCGCACCCAGCGGGAATTTGTCCACCGCGCCGGCGAACACCCCCAGGATGAAGACCGTGCCGCCCTTGCGGCAGGCGTGGATGGCCTGCCGGACGGCGGTGGGGCGGTCGGTCTGCAGGCGCAGCTGCTGCTTGACCTGGTCGTAGAGGTGCACGGGGCTGTCGCTGTGCGCCTCCATGCCGACCGCTTCGATGCATACGTCCGGGCCCCGGCCACCGGTGCGTTCGCGCAGTTCCGCCCCGACATCGGTGCTCGTGTAGTCGATGACCTCGCTGCCGATGTGCTGTTCGGTCATCGCGAGGCGCTCGGGGATCCGGTCGATGGAGATGACGCGTTCCGCGCCGAGCAGCATCGCGGCGCGGGCCGCCATCTGCCCGACGGCCCCGCAGCCCCACACGGCGACGACGTCGCCGGGTTTCACGCCCGCCAGGTCCGCGCCCATCCACCCGGTCGGCACCGAGTCGGAGACGAACAGCGCGCTCGTGTCGTCGACGCCCTCCGGGACGGTGAAGGCGCCGTGGTCCGCGAAGGGCACGCGGACGTACTCGGCATGGCTGCCGCGCAGCCCGCCCATGGCGTGCGAGTAGCCGAAGATGCCGCCGGTGTCGTCGCCGAAGAGGGCCTGCCCGATGCCCGGGTTGGTGTTGGTGTTGTCGCACAGGGACCACAGGTCGTGGGTGCAGTACCAGCAGCGGCCGCAGCCGACGAACGAGCAGACCACCACCCGGTCCCCGACCGCGTGCCGGCGTACGGCGGAGCCGACTTCGACGACCTCGCCGACGAACTCGTGCCCGATGACGTCCCCGGACCGCATGAAGGGGATGTAGCCGCCGATGAGGTGCAGGTCGGAGCCGCAGGTGGTGCCCGCGACGAGCCGTACGATCACGTCCTGGTCGTTGCGCAGGACCGGATCGGGCACCTGCTCCACGCTCAGCTTGTTGACGCCTTCCCAGGTCAGGGCCTTCACAGCACTCCCTCCCCGCTCGCGCGCCGGCTCAGCAGCCCGATCAGCTTTCCGCCGGGTGTCTCACGGGTGGTGGGCGGCGCGTCGGGTCGCATGACCTCTCCCGTCTCCAGCAGCGCCTTCGCCTCGCGCAGGGCCCGGCGCAGATCCTGCCGCGGGTCGGAGCCGGCGAGGCGGGCCGGTACGGAGCGGGTGACGTCCGGCTGCGGTTCCGTCGAACGTACGGCCAGTTCGGTGCCGCGATCGCCGGGAGCGGGACGGACCCGCACCTCGATCCGGTCGCCGTACTCCTGCAGGGGTGAGGGCAGTTTGTCGGGCTGGACGTCGGCCGGTTCACGGTTGACCGTCACCGTCAGCCAGCGGTTTCCGGCGGCCGATTCCTGCCTGCGCGGCTTCAGACCCCGCGCGACGGCGGCCCCGGTGGCGAGGCCCGCGGCGGCCGTCCACAACCAGGCACGGAAAGCCATCCGGGTCACCTCCCCGCGCCGGCCCCGGCGGGCCGACGGGTCAGCAGGGCGCCCAGCGCGATCATTCCGATGCCGAGGGCGAAGTGCAGCCAGTCGTCCGCTGTGTTCAGCGGCACGAAGTTGGCACTGCTGTGGTGCCCGATGAGCAGCCCGTACAGCCACAGCACCAGATAGACGGCGCCTCCGGCCAGCAGGTACGTCCGTGCGGTGGCGGCGCTGCGGGCCATGGCGAGCCCGGCGACGCCGAAGGCCAGGTGGACGAGATTGTGCAGGACGGAGATCTGGAAGATCCCCAGCAGCTCGGCGCCGGATCCATGAGACGCGAACTTCATGGCGTCGTAGTCCGTGGTGACGCCAGGGATGAACCCCAGTACCCCGACCAGCAGGAATACCAGCCCGACCAACCCCGCTGCCTGCTGCACAGGCGTACGGGCACCTCTCGTCCCACGTGTACGTGTGCTCATGGGAGCCGCCTTCTTCTTCAGGGCGCGTCCTGTACACGCCGTGGCGCTGCCGGGTACCCGCATCCCCGTCCCACTATCTCCGACACCGGACACTCATGCAGCGCGCAGAGACGGCACGGGGCTTCGCAGGGGATCGCCGAAGTAGCCGAGGAGGAACGTGCACGCCCCCGAACCGCGTGCGCTTCGGCGGCCCCGTCGGCCACCCGTTCAGAGGTCGCTTGACCCACGGCGCCGGCCCCGCGCCACATACTGGCGTATCAGGGACGCGCGACCGTAGGGGTCCCGCACGGTGAGCGTCGGGCGCGCGTACGGGCCGCACCGATGCCGTAGGTCGAGCACCAGTGCCGGTTCGCCTGCCACCAGCGCGACGAAGTCCTGGCCCGACGCGTGGCGGAACTCCCCCGCGCACCAGCGGGCCGGGCGGGCGCGGCCACGCGGGCCCGGTCGCCCCCTCAAAACCCGCCACCAGGACGGTTCGACTCGTACACCCATCACACAGTCCACCGGTACGCGCACTGTCCTGCGCCGGGCGGCCAAGGCCAGACGCCAGGGGAGGCGGGCCACGAGGTGGTCGTCCTGGACCCATGCCAGAACGGTCACTGATCTCCCTCACCAACGACCGTCGCGCGTAAGTACGACCTTGTCCATGGTGGCCGCCAGCAACCCCGTGATGGTCGCGCCGAGGGTGAGGAAGACGGTGGCGCTGGCGATCTTGGCGGCGGTGCCCAGGCCGGTGGTGAAGGGCAGCAGCGTCATGGCGACTGTCACCAGCCCGGCGATCCAGGTGAAGAAGACGCGTGGTTGTGCGGTCGTCGCGAGCAGCAGGTGGAGCAGGCCGGTGGCGACGAGGGCCGCGGCGACGGCCATGGCGGCGAGGTGGCCGGTGGTGGCGTCGCCCCAGACGCCGGCCCGGCGCGGGGCGAACACCGGCACGTGCAGCACGCCACGGATGAAAAGGGTCACGACCACCGCGGCGAGCGCGGCGACGACGGCCGTGGCGGCGCCGGTCGCCCAGAGACGCCCCGCCGCGATCCCCGGCGACGGGCGGGTGTCCGGCTGTGGGTACCGGTGGTCGCCGGGGCCGTAAGCCCGGTGGTCACCGTACGGAGAAGGGCTTGCCACAGGATCACCTCACTTGAGCGGCGGACGGCCACGCTCGCGCCCTTGTCGGCGAGTACCCCACGGGCACCGGGTGAGGAGGGCGAGGGTGCCCAGCTTGACCGCCTCCTCGATGAGGCCGACGCCGACGAAAAGCCATGCCGAGGGACGCAGCAGATACGGCTCCAGGAGAGACGCCGCCAGCACGCCGAGGACACCGCCGGCCAGGAAGGTGCTGAAGATGGGGGACCATTACCCTCAGGTCGCCGCCGCGGGCCGGCCGAACAACAGGTCGTATCCGGGTGGGAGTTGGAGCAGGAGCCGGTTGAGGAGATCTTCCTGGGCGACGTCGGCGACGACACTCAGCACGGCGCTGACGTCCCACGTCGCGGTCTTCTCGGTCGCGCCCTCGATCCAGGCGGCGGTCGCCCGCACGAACCTGTCGGGTGACAGTGGCTCGTACGCCTGGAGAGGGTTGAGCAGCACCAGCGCGCACGTCTCCGGAAGCCGGTCGGCGAGCTGCGCCCGGACTTCCCCGACCAGATGGGCGCCGAGCAGAGCCAGTACGACACGCGTCGCCCGCTCCGCCTCGTCCCGCGAAGAGTACTTACCGCGCTCCTGCACGGCTGCCAGGAACGCGTCCCAGCGCATGCGCATCTGTCCCTCCTGGATGGTTTTCTTCCCGCAAGTACCGGGAGAGCGGACAACACCCACGCCTATGGCATAAAAGCTGAGTTTCTTAATGTCAAGGTGGTCCTCGGGACACCCGAAGGCCCACCGGGGCCAGGCCGGGAGTCGGCAGTACCCAGACCGGCCGCCCACCCCCTCGCGCGTAGCCTCCCGTAGCCGCCCGAACACCGTCGGGATACACGCCGTGGGGGCGGGCAGGCGGCACCCCAGGTACGGCAGTGGACCGACTGGCTTCTGCCGGAGCGACGGGATGGGGCGGGTCATGACGGATCGGGACCGGGGTACGCGGCGGATGTTTGCCGGGCTGCTGGCCGACAGTCACCTGATGTCTTTCGAGGCGCTGCCGACGCGTGTCGCCGGGCGCGCCGCGGAGGCCGGTCTGAGCGAAGTGCTGATCTACCTCGGTGACCTGCAGCGCGATGTGCTGCGCTTGATGACCGGGCGAGGGCTCGTCGCGGCACAGGAGCCTGACGGCCACGATACGGAGATGGCCGTCGAGGGCACCGTGGCCGGCCGCGCGTACCAGTACGGGCAGGTTCTTCCCGCATGCGCCAGCCGGGGCGAGGGGCCGTACCGCTGGTGGGTGCCATTGCTGGACGGCACCGAGCGGCTCGGGGTCCTGCACCTGGCCGCGGCCGCAGACGACGACCAGGCCCGCGAGGACATGCTGTCCTTGGCCTCCCTGGTCGCCATGCTCGTGGTCGGCGGCCGTGACACCAGCGATTCCTACGCCCGGCTCTGCCGTGTCCAGCCGATGAACGTGGCCGCGGAGATGCAGTGGCAGCTGATGCCACCGCGTGCGTACGCGGACAGCCGGGTGGTCATCGGCGCGGTGATGGAACCGGCCTACCAGGTCAGCGGGGACGCCTTCGACTACGCCACCGCGGACGACGTGGTCCACCTGTCGGTCTTCGATGCCATGGGGCACGACACCGCCGCCGGCCTGACCGCGAACCTCGCCCTGGGCGCCTGCCGGAACAACCGCCGCCAGGGAGCCGGCCTGACCGATCTCGGCGCCGCCATCGAAGGAGTCCTGACCGAACAGTTCGCGACCAGCCGCTACGTCACCGGCATCCTGGCCGACCTCAACACATCCACCGGCATTCTGACGTGGGTCAATCACGGCCATCACCCACCCGTCGTGATCCGCGGCGGACGCTGGAGCACCCAGCTCCGCTGCGAACCCACGCACCCCCTTGGCACGTCCCTGGGCCTGCCCGTCAGGCTCTGCCGCGAGCAACTCGAACCCGGCGACCGCGTCGTCTTCTACACCGACGGCATCACCGAGGCCCGCACCGCGGCGGGCCAGGAATTCGGACTCGCCCGCTTCGTCGACTTCCTCATCCGCCACCACGCCGACGGCTTGCCCGTCCCCGAGACCCTGCGCCGCCTAATGCGCTCACTCCTGGCGCACCACAACCGCCACCTACAGGACGACGCCACCATCCTGTTCCGCGAGTGGCTGGGACCCGCCACCGATGCCACCGGCCCTGCGGCTCTTGTGGGTGTCCCACTGCCGCCCACCGTCACATGACCAGTATGAACTCCGTGTATCGTGCCGCCCTCTTAGCTTTCCTTCTAGTAATCGCACCAGCTTCCCTGAGTCGCCCCTTGTCAAGCTTTGCCCCACTGCGCTATATGAATGGTGTCGGAGCTGAAGCCACGCGACGGAAGCGATGAGGAGGCGATGACGATGCTGATGCGTACGGAACCCTTCCGTGAACTGGACCGGTGGGCGCAGCGGGTGTTCAACGGCGCCGCCGCCCCCGCCACCGTCCCCATGGACGCCTGGCGTGAGAACGGCTCATTCTGGGTGCACTTCGACCTGCCCGGTGTGGAGCCGGACTCCATCGACCTGAACGTCGAGCGGGACGTGCTCACCGTCCGAGCGGAGCGGAAGCCCGCGACCGAGGAAGGCCGGCAAGTCCTCATCAGCGAACGGCCCACGGGTACGTTCACGAGGCAGATCTTCCTCGGCGAGACCCTCGATGTGGAGCGCATCGAGGCGTCGTACGACGCCGGCGTGCTGAGCCTGCGCATCCCGGTCGTCGAGCAGGCCAAGCCCCGCAAGATCGAGATCAGCGGCGGCCGTAAGGAACTGCAGTCCTGACCCGCCTGCCCGGTGCGGGCTGCGCCCCAGGAGGCACACGCCCGCACCCACTCGTCGTCGGTACGGACACATGACCACTGTGAAGGGAGAACGGTTTGTCCGCACTGTCCTGGTTGCTCATACCGCTCATGGCCGCTCTCGGCGCAAGCCTGTGGGCCTGGTTCACCTCACGCCCACACCCGACTGACGTATGGACCGACGTGGAGCGCCACGACCGACTGCGCGCCGAGTTCGCACGCATGGTGGCGGACAGGGTTCCGGCCGCTCCGCCTGGGATTGAGGGGGAGGCCGGACCCACGGCACACGCCCAGGTACCACGCGTGTGAGCGGCGACGACAAGGAGACCCCTCGATGCTCATGGCACACCCGGCCATACTGAAGAACCTCATCGAACAGTACGAAACGCTGCGCGTCCTGCAGGCCGAGAACGGCGGCGAGGAAGCACGCCAGCGCCTGGAGGACGTCAGCTACACGCTGTGTGTGGCCACCGGCACGCGCGACGTCGACTCCGCTCTCGCCGCCGCACGCCGTCGGCTGCACGGGACGTGCCCCGCCGACGACCGCCTCCTCACCGCCTGAAGGCCCACTCGGGCCCCGGCGGTGAACTGTCGTGAAGCGCAGCCTCCCGTCCGCGGAGGGGCGTGCCCACGAAACGGTGACGTCTTAGCGCCGTTTACGCCCTTTATTCCTCTCCGGCGGCCCCGTGGCTTTCCTCTTCCGTGGCTTCGCCTTCTGCCTGCGAGGGGGTGGTGCGGGGCGCCTCGTGGGCGTCGGACGTCGACCGCTCGTCCGAAGCGGTGTCCGGTCCTCGTTCACCCTCGGCCTGTGACGGTGTCTGCTCGCTCATGCTTGACCTCCATACGGATGGTTCGAACATACGGATGTTTTCGAATCGGCGGCGGTCCCCGGCAGGTAAGCGCTGTTCACCGGCGCCTGGCCGCCTTGCCGCTCGCGCTCCTGCCCCGCATGGTCCCGAGCCATGCCGTGATCCAGCCGGCCTCCATCGCGGCGTCCAACAGGTACGTAGGGCGGATCCGCCCCTTGGGCACGTAGATGAGATCGATGGCCAGCAAGGTCAAGGCCGTCCCCAGGCCCACACGGCGGGCGTGTGCGACGCCTTGCGGCTCCGCGGCCGCCGCGAGCTGGGCGATGCCCACGGAGACCAGCAGTCCGCCGGTCGTCCTTTGCAGCCACACGTCCGCCTTCGGCCCGAAAACTGTCTCGAAGCTGCCCCTATGCACCAACGGCCAGAGCCCACCCACGACATTGAACAAGCCGTGGGAGACGGCAAGCGCATGCGCGGACTCGCCGCACCGCACCTTTTCCATGCAACCTCCTCGTCCGGCCGCCCAGGTACCCCGTCCTGGTCGCTGCATCCAGATCGGGCGCCGTCGGTGAAGCCCCCGCTCGTCCGGGCGGGTACAGCCGCCGACACCACTGCACTACGCGCACCGGCTGCCCCACTGGTGCGAGCTCCCTTACTGACTACATGCCCCTAATCTCGTGTATGACCACGCAAAAAGGGCAGAAAGGATTAAACAGATCCTGGTCGCTGCCCAGGGGGGCGGCGGGCAGCGGAGGTACCAGCCCGCTCCAAGGTGGGCTCAAGGCCGTCAGGCGTGGGCATTGCCGTACTCCGGCTCGCCACTGTCGAGGACGCCGAGCAATGACGCGGTGACGAGGAGTGTGCTGTCGAGGCGCACATGGGGAGGATACTGGGCGTCACCTTCCTGGCGAGCGAGTACGTCATCGATTGTGTCGATGGCGGGCGGATCGACTCGCTGGGTCTCGACGAGAACGGCGCACCCGCGCTCGTCGAGTACAAGCGCGGCACCGACGCAGGCGTGATCAACCAGGGCCTCTACTACATGGCCTGGCTGACGAACCACAAGGATGCCTTCCGGAACCTGGTCCGCGACCGGCTCGGGGCGACAGCCGCGTCCCAGATCCTGTGGAGCACACCCCGGCTGATCTGCGTGGCCGGCGACTTCACCCGCTACGACGCACACGCCGTACGCGAGCACCGGCGCTCGATCGACCTGGTCCACTACCGGTACTTCGGCAGTGACCCCTTCGGCCTGGAGACCGTAGCGTCTGTCACGGGGCACTCGGCTCCGGTGAAGCGGGTACGCCGACGTGCGGCCGGGGTGCCGCCGGTCCGGAAGCAGGGCGGTGCGATGGCCGAGCTGGCCGAGGCGGTCGACGAGGTTTTGGTCGGTCTCGGGGACGGCGTCACCCGGGTACAGCGCAAGCAGTACCGCGCCTACCGACGGCTGCGGAACTTCGCCAGCGTCTGCCCGCCCCAGCAGACCAAGCTCCTCGTCCACCTCAAGGCCGACCCGAAGGAGGTCGACCTCGTTCCCGGCTTCACCCGGGACGTGACGGGGCTCGGCCACCACGGCACGGGCGACTTGGAACTGCAGCTGCGTACGGAGCGCGACCTGGAACGCGCTGAAGACCTTCTCCGCCTCAGCCAAGCCCCGGCATAGGGGTATCCCGCTACGGCATCGGCTCAAGTGGAGTCTGGAGTTGTGGACTGTCGTCGTGAAGCTGCCTTCCCACGTGACGGGCAGGGAATGGCGGTGGACCACTAATGGTGCGGCGGGTCCCCGGTTTCGCTGACCGGGGATCCTGTGCTAGGTGCCGAGGGGGCTCCGGGGGTGCCGATCGTCCGCGGGAGCGGGGCACGGCACGGCATTCCGCTAGCCGCCCAGGCTGAGGCCCCGAGTAGACGGTTGTGTCGGGCGTACACGGTGTGGGCTTGCGTGCTGCGATGCGGCTTTTCACTGCTGTGCCACTGGTCGGGAGCTTTGGTGTGGCACATGAGGGTGCAGGATGTTCGCGATTGACGTTTTCATTCTCGAAGGTGAGGGTGAGTGCGTTGGGGAGGAGACGGAAGAATTCGGTGCCCTTTCCGCGACGCTGGGTCTATGCGTCTGCGCGGCCGGACTGTCCGGCGAGAACCTGGTGCAATGGGGCTATCGTCGTGATCGAGCGGCCCTCGCGCACATCGAGGTGCACCCCGGAGCCGCAACTCGAACGTCGCCCAATCCCTTGGCTCCTCCGAGCGTGTGGTGGCCCGTCGCCTCAGCCGACTCACCGAAGACGGGCTTCTGTTGCTGGTCACGGATGGAGCGACCCTTGCTCTCCGGTCCTATCATCAGGCTTCCTGAAGCGGGCGACACAAGCGCCAAGGGTGCTTCGCTTCGTGCTGGGCGATACATATCAGATGATCCCCGGTTAGCTAAACCGGGGATTCTCCAGAGCAGATGGTGTTCGCGCGCGGCTGTGCTTGGCGGTGGAGCCCGTGCGGACGCAGTTGGCAGCGCCGCACGCATTCGTGAGGAGGCCGTAGCGCGGATGTCGCCACCTGCTGGTACGTCAATGACCGCGCTTTCATGCCACGGCTATGACTCCCCGCTACGCAATTTCTTCCTCCGGACCGCTCGCCCGAGTGCCGTGAGGAAGGTAATGCTGCGTCGATCTTCGATGCCTCTCCGCCTCTTCCCGTTCCGGATGAGTCCGTCAGCGTTCTACCGAATGCGCGCTCGCGGGCAAGCACCCCACATGATCAAGTTGCCCAATGGTGAACTCCGGTGCCGTCGCGCAGACCTGGACGCCTGGTGGGAAGCGTGCGAGAGAGGTTCTGACACTTGGCGATGAGCTACAACGTCCGCTTCTGGGACATACGCGAGCGCCCTGGCCGGCGCAGCCGCTTCCAGGTGCGGTGGACGGTCAATGGGCGCGAGAATTCAGAATCGTTCAGCACTGTCGGGCTCGCCGAGAGCAGGCATGCGAAGCTCATGACGGCGGCGCGTGATGGTGAGCCGTTCGACGAGCACGCAGGCTTGCCGGCGTCCGAGCTGCGGGCTATCAAGCAGCGGACGACGTGGTACGACCTTGCCCACGAATACCTCGACCAGCGGTGGGACCGCACGCCGGGAAACACCCGCCGCACCCTGGCCGACGCATTCGCCACGATCACGCCTGCTCTGGTGCACCCGGGCGCAAGTTATCCGGAGCCGCGGGTGCTGCGGCGTGTTTGTACTCGTGGGCATTCAACAAGAACGCGTGGGCCCAGGAGTCGACCGAGGAGTGGCGGAAGGCATCGGACTGGATTAGGCGGAACTCCCTGCCGGTCAGCGCTCTTGCGGAAGCCGATGTACTGCGGCGGGCATTGGACGCTCTGTGCCGCAAGCTGGACGGCAAGGCGGCTGCGGCCAAGACAGCGCGGCACAAGAGGGCTGCGTTCAACGAAGTTCTCAATACGGCTGTGGAGAAAGGTTACTTTACGGAGAACCCACTCAAGGGGCTCCGGGGAGCGCTCCGGCGGTCAGCGAGGAGGTGGACCCTGCTGCCGTCCCCAATCCGGCTCAGGTCGCCCGCCTGCTCACGGCGGTCGCCGAGTTGCGTGGGCGCGGTCCTCACCTTGAGGCGTTCTTCGGCTGCATGCACTACGCGGCCATGCGTCCGGCGGAGGTCATTCACCTTCGGCGCGAGCAGTGCCATCTGTCCGAGACCGGGTGGGGGATGCTCAACCTGTCGGGCGGCATTGTCACAGCGGGATAGGAGGAGTGGACGGATGACGGAGCGGTGCACGAGGTGCACTCGCTCAAGCGCCGTGCGGCTACGGCAACCGGCCGGTGCCCATCCCTCCGCAGTTCGTGCGCATGCTCCTCGCACACATCGAACGGTTCGGTGTGGCGCCGGACGGTCGGCTGTTCCGGAACCAGGCCGGCAACTACGTGGACGCAGCCGCGTACGGCACGACGTGGGCACGGGCACGGAAGTATGTCCTGACCCGCACGGACTCCCCTCCGGCCTGGCCAAGCGGCCCTACGACCTCCGGCACGCCGGGATCTCGCTCTGGCTGCACTCCGGTGTGGACCCGGCCGAATGCGCTCGCCGCGCGGGTCAGAGCATCGAGGTCCTCTTCCATCACTACGCCAAGTTCCTGGACGGCGTCCGTGAGCAGGCCAACCGTCTCATCGAGCAGTCGATGAAGGAGTGGGATCGCGTAAACCAGGGCGCTGTGCCTGAGCGGTGAGCCGGGGTTTGGTCCGCCACTGGTCCGGAACAGCTGGTCAGAAGGGGGATAACGGTGGGAGAAACTGGGAGTTACAACACAAACCGGGCTCTGTGCTGAGCGGGCCACATGGAAGGCGCCTGACGGGCAAAAGCCCAGGTCAGGCGCCCTTTTTTGTACCCCTAGAAGAAGCCGAGCTTCTTCGCCGAGTACGACACCAGAAGGTTCTTCGTCTGCTGGTAGTGCTCCAACATCATCTTGTGGGTCTCACGGCCGATCCCGGACTGCTTGTAGCCGCCGAACGCCGCGTGCGCCGGGTATGCGTGGTAGCAGTTCGTCCAGACACGGCCCGCCTGGATCGCGCGACCCGCTCGGTACGCCGTGTTGATGTCACGCGTCCACACACCCGCCCCCAAGCCGTAGAGCGTGTCGTTCGCAATCTTGATGGCGTCGTCGAAGTCGTTGAACGAAGCGACCGAGACAACCGGCCCGAAGATCTCCTCCTGGAAGATCCGCATGCGATTGTTGCCTTCGAAGATCGTCGGCTGGACGTAGTACCCCCCGGCCAACTCACCTTCGTACTCCACGCGCTGGCCACCCGTCAGAACCTTGGCGCCCTCCTGCTGGCCGATGTCCAGGTAGGAGAGGATCTTCTCCAGCTGGTCATTGGAAGCCTGCGCCCCGATCATGGTGTCGGTGTCGAGGGGGTGACCGGCCTTGATCTGCTCGGTGCGCGCGATCGCCGCATCCAGGAACTCGCTGTAGTGACCGCGCTGCACCAACGCCCGCGACGGACAGGTGCACACCTCACCCTGATTGAGCGCGAACATCGTGAAGCCTTCGAGCGCCTTGTCCCTGAAGTCGTCATTGGCCGCCCACACATCGTCGAAGAAGATGTTCGGCGACTTGCCGCCCAGCTCCAACGTGACCGGCTTGATGTTCTCGGAGGCGTACTGCATGATCAGCCGCCCCGTGGTGGTCTCCCCGGTGAACGCGACCTTGGCGACGCGCGGACTGGACGCCAGCGGCTTGCCCGCCTCGGCCCCGAATCCGTTGACGATGTTGACGACCCCCGGCGGCAGCAGATCGACGACCAGGCTCATCCAGTAGTGGATGGAGACCGGGGTCTGTTCGGCGGGTTTCAGGACGACGGCGTTTCCGGCGGCGAGCGCCGGCGCCAGCTTCCACGTGGCCATGAGGATCGGGAAGTTCCACGGAATGATCTGCGCGACGACACCGAGCGGCTCGTGAAAGTGGTACGCGATGGTGTCCTCGTCGACCTCGCTCAGCGACCCCTCCTGCGCTCGGATGACTCCCGCGAAGTACCTGAAGTGGTCGATGGCGAGCGGAATGTCGGCGGCCAGCGTCTCGCGGACCGGTTTGCCGTTCTCCCAGCTCTCGGCCACCGCAAGCTGCTCGAGGTTGGCCTCCATCCGGTCGGCGACCTTCAACAGCACGTCCGCGCGGGCAGTGACAGACGTGCGCCCCCACGCAGGCGCCGCCGCATGCGCCGCGTCCAGCGCTCGCTCGACATCCTCCGCGGTGCCCCGGGCGATCTCGGTGAAGGGCTTGCCGTTGACCGGGCTCGGGTTCTCGAAGTACTCGCCACGGGCCGGCGCCACGTACTCGCCGCCGATGAAGTGGTCGTAGCGCGACTCGTAGGAGACGATCGCGCCCTCGGTGCCGGGCGCTGCGTAACGGGTCATCTTGGCTGGCCTCCCGTGGCAGGCTGCCCGCCGTTGGGCAGCTCTCGCCCGGAGGGTAGAACCACGGACGTTGCATCGACGTTGCGAACCTTTCGTCGTACGTTCCCCACGCTGGTGTGGAGCCTTGGGTGTGGGTCCTGGGGCTTGGGGTGTGGGGCCTGCTAATGGGTGGCCCACACGTGCCCGCCTCCCGGTGACGTCAACTCAGCGTCGAGCTCCTTCAAGCGCGCCAGAATCGGTGCCGTCGGACGCAGCGCGGCCAGCGCCCGCCACACCGTCATGTCGTCCTCACCCCACGGCGCGTGCACCCAGTCCGCGAGCAGATCGGGATCGTTGCGGTCGACGAGCGCCGCCCGCAACTGGTCGGCGAGCCTGCGGCGGAGCCGGACGAGAGCGGGGGCCTGCGACTGCGGCAGCAACGGCCCGGCGTACGCCGCCGCGGCCGCCGTCACCGCCCCCGCACCCAGACGACGCTCGACCGTGTCGACATCACACTCGACAGGCACCGCCAGCCGGTACGGCCGCGACCGCAGCAACTCGCCCCCGAGCACCCGTCGCAACCGAGCCATCTCCGCCCGCAACGTCACCTGCGGCACCGACTCGTCCTCGTACAACGCATACAACAACTCGTCCCCCGTCAGCCCCTCCGGATGCCGGGCCAACAGCACGATGATCTCGCTGTGCCGCCGGCTCAGCCGCACCTTGCGCCCACCCGTGAGCAGCAGCGCCTCGTCACGGCCCAGAGCGGCCAGTTCCACCCGTTCACCCGCTCCGGTCGGCGGAGCCAGCAGCGCCAGGTGCGACTCGGCGGCCCGCGCGACCGCCTGGACGAAGGCGAGACTGTGCGGGTGCGCGAGCCCGTCACCGCCGGTGATGTCGACCGCGCCGATCAGGCGTCCCGTTCGCGGATCGTGCACGGGAGCCGCCGCGCACGTCCACGGCTGTACGCGCCGCATGAAGTGCTCGGTGGCGAAGACCTGCACCGGCCGGTCCACGGCGACCGCCGTCCCCGGCGCGTTCGTGCCCATGGCCGACTCCGCCCACCGCGCGCCCGGCACGAAGTTCATCCGCCCCGCCCGCTGCCGTGTCACCGCGTGGCCCTCGACCCACAGCAACCTGCCCTGCGCGTCGCACACGGCGAGAAGATGCTCCCCGTCCGCCGCGAAACTGCCCATCAACTCGCGGAACAGCGGCATCACTCTCGCCAACGGATGCTCCGCCCGGTATGCCCCGAGGTCGCCGTCGGTCAGTTCCACCGCGGCGCCGCTGGCCTCCGGACTCACCCGCGCCCTGGCCGACCTCCGCCACGACTCGGCCACCACCGAACGCACCGGACGGGAGATCGCCCCCACGTCAGTGAACCTATCGTGGGCCCGACGCACCACCCGCACCCGCTCGACGGGGTCAGTGCCCGGTTCCAGGGCCACCCATGGATCGGTCAACTCGGCCTCCCGGGACGGCGATGCGGTGCTGCCATCGTCGCCCCGGAAGCGGAAGCCGACAAGGACGCGCCGACTCAGGCGAAGTTGACCAGACGGAGATAGCGCGACCAGTCCCAATGCGGTCCGGGATCCGTGTGGTCCGAACCGGGCACCTCGTGGTGAGCGATGATGTGCTCCCGGTCCTTGGGGATGCCGTACTTCGCACAGATGGCGGCGGTCAGTGCCGCGGACCGCTCGTACATCGCGTTGGTGAAGTACTCGGGTTTGTCGACCCACCCTTCGTGTTCGATACCGATGCTGCGTGTGTTGTAGGTCCAGTTCCCCGCGTGCCAGCCGATGTTGCGCTCGCGGACGCACTGGGCGATGTGGCCGTCCTTGGACCGCACCACGTAGTGGGCCGAGACCTTCTTCGCGGGGTTCTGGAAGATGGCGAGTGTGTCCGCGTACGTCTCCTGTGTGACGTGGATGACCACATAGTCGATGGGATAGCTGCTGGGGCGGCTGGATGCCGTGTAGTTGGAGGTGCTGGACGGCACCCACTCGGCCAGGGGGTAGTCGACCGCTTGTGCTCCGGCTGTCGCGCGGGTGGCGGGCAGGAGCGCGGCGGGTACGGCAGCGGCCATCGCGCCCTGCAGCAGTCGACGCCTGCTCGGGGAGCGTCTCACTCGGTCCATGACGGGGGCCTGCCTCTCGGTGGGGGAACGGCTTGACTGGCGCTGTACTTGGGGAGCTCAAGGCGGTGGTGAGCTCAACTGCGGCTGAGAGGCGCAGCGCCGGTCTCCGGCCGGGAGCGGCCGCCCTGTCGAAAGGCGCTGGTTCTCAGAAGGGACGGTGTTCAGGCCCGCGTGATCGTGGGGTGGACAGCGGGCGTGAAGTGGGCAGTGGGCTTGAGGTGGACAGTGGGCGTGATGCGGACAGTGGGAGTGCGGTGGATATCTGGCGCAGTCGCGCGTGCAGGCCGCGGTGCGTCTCGCGTGCGGGCAGCCACTCCTTGCGGATCTTGGCCACGCATGTGTAGTTCGTGTCGCAGACGTTGGCCAGCGGGGATTCGACGGTCTGCGTCGCGAACTGGTAGGCGTCCAGTTCGCTGAATCCGTAATCGCGGACCAGCCACCGCACCAGGTCGAGCTGGGATATTCGGAACGCGTCCTCCAGCGGTCGCGCCGACCCGGTCGAGATGATGTGCGTATCCGACTCAAGCCGCGGCCAAGGCGTACTCACTCCCTTGAGGAGATCTACGATCACCACGGTGTTCATGGCACATTCGACGGCCACGCCGCACGTCTCGCCCTCTCCCTGCCGGGCGTGTCCGTCACCGAGGCTCAGCAGCGCACCGTCGACGTTCACCCCCAAATAGCAGGTGACCCCGGCGCGCATCTCGGGCGTGTCCATGTTGCCGCCGTGCGCGTCGGGCACGAGCGCCGAGCGCACTTCCAGATTCGCCGGCGCGACACCGACCGTGCCATGCATGGGATCCATGGGCAGCTCTATCTGGAAATCACTGTCCCGCGCGCTGAACTGCGCAGTTCGTCGCGACCGATCGAGCTGCCAAATCCAGACTGCCTCGGGCAGCGGCGCCTGGAGCGAAGCGGTGGAGTGGGTGGACGTGAGGGCACCGAACAGAGGGACCGTCGTGGAGGCCGCCCAGTCGCGGGCCGGCTCGATCGACACGAAGTGGACGGCCACGGTGTCGCCGGGCTCCGCACCCTCCACGTGGAAGGGGCCGGTCTGGGGGTTCAGGAACGGGAACTCGCAGACTTCGGAGACCAGGTCCTTTTCCGAGCGCACCTTGCCGGCGAAGCAGTCCTCGGTGAACAGGTCGAGGACAGTGCCCGGAGTGATGCGCGCAAGGGGCGGGGCGCCGCCGAACGTCCAGGCGTACTGATGCGCTTCGGGTCGGACGGTCAGGATCTCGGGGTCATTCATCGCTGTGCCGCTCCACTCCGGCCGGTGGGCCGTCGATCCGGCCGGGTGGGCCGTTCCGCTTGCTCGGGTCGCTCTGGGTGCGTTGGTGGCTGTCGTAGCTGCGTTGTCTGTCGTAACTGCTCTGGAGCCATGGCATCGGTGCTCCGCGTGAATTACGTTACGGCGCTCGGTGGTTGGGGTGGAAGGGCGTTGCTTGAATCTGTGCATAGCGGCGTGATTGTGGATATCTCGGCCACCCGATCGTGGGAATCCAGGGGAGTGGTGCTGCAAACCGGACCCCGTCTACGCCGCTCACGGCGCTGCGCCCCTCATGGCTCTGCCCGTACGGCCCCGAGCCCCCCACCGCCGTGCGTCTGCCCGGCCCGGCGCCCCTACCGCCCCGTGTCCGCCCGCCCGCCCACAGCAGCACCGACGCTCACTCCCGCTGGATCGTCCAGCACAGCCCGTGCCACCGAGTGCGCCGCTCCCAGCAGCGGGCCGTCCGGTCCCAGCTCGGACACCGTGACTCCGCAAGCCCGACCGGCAGTGCGTTCCACCAGTTCCTGCTCAAGAGCCGGCAGCAGCCACGGCGCGAGGCGCGACAGCGCACCGCCCAGCACCACAGCCTGCGGATCGATCAGGTTGACTGCCCCGGTGAGGGCGATGCCAAGAGCCGTTCCGGCACCACGGAGTGCTCGCCGCACTGTTTCGTCGCCCGCGGCGGCACGGTCGGCCAGGAGTTCACTCCGGTCCTCACCGGGATCCAGGCCTGCCGCGCGCAGGACCGCCTCCTCACCCGCGTACTGCTCCAGACAGCCGCGGCCCCCGCAGGGGCAGGCAGGCCCGTCGGGGTGCACGGGCACATGCCCCAACTCGCCCGCGAATCCACGTGTTCCGAGAAGCAGTCGTCCGTCGACGACGAGTGCGGCACCGATGCCGATCTCGGCGGAGACGTGGAGGAAGTCCTGGGGCGATGCTTCGCCGAGCCACAACTCGGCGAGGGCACCGAAGTTGGCTTCGTTGTCCACTGACAGCGGCAGCTCTGTGGGGAGGAGCCGGCCCAGATCGATGTCGTGCCAGCCGAGGTTGGGGGCGCGCACGACCGTGCGGGTGTCGCGGGCGACGAGCCCGGGCACGGCCACCGCGAGGCCCGCGGGGGACAGACCTGCTCGGCGGGTCTCCAGGCTCACCCGGTCCACGAGGATGGCGAGCTCCTCCAGTACCGGCACGGGCGAGCGTCCACGGTTCACGGCCCGCCGCACAGCGCGCGCACGGACCTCCCCGCGCAGATCGACGGCGCACGCCGCGAGGTGATCGACACCCACCTCGGCACCGATGCCGACAGGCCCCTGAGCGCTGATCGCGAGGGCGGAACCCGGACGTCCCACCCGACCCGGCCGCTCGGGGCCCAGCTCGTCCAGAAGCCCGGAGCGGATCAATTCGTCCACCAGGGTGGAGACGGCGGCCCGTGTCAGCCCGATGTGGGAGGCGACGGCGGCACGGGACAGGGGGCCGTGCGCCGCGACGGCGTGCATCACCCGGGACAGATTGCGACGGCGCATCGACTGCTGGGTGTCGGGCAGCCGAGCGCCGGAAGTACCCCGGCGCCCGTCGTGCAGCGGTGCGGTCATGCCTCGGTCAGTCCTCACTCCCCATAAGGCGCCCTGTCCAGGAGCGGCGCCGCGTCGGAGAGTACCCCGGAGATCCGCGCGAGCGTCGCCTCGTCCCGTTCCACCGGGTCGAGCACGGGCCCTTGGGCCGTGCCCCAGCGTCGCGCGATCGCGCTGGGGTCCTCGCCGGTCAGCAAACCCGCCGCCTGTGCCGCGGCGCCGAGCGCGACGAGCTCCTGGGCCTGCGGGACCTGAACGGGGCGTCCGGAGAGGCGCTGTACGGTCTCCTGCCAGGCCGTGCCGCGGGCTCCGCCTCCGATGAGCAGCAGCGGGGACGACCGGTCGGCGTCGGGGTCCAGAACCAGGTCGAGCGCGCCGAGCAGCGAGTGCACGGCCCCGTCGTACGCCGCCTGGAGCAACTGCCCGGGTGACGTGTCGTGGCGCAGGCCGTGCAGTACTCCGGAGGAGTGGGGCAGGTTCGGCGTACGCTCACCGTCCAGGTAGGGCAACAGCGTGACCGAGCCGCCCGGTTCCACGGCCTCGCGCTCCAAACCGAGCAGCGCGGCCACCCGGTCGACGGCCTGCGTGCAGTTGAGGGTGCAGGCCAGCGGCAGCCACGCGCCGCGTGCGTCGGCGAAGCCCGCGACGGTGCCGGTCGGATCCGCGGGGCGGCGCTGTGAGACCGCGTACACGGTGCCAGAGGTGCCGAGGCTCAGCACCGGCGTGCCGGGGCGCAGGCCGAGCCCCAGGGCGGCCGCCGCGTTGTCGCCGGTGCCGGGGGCGACCAGGGTGCCCCTGGAGAAGGGCAGTTCGTCGCCGTCCCGCACTGTTCCGACGACTTCGCCGGGGCGTGCGACCCGGGGCAGAAGCGCCGGATCGAGGCCGACCATGTCGAGGATCTCCTCGTCGTACTGCTCCGGGCCCGAGGCCCACCATCCTGTTCCGGAGACGTCGCCGCGGTCGGTGGTGCCGAGACCAGTGAGGCGTTCCGTGAGGTAGTCGTGCGGCAGACGTACCGCGGCTGTGGCGCGGGCCGCGGCGGGCTCGTGCTCGGTGAGCCAGGCCCACTTCGTCACGGTGAAGGAGGGGCCAGGGACGCTGCCGACCCGGTCGGCCCACACCTTGGGGCCCCCGAGACGCTCGACGAGGCTCTGGGCCTGCGGTGCCGACCGCACGTCGTTCCAGAGCAGAGCCGGCCGCACGGGCCTGCCGTCCTTGTCGAGGGTGACGAGCCCGTGCTGCTGGCCGCCGATGGACACCGCGGTGGCTTCCCGGGCGGCTCGGCCGCACTGTTCGAGCGCCGCGTACAGAGCGTCCCACCACTCCTGGGGATCGCTTTCGCGATGCTCACCCGTGCTGACGCGGTGCGGAGCCTGGCCGCTCGCGACGACCCGGCCGGTGGCCGCGTCGACGACCAGGGCCTTGGTGGACTGCGTGGAGCTGTCCACGCCGACCACGAGAGGCCCCTGGGCTGCGGGCGCTGATGACATGACGGTCTCCGTTCCTGCGGCTGTCTCCGGGTGTGCACCGAAGTTTTCTTCCACGACCTTCCCAGCGGCGCCCTCGGATACTAATTTGTAAAGGGCCATGACGAAATAGGCGAGGGAGCCGCACATGAACTACCAGCCCACTCCCGAAGACAAGTTCAGCTTCGGTCTGTGGACCGTCGGCTGGCAGGGCAGGGACCCGTTCGGGGACGCCACCAGGACCGCGCTCGACCCGGCCGATTCGGTGCGCCACCTTGCTGAACTGGGTGCCTACGGAGTGACGTTCCACGACGACGACCTCATCCCCTTCGGGTCGTCCGAATCGGAACGGGAGGGCCACATCAAGCGCTTCCGGCAGGCGCTCGATGCGACGGGTCTCGTCGTGCCGATGGCCACCACGAACCTCTTCACACACCCCGTCTTCAAGGACGGCGCCTTCACCGCCAATGATCGCGACGTACGCCGCTACGCGCTGCGGAAGACGATCCGCAACATCGACCTGGCGGCCGAACTGGGCGCGCACACCTACGTCGCGTGGGGAGGCAGGGAAGGCGCCGAGTCCGGCGCGGCGAAGGACGTGGGCAACGCGCTGGACCGTATGAAGGAGGCTTTCGACCTCCTCGCCGAGTACGTGACCACACAGGGATACGACCTGCGGTTCGCGATCGAGCCGAAGCCGAACGAGCCCCGCGGCGACATTCTGCTGCCCACCGTCGGTCACGCCCTCGCTTTCATCGAGCGCCTGGAACGGCCCGAACTGTTCGGCGTCAACCCCGAAGTGGGCCACGAGCAGATGGCGGGTCTGAACTTTCCGCACTCCATCGCCCAGGCGCTGTGGGCGGGCAAGCTTTTCCACATCGACCTCAACGGCCAGACGGGCATCAAGTACGACCAGGACCTGCGGTTCGGCGCGGGGGATCTGCGTAGTGCCTTCTGGCTGGTCGACCTCCTGGAGAGGGCCGGTTACGACGGCCCTCGGCACTTCGACTTCAAGCCGCCACGCACGGAGGACTTCGAAGGAGTGTGGGCGTCGGCCGCCGGGTGCATGCGCAACTACCTGATCCTGCGGGAGCGGGCGGCCGCTTTCCGGGCCGACCCAGAAGTGCGTGAGGCGCTGCGCGCCGCGCGTCTGGACGAGCTGGCGGTCCCCACCGCCGAAGACGGGCTTTCCGGCCTGCTGGCCGACAGGGGTGCTTTCGAAGCCTTTGACGTGGAGGCGGCCGCAGCGCGCGGAATGGCCTTCGAACGCCTCGACCAACTGGCCATGGACCATCTTCTGGCGGCTCGCAGCTGAGGGCTCTCCTCAGCCGACGCTCCGTCAACTGGTGCACGGGGGTCGCCTTGTGAACGGTTCGAGGCGACTCTTGATGGTATGGCCGTGCCGCCCGTACCTCCGCAGCCCCCTCCGCCGCCGCCCAGTGGGCCACCGCCAGGCGGGGGCGGCTTCGGTCCGCCACCAGGCGGCGGCTACGGGCTGCCTCCCGGCAGCGGGGGCCGGTCGTCACCTCCGCCCCCTGGTGGGCCCTCAGGGCGGCGTCACGGCCTGTTCGTCCTGCTGGCGATCATCGTGGCGGTGGGAGCCGTCATCGCCGTGGTCCTCGTGGCCACCGGCGACGACAGCGACGGCGAGAAGGAGCCCGCCGAGACAAGCAAGAGCACCACACCGGAACCCACGCCGTCGCTCAGCATCCCGTCGCAGATTCCGACCGAGCTGCCCACTGGTTTGCCCAGCGGCGTCCCGTCGCTCCCCACCGGCTTGCCGAGCGGCGTCCCGCCTCTGCCCTCCGATTTCCCTTCTGTGCCCACCGACTTCCCGAGCGACCTGGACTCTCTCCTGCCCTCGTCCGCAAATGGCCAGGTCGCGTACACCAAGCCACTGCACTGAAAGGCATCGCTCCGAAGAGTCAGTACTTCTCCGGCAGCCGGACGTACGTCACCGTGGTCTCCACACCGCTGTCGACCAGGCGCCCCTGCTTGTCGAAGGCCTCGGGCCCGTCGCTCATCCCGAAGTCGTTGTCGTTGATCAGTGCGAGGGTGCGACTGTCCACACTGGCAACGCCCTCGATCTTGTCGGGCACCCCTTCGACAGCCCCGAGGTCGACCACCAGACGCTTGCGGAGGACGGGCACTCCGGAGGCGGCGGGATCGTCGAGCTGCTCCAAGGAGGGCTTGGTCGTGGCCTTGTCCCACTTGTCGCCGAGGATGTCCGACCTGCGGTCCAGAGTGACGGCCTGGAGCCGCGCGGCTTTGTCGGTCCGCTCCTGGACGAGGAGCCGGTCGCGCCCGATGGCTACTACGGAGGAGATCTTCAGTTCGGAGGTGTCGTCCTCACCGGGGTCCACGACGCCCACGGCGTCGAACCGGTAGGCGTACTCGGCGGTGACCTTCTGCTTCTTCGGAGAGAAGCGCAGCAGCCGCGCCGTGCGCGAACCGTCACCCGCGTTCTCGTCCGGGAGGGCCAGCGGGCTCTGGACGGCCATCACGAGGTCACCGCCGGGGAGACGGGTGAGGCCCTCGAAGCCGCGGTTCGTCTTCCGGTGGAGCAGGACACTGGGCAGCGCCTCGACCACCGGATAGTCGGCGCCGCGCAGCTTCAGCCCTCGGGGGACGTAGCGCTTGATGACCTTCCCGCGCGCGGAGACATGGATCAGCGAAGGACCGTACTCGTCGACCAACCAGAAACTGCCGTCCGGGGCCCGCACGATGCCTTCCGTGTCCAGGCCGTTCGGGTCGTACGAGAGGGGGGCCTTCGCGTCATGCGTGTACGGGGCCTCGTCACGCCCTTTTTGGTTGGGCAGACCGGTGACGGGCTTTCCGGAAGACGTCGTGAGCGGCAGCGCGGAGAGGACCTTGACCTTGCCCTCCCGCACCCGGATCTTCACGATCACCGGATCGAAGCCGGGGACCGGGAAAGTGCGGCGCTTCTTTCCGTCCACCTTTATCTGACCGTTGGGTCCCCGGTCGGTCACCGTCCAGAACTCGCCCTTACGGCCCGTCGGGTAGAGATCGCTGCCGATACCGCCGAGATCGACGCCGCGATCGTTCTTGACCGTCCCTGGGAGCAGCGCGTTGCTGAAGGCGCCCAGAGAGATGTCTCCGAGTGTCGCCGTTTTGGTGATCATCGCCTCGTCTTGCCCACCGCCCGCCTGCCGGCCCGTCGCGGTTCCGGCCGCCGTGAGAGACGCGATCACGGCGAGCGGTATGCCGGCGGCTATGGAGCGGCGGACGCGCCCCTTACGGACTGCGAGCGGGAACATCAGGGGCCTCCTGGGACACGTGTTCGGTGACAGCGGCCAGACTTGGCCGCCGCCACGAACACGAGAGGGCCACCGGGTGAACAGCGGGAGACGCGCCGACGGCGTCTCCCGCGAGGGTCAGAAACTGACGAGTCAGATGGATCAGTTCTGCGGCGTCACTCCCCGCCGACGGCCATGGCCAGTGCTGTCGCCGGGTCATGAGCCGCAGGCCCCGCCGGGGTCCAACGACCCCTCTCCTTGCGGTAGGGCCACCAGCGACCGTCACGCCCATGACGCAGCTGCGCGTTCGTGCCGATCACCGTCCAGCGGTTGTGGGTCGAACGAAGCCGAGGCCGTTCGTCCTCGTCCCAGGCCGCATCCAGTGCGGCACGCGCGCGTGCCAGTGCCTCGTCCTGAGGCGTCCATTCCTCTTCGAGTACGTGGAGTGCGGCCCGGCCGCCGTACTGCCAGGCCCGCACAGCGAGTGCCATGCCGTCCCGGCCACGTTCGGACGCCGCCGCGAGCCGCGCTTCGATCACGGCACCGGGCTGAGCGGCTGCCAGCCGAACGGCATCCTCCGCGTCAGTCAACTCGGCCTCGACGGGCGAGCTTTCATGCCCTGGGGCGAGGGCGTCGGCCAGCAGTCGGTACGCCTCGGCGGCCGCCTGCGCGGCCAAGAACCCGACTGCGGGCACATCGAGTCCCGGAGCGGGCTCCTCCTCCGTGTCGAGAGTCGGCGGCAGACCCGGCTCCGCGGGCAGCGGAGGCAGGTCGGGCAGCGGCGGAAGGATGGCACCGTCCGCGTACGCCTCCGCGGCACTGACGCCCTCTGGAACGGCGTCCTGAGCCCCCTCCTGAGGTTCCTGGGGGCCGGCCGCGGCGACACTGCGCACCTGGAGCTCGTCCAGGAGTATCCGCTCCCCGCGTCCCCGCATCAGCAGCAGCACGAAAGGGTCCTCGTCGAGCAGGCGCGCCATCTGATAGCAGAGTGCGGCCGTGTGCCCGCAGTGGTCCCACGCGTCGCAGTCGCACTCGGGCTCCAGGTCGCCGATCCCGGGCAGCAGCTCGACACCCGCCGCCGCGGAGTCCTCCACCAGGTGCGGTGGCATCTCACGGTCCAGGAGCGCCGCGATGTGCCCGGCCCGCTCGATGGTCATGTCCAGGAAGCGGTCCCACTCCTCCGGGCTCAGTTCCTGCAGGAGGACGTCGGAACGGTGCGGTGTACCGTCGCGATCCTTGACGACCGCCGTGATGCGGCCGGGGCGCACGGACACCGCGCCCACCGCGCCGGCCCGGGCGAGCCTGCGCCCCGTCTTGAGCTGCTGGAGGTCGAGCGCAGTGTCCTCTAGGGCCTTCAACCAGGCCTGACCCCACCAGCTCTGCGCGAAGCCGCGTCCATGTGCGGGCGGCAGTGCCGCGAACGTCCGCTCGTCCCCCTGCGCGCCCGCGCGCGTGTCATCGTCTCCAGCACCGTACGTCTCGTCGTGGATGTCACTCATCGCGCGCCCCCTCGCAGCTCGACCAGATCCGACAGTTCGGCGTCGGTCAGCTCGGTCAGAGCCGCCTCGCCCGACCCGAGGACGGCATCGGCCAGCTCCCGCTTGCGCAACAGCATGTCGGCGATGCGGTCCTCGATCGTTCCCTCTGCGATCAGCCGGTGCACCTGCACCGGCTGTGTCTGCCCGATGCGGTACGCACGGTCGGTTGCCTGCGCCTCGACTGCCGGATTCCACCAGCGGTCGTAGTGCACCACGTGTCCGGCACGCGTCAGGTTCAGGCCGGTGCCCGCAGCCTTCAGTGACAGCAGGAACACCGGGACGTCGCCGTCCTGGAAGCGTTGCACCATGGCCTCTCGCGCCGCTACGGGCGTGCCGCCGTGCAGGAACTGAGAGGGGACACCGCGAGCCGACAGATGCTGCTCGATGAGGCGCGCCATCTGGACGTACTGCGTGAAGACGAGCACGCTCGCACCCTCGGCGAGGATCGTGTCGAGCAACTCGTCCAACAGTTCCAGCTTTCCGGAGCGGCCGGGGATCCGGGGCTTGTCCTCCTTGAGGTACTGGGCGGGGTGGTTGCAGATCTGCTTGAGCCCGGTGAGGAGCTTGACGACCAGCCCCCTGCGCGCCATTCCGTCGGCGCTGGAGATCTCCGCGAGCGTCTCCCGCACCACGGCTTCGTAGAGGCCTGCTTGTTCCGCGCTGAGCGAGACGGCGCGATCGGTCTCCGTCTTCGGCGGCAGCTCGGGCGCGATCCCCGGATCCGACTTGCGCCGGCGCAACAGGAAGGGACGCACGAGCTGCCCGAGCCGCTCGGCGGCGCCGGGATCCGTGCCGCCCTCCACGGCCTGTGCGTACCGCGTCCGGAAGGTTCCGAGCCTGCCGAGCAGACCAGGAGTGGTCCAGTCGAGAATGGCCCACAGCTCGGAGAGGTTGTTCTCCACGGGCGTGCCGGTGAGTGCTACACGCGCGCGTGCCCCGATGGTGCGCAGCTGCTTGGCCGTGGCGGAGTACGGGTTCTTGACGTGTTGCGCTTCGTCGGCGACGACCATGCCCCAGGAGGTCTGCCCGAGGCTCTCCGTGTCGAGCCGCATCGTGCCGTAGGTGGTGAGGACGAACTCGTCGTCCGTCAGGCCCTCCAGGCTGCGCTGGGCGCCGTGGAAGCGGCGTACCCGCGTGCCGGGTGCGAACTTCTCGATCTCGCGCTGCCAGTTGCCCATCAGGGACGTCGGGCAGACCACCAGCGTGGGGCCCGCGGTCTCCTCCGTCGTCTGGCGGTGCAGATGCAGCGAGATCAGCGTGATCGTCTTGCCGAGGCCCATGTCGTCTGCGAGGCAGCCGCCGAGCCCCAGCGAGGTCATCCGTGATAGCCAGTTCAGGCCGCGCAGCTGGTAGTCGCGCAACTCGGCGGCAAGCGCCGTGGGTTGTCCGACGGGCTCCATGCCCTCAGGGTCCGCGAGTCGCTCGCGCAGGGTGGCGAGCCATCCCGTCGGCTGTACGTCGACACGTCGCCCCTCGACTTCGGCCGTGCCGGTCAGCGCGGCGCTGAGGGCATCGATCGGGGTGACCTTGCGATCCTGGCGGTCACGGGCGCGGCGGGCCTCTTCGGGATCGACCAGCACCCACTGGTCGCGCAGGCGCACCACCGGACGGTTGGCCTCCGCGAGGTGGTCCAGTTCCGCCCGGGTCAGCTTCTGATCGCCGAGCGCGAAGCGCCAGTTGAAGGCGAGCAGAGCGTCGGCGGAGAGGAAGGACGGCGTGTCGGACTCAAGTTTGTTCGGGCCCTTCTTGTCGTCGTCCTGCCCGTCATCATCCGGAGGGCCGATGACCACGCGCGCGGTGAGGTTGCGCGCCAGCTCCCTCGGCCAGTGCACGTCCACACCCGCGACAGCCAGTGCTCGGGCGCCTTCGCCCAGGAGCGCGGTGACGTCCTCGTCGGCCAGCTCGATCGCGTCGGGCACGGTGGCAGAGAGCAGCGGGGCGAGAGGTGGCCACGCGCGCGTGGCACGACGCAATGCGAGCAGGGCGTCCATGCGGGCACGCGGTCCGAAGGCTTGTGCCGAAGCCCCGGACCCGGCCCACACCTCGGCGGCGTCCGCGACGAGCGAGGGGTCGCTGACACTGTGCAGTTGCAGCACGGCACGGAACGGCAGCCGAGTGCCGTCCTCCGCTACGGAGACGAGGCCCGGGATCTCCACGCGCAGTGAGACGCGTACGCCGGCGTCGTGCCCGGCCGCCACATCCAGGGCCCAGGCACGGTACTCGGGCACACGCTGAGGCTCCGGGGCGGCGAAGACGGCGCCGCCCGACGCCAGGGGCGCGGCGGGGGAGCGCGGAAGCGTGTCGGCCACGGCGTCGAGGAACTGACGAAGCAACTTCTCGGGCTCGGGCAGTCGCGGCGGCAGGCTGTCGTCCAACGGTCGCGCGTGGGCGGCCGGTGGCATCGCCGCGGCCAGCTCACGCAGCCGCTGCAGGTCCTCGGCGCTCAGCGGCCCGGCGCGCCATGCGTCGTGATCAGTGGTGGTCAGCCCCGGCAGCAGGAGTCCGCGAGCAGCCAGTTGCAGGGCCAGCACTCCGGCCGTTCCCCAGAATGCGGCCGTCGGATGTGTTCCCGTCGCGGCACGCGCGCGGGTGAGGACCGGCAGCGCGACGCGGACGGGGAGGAGCACTGCGGGCACGGTGGCAAGATCGATTCCGTCGTCCCCCGCTACTGCGAGGGCAAGCTCTTCGTAGACACCGGCAGCTGCCTCCGGTGGCTCGGTGCCGTCGCTGTGCCAGAAGGCGACGCGTCCGCCACGTGGCGGATCGGCGGGCAGGAAAAGGGCGGAACAGCGTGACAGTTCGGAGAGTTCGGCGGGGGACACGACGGGGAGCCTGTGCACAGCGATAACGCATTCCTCAAATTTGACTACTGCGGCCGGAGCGGCCGAGAGTACAGCAAAGCGAGGGCTTCGCGGGCGCTCCTCGACGGTGATACCGGTCACATGGTGTAGCCAGCCCCACCTGGCGTCCGGGGCTGGCCCCCGCTTCAAGACGGGTGGTGCCGTCATGGTTGCCGAAGGTCACTGATCCGTACGTTCTATGAGGTCAGCCCCTCATTCCAGACGGAGACCCACCATGCCCCAGGCCGCCGCAGTCGCGGAACGCTCCCCAGCCAACTCCGGCCCACGGTCCGCCGGTAGTGATTTCGCGCCCCTCCTGCGTACGGTCAAGGAGCAGGGGCTCTTGGACCGCCGTACAGGTTGGTATGTGCGGACCATCGGAATCAACGCCCTCGCACTGGCGGCCGTGGGAGCCGGGATGTTTCTGCTCGGCACGTCGTGGTGGGTGTTGCTGCTTGCTCCGGTGCTCTCCGTGCTGTGCGCGCGTACGGCGTTCATCGGCCACGACGCGGGCCATTCGCAGATAACCGGAAACCGCTCCATCGGGCGCGCCATAGGCCTCGTGCACGGCAACTTGCTGCTGGGAATGAGCTCGGCCTGGTGGAACGACAAGCACAACAGGCACCACGCCAACCCCAACCATGTCGACAAGGACCCCGACGTCGCCGCGAACGTCCTCGTGTGGACCAGCAGGCAGGCCAAGGTCCGTCTCGGCTTCCGGCGCTGGCTCACCCGCAACCAGGCCTGGCTCTTCTTCCCGCTGACGCTCCTCCAGGGAGTCGCCATGAAGGTCTATGGCTTCCAGGACCTGCGGCGGCAGGATCGGCGCGAGCGCGTAGTGGAAGGCCTTCTGCTGGTCGCCCATCTCGTCGGCTATGTCACGCTCCTGCTCACCGCCATGCCCGTCGGTCACGCCCTCGCCTTCGCGGCGCTTCACCAGGCGCTGTTCGGCCTGCACCTCGGGCTCGCCTTCGCGCCCAACCACAAGGGCATGGAGATGCCCGACCCGGACGGTGAGCGATGGGGGCATCTGCGGCGCCAGGTACTCACCTCGCGCAACGTTCGCGGTGGCCTCGTGACGGACTGGTTCCTCGGCGGACTCAACTACCAGATCGAGCACCATCTGTTCCCGAGCATGCCGCGCCCTCACCTGCGACTCGCCCAACCCGTCGTACGTGCCCACTGTGCTGCCATGGGGATGCCCTATACGGAGGCCGGATTCGTCGACTCCTACCGCCAGGTGCTGCGCCACATGTACGAAGTCGGTGAGCCCCTCCGGGTCGAGTAGGCCGGCAGATCGAGTAATCCGGGAGATCAAGTGACCCAGGAGGCGGCGAGCAGGCCGGGCCCAGTAGGGGGCAAGGCTCAGGGATGTCTCAGGGTCGCTTGCAGGAACCGCGCGACACCCGATCCCGTTTTCCAAGGCAGAGAGCGGCACAAGCCGTGAAGGAGGCGACGCACATGTCGAAGAAGACGAAGATCGCCGCAGGAGGTGTGGCGGCCGGAATCATTCTGCTGTTCTGGCTGCCATGGTGGGCGGCATTCCTGATCGTGCTCGGAGTCCCCGCGGCGGCCTATCTGACGCTCGACTCCGGTCAGCGGCGCAGGCTGCGCCGTGTCACACGCAAGGAGATAGGCCACTGAGCCGTCTGCACGGTGCAGCAGTGAGTTCTCTCGCCGGTGCTCAGGAAGGGCGAACCGCCATGTTGTCGAGGGCCTCCAGCAGCGCGGGAAGCTCTGGTCCGCGACCCACCGGCATCACCTCTCCCGGTTCCTCGTCCAGCAGTACGAACGCGATGTCGTCGGTCCTGGCGACCATGGACCAGCCAGGACCGTCGGCCCGCAGGGTGCGTGCGTCCCCGGAGGCGAAGGACGACCGCACCCGTCCCAACGGCGGCGGAGTGTCCACGTACGCGCGAGCTTCGGCCAGGACACGCCGGACGCTGGTCAAAGGAGCACCCTCGGCGTCTCCCGGAGACTCCACCGCAGGCTCGTGCGCCGCGAATTCCGCGTCGTCGATCTGCGCCCGCCAGGCCGCCCACTGCAGTGCTATCTCGTCGGCACCGAGCCGCCGTTGCGCCGGGCCCCAGGTGTCGGACGCCGGAGGCGCGAGTGGCGGGCGGCCGGCGTCGTCGGGGCCGGGTTCCGGATCGTGCGGAGCGGGCACGCCGGGAGCCGCCACGGCGACCGCCAGAGGCCATCCGGGCAGCGCGGCGACCACCGTGTGCTCTTCGGGGGACAGGTCGTACTCCATGCCGCAGTCCCAGGAGGCGATCGCCACGGCCACCAGCGACACGTCGTCGACGACGACCGTCCAGCGCGCGCCTTCCCCGTCCTGGCCGAGCACCAGCCCGTATCCGGCGGCGAGCGGCGCGAGGCCGAGCGCCGCGCACGCCTCCGGATAGTCGTCGCCCAGTACGCTGGGGAACTTCGCGGGCGTCAAGAGCACCGCCGTCAGTACGTACAGCGCGTCGGCGGCGTCGTCGACAGCGTCGTCCGTCCCGGCCATGCCAGCCTCCCCGATCGCTTCATCCGTCGGCGCACCCTAACCACTCGTCCCAGAGATCGTCGAGGGGGCGATGAGCAGGAAAATCGTCGGCGTACCGCCTCATGCGACCGGTCCGGTGCCCTCGCGGGCTCAGGCCGCGGGCAACCCCAGAAGGGACCGGGCCACGTCTCGCGGGGACTCGTCCCGTTCTCGAGCGAGGGCGATGACGGCGCGGCACGCGAGCTCGTTGACACCGAATGACAGTGCTTCCGGAGAGACCCATCCGGTGGCTTCGTCCATCTCGGCTTGATCGTCCTCGGCACACGCCGCCACATAGACGGCGGCTGCCTCGAAGATGTTGTGCGGGCGCTTGTGCTTGCCCCGGTCGCCAGCGGGTTCGCTCTCGTCCCGCGCGGGCTTGTTGGATCGCCAGAATTTGCGCAGTCCGTCAAACATGTGGTCCACCTTCCCCCGGGTGCGGCTACCACCATTGAACCCCCACCCGCATTTGGCCAACGTAGAGTTGTTGTTCCGGTGCGAGAAGGGGGATCACGCGGTGAAGCGTTTCGAGCGGCTCGAGCAGATCAGGCGCCTCGACCCGGAGCGGGACTTCCTCGAGATCTACCGGCTCACCACGACGTTCGAATTCCCGTGGGACCACACGCGCGCACTGGAACTCGCGCTGTACCGCACCTACGCAGTCCCCAGTATCGGCCGTCTGCTGGCACAGACAGCGGAACTGACAGACCGTACGCAGAAGAGATACGACGACACGGCTCTGCTTCTCGACACCGTCGTAGAGCACGGTTTCACCGGCGAGAAGGGTCGTACCGCCATCCGGCGCATCAACCAGATGCACCGCAGCTACGACATCAGCAACGATGACATGCGCTACGTGCTGTGCACCTTCGTTGTGGTGCCGAAGCGGTGGATCGACGCCTATGGCTGGCGCAGGCTTTCACGACACGAGACGGCCGCGGCTGCCGCGTACTACCGCACTCTCGGCCGGCACATGGGCATCAAGGACATCCCAGGCTCCTTCGAAGAGTTCGAAGACTGCCTCGATGCATATGAAGAGGCCCACTTCGGCTGGGACCAGGGAGCGCGTGAGGTATCCGACGCGACCCTGAACCTGATGGCCTCCTGGTATCCGCGACCCATGGCGCCCCTGTTGCGCAACGCGACCCTCGCACTGCTGGACGAGCCCCTGCTGCGGGCGTTCCGGTACGAGCAACCCGGAGCGGTCACCCGCTCGGTGGTCCGGGGCGCGGTGCGGCTCCGCGGGCGCGCGGTGCGCCTCATGCCGCCGCGCCGGGCACCGCATTACGCCCGGCAGAACCGGGAGATCAAGGGATATCCCGACGGCTACGAGGTCGCCGAGCTCGGCTCGTTCCCCGTGCCGGGCGTGCGCGGGTGCCCGGTGCCGCACAAGGACAGGTCAGCGACCACGTCCGCCGAGTGAGGTCAAGGTGGCCCGGAGCCAGGCCAGTTCGGCCTGGCTGGTGGCGCGGGCGATCGTGAGGATGCCGCGTCGGAAGGGGTCGTCGAGCTCCTCCGCGCGCAGAGGGCGTTCACCGTCGTAGAAGAAGCTGGCGGGTTCCTCGAGGAAGGCCAGCCGTCGCCGGAGCACTGCCGCTTGTGCCGCTTCGTCGTCGAGGTGGCGGAGGAACGCGAGAAGCGTGAACCAGCGGTTCTCGTCGGTGATGTCCGCCCGAGCCGGCTCTGCGAGCCGCTTGCGCAGCTCCTGCCGGCCGGCCTGCGTGAGACTCAGGACGTGGCGGGGCGCCGCCCCGGTGCCGGGCTGGGTCTCTCTGGCGAGTAGCCCTGCCTTCTCCAGCCGCTTGATGGCGGGATACAGCGTGCTCTCCGCCACGGGGCGCACATGCCCGGTCAGAGCCGAGATGCGCTTGCGCAGCTCGTAGCCGTGCAGGGCGGCGTCGTAGAGGAATCCGAGGATGGCCAGTTCGAGCATGGCCAGCATTCTGCCGCACCTTTCATGGCGGCTGTACATCCGATGCGCAATACCTCGGCACCGATGTATGGTCTTCGGAGTCCGCTGATGACGCGTGGGAGTGGACGGCAGGACGAGGGACATGGGGTGCGGCGATGAAGGAAGCGCGGTTCGATGCTCGGGGCAGCCGTGTGCGGTGGACCGAGGTGGCGGGGGCCGAGCCGGCGCGGGTGTACGTGCACGGACTCGGCGCGGCTTCCACGATCTACCACGCACACATAACCGCCAGGCCCGAACTGGTAGGTCGCCGCTCGTTGTTCGTGGATCTCCCAGGTCATGGCCTCAGTGACCGTCCTGCCGACTTCGGGTACAGCCTCGAGGACCATGCCGACGCGCTGGCCGCGGCCTTGGACGAGGCTCACGTGGTCGGCGCGGAGATCGTCGCGCACAGCATGGGCGGGTCCGTCGCCATCGTGCTCGCGCGCCGACGGCCCGACCTGGTGTCGAGGCTGGTCCTCACGGAGGCCAACCTCGACCCGAACCCTCCTGCCACCGCGGGCAGCAGCGGCATCGCCGCGTACTCCGAGGACGACTTCGTCAGCGGCAGTGGCTACGCGCGCGTGCTTGAGAAGATCAGCGCCACATGGGCAGCCACGATGCGTCTTGCGGACCCCCTCGCGCTGCACCGCAGCGCCACTGGCCTCATCGCGGGCACCCGCCCCACGCTGCGGCGGATGCTCACGGAACTGCCCATCGACCGCGTCTACTTGCAGGGCGCCATGAGCGGCGAGCTCCCCGGGCACGGCGAACTGACCGCCTCCGGAGTGCGCGTGGTGACGGTGCCCAGAGCGGGCCACAACATCATGTTCGACAACGCGGACGCGTTTGCGGCGACGATCGCCGGTCGCCTCTGACCGCTCGCCGGGACCGGGCGGCCCGCGCTCAGTCCTGGCGCACCGCGAGGGCAAGGAAGCGTGCGTCCTCGTCGACGTACGAGGTCATGAGCCACCCGGAACGGGCGAGCAGCGGGCGCAGGTTGCCCTCCGCCCGCAGGTCGTCCGGAGTGATCTGCCGTCCTTGCCGTGCCGCGAGTGCCGCCCTGCCGATGGGGTGGAACAGCGCGAGCAACCCACCGGGGCGCACCACACGCCCCAACTCCTTCAGGTTCTCCGCGGGATCGGGGAGATGTGCGATCAGGCCGGCGCCGAACACGGCGTCGAGTGACTGCGTACGCAGCGGCAGACGCGCCACATCGGCGAGCAGCAGCTGGCCGTCATGGCCCCTGCCCGCGCGTGTCGCGGCCTCCAGCATCGCCGGAGTCAGATCGGCACCGAGCACCACCCCCGAGGGCCCTACGGCATCCCTGAGCGCGGGCAGCGCCCGCCCCGTCCCGCACCCGGCGTCGAGCACGGAGGAGCCCGGAGCGAGCGACAGCTCCGCGACGGCGGCCCGATAGGCGGGCCCGTCATCGGGGAAGCGGGTGTCCCAGTCGGCGGCGCGGGCGGTGAAGAATTCCTGGACCTGCGTGTGGTCGTCGCTCATGCGACCCATGATCCCGCACAAGGTCGCACGTGCGTTGGGTGCACTCGTTCGAGCGTGACTCGATCGTTCAGCATCTTCTCTCTGTCATCTTCCGCCAGCTTTCGAACTGCGCCCCCGTTGTGCGCCCCGCGCCGGACTAGCGTCCCGGGGCCATGGGACACCTGGACCACGCCACCTTCGGCTGGCTGACCCCCGTGCTGTCGTACGCGATGGCCTGCATCGGCGCCGCCCTCGGGCTGCGCTGCACCGTCCGCGCTCTGGGCGCCTCGGGCCGCTCACGCAGGAACTGGCTCATCACCGCAGCCTCCGCCCTCGGCACCGGCATCTGGACGATGCACTTCGTCGCCATGCTCGGCTTCGGAGTCACCGGCACCGAGATTCACTACAACGTGCCCCTCACCTTCTTGAGCCTTCTCGTCGCGATGGCCGTCGTAGGAGCCGGCGTCTTCGTCGTGGGGTACGGCCGTGACCGTGGGCGCGCGCTGGCGCTGGGCGGGCTTACCACAGGGCTCGGCGTCGCGAGCATGCACTACCTCGGCATGGCGGCGCTGCGCCTGCACGGCGACGTGGAGTACGACCTCGTGCTGGTCGGGCTCTCCGTGGTCATCGCAGTCGTCGCGGCGACCGCCGCTCTGTGGGCCGGCCTCAACATCAAGTCCCCGATCGCCGTCGCGGTGGCGTCGCTGGTCATGGGCGGGGCGGTGACCAGCATGCATTACACCGGGATGCTGGCTGTCAGCGTCCGGGTGGTTCCCTCGGAAGCCGCGCTGCCCGGTGCCACGACGATGCAGTTCATCTTCCCCCTTGCTGTCGGCCTCGGCTCCTACCTCTTCCTGACCTCGGCATTCGTCGCGCTGTCCCCGACCACCGGCGAGCGTGCGGCGTCTGTGTCGGCCCAGCGGCCGATGGACGGTGTTGCCCCTTAGAGCGCCTCCCGCGCCGACCGGGCGACACACACCGACCATCCGAGCGAGGAGGCCATGGACACCCCGCGAAGCACCCCCGATCCGGCCGCGAGCACGACACTGCCGCCCCCCGAGCACCAACCGGCGCGCGGACGACGCGCCCACGCGGGCCCGCCTGCCGTCGAACCAACCGGCGGATACGGTGAGTTCACCGATCCATCGACCTACAGGGCGCCCACGCGCGCGGCATGGTGGCGAATAAGGCCGCGCACCGTGCGGGCCAAGATCGTGTGCCTCCTGATGGTGCCTGTCGTCTCGCTGCTCGCCCTGTGGGGCTACGCGACCGTCAGCACCGCGCAGGATGCGGCCCGCCTGCGCCAGGTGCAGCGTGCCGATGCCGACGTACGGTCCCCGGTCGAAACCGCCGTCACCGCGCTCCAGGCCGAACGCGTCGCCGCCGTCCGCTACGCGGTCGAGCCCGGAGCCGACCGCGGCGGCGTACTCGAGAGGCAGGCGACACGGACCGACCGCGCCGTGGCCGAGCTGCGCCTCGGCGATCACCGGACCGTCGCCGACGGCGCAGGACTCCCCGATGGTGTGGCCGACCGGCTCGAAACGTTCGTCACCAGCGTCGAAGAACTGCGCTCCCTGCGTGCAGAGGTGCTGGACCGGCGCACGGGCTGGGACGCGACGTACGGCCAGTACACGAAGACGATCTCACAGGCGTTCGCAGTGGTCGGTGCCCTCACCGGAATGCAGGACACCGGACGCGGCTCCCACGCGCGCGTGCTGCTCGAATTCTTGAGGGCGGGCGAAATGCTGGCCCGAGAGAACACCGTGCTCGCCGCGGCCCGGCTGGACGGCGCCCTGGACGGCCCACAGCTGCGGCTGTTCACCGGGGCCGTCGACACCCGCCGCACCCTGACCGAAACGGCGGCAGCGGACCTGCGGGGCCCTGAGCGGGCCGCCTGGCGCGGACTTGAGCAAGGCAAGGCGTACGGAGACGTACGAGCCGCCGAGGACAAGGTTCTCCTCGCCGAACCGGGCCGCAAGGCACTCGCCGCGGCACCGGCAGGAGCCTGGGACCACTCCTACGCGGTCGTACGGGACGAGCTCCACGCGATCAAGGAGGCAGCTGATCGCAGCGCCGCTGACCGCACCGACCCGCTCGCCCACGCAGTACTCACGCCCGCGGGTGCCGCAGTCCTCCTCGGGCTGGCCGCTGTCTGCGCCTCACTCGTCATCTCCGTACGCATCGGGCGAGGCCTCGTCGTCGAGCTCGTGAGCCTCCGTAACGGAGCCCTGGAGATCGCACGCCGCAAACTCCCGCAGGCCATGCGACGGCTGCGTGCCGGTGAGGACATCGACATCCGTGCAGAGGCGCCTTCTGGACCACCGGCGGAGGACGAGACCGGGCAGGTCTCCGAAGCGCTCGGCACCGTCCATCGAGCGGCCCTGCGCGCCGCGATCGAGCGCGCGGAGCTGGCCAGCGGCATCTCCGGGGTCTTCGTCAACCTGGCCCGCAGGACCCAGGTCCTCGTCCATCGCCAGCTCAGCCTCCTCGACAGCATGGAGCGCAGGTCCGACGATCCCAACGAGCTCAGCGACCTCTTCCGGCTCGACCATCTGACGACCAGAATGAGGCGCCACGCGGAGAGCCTCATCATCCTCTCCGGAGCCGCACCCGGCCGCGCCTGGCGCATGCCCGTCTCCCTGACCAACGTCGTGCGCGCGGCAGTCTCCGAAGTCGAGGACTACGCGCGCGTGGAGGTACGACAACTCCCCGCCGCGTCGGTCCTCGGTACGGCGGTGGCCGACCTCACCCACCTCCTCGCTGAACTGGTCGAGAACGCCGCCCAGTTCTCGCCGCCCCACACCAAGGTGCGGATCAGCGGCGAACCAGTCGGCAACGGCTATGCCCTGGAGATCGAGGACCGGGGGCTCGGTATGGGCAAGGAGACGCTCGCGGAGGCCAACCGCCGTATCGAGCAGTCCGAAGCACTCGATCTGTTCGACAGTGACCAATTGGGCCTCTTCGTGGTCAGCAGACTCGCCGCCCACCACGCCATCAAAGTGCATCTGCGGACGTCCCCCTACGGAGGGACCACCGCCGTCGTACTGCTCCCGACCGCACTTTTGCACAGCGGCACGGTGGGGAGCACGGAGCCCCACGCCGCCGAGGCCGTCCCGGCGGCGCGCAGCACGCTGGACAAGGCGCACGCAGGCGTGCAGGGAGTACCACGGCACCACATGAACAACAACCCCGTGCCGGCCTCGGCCACACGCCCCGCACTGGCCTCAGCGGCCGAGGCGCCGCCTCCGTCCGGCGTCACCGCGCTCCGGCTGCATCAGGGACGAGGCGCGCGCGACACCCCGGAAACGCGTCCCAACACCCGGGAAACGCGTCCCGACACCCCGGAGACGCGTTCCGACAGCGTCGACGCTCTTGATACCGCCGGCGCCGACTCGCAGGGGGACTCGGAGGAACTGCCGCGACGCATACGCCAAGAGAGCCTCGCCCCGCAACTGCGGGAACGCCCCACAGGCAGTGGCAGCACGGCAGAGGATGCCGGAGCTGAGGACGAGCGCAGCCCGGAGCAGGTGCGTGCCCGTATGACCGCCTACCGCGACGGCTGGGCACGCGGGGGCGGCCGGCTCCCGGGAATCGGCACGCCGGGAGCCGTACCGGGCAGTGACAGCAGCGAAGGAGATCGCGCATGATCCAGGACCAGAGCATCCCCACCGGCCGGACCGGCGAACTCGGCTGGCTGTTGGACGACTTGGTGCTGCGCGTCGGTGAGGTGCGGCACGCGGTGGTGCTGTCCACCGACGGACTCCCGGTCGCCACGTCGAACGCTCTCACCCGCGAGGACGCCGAACACCTCGCTGCGGTGGCCTCGGGATTCCACAGCCTCGCCAAGGGGGCGGGCCGGCACTTCGGAGCCGGTGGGGTGCGCCAGACGATGGTGGAGATGGACGACGCCTTCCTGTTCGTGGCCGCTGCGGGCGACGGATCCTGCCTCGCTGTTCTCACTGCTGTGACGGCCGACATCGGCCTTGTGGCGTACGAGATGGCACGCATGGTCAAACGGGTGGGTGAGCACCTCTACACCCCGGCGCGCTCCGCCGAGCAGCCACCGACCCTCGGATGATGAGGGCGGCCGGTACCCATGACCGAGGACACGAGCGGCACCCCGGGCCAGCCGGGCAGCCAGTGGTACGACAACGAAGCCGGGCCCCTCGTACGGCCCTATGCGATGACAGGCGGACGCACCAGGCCAGGACCGCGGGGCGTCCGCTTCGACCTGATCGCCCTCGTGACGCTCGCCGACATGCCGCAGGAGCTTGACGACACCACCGGGCTCGGGCCCGAACACCGGGCGCTCATCGAACTGTGCCGCGCCGAGACACAGTCCGTCGCCGAGCTCGCCGCCGGTGCGGATCTGCCCGTGGGCGTGGTCCGCGTGCTCCTTGGTGACCTGATGGAGGTGGGGCGCGTAAAAATCAGTCGGCCCGTTCCGCCCGCACAGCTTCCCGACGAAAAGATCCTCCGAGAGGTGATCGATGGGCTCCGAGCACTCTGACGCCACGGGCGCCGAGACCTCTGCCATGGCGTTGAAGATTCTGGTCGCGGGCGGCTTCGGGGTGGGCAAGACCACCTTGGTGGGCGCTGTCAGCGAGATCCGTCCGCTACGCACTGAAGAGCTGTTGAGCGAGGCGGGTCAGTCGGTGGACGACACCGAGGGCGTCGACCGGAAGACCACGACGACCGTGGCCATGGACTTCGGTCGCATCACCATCCGGTCGGGTCTTTCGCTGTACTTGTTCGGCACCCCTGGCCAGGACCGGTTCTGGTTCCTGTGGGACGAGTTGTCACAAGGTGCCCTCGGTGCCGTGGTCCTCGCGGACACCCGGCGGCTCGAGGACTGCTTCCCCGCCGTGGACTATTTCGAGCACCGTCGTATCCCGTTCGTCGTGGCAGTCAACTGCTTCACGGACGCGCGTACCTATGGGGCGCTCGAAGTGTCACGAGCCTTGGACCTCGACCGCGGGACACCCGTGGTGCTGTGCGACGCCCGGGACCGGGATTCGGGGAAGGAGGTGCTGATTCGGCTGGTCGAGTATGCCGGGCGGTTTCATACCGCCCGGCTGCTCGACTCAGTGAGCTGAGCCGGCCGTCAGTCGGAGACGCCGGCGTACGCGAGCATCTTGTCGATCCGCACGCGGACCAGGAGTGCCCCCGGGACGCCGTTGTGCTTGCCGAGCTCCTCGGCGCGGTTCTTGCCCATTCGGGTGTCGTGCGCGACGAAGGCCCGCCACTGGTCGCCGGTCATCTTCTGTGCCATGTCCCCATCATGCTTGCCGGGCGGCCGGTCGTGGTGAAGGCTGGCAGGTCAGATCCTCCGGCCAGGGGGAGCGGACACGGGGAGACGGGATCATGGGGCAGAGCATGGGGCTCGGCTGGCTGCTGGACGACCTGACCCAGCGGATGGAACACGTACGGCACGCACTGGTGCTGTCCAACGACGGCCTGGTGACCGGCGCGAGCACGGACCTCAAGCGGGAGGACGCGGAGCATCTGGCCGCGGTCTCCTCCGGACTGCACAGCCTGGCCAAGGGATCGGGGCGCCACTTCCACGCAGGCAATGTGCGCCAGACGATGATCGAGTTCGACGATGCGGTCCTCTTCGTCACGGCGGCGGGCGACGGCAGCTGCCTGTGCGTCCTGAGCTCCGCGGAGGCCGACATCGGGCAGGTCGCCTACGAGATGACGCTGCTCGTGAACCGCGTCGGAGAGCACTTGGCCGTGGACGCACGGCAACCCGAACGCACGCCAGTCGTAGACCTCTGACCTGCACTGACGCTGCCACGTCAGGAGTTATCCACAGGCCCAGCGAGGATCGTCGTGATCGGGCTACGGTTTTTCCCGAGAGCAAGCACATCTCACACGGGGGAACCACCATGACCGGTGACACCATTACGCAATCCACCAAGACGCGATCCGGCAGCACGCAATCCACCAGCACGACGACCACCCGACCGACGGTCACGCCGAGCTGGGCGGCGAAGGAACTGGGGCTGAAGCGGGGTGAATTCGACCTGGCCGTGATGCTGGGGCGCATCCGCACCGTCGCGGACGTGCCGGGCGCCCGGCGCCGCGTCACTCACGAGGAGATCGAGCGTGTGCGCGGGTGCGAGGGGTTCCCCGAGGCGCTGCGAGAGAGCGTCAGAGCCGTGGGCACCACCGAGGGCGCGGAGCTCATGCAGATCACCACGGCCCGCTTCACCCGTCTCGCACGCGCCGGTGTGCTGACGCCCGTGAAATTTTACTTGAACCGCTACAGGACGGTTGTTTGGCTCTATCTCGCCGAAGAGTTGCGCCATTTTGCCGGGTCCGAGATGAATGCCGTACTTCTCAAGGGCCGCATGCCGGAGACGATTCGTGGGCGCCTCGAAGAAGGACAGGATCTACGGGCCCGCAACTGGCGGGGGCGGTACGCGGAATCCCTGCTGCGCCATGCCGAAGACGCCTGGGAGCGCGCCGCCGCGATGGCCTCGCTGCTCGACCCGGTGCAGATCGCGGAGATCGTCAGGGATCCCTATGAACGCGCGTATCTCAGCAGGCTCAAGCCCGTGCCTCGCACGCAGGGCGGACCGGAGTCGCCCGCGCTCCGGATCGTCGAGAGCATCACGACCGCGGACGACCCCGACGAGATCCGGTGGCTGCGCTCCAGCCTGCTGATCGGCCTGGTGCAAGCCCGCGCGGAGCGCCCAGCGCCTCGACCGTCACCACAGCCCGCTCCGGTTCTCCCTCCTCCTGAAACAAGCGCTCCGGCGCCGGAGTCGGAGGATGCGCCCGCCGTCTCGGCCGAGGCTTCGGTGCGGGAGGCGCGAGGCTTGATGAAGTGGTTGCGCCGCAGGAGGGCGTAGACCGCCAGAGCCGCGAAATCGGATTCGAGGGCCGGGTGCCCGTCGGCGTTGCTACATCGTCGCGTCCAGGTCCTTGGCGTACTCCTCGATGGCGGGGCGATAGCCCGTGATGTCAGGGTCGTTGCTCGTGGCGACAAGCAGCGTCAGAAGCATCTGCATCGCGTCGTGGTTCCGGCCGGTGTTGTACAGAGCCATGGCGAGGAACGTCTTGAGACCGCCGTCGTCCGGGAACTCAGCCACCCCTTGACCGAGTGTGGCCACGGCTTCCTCGTAGCGTCCCAGAATCCGGTAGGTACTGCCCAGCCCCAGCAGAGCTCCGCGACGATCATCGTTCGACAGGCCCGTTCCCTTGAGCGCGCGCTCGTAGTACGGCACCGCTTCGGCCTCAAGACCGAGCGTGTCGTGGACCCAAGCCGTCTGGTACGCGACCTCCACATCGTGTGGGAGTTCCGCGGCGAGGCCGACGAGTTGCTCCCTGGCCTCCTCGGGCCGACCCTCCTCGCGGAGCCGTACGGCCTCCGCCAGCAGCCGATCCCTGTCCTCGCTCGAATATCCGCTCAACGCCACGCCCCGTCCTCTTCGTGCTCATGTCCGAAACCGGAACCTATCCCGAACGGAGGCAGAGATGCCTTTCGGAACCCGTCCCGTACCCGCCCTGCGGTCGTCAAGCGGCCAGTTCCTCCTCCAGCCACGTACGCCCCCGGGTACGAGCGGTGAGCCGCACGCCGCCTAGCCGCGTGGCGAGTCGCTCCGCCTCGGCTCGCACCGAGCTCTCCGCGTCCGCACCGACGTCCTCGAGGAACCGGCACACGATCTCACCACCGCTGTCCTGGGCCCAGCCACCGACGATGCGGCCGTCCCACCACACAGACGGACCGATGTTGCCGTTCCTGTCGAAGAGGCGCGGGCCGTGCTCCCCAAGGAACCAGCCGCGGTGCTGCCAGCCCATCGGGGTGGAGTCGAGCGCAGGCAGGAGAGCCGCCCAGGGCTCCGGCCGGCAGGTCTCCTCCAGGTCATCGGGGAGCAACAGCCCGGGCAGCCCGTCCAAGTCGACCTCGACTGGGCGCAGTTCGGTCAAAGCCCGCTTGGTCTGGGTCTTGGTCCACCCGGCCCACCACCGCAGATCATCCGCGGTGGCCGGACCGAACGTCCTGAGCCAGCGCCGGGCGAGCTCCGTCTCGGCCTCACGGGTGCCCCAGTCGGTGAGGCCGCCGGGAAACCAGTCCGTCAGCGACGCCCAGCGGTACTGATGAGAAGTCCATGTGCCACGCGGTCTGCCACGCACCACGTGTCCTTCGGCGGCGAGCAGCAGAAGGAGTCGGCTGGCCAGCTTCTGCCGACCCTCGTAGCTCTTGCCACGCGCCATGACCAGTTCGGTCGCCAGCCGTGGATCATCGCTCGCGAGCTCGGCGGCGGTCGCCTCGCCCCGCTCCTTCAGCGCGCGCAGCGCCACCTCCTCCGTCTGCGCCAGCCACGCCACCACCCCGGCCGCGTCGTCGGCGACGCCGGACTCGGCCAGCATCCCCAGGAGAAGGCGACGCTCCCGCGCGGCGACCGCCCGCGAGCAGGCGGCCTGCAGTACCGGCGCCACATCGAGAGACGTCACGAAAACCGTGCGCCGCATGCCCATCAGCCGGATCAGCGAGCGGTCCTCGTACAGCGCGCGCTCCACGTCCGCCACCTGACCGTCCCGCATACGGGCCCACGCGCCGACATACACCGACGAGGGGTCGGTCCCGTGCAGAGCCAGCAGAGACCGCGCCACCTCGACCGGATCGTCCGTCCTGGTGTCCACGGTCAGCCGATGACGCAGCGCCAGCCTCGCCCGCCGCTCCACCGCGTCGATCCGTCGCACCGCGCCTCCCCTCCAGGCCTTTCACTGGCTATGCGCCGGTTGTCGGACCGTCCATGTGGCGCTCCCCGTACGGGCGGAACAGCCCTTCCTGCACCACCGATACCAGGAGGCGGCCCTCCTGGTCGTAGATACGGCCCCGTGCGAGACCACGGCCCCCCGTCGCGATGGGCGACTCCTGGTCATAGAGGAACCACTCGTCGGCGCGGAAGGGCCGGTGGAACCACATGGCGTGGTCGAGCGAGGCCATGTCGAAGCCTCGGGGTCCCCACAGTGGTTCCACCGGGATGCGGACGGCGTCGAGGAGCGTCATGTCGCTCGCGTAGGTGAGTGCGCAGGTGTGCACGAGCGGGTCGTCGCCCAGCGGGCCGACGGCGCGCATCCACACCGCGCTGCGCGGCTCCGCGTCCTTGGTCTCCTCGGCGGTCCACCGCAGCCGGTCGACATAGCGGATGTCGAAGGGCTGACGCCGGGCCATGCGCTCCAACTGCTCGGGGAGTGCGCCGAGGTGCTCCCTGATCTCTTCGGCGACCGTCGGCAGCGACTCCGGAGCGGGGGCCGCGAGGCGTGGCGGCAGCTGGTGTTCGAAGGCGCCCTGTTCGGGCTGATGGAAGGAGGCGGTGAGGTTGAAGATGGTGCGGCCCTGCTGGACGGCGGTGACACGGCGCGTGGTGAAGGAGCGCCCGTCCCTGACCCGTTCGACCTGGTACACGATGGGCACACCCGGGCGCCCCGGGCGCAGGAAATACGCGTGCAGCGAGTGCACCGGGCGGTCACCCTCGGTGGTCCGTCCCGCCGCCACCAGGGCCTGTCCGGCGACCTGCCCGCCGAACACCCGCTGCAAGGACTCGTTCGGGCTGCGGCCTCGGAAGATGTTGACCTCGATCTGCTCGAGGTCCAGCAGGTCGACCAGCCGGTCAGCGGGATTGTTCATGACAGTTCCTCGACTCCTGTCCGGGACACACGGATCCTCGGGGCCCTCAGAGCTGGCCGACGTCCGTGACCCGGACGACGGCACGGCCCTCCTCGTCGGAAGCCGCGAGATCGACCTCCGCGCTGATGCCCCAGTCATGGTCGCCGTTCGGGTCGGCGAACGTCTGCCGGACGCGCCACAGACCGTGCGCAGGATCCTCCTCGATGAGCAACAGCTTGGGCCCGCGGGCATCGGGGCCGGTGCCGAGATCTTCGTACTCGTCCCAGTACTTGTCCATGGCCTCACCCCACGCATCGGCGTCCCAACCGGACTCGGCGTCCAGCTCACCCAGCTCCTCGACGTGGTCGAGGGCGGCCAGCTCGACCCTGCGGAACAGCGCGTTGCGGACCAGGACGCGGAAGGCGCGGGCGTTGGCCGTGACCGGCTTGACCTCGTCGGCCTTCTCCTGCGCCTCCTCCGCCGTCATGACCTCGGGGTTGGCCAGCTGCTCCCACTCGTCGAGGAGGCTGGAGTCGACCTGGCGCACCATTTCGCCGAGCCAGGCGATCAGGTCCTCCAGGTCCTCGGACTTCAGGTCGTCCGGGATGGTGTGTTCCAACGCCTTGTACGCGCTCGCGAGGTAGCGCAGGACGATGCCCTCGGTGCGGGCGAGTTCGTAGAAGGACGTGAATTCCGTGAAGGACAGTGCCCGCTCGTACATGTCGCGGATCACGGACTTCGGGGACAGCGGGTGATCGCCGACCCACGGGTGGCTCGTGCGGTACGTGTTGTACGCGTGGAAGAGCAGCTCCTCCAGAGGCTTCGGGTACGTGATGTCCTGGAGTCGCTCCATCCGCTCCTCGTACTCGACGCCGTCTGCCTTCATCAGCGCCACGGCCTCGCCGCGCGCCTTGTTCTGCTGGGCCGCGAGGATCTGACGCGGGTCGTCGAGAGTGGACTCGACGACGGACACCATGTCCAAGGCGTACGAGGGGGACTCGGGGTCGAGGACTTCGAAGGCGGCGAGGGCGAACGTCGACAAGGGCTGGTTGAGCGCGAAGTCCTGCTGGAGGTCGACGGTCAGACGCACGATGCGGCCCGTCGCGTCCGGCTCGTCGAGTTTCTCCACGACGCCGCCCGCGAGGAGGGAGCGGTAGATCGCGATGGTCCGGCGAATGTGCCGCAGCTGCTGCTTGCGCGGCTCGTGGTTGTCCTCGAGGAGGTGCCGCATCGCCTCGAAGGCGTTGCCGGGCCGGGCGATCACGGACAGCAGCATGGTGTGCGTGACCCGGAACCGGGAGGTCAGCGGCTCAGGCTCCGAGTCGATGAGCTTCTCGAAGGTGCTTTCGGACCAGGCGACGAAGCCCTCGGGTGCCTTCTTGCGGACCACCTTGCGGCGCTTCTTCGCGTCGTCGCCGGCCTTGGCGAGCGCTTTCTCGTTCTCGATGACGTGCTCCGGCGCCTGGGCGACCACGAGCCCTGCCGTGTCAAAGCCCGCACGCCCGGCGCGCCCGGCGATCTGGTGGAACTCCCGCGCGCGCAGAGTGCGGACACGAGTGCCGTCGTACTTCGTGAGGGCGGTGAACAGCACGGTGCGGATCGGGACGTTCACGCCGACGCCGAGGGTGTCGGTACCGCAGATGACCTTGAGGAGGCCCGCCTGGGCGAGCTTCTCCACCAAGCGGCGGTACTTGGGCAGCATGCCGGCGTGGTGCACACCGATTCCATGGCGCACGTAACGCGAGAGGTTGCGGCCGAACTTGGTGGTGAAGCGGAAGTTGCCGATCAGATCGGCGATCTTGTCCTTCTCCTCGCGCGTGCACATGTTGATGCTCATCAGCGACTGTGCGCGCTCGACCGCTTGGGCCTGGGTGAAGTGGACGATGTAGACCGGCGCCTGCTTGGTCTCCAGGAGCTCGGTGAGCGTCTCGGTGATCGGAGTCAGACGGTACTCGTACGACAGCGGCACCGGCCGCGTCGCGGACCGGACGACGGAGGTGGGGCGGCCCGTGCGGCGCGTCAGGTCCTTCTCGAACATGGAGACGTCGCCGAGCGTCGCCGACATGAGGATGAACTGCGCCTGCGGGAGTTCGAGCAGCGGGATCTGCCAGGCCCAGCCGCGATCCGGCTCGGCGTAGAAGTGGAACTCGTCCATCACGACCTGGCCGACATCGGCGTGCTTGCCGTCGCGGAGCGCGATGGAGGCGAGGACCTCGGCCGTGCAGCAGATGACGGGAGCGTCGGCGTTGACCGACGCGTCACCGGTCAGCATGCCGACGTTCTCGGTGCCGAAGAGCTTGCACAGGTCGAAGAACTTCTCCGATACGAGAGCCTTGATCGGCGCCGTGTAGAAGGTGACCTTGTCCTGGGCCAGTGCCGTGAAGTGGGCGCCCGCGGCGACGAGACTCTTGCCGGAGCCGGTCGGCGTGGACAAGATCACGTTCGCCCCGGAGACCACCTCGATCAGTGCCTCCTCCTGGGCCGGGTAGAGGGCGATGCCCTGGTCCTCGGCCCACGACGAGAAAGCTTCGAAGAGGGCATCTGGGTCGGCGTCCGGCGGCAGCTGATCGATAAGGGTCACACCCCCATCTTGCCTTCCTTCCTGCCCGATCACGGAACCGGAGGTATTCAGGAAGATCACGAACGCTACGCTGTGTCGCCAACGGGGCGTCAGAACAATCGAAATGGGGCGGGCAAGACCAATGATGGGACCGGCACACTCACTGTCGGGGGCGGCGGCCTGGCTCGGGGTCGGTGCCGCGGCAGCGGCCGCGGGGCACACCATGCCCTGGCCGGTTCTCCTCGTCGGAGCGCTGATCTGCGCCGGAGCGGCACTCGCACCCGACCTCGACCACAAGTCGGCGACCATCTCGCGGGCCTTCGGGCCGCTCTCCCGGGGACTCTGCGAGATCGTCGACAAACTCTCGTACGCCGTCTACAAGGCGACCCGCAAGCAGGGGGACCCGCGTCGCTCGGGTGGGCACCGCACACTCACGCACACCTGGCTGTGGGCGGTGCTGATAGGGGCGGGCGCGTCGGCCTTGGCGATCTTCGGCGGTCGCTGGGCGGTGCTCGGGATCCTCTTCGTCCATATGGTGCTCGCCATCGAAGGCCTGCTGTGGCGGGCTGCTCGCGGGTCGAGCAGCGATGTCCTGGTGTGGCTGCTCGCCGCGACGAGCGCCTGGATCCTCGCCGGCGTCCTGGACAAGCCGGGCAACGGCTCCGACTGGATGTTCACCGCGCCGGGCCAGGAGTACCTGTGGCTGGGGCTGCCGATCGTGCTCGGCGCGCTGGTGCACGACATCGGGGACGCGCTGACCGTCTCGGGCTGCCCGATCCTGTGGCCCATCCCGATCGGCCGCAAGCGCTGGTACCCCATCGGGCCGCCGAAGGCGATGCGGTTCCGGGCCGGGAGCTGGATCGAGCTCAAGGTGCTGATGCCGGCGTTCATGCTGCTCGGGGGAGTGGGCGGCGCGGCCGCGCTCAACTTCATCTGAGCAGTGACTTCCGTCTGAAGTATGCCCACGCCCACGCCCACACCCACGTCGGCTCAGGCCGTGGACGGGCGCTCGCCGTGCCAGGAGTGCCAGAGGGCGGCGTAGGCGCCGCCGGCTGTCACGAGGTCGTCGTGGGTGCCGAGCTCGGTCACCCGGCCGTCCTCCATGACCGCCACGCGGTCCGCGTCGTGGGCCGTCTGCAGCCGGTGGGCGATGGCGATGACAGTGCGTCCGTGGAGGACGGCGGCGAGGGCCCGTTCCGTGTGCCGTGCTGTCGTCGGGTCCAGGAGCGCGGTGGCCTCGTCCAGGATCAGCGTGTGCGGATCGGCGAGCACGACGCGGGCCAGGGCGAGCTGCTGGGCCTGCGCCCCGTGCAGGCGGTGGCCCCCGGGGCCCAGCTCGGTGTCCAGACCCTCCGGCAGGTCGTCGGACCAGTCGGCGCCCACCGCGGTGAGGGCGGCCTTCAGTTCGACGTCGGTGGCGGTCTCCGCCGCGATGACGAGGTTGTCCCTGAGAGTGCCGAGGAAGACGTGGTGCTCCTGGGTGACGAGGACGACCTGACGGCGCAGCCGATCGGGCGGAAGATCGGCGATCGATACGCCGCCGACGGTCACCGTGCCCTCGGCCGGTGCGTCGATCCCCGCCAGAAGTCGGCTCAGCGTGCTCTTGCCCGCCCCCGAGGGCCCGACGATCGCAAGGCGCTCGCCGGGGTGTACGGAGAGGTCGACGCCGTGCAGGACGTCGGCGGAGCCGCTGTAGGCGAAGCGCACGCCCTTGACCTCGATGCGGTCGTCCTCAGGGGTGTCGCCGTGGGGGAGAAGGGGAGTGGTGGCGCCGGTGGAACCTGTCGGGGCGGTGGCCAGGCCCTCGACCCGGGCGAAGGAGGCGCCGCTGCTCTGCAACTGCTCCACCTGCTGGAGGATCGTGTCCAGCGGCTGGGAGAGCTGCTGCAGGTAGAGGGCCGAAGCGACCACCGTGCCCAGGCTCACGGAGCCCTGGTCGTGGAGGATCCCGCCGAGGAGCAGTACGGCGACGACCGGGACGGCGTACGAAACGTCGATGGAGGGGAAGAGGACGCTGCGCAGGAACAGTGTCCGGTCGTGGGCGGCGACGCACCGCCCGATCTCCGCCTCACTGTCCGCGACACGACGCTCGCGCAGACGCAGGGCCTCGACGGTGCGGGCCCCGGAGGCCGTGGCGGCGAGTACCTCGGCCAGTGCGGAGTGGGCCGTTCCCTGCTCGAGGTAGGCGGAGTGCGCACGGCGCAGGTACCAGCGGGTGGCGAACCAGATGCCGGTGAGGCCGACGACACCGCAGACACCGAGCAGCGGGTTCAGCAGAAAGACCGCACCGAGGATGAACAACGCCTGCACGGCAGCAACGAAGACATCCGGCCCGGTGTCGCGCAGCATCTGCCCTGCGGTCGCGACGTCGGTGGTGCCGCGCGCCGTCAGATCGCCTGCTCCGGCCCGTTCCACGACGGACGCCGGCAGGGCGAGGGCCCGGTCGACGAACTGCTCACGAATGCGGGCGAGAGTCCGCTCGCCGAAGCGATGGGCGAGGTAGCGGGCGTGGCGTGCCAGCAGCAGCTGGGCGACGGCGCCGACGAGGATGCCGAGCGCGAGGCGGTCGACGGCGTCGACACCTCCGCCGTCCCTGACCGTGTTGATGATGCGCCCGAGGAGCCAGGGGCCGGTGAGCCCCGCTGCCGCGGCAAGCGCATTGAAGACGATCATCGTGATGAAGGCGCCGGTGTCCTGCCGGATGAGCCGGAGGGCGGCACGTCGGACCTGGCGGCGGTCGGCCACGGGGAGGTGCCCCATCTCGGCACCGGCCGTGTCGTCGCGGCGGGGCGGCGTCATCGGAGGGCCTCATGAGTCGGCTCGGCGGGAGGTCGAAAGCGCTTCTGTCCCTGTGGCGTGTGCTGTTCCTTCGCCTCGTCGCCTTCTTCGGTCCCGCGCGACACCAGGTGCCGGTAGCCCGGATGGCCTGCCAGCAGGTCGGCGTGGCGGCCGACGGCGCTCACGCGGCCGTCCTCCAGGTAGTACACGGTGTCGGCTTGGTCGAGGACGAGGGGAGATGTGCTGGTGACAAGGGTGGTGCGTCCGTCGCGGGCGGCGCGGAGGCGGGACGCCATGTTCGCTTCGGTGTGGGCGTCGACCGCCGATGTCGGTTCGACGGCAAGGAGCACCTCGGGGTCGGCGAGGAGGGCCCGTGCCAGGCGGATGCGCTGGCGTTGGCCACCGGAGAGGTTGCGGCCCTGCGCGTCGAGGAGGGCATCGAGTCCGTCCGGGAGGCCGAGGACGATGTCGCCGGCCATGGCCGCCTCCACTGCGAGGGTGATGGCGTTCTCGTCCGGAGCCCCTCGGCCGGAAGCGGCGGCGCGCAAGGTACCGGCGAAGAGGTCCGCTTCGTTGTCCGCCACCAGGATCCGGGCACGCACCTCGTCCAGCGCGACGGCGTCGAGGCGGACCGAACCCCATGTGACGGAGGAGGGAGCGAAGCGGCCGAGCCGATCGACGATCTCCGTGCCGTCGGACGCACGAGCGCTGACGAGTGCGGTGAGGAGCCCGGGGGCGACCTCGACGCCGGACGCGGGATCGCGCAGCACGGACGGTTTCTCGGGGCCGGGGCCGGGGCCCGGGTCGGTGGCAGGGCCACCTTCACTCTCCCAGCCCTGCGGCTCCAAGTTCAGGAAGTCGACGACCCGACGCGCGGCCACGAGCCCTCGGCCGATGTCGTAGCTGCCCTCGATCAAGCTCGTCACCGGCACCACGAGCACGGCGACGTACCCGTAGATAGCCACCAACTCGCCGACAGTAATGGTGCCCTGAGCGGCCATGCGTGCGGCGAGCCACGTCACAGCGGCCAGGAACAGGGTGGGCAGGCCGAGACCGAAGGCCTGGATCCAGCTCATGCTCGACCCGACCCGGTAGCCCTCGTCCCGCAGGCGGCGCGAGCCCTCGCGGTAACGGGCCGCGAACACTCCCTTGCCCCCGAGGCCGTTGAGGACACGGAGCCCGCCCGCGAGGTCCCCGAGCGTCGCGGCGAGTGCACCTTGGCGCTCCCGGTAGGCCGTCTCGGCGCCTTGCAACCGGCTGAGGAACGGCCCGATCAGTACGGCGAGCAGCGGCACGCCGACCAGCACCACCACAGCGAGCAACGTGGAGACGGACAGCAGCAGCGCGGCCACCACGAAGTAGGCGATCACCGAGCCCACGCCCGGCCCGGTCACAGTGAGGGTCTGGCTGATCACTCCCACGTCCGAGTGGCCGATCGTGACGACCTCACCGGCCGAGATGCGGCGGGGCAGCGCGGCGCCGAGCCGGGTCGCGTGGTCGACCACGACTCGCACGGTACGGAAGTAGGCATCGAGGCGGATCCGGGTCATGGTGCGATGCCGCATGATCGCCAGCCAGGCGTTCAGGACTCCGATGCCGAACAGGGCCGCGCACCAGCTCACCAGAGCGGACCGGTCACCCGCCCGCAGTCCGTCGTCGATGGCGCGCGACAGGACGTACGGGGGGAGCGTCAGGCAGACCATCCACGCGCTGCCCAACACGGCTCCGGCGGCCACACGGCGAGGCTGGCTGACGGTCACCCACCAGAGGTAGCGGACGGGCCCACGCCGATCGGGGATGCCGGGTTCCGTGGACGATGCAGCCATCCACGAACCCTAACTGCCCCTGCCGGAGAGCCAGTAGGGGCCCCTGTGTCCAGGGAGTCCACCTCCCTGTACGTCGAGCATGCCTCCCCACACACCCAGCCCGCCCCCCCGTACACCCACCCCCTCCTACCCGTGCCAGGACCGCCACAGCGCCGCGTACGCGCCGTCCGCCGCCACCAACTGGTCGTGGCTGCCCAGTTCGCTGATCCGGCCGCTCTCGACCACCGCGATGACGTCGGCGTCATGTGCGGTATGCAGCCGGTGGGCGATCGCCACGACCGTGCGGCCGTCCAGGACGCGGGCGAGGGAGCGCTCCAAGTGCCGTGCCGCGCGCGGGTCGAGGAGCGAGGTCGCCTCGTCCAGGACGAGCGTGTGCGGGTCGGCGAGGACCAGTCGCGCCAGGGCGATCTGCTGGGCCTGCGCGGGTGTCAGCGCGAATCCGCCCGAGCCGACCTCGGTGTCCAGGCCCTCGTCGAGGCCACGCGCCCAGTCGGCCGCGTCGACCGCACCGAGTGCGGCCCACAGTTCGGCGTCCCGCGCGCCGGTTCTGGCGAGGAGGAGGTTGTCGCGCAGAGTGCCCACGAAGACGTGGTGTTCCTGGTTGACCAGCGCCACATGGGCGCGCACCGCCTCCGCGGGCATGTCCGACAGCGCGGCGCCGCCCAGAGTGACGCGACCGGTGCGAGGTCCGTAGATCCCGGCGAGAAGCCTGCCCAAGGTCGACTTGCCCGCGCCCGAGGGGCCGACCAGCGCGACACGCGAGCCGGGTTCGACGGCGAGAGACACCTCGCGGAGCACGTCGACGCCCGCGCGATACCCGAAGTGGACGTCGTCGGCGAGGACATGTCGTCCCTCCGGAGCCACGGAGGGGTCGCCCGCGTCCGGCTCGATGTCACGCACACCGACGAGCCGGGCCAGCGACACCTGCGCGACCTGAAGTTCGTCGTACCACCTGAGGATGATCCCCAGCGGGTCGACGAGCATCTGCGCGATCAGGACCCCCGTGGTCAGTTGGCCGACGCCGATCCAGCCCTGGAGGACGAAGACTCCGCCGATCATCAGTGTCGAGCAGAGCACCGTCGTGTGGGTGAGGTTGAGCACCGGGAAGAGGACCGACCGCAGATAGAGGGTGTACCGCTCCCAAGCGGTCCATTCCGCGATGCGGCGCTCCGACAGTTCGACGCGGCGCTGGCCGAGGCGGTGGGCCTCCACCGTGCGCCCCGCGTCGACGGTCTCGGTGAGGGCGGCGGCCACGGCGGCGTATCCGGCGGCCTCCGAACGGTAGGCGGAGGGAGCCCGCTTGAAGTACCAGCGGCAGCCCACGACGAGAAGGGGCACGGCGACGAGCACGGCGGGTGCGAGCGGCGGCGCGGTCACGACGAGCCCGCCGAGCAGCAGCACCACCCACACCACGCCGATGGCGAGCTGCGGCACGGCCTCACGCATGGCATTGGCCAGTCGGTCGATGTCAGTGGTGATGCGCGACAGCAGGTCGCCGGTACCGGCCCGTTCCAGGACGCCGGGCGGCAGCCCGACGGAGCGCACGAGGAAGTCCTCCCGCAGGTCCGCGAGCATCCGCTCGCCGAGCATCGCGCCGCGCAGCCGCACCTCGCGCACGAAGAAGGCCTGCACGAGGAGGGCCACGGCGAACAGTCCGATGGTGAGTTCGAGGTGGAGGTCCCGTGCGTCGTCGGAGACCTTCTCGACCAAGCCGCCGAGGAGATAGGGGCCGACCATCGAGGCGATGACGGCGAGCGTGTTCACCAGGATGAGCAGGAGGAAGGACCGGCGGTGGCGCTGGAACAGTTCGCGAACGTAGTCGCGCACGGTCGTGGCCGAGCCGATGGGCAGGGTCTCCGCCGTCGTGGGGGCCGCCGGATCATATGCCGGGGGCGCCAGGCCGATCATGCCGTCTCCTCGATGTCGAAGTTCGTCAGGCCGTCAGAGAGGGCCGGGCCCGCCAGAGCCTCCGCGGCGACGCGATCAGCGTGTTCTGCGCGATCTTCGTGTTCAGCACGATCTGCGCGTTCGGCGTGTTCGGCGCGTTCGCTGTCGGTCTCGCGGGTCACGACCGCGCGGTACCGCGGCTCGCTGTGCATCAGTTCGCGGTGTTCGCCTACCGCCGCGACTTCGCCGTCGGCCAGGAAGACGACACGCTCGGCACGGTCGAGGAGTAGAGGTGACGAGGTGAGGACCACGGTGGTGCGTCCCCGGCGCAGTTGCCGGATGCCATCGGCGACCCGGGCTTCGGTGTGCGAGTCCACGGCCGACGTCGGCTCGTCGAGTACCAGAGCCTCGGGGTCGGTGACCAGGGAGCGGGCCAGAGCGAGGCGCTGGCGCTGGCCTCCGGAGAGGGAGCGGCCGCGTTCCGTGAGGTGGGCGGCCATCGGGTCGTCGTCCACCGACGCCTGCGCGAGTGCGTCCAGGACGTCGGAGCACTGCGCCGCGGCCAGCGCCTCCTCGGGGCTGACCGCGCCCGAGGCCGGTACGTCGAGGAGGGCGCTCAGGGTTCCGGAGAGCAGGACGGGGTCCTTGTCCTGGACCAGGACGGCGGTGCGGGCGGCGGCCAGCGGCAGGTCGTCGAGCGGTACGTCTCCGAGACGTACGGACGGCAGGCCCGCGGCGTCGTCGAACGCGGGGTGTCCGCCGAGCCGTTCGGCGAGCCGTCCCGCCTCGTCGGGGTCGCCGCACACCACGGCGGTCAGGCGACCCGCCGGGGCGAGCAGGCCCGTCGCCGGGTCGTACAGGTCACCGGAAGGCGCAGGCGAGCCACCCGCCGAAGACTCCGCCGAACCTTCCGCCAAGGACGCCACATTCACATCACCGGAGGCCTCCTCCCCGGAGTCCGCACCCCTCGGCGCCGTCCGCTCCAGAGCGAGGACCCGGGCCGCTCGCTTCGCGGAGGGACGGGAGAAGGAGTACGCCATGGCGATCTCCTCGAAGTGCCGCAGCGGGTAGTTGAGCATCATGATGGCGCTGTAGACGGTGACGAGTTCGCCCACCGTGACGCGGCCCTCGCGAGCGAGGTGCACGCCGTGCCAGACGACCGCGATCAGCAGCAGCCCCGGCATCAGGATCTGGATCGCCGAGATGACGGCCCACATCCGGGCGCTACGCACCGCGGCCGTGCGGACCTCCTGCGAGGCACGGCGGTAGCGGTCGAGGAAGAGTTCCTCGCCGCCGATGCCGCGCAGCACCCGCAGCCCGGCGACGGTGTCCGACGCCAGTTCGGTGGCCCGCCCCGCCTTCTCGCGCTGGAAGTCGGCCCGGCGCGTGGCGCGGGGCAGCAGCGGGAGCACGGCCATCGCGAGCACCGGAATGCCGACAGCGACGACGACGCCGAGGGCGGGTTGGTAGACGACGAGACCGACGCAGACCAGGACGACCGTGAGCGCGGCCGCCGCGAACCGCGACAGCGCCTCCACGAACCAGCCGATCTTCTCGACGTCACCGGTGGAGACGGCCACGACCTCACCGGCGGCGACGCGCCGGGTCAGCGCGGAGCCGAGCGCGGCGGTCTTGCGTGCGAGCAGCTGCTGCACGCGCGCCGCGGCCGTGATCCAGTTGGTGACCGCGGTGCGGTGCAGCATGGTGTCGCCCACCGCGATGCCGATGCCGAGCAGACCGATCAGCGCGCCCGCCAGAGCGAGTCGTCCGCCGGAGCGATCGAGCACGGCCTCGACGGCGACGCCGACCATGTAGGGCAGGCCCGCGATGGAGCTGAAGTGCAGCAGACCCCAGGCGAGGGACTTGAGCTGCCCGCCGAGCTGGTTGCGGCCCAGCCACAGCAGGAAGCGCGGTCCCGACCGGACGTCAGGTACGCCGGGGTCGGTATACGGAAGGTCGCGAATCTGCATGATGTCCCAGGACTAGGTGGACGAGGTGCGGCGGCGTCGCCCCGACGAGAGCTCGAAGGAGCGGACGGCGGTTACAAACCGTGAAAGGTTCGCGTCGTGCGGTGGTGGGAAGCAAACGGTTTTCCGCCCTGGGGTAAAGAATCGGCCCGGTCCCGGCGTGCGCCGTGGCGCTGGCCGGGGGAGTGCGGAGCGGGTGCGACCATGGACGGATGCGAATAGCGGGTGGGATACGTGTGGTGGTCGCGGCAGCGGCCTGCGGTGTTCTTCTGACGTCCTGCGCGAGTGGGAACGACGACGGTCCGCGTAAGGGCGACGCCGGCGCGGAGCACGGCAAGGGTGCGGGAGATGGCCAAGGCGACCGGGCCGGGGCCGGCGACCCACGGCGTATTCCGGACGTCGGCGACCGGCTGCAGGCCGAGATCCCGCGGAATTCCCGTCAGGTCGTGGCTGTCTACGGCGACGGTGAGGACTCGGCGAAGTCGACCGTCGTGCTCTACACGAAGTCGGGCAGCAAGGACACCACCTGGGAGAAGGCCCGCAGCTGGCCGGCGCACAACGGCAAGAAGGGCTGGACCACCGACCATCGAGAGAACGACAAGCGCAGCCCGGTAGGTGTGTTCACGCTCTCCGACGCAGGCGGCGTCCTCGCGGACCCCGGGGCCAAGTTCCCCTACACGCAGTCGGTGTCCATGCAGGCCCCGCACTACTGGCCCAAGACGCACTGGCACGACTTCGACTACGTCATCGCCATCGACTACAACCGCGCCAAGGGCACCCCGCCGAACGACCCGACGCGCCCGCAGGGTCAGGCCAAGGGCGGCAGCATCTGGCTGCACATGGACCACGGCAGCGGTACCTCGGGCTGCGTGAGCCTGTCCAAGGCGGGCATGAAGTACCTGCTGCGCACGCTCGATCCGAAGCAGCACCCGGTCGTGGTGATGGGCGACAGGACGAACCTACGGGCCTGAACCGGATGCGGGACAGCAGGAGAGAGCAAAAGGCGGGGGACCAGGAGGCTGAGGCAGCGGCGGCACCATTGCGGTGATCGGCGACCGCCCCATAGAAAACCTCCATGAGAAGACGCGTCATGTCCATGCTCGCCGGGGCGGCCCTCGCGGCGAGCACTCTCCTCGGCGCCGGTCCGGCCGCGGCCGCCACGCCCCCACCGGAGTTCGGGAACGACTGGCACGACCCGGTCACCGCAGCACCGCCCGTGCCGAAACCGCCTGCCAAGTCCTGTGAAGTGACGGTCGCCGAAGCGCAGTTCAAGGACTTCACACCGTACAAGGGTGACTACGCCCCTCCGGAGAAGTGCGGCAAGGGCGACTGGGCCAAGGTGGTCCTGCGCCTCGACGGAAAGGTCAAGGGGCGTCAGTACGACCGTCTGGGCTACCTCCGCATCGGCGGTGTCGAAGTCTTCCGTACGTCGACTCCGCAGCCGTCCGTCGACGGCATCACGTGGTCCGTGGAGAAGGACGTGACGCGGTACAGCGACACGCTGGCCCGCGCCCAGCACGTCGAGATGCTCATCGGGAACGTCGTCAACGAGACCTACACCGGGATCATCGACGTCAAGGTGAAGCTGACGTTCTATCAGCGGCCGAAGGCGGCTGCCGCCTCCAGCGAGACGCCCGACCGGATCATCCCCCTCGGCGAGGGCGCCACCGGCACCACCCTCACCACCCCGCGCAACAGCGAACGCATCATCGCCGAGGTGTACGCCACGGGCTCCGGCGGCGGCTGCGAGGAGTACTGGTACCTGACCGTGCCCGACGCCGCGCCCTACTCCTGCAAGGCTGACAACGGCCCCTACCGCGAGGTGCAGGTCAAGGTCGACGGCCGGCTCGCGGGCATCGCCGCGCCGTTCCCGACCGTGTGGACCGGCGGCTGGTCCAACCCCTTCCTCTGGTACGTGATCCCGGGGCCGCGCGCCTTCGACATCAAGCCCATCGAGTACGACCTGACCCCCTTCGCGGGCATCCTCAACGACGGCCGCCCGCACCGGGTGGAGGTCTCCGCCGCAGGCGTCCCCGAGGCGACGACCGGCTGGAGCACGCCGGTCAACGTTCTGGTCTGGCAGGACGAGAAGAGCGACCACGTCACGGGCCGACTGACACGCCACAAGGAGGGCGACCTCGCCAACAAGTCGACGTACACACCCGGTTCGGGCGACGCGGCACACCGGCTCGACACGGAGGGCGGGCACCGGCTCAGCGTTTCGGGGTATGTGAACACCTCGCACGGCCGCGTCGCGACGACCGTGACGCGCGCCCTCGCGAACACGTCCGTCCACCGCTGGACCGACGGCGAGTCGACGGACGCGCTCAAGGCCACCTGGACCGACCGCGAGACGGTCACGACGGGCCATCGCGCCGCGCGCACCGACCGGACGTACACCATGGACGGCACCACGACGCTCGGGGCGGGCGACCGGCTGCGGACCGAGATCTCCCTCGGGGACCGCGCCGAGAGGGCCACGCAACGGGGCGACCGGCGCACCGGCTGGTCGGTGTTGGACGACCGTTATGACGGCGACGCGACGTACACCGCCAATGTCCCGCGTGATCAGCGGCACGCCGTCGGCACGTCGCGCGAGCGCTACCGGCTGGTCGGCGACACGGGCTGCTACGACCGGACCCTCTCCACCGTCCAGGGAACCCTGACGGAGGACCGCCGACGCTGCTGACCGGCGTAGCTCCCCAGCAGGCCCGGTGACGGGCCCGGTGCCAGAACCACGGCACCGAGCCCGCCCCGGCCCTTACGCCTTCGGCTTCTCCGAGTCCACGCCCGGCCTCGCCTTCTTCCACAGGCCACGCGTGAAGTCCGGGACCGCCTGCGGCGCGCCCTTCGCCTTGATCGACAGATGGCTCAGCGGGACGGGCGCCGTCCACGTCGCGGCGTCGTACACGTCGAAGTCCGGCACCAGGCCGAGCTGCATGGTCTGCATCAGCCGGAAGATCATGATGTAGTCCATGCCGCCGTGCCCGCCGGGCGGGTTGGAGTGCTCCTTCCACAGCCAGTGGTCGAAGTCGGCGTACTTGGAGAAGTCGGCCCACTGGTCGTTCGTGTGCTCCGGCTCGATGTAGATGCGGGCGGGGTAGTCCTCGAAGACGCCCTTCGTGCCGCCGAGGCTGTTGATGCGGCTGTAGGGGTGGGGCGTCGAGACGTCGTGCTCCAGACGGATCACCCGTCCCTTCGCCGTCTGGACGAGGCTGATGGTGCGGTCGCTCTCGATGTACGTCTCCTTCCAGCTGGGGTCGCCCGGCGGCATGTGCGCCTTGCGGTACTCGGCGAGGCCGAGCGCGGGTGTGCCGAAGCTGGAGATGTGCGTGACGCGGTCGCCGCGGTTGACGTCCATGTAGTTGGCGACCGGGCCGAAGCCGTGGTTGGGGTAGAGGTCGCCGCGCAGCCGCGTGTGCCACAGGCGGCGCCACGGACCTTCGTAGTAGTCGGGGTCGAACATCAGGCCGCGCAGGTCGTGGTTGTAGGCACCCGCCCCGTGCAGCAGCTCGCCGAACTTGCCCGCGTGCGCCATGCGCAGGACACGCATCTCATTCTTGCCGTAGCAGCAGTTCTCCAGCTGCATGCAGTGCCTGCGGGTGCGCTCGGACAGGTCGACGAGCTGCCACAGCTCGTCCAGGCGCATGGCGATCGGACACTCCACGCCGACGTGCTTGCCGTTGACCATCGCCGACTTGGCCATGGGGAAGTGGAGTTCCCAGGGCGTCGCCACGTACACGAAGTCGATGTCGCCGCGCTTGCACAGGTTCTCGTAGTCGTGCTCGCCCTTGGTGTACGTCGCGGGGGCGGGCTGGCCCGCCGCCGTGACCTTCTTCGCGGCGGCCGCGGTCTTGTCCTTGACCGGGTCGCAGAGGGCGACCACACGCACGCCCGGTATCGCGAGGAACAGGTCGATCATGCTGCCGCCGCGGTTGCCGAGCCCGATGATCCCGACCCGCACCGTGGAGCGCCGCTCGAACGGCACGCCGATCATGGTGGCGCCCTTGCGGGCGGGGGCCCCGGCCGCCCCTGTACCCGACGTGTCCGACGCCGGGGCGGCCGCGGCCGTGGCAGGGACGTCGGCGTGTGCCGGGCCGCCGGCGAAGGCGCCGACTCCGAGCCCCGCACCGGCGAGGCCCGCCGTGCGGAGCACCGTGCGGCGGGAGTGGCCGTCTCCCGCAGTGCTCCCGGTGCCGTCGTCGGGGGTGGTGCCGTCAGGGGTCGGGGTGGCGTTCTCGTCGTGCATCGGACCTCCGTAGCTCAATGTCGGCTGGTCTCTACCACTGGGGCGGAAGCCACCCTGGTGGCGGCCCGGCCGGGGCGCAAGAGACAGGAGGGACCGAAGAGTTGGACTTATTGACGGGACACCGGAGAGCACGGGGACGGGGGACCGGTCACGGACGTGTCGCGCGCTCCAACTCCAGGAGTACGGAGTAATAGCCGCGGCCCGTCGCGTGGTCCATGCCCACCTCACACATGCGGTTCGCCGAGAGGTGCGCGTCGAAGGGGCGGGACGTGACCTCCGCCGCCTCCTTGCGCGTGGCCGATTCCGTGAGCTCCTTGTGGAGCATGCCGCGGTCGCCCGCGAAGGCGCAGCATCCCGCGTCGTCCGGGACGACCACCTCGTCCGCGCAGGCCTCGGCGACCGCCCGGAGCTGTGGCTCGTCCCCGAGGTGCCGCATGGAACAGGTGGGGTGCAGCACGGCGGAGCCGACCGTGCGGTGCACCGTCAGGTGGGGCAGGAGCTCGTCGGCGGCCCAGACGATCGAGTCGACGACCGTCAGCTCCCGGTGCAACTCGCGGTTGTCGGCGGTCAGGTAGGGCACGACCTCGTGCGCGATGCCGAGCGTGCAGGACGAGGCATCGACGACCAGCGGCAGGCGGCCGCCGGCCGTCCAGCCCCAGGCCGCCTCGACGATGCGATTGGCCATGACCCTGTTCCCGGCGTCGTACCCCTTGGAGTGCCAGATCGTCGCGCAGCACGTCCCCGTGACATCGTCCGGAATCCAAACCGGCTTCCTCGCGCGCGTGGAGACGGCGACCACGGCCTCCGCCAGGGAGCGGTCGCCCGGCCCGCCGAAGATGCGGTTGACGCACGCCGGGTAGTAGACGGCCGAGGCGCCGACGCGTGCGGTGCGCGGCAGCTTGCGTGCGGCGGCCCCGGGGATCTGCGGCAGCCACTCGGGCACCAGGTCCGGACGCACGGCCTTGCGGGCGGTGCGGGTCACCGCGGTCAGGAGTCGGTCACCGATCCGGTCGGCGGCGGCCACCGCCAGCCGGGCGGACGCCTCGACGGCCTTGAAGTTCCTCGCGGCGAGAGCGGCCGCCTTCTCCTCGCGGGGCGAGTGCCGCGCGTGCCGGAAGTCCTTCATCAGGGCCCCCGTGTCGATGCCCACCGGGCAGGCGATCGCGCAGGTCGAGTCGCCCGCGCAGGTGTCCACGGCGTCGTAGCCGTACGCCTCGACGAGGCCGTCCTCGACGGGGGAGCCCGGGGGCTGGCGCATCATCTCGCGGCGGAGCACGATGCGCTGGCGCGGGGTCGTGGTCAAGTCCTCGCTGGGGCACGTCGGTTCACAGAAGCCGCATTCGATGCACGGGTCGGCGATCGGCTCCACCCTGGGGATGGTCTTCAGGCCGCGCAGATGAGCCTTCGGATCGCGGTCGAGGACGATGCGGGGCGCGAGCACCCCGTCCGGGTCGATGACCTGCTTGGTGCGCCACATCAACTCGGTCGCCTTGGGACCCCATTCGAGCTCCAGGAAGGGCGCGAGGTTGCGTCCCGTGGCGTGCTCGGCCTTGAGGGAGCCGTCGAAACGCTCCACCGTCAGACGGCAGAAGTCGTCCATGAACGCCGCGTAGCGCTCCACGTCCGTGGGGAGCGCCGCGTCGAAGGCGAGCAGGAAGTGGAGATTGCCGTCCGCCGCGTGGCCCGCGACGGCTGCGTCGAAGCCGTGCCGCGTCTGGAGGTCGAGCAGCGCTTCGCAGGCCTCCGCGAGCCGGCCCGGCGGGACGGCGAAGTCCTCGGTGATCAGCGTCGTCCCCGCAGGACGGGAGCCGCCGACAGCGGTGACGAACGCCTTGCGCGCCTTCCAGTAACCGCCGGCCGTCTTCGCGTCGCGGGTGAACGTGTTCGTCACCGACGGGACGGGCGCGACCAGTTCGAGCCCTTCGAGGACCTGGGCGGCCGCCGCTTCGTACGCCTCCCGTGCGGCCTCGTCCGGGGCGCGGAACTCCACCAGGAGGGCGGCCGTGGACTTCGGCAGGTCGGCCCAGTCGGCGGGCACGCCCCGCACGCTGACCGACGCGCGCAGGGTGTTGCCGTCCATCAGCTCCAGGGCGAGCGCGCCCGCCGCACTGAACAGCGGCACCGCGGCGGCGGCCGCGGGCAGCGAGGGGAAGAACAGCAGGGCGGTCGTCGTATGCCGGTCCAGGGGCAGCGTGTCGAAGACGACTTCGGAGATGAAACCGAAGGTGCCCTCGGAGCCGACCATCAGGCCGCGCAGGATCTCCACGGGCGTCGCGCCGTCGAGGAAGGCGTCGAGACGGTAGCCATTGGTGTTCTTGATCTCGTACTTGGCGCGGATGCGGGCCGAAAGCCCGGCGTCCGCCTCGATCTCCCGCTTGATGGCCAGCAGGCCCGTGCACAGCTCCGGCTCCGCCTGCGCCAGCCGCTCGTCGGCGTCCGGCTCGGCCGTGTCCACGACCGTCCCTGAAGGGAGGACGAAGGTCAGTGAGGCGACCGTGCGGTACGAATTGCGGGTGGTGCCCGCCGTCATGCCCGACGCGTTGTTCGCCACGACGCCGCCGACGGTGCAGGCGATCGCGCTCGCCGGGTCGGGGCCGAGCACCCTGCCGTACCGGGCCAGGGTGGTGTTGGCGCGCACGATCGTGGTGCCGGGGCCGATACGGGCACGCTCGCCCTCGCCGAGCACCTCGACGCCCGACCAGTGCTTGCGCACGGCGACGAGGATGTCCTCGCCCTGCGCCTGGCCGTTCAGCGACGTGCCCGCCGCGCGGAAGACGACTTCGCGGCCCTTGCCGTGCGCGTACGACAGGACGGCCGACACGTCGTCGATGTCCTCGGGGACGACCACGACCTGCGGCACGAAGCGGTAGGGACTGGCGTCCGACGCGTACTTCACGAGGTCGGAGATCTTCGTCAGGACCTTGTCCGCGCCGAGCAGCGCGGTCAGTTCGGAGCGCAGCGGCTCAGGGGTGCCGCCGCCCCGCCGGTCCGGCACGCGGTCGTGCGACGGGCCCTGCGCGCGCGCCGCGGGATCGGGGCGCAGGGCGTCCGGCTCGGGCTCCAGCAGTGGCATGAGCTCTCCTCGACGGTTGCGGCGACGGTGTGCGGCGCCCGGCGGCGAACGGGGTCAGCAGCGGCGGACGTCCGGCACGTCGAACAGCGCGTTCAGCAGGACGCCGAGCTGGGCGCGCTGCTCGGTGTCCAATGGAGCCAGGATGTCCTCCGCGGCGGCGCGGCGCGCGCCGCGCAGCTCACCGAGGGCCTTGAGTCCGGCGTCGGTGAGCTCGATGCGGATCACCCGGCGGTTGGTGGGGTCGGGTGCGCGGCGCACGAGATCGGCGGCCTCCAGGCCGTCGACCAGGGTGGTGACAGCGCGCGGCACGACTTCGAGGCGCTCGGCGAGATCGGCCATGCGGGGCGGGGTCTCGCAGTGCGCGAGGGTGCGCAGCAGGCGGGACTGGGCGGGCGTGATGCCGATCGGCACCAGATGGCGCTTCTGGATCCGCTGCAACCTGCGGGTCAGCCGCAGCAGCTGTTCGGCGAGCAGGCCGTCTGGGTCCGGGGTGTTCATGCGGGAACATTACCAGGACCTTGTGCATTGTGAGTATAGGTAACAGTGAGCTATGCTCCCCGAGTCGTCCTCGTCCGAAATCCCGAAGGAGCCCATGCGCCACGACGAACCCACCTGGACGCCGCAGCCCCCCGCCCCCGGCGAGGAGCCGCAGCCACGCCAGATGCGCCGCATCCTCCGCCTCTTCCGGCCCTACCGAGGCCGCCTCGCGCTCGTCGGCCTGCTGGTCTGCGCCGCGTCGCTCGTCGGCGTGGCGACCCCGTTCCTGCTCAAGGAGATCCTCGACACCGCCCTGCCGCAGGGGCGCACGGGCCTGCTGAGCCTGCTCGCGCTCGGCATGATCCTCAGCGCGGTCGTCACCAGCGTCTTCGGTGTCCTGCAGACCCTGATCAGCACATCCGTCGGCCAGCGCGTCATGCACGACCTGCGCACCGCGGTCTACGGCCGGTTGCAGAGCATGTCCCTGGCCTTCTTCACCCGCACCCGCACGGGCGAGGTCCAGTCCCGGATCGCCAACGACATCGGCGGCATGCAGGCCACGGTCACCTCCACCGCCACGTCCCTGGTCTCGAACCTCACGGGTGTCATGGCGACCGTCGTCGCCATGCTCGCCCTGGACTGGCGCCTCACGGTGGTCTCGCTCCTCCTGCTCCCAGTCTTCGTGTGGATCAGCCGCCGCGTCGGCCGCGAGCGCAAGAAAATAGCCACACAGCGCCAGAAGCAGATGGCCGCGATGGCCGCGACGGTCACCGAGTCGCTCTCGGTGAGCGGCATAGTCCTCGGCCGGACCATGGGGCGAGCCGACTCCCTCACCAAGTCCTTCGCCGAGGAGTCCGAGCGACTGGTCGACCTGGAGATCCGGTCGAACATGGCGGGCCGCTGGCGCATGGCCGTCATCTCGATCGTCATGGCCGCCATGCCCGCCGTCATCTACTGGACCGCGGGCATCGCCTTCCAGGCCGGCGGCCCGACGGTCTCGATCGGCACGCTCGTCGCCTTCGTCTCGCTCCAGCAGGGCCTGTTCCGCCCGACCGTGAGCCTGCTCTCGACCGGCGTGCAGATCCAGACGTCGCTCGCGCTCTTCCAGCGCATCTTCGAGTACCTCGACCTGCCCGTCGACATCACCGAGCCCGAGAAGCCGGTGCGCCTCGACGAGATCAAGGGCGAGGTCCGCTTCGAAAAGGTCGAGTTCCGTTACGACGAGAAGTCGGGCCCCGCGCTCCAGGACATCGACCTCGTCATACCCGCGGGCGGCAGCCTCGCCGTGGTCGGCACCACCGGCTCCGGCAAGTCCACCCTGAGCCATCTGGTGCCCAGGCTCTACGACGTCACGTCCGGGCGCGTCACCCTCGACGGGGTCGACGTGCGCGACCTCGACTTCGACACCCTCGCGCGTGCCGTCGGCGTCGTCTCCCAGGAGACGTATCTCTTCCACGCCTCGGTCGCGGACAACCTCCGCTTCGCCAAGCCCGACGCCACCGACGAAGAGCTCGCGACCGCCGCCCGCGCCGCCCAGATCCACGACCACATCGCGTCCCTCCCCGACGGGTACGACACGGTCGTCGGCGAGCGCGGCCACCGCTTCTCCGGCGGCGAGAAGCAGCGCCTGGCCATCGCCCGCACCATCCTGCGGGACCCGCCGGTCCTCATCCTCGACGAAGCGACCAGCGCCCTGGACACCCGCACGGAGCGAGCAGTGCAGGAGGCCATCGACGCGCTGTCCGCGGGCCGGACCACCCTCACCATCGCCCACCGGCTCTCCACCGTCCGCGACGCCGACCAGATCGTGGTCCTGGACGCCGGCCGCACCGCCGAGCAAGGCACCCACGAGGAGCTCATGGAGCGCGACGGGCGTTACGCCGCCCTCGTCCGCAGAGACGCCCAACTGGAGCCGGTGACGTGAAGATATGCCAGGAATATGACCATTTGCGGGTTACCGTGCCCGCATGCAGACCAAGACTCCGAGACGGGGCACGACTCAACTGACGCGCCGGGGCCGGATCGCCCTGATCGCGACCGGAGCCGCCGTCGCGGCAGCCGCTGTGGCGGTGCCGCTGCTGCTTCCTGACGACGACGCACAGCACGAGACCCTGACCATCCCGGAGGGGTGGCGCTCGGGGCAGGTGTACGCGGCCGTGGACAAGGCTCTCGGGGTGCCCGCCGGCACCACGAAGAAGGCGCTCCCGAAGGCCGGCCTCAAACTCCCCCGCGACGCCGGTGGCAATCCCGAGGGGTACCTCTTCCCGGCGACGTATCCGATCGACTCGCAGTCGACTCCGGCATCCGTCCTGTCGTACATGGTGAACACGGCGAACAAGAAGTTCGGCGGAGGTCAGGTCACGGCGGGCGCAGAGCGGAATGCCGTCAACCTCTACCAAACCGTCACCATCGCGAGCATGATCGAGGCCGAGGCGGGCTCCAAGGAGGAGATGGGCAAGGTCGCCCGGGTCATCTACAACCGCCTCGACCAGGGCATGCCGCTCCAGATGGATTCCACCATCAACTACGCGCTCAACCGCTCCACACTGGCCACCAGCGAACGCGACACCAAGATCAACAGCCCGTACAACACCTACGCACGCATGGGTCTGCCGCCCACGCCGATCGGCAACCCCGGGGAAGAGGCGATGCGGGCGGCCGTCAACCCGACTCCGGGGAACTGGCTGTACTTCGTGACGGTCAAGCCGGGAGACACGCGTTTTACGGCGAGCTTTGAGGAACACCAGAAGAACGTGGGGGAGTTCAACAAGGAGAAGTAGCAGGAGGCCAGGGCGAGTCAGGGGGACTCGCCGGGGTTCGGCTTCTCCTTGACCTCAACCGTGGTTCAGGTACAACGCTTTTCTCAACCGTACCGCTCAGTAGCAGGAGGAGCCGACCATGGCCGCACCGATATCACGTGCCTTTCCCGACGTCCGGCGCGCGGACGCCGGTACGATCCTCGTCAGTTCCTGGACCCTGCCGGCCCCGGGGGTCCAGAAGCAGGCCGCGGACCTGGTGATCGAGGAGTGGGAACACCAGGAACGCCCGGCGGCGATGCTGTCGTTCACCACATTCCTCAGCGAGAACGGCCGTGAGGTACTGAATTACGCGCAGTGGACGGATGACGACTCCCACCGCGAGTGGGCACGTGCGGCCCAGAACTCCGAAGACATGAGCCGGGTCGACCGAATGGTCCTCGGCATCGAGCGGCCCGGGGAGGTGCGCTATTCGCTCTATCGCAGCTACGCGACCGAGGAAAGGGCGGAAAGCACCCCCGGCGCACTGGTCACCCCCATCTTCCAGACCGACGGACCCGACCGGCAGCGCGCCTTCATCGACGGCGTCGTGGCGATCCTGGAGCGGACCCGCCCGCCCGGTCTCCTCGCGGCCCACTTCCACACGAGCAAGGACGGCCGACTGGTCCTCAACCACGGCGAGTGGCGGGACATGTCGGCCTGGCGGCGCTTCACCGAGGGAGGCGGCACCGTCGAGCTGGGCGTGATGATCGACGGCCTGGAGGGCGTCACTCCGGCCCCCACCCAGCCCAGCGTGCCGCGCTATCTCCCGTACAAGAGCCTGGTGAACGTCGCCGCGCCCTGAACCCCGGCTCCCGGAGTGGCCGTCCGGCCTCTTGTGCCGCGCCGAGCGGCGCGAGAGGCTGGCATGCGCTCTTGCAGCGCCTTGGGCAACAACCGCACCGCGCACCGCACGCACCGCACATGATCCGACCCCTTCTGGGCAACGAAAGGTTCAGGTGCACCGGGAATGAGAATGCCCTCCCGTCGGCGGCAGGCAGCGGTGCTGCTCTCCGCCGCGCTGACCGCCACAGGCCTGCTCGGCGTCACTCCCGCGGCTTCCGAAAACTCTGTCGGCTCCGTCGGCCACGACGGCTCCACCGCCCCCGGCAAGAAACTGCGGCTTGCGAGCGCCTCGGAGAATGCCGTGCCGAACGGCTGGATCGTCGTGCTGAAGGACCCCGGCCCGAGGGACAGGAGCGCCACGGTCGGTTCCTCCGGTGTGGCCGGCGTGGCGCGCGAGCTCGTCGGCCGGGCCGACGGGGCGCGGCTCGGCCACGTCTACCGAGCGGCGCTGCACGGCTTCTCCGCCCGGATGAGCCGCGCGCAGGCCGCCGAACTGGCCGCCGACCCCCGCGTCGCATACGTCCGCCAGGACACCCGGGTTCGCATCGACACTCCGCGGGCCACCCCGCCCCGCGCTGAGGCCGGCGGGGTCTCCACCCGCGCACAGACCCAGCCCGACGCCCCCTGGGGACTGGACCGCATCGACCAGCGGCGCCTCCCGCTGTCCACCACGTACACCTACCGCACCACCGCCCCCGGCGTGAGCGTGTACGTCATCGACACCGGACTGCGGACCACGCACACGGAGTTCGGCGGCCGGGCCTCGGTCGGGACCGACACCGTGGGCGACGGCCGGAACGGCGACGACTGCAACGGTCACGGCACCCACGTGGGAGGCATCGCCGCGGGCGCGACGTACGGCGTGGCGAAGCAGGCCCGCCTGGTCGCGGTGCGCGTCCTCGACTGTCAGGGCGCGGGCACCATCGCGGGCGTCGTCGCGGGCGTCGACTGGGTGACGGCGAAGGCCGCCGGGCCCGCGGTCGCGAACATGAGCCTCGGCGGCGCGGCCAGCGACGTCCTCGACAGCGCGGTGCGGCGCTCCATACGCTCCGGCGTCACCTACACCGTCGCGGCGGGCAGCTCCGGACAGGCGGGCGGCGCCTGCGCCACCTCGCCCTCACGGGTGGCCGAGACGATCAGTGTCGGCGCCAGTGACCGGGGCGACCGCCGGGCTTCCTCCTCCAACCACGGCAACTGCGTCTCCCTGTTCGCGCCCGGGGTGCAGATCCCCTCGGCGTGGAAGGACGGCGACACCGCGACCGCGACTCTCAACGGCACGTCGATGGCCGCCGGGCACGCGGCCGGAGCCGCCGCGCTGCACCTCGGTTTCCGGCCCAAGGACACCCCGGCGCAGGTCAAGCGGGGCCTCGTCGACAACGCCACCACGGGGGTGCTGCAAGGCACCCCACCCGTCACACCCGACCGTCTCCTTTACACCCTGTACCTGCCCTAGGGCCCTGTACCTGCCCCAGGGCCTGCTCAGGACGGGTCACACCGCGACCGGCGTTCCTGCCAGCAACCGCTGGATCTCGCGCACCGCCGCACGGCCCGCGCGGTTGGCGCCGATCGTGCTGGCCGACGGCCCGTACCCCACGAGGTGGACGCGCGGGTCGGCGGCGGCCCGGGTGCCTTCCATCCGGATGCCGCCGCCCGGCTCGCGCAGCCGCAGCGGTGCCAGGTGGTCGACCGCCGGGCGGAAGCCCGTCGCCCACAGGATGACGTCGGCGTCGACACGGCGGCCGTCGTCCCACTCGACGCCGGTCGGGGTGATCCGGTCGAACATCGGCAGCCGGTCGAGGACGCCGTCGGCCCGCGCCCGCCGGATCGCGTCGTTCACCGGCAGGCCCGTCACCGACACCACGCTGCGCGGCGGCAGGCCCCGGCGCACGCGCTCCTCGACCATGGCGACGGCTGCACGCCCCCAGTTCTCGTCGAACGGTCCCTCGCGGAACACCGGCTCGCTCCGGGTGACCCAGGTCGTCGCGGCCGCGTACGGGGCGATCTCCATGAGGTGCTGCGTGCCGGACGCGCCACCGCCCACGACGATCACGCGTTGTCCCGCGAACGCCTCGGGTCCGGGATAGATCGCCGTGTGCAGCTGCCGCCCGCGGAACGTGTCCTGCCCGGGGTAGCGCGGCCAGAACGGCCGGTCCCAGGTGCCCGTCCCGCTGATCAGCGCCCGCGTCGACCAGGTGCCCGCCGATGTCTCGACGAGCAGCCCGCCGCCGTCGCCCTCGCGGACCCGGCGCACGTCGACGGGCCGCCGGACCTTCAGGTCGAAGCGGCGCTCGTACTCTTCGAAGTACTCGCCGATGACCTCCGACGACGGACGTGCGGGGTCCGCGCCCGTCAGCTCCATGCCGGGGAGCGCGTGCATGCCGTGCACCTTCCCGTACGTCAGGGAAGGCCACCGGAACTGCCAGGCACCGCCGGGCCGGGGAGCGTGGTCGAGGACCACGAAGTCCCGGCCCGGCACGAAGCCGACCCGCCGCAGGTGGTAGGCGCTGGACAGGCCCGCCTGCCCGGCGCCGATGACGACGACGTCCACGTCGTGCACCGCGGCTTGCGCCGCTTCCCGTACCGCCGCCGGGGCGGCCGCGTCTCGTACCCCGATGTCGTTCACGTTTCTACTAACTGCATCGGGTGCCGGGATCTTCCCGCCCGGCCGGATTTCTCAGCGTCCTCCGGCCACCAGCAGCGGCGCGCCGCCCGGCGCGGAGGCGGGGCGGCCGTTCGCCGCGGGCACGCCCGCCAGCGGCGACGCCGGAATCCGGGGCAGCAGCCCCCGCGCGGCCAGATCGGGGATGACGCCCTCGCCGAACCAGTACGCCTCTTCCAGGTGCGGATAGCCGGACAGCACGAAGTGCTCGACGCCGAGCGCGTGGTACTCCTCGATCCGGTCGGCGACATCGGCGTGGCTGCCGACCAGGGCGGTGCCCGCCCCGCCGCGCACCAGGCCGACACCGGCCCACAGGTTCGGCGCGATCTCCAGCTTGTCCCGCGAGCCGCCGTGCAGCGCGAGCATGCGCTGCTGACCCACCGACTCACTGCGGCCGAGCGCCTCCTGGGCGGCGGCGACGGTGTCCGGATCCAGGTCGTCGAGCAGCCGGTCCGCGGTCGCCCACGCCTCCGCGGCCGAGTCCCGCGAGATGGTGTGCAGCCGGATGCCGAAGCGGACCGTACGCCCCTCCCGCTCGGCGAGCCCGCGAATCCAGTCGATCTTCTGCTTGACCTGCTCCGGCGGCTCACCCCACGTCAGATACACATCCGTGTGCCGCGCGGCGACGGGCCCGGCGGCGGCCGACGACCCGCCGAAGAAGATCTCCGGCAGCGGGTCCGGCGGCAGCGCGGTCAGACCGCCCTCGATCCGGAAGTGGTCGCCGTCGAAGTCGTACGGCTTGCCGCTCCACACCCCTCGTACGACCGAGAGGAACTCGTCGGTGCGGGCGTAGCGGCGGTCGTGGTCCAAGTGGTCGCCGAACCGCCGCTGTTCGGTCGAGTCGCCGCCCGTCACCACGTTGAGCAGCAGCCGGCCGCGGGTGATGCGCTGATACGTCGCCGCCATCTGCGCCGCGAGCACGGGGGAGAGCACACCCGGGCGGAAGGCGACGAGGAACTTGAGGCGCTCGGTGTGCTGGGCGAGCGCGACCGTCGTCAGCCAGGCGTCCTCGCACCAGGTGCCGGTCGGGGTGAGCACCGCCTCGAAGCCCAACTGCTCGGCGGCCTTGGCGATCTGGGCCAGATACTCGATGTCGGGCGCGCGGACGCCGCTCACCGGAGTGACGCGGGAGCGTGTGATGCCGCCGTCGGTGTAGGCGTGCCGGTCGACGAGCGTGCGGCCGTCGCCGCCCGTCGGCAGGAACCAGTGCAGGTGGACGGTCATGGTCAGGACTCCTTGCGGTACGTGCGCGGCTTGGTGGTGGAGGGCGGCAGACCGCCGTTGAACCGGGTGTCGACGAAGTCGCCGAAGTCGATGCGGCGCGGGATCAGCTTCAGCTCGGCGAAGGTGTCCGCGATCTCCTGCTCGGACCTGATCACGTTCTTGTCCACGGCCACCGTGACGCGGGTGCCGTTGGTGCGTTTGACCGCGTCGAGCGCGACCTCGTAGGGCAGGCCCGTGTCCTTCGCCCAGACCTTCGCCCAGGCCTCCGGGTGCTCGTGGACCCAGTCCTGCGCCCTGCGGAGCCGCTTCAGGTAGTCGGAGATCGCCGCGGTCTTCTTCCTGTCCTTGAGCGCGCCGGGCGCCGCGGCCTGGAAGGCGAGGCCGTTCACCACCCCGTCGCCGTCGGTCAGGACGCGGCCCTTCCTGCCGCGCAGGACCTGGGAGGTGTACGGGTCCCAGACCGCCCAGGCGTCCACCTTCCCGCTGGTGAACGCGGCGAGCGCGTCGGCGGGCTGCAAATACTTGACGTCGACGTCCGCGAAGTCGAGCCCGGCCTTCCGCAAAGACGCGATCAGCTGGAAGTGCGCCGACGAACCCTGCGCCACGGCAACGGACTTGCCCTTCAGCTCCCGGGTCTTCCGCAGCGGCGAGCCATTGGGCACGAGGATCGTGTCTCCCGCCGCCGTGCCGTGGCTCGCGGCCACCACGGAGATCCTGGAGCCCGCGCCCGCCGCGAAGACCGGCGGCGTGTTGCCGATGCCACCGATGTCGACGGCCTTCGCGTTGATGGCCTCCAGCAGGGGAGGGCCGGACGTGAAGGTGGACCAGCGGATCTTGTAGTCGAGGTCGTCGAGCTCCCCGGCCGCCCGCAGCACGGCTTCCGAACCGCCCTTCTGGTCACCGACGTTCAAGGTCAACGACCCCTTGCCGTCGGTGCCGCCGCCGGAGCCGCCGATCGACGTGCCGGCGGACGAGGTGCCGGAGCAGGCGGCGAGCAGCAGGGCCAGGGGGAGCAGGAGGAGGGCGGGGGCTGGGCGTGGTCGTCGCATGGTGGTTCCGTTCGCTTCGATACGTGGAGGACGGCTCATGTGGGTTCGGGGTCAGGCGGCGAGGGCTTCGGCGGGCGTCTCGACGCCGAGCCGCCGGAGCAGCTCCGCGCGCAGCTCACCGAAGCGGGGGTCGGAGATGCCGCGCGGCCGCTCCAGACCGATCTCCTTCTCGTACGCGATGACACCGCCGTCCATGACGAGCACCCGGTCGGCGAGGAGCACCGCCTCCTCCACGTCGTGGGTGACGAGCAGCACCGCGCAGCCGCGCCGCTGCCACAGTTCGTCGACGAGCCGCTGCGCCTTGAGGCGGGTGAGCGCGTCGAGCGCGCCGAACGGCTCGTCGAGCAGGAGCAGATCGGGCTCGCGCACCAGGGCCCGGGCCAGCGAGGCGCGCTGGGCCTCGCCTCCGGAGAGCGTCTTGGGCCAGGCCGTGGTGCGGTGCTTCAGACCCACCTCGGCCAGCGCCCGCTCCGCGACGCCCCGGTCCGGCCGGCCGGGCAGGCCGAGCAGCACATTGCGCCACACCCGCTTCCACGGCATCAGCCGCGGCGCCTGGAACGCGACGGCCTTGCGGCGCGGCACGAGCACGGTGCCCTCGATGTCGCGGTCGAGTCCGGCGAGGATGCGCAGCAACGTCGACTTCCCGCAGCCGCTGCGGCCGAGGAGCGCCACGAACTCGCCCTGCCGTACGTCGAGGTGCAGGTCGTGGATGACGGCACGCCCGTCGAAGGTGCGGGTGAGCCCGTCGACGCGTACGGCGGACGGGGCGGTGCTCCCCGGGGCCGGGGTAGTGGTCACCGGCCGGTGAACGTCGGTCGCCATTGAAGCAGCAGCCTTTCGAGGGTTCGGACGACGAAGTCGGCGGTCAGGCCGAGGAAGGCGTAGACGACCAGGCACACGACGATCACGTCGGTACGCAGGAAGTCGCGGGCCTGGACCATGAGGAAGCCGATTCCGGCGTCGGCGTTGACCTGCTCGGCGAAGACGAGGGCGAGCCAGGAGATGCCCAGTGAGTAGCGCAGTCCCGTCATGGCCCCGGGCAGCGCGCCCGGCAGGATGACGTGCCGCACGAGCCCCCACCGCGAGAGGCCGAGCGACTCCCCGGCCTCGATCAGCTGGGCGTCGACGCCCCGGATGCCGGCGTACACGTTCAGATAGAGCGGGAACGAGACACCGAGCGTGATGATGGCGATCTTCGGTGCCTCGCCGATGCCGAACCAGATGATGAACAGCGGGATGAGCCCGACGAACGGCACGGTGCGGAGCATCTGCACGCTGGCGTCCACGAGGTCCTCGCCGATGCGGAAGAGCCCGGACACGAGGGCGAGCGCCGTGCCGACGACGGTGCCGAACAGCAGGCCGAGCGCCACGCGTTGCAGTGAGACGCCCATGGCGTTGGGCAGGGACCCGTCCCCGATGAGGTCGCCGGCGACCCGGGCGACGGTTCCGGGCGAGGCGAGCACATCGCTGGTCAGCACGCCGGTGGCGCTGAGGACCTGCCAGAGCGCGAGCAGCGCGAGCGGGCCGGAGGTGCGGCGCACCCAGCGGGGGACGCGGGCGCGGCGGCTGGAGGAGGGGACGAGGGGGACGAGTTCAGGCCCTGGTGCGGGAGCGAGAGATGATTTAAGGGATATGTCGGGTGCTGATGGGGCGTGCGGAGGGGCATGGCTGACGCGCACAGGCGCTCCAGGGGAGGAGAGGGGAAGGGGGGAAGAAGGGGGAGGGGGTTACGGGCGGCCGGTGCTGAGGCGACTCGGCCCGCGGCCCGGCCCGCAGCTCAGGCCACACATACGGGCATGTGTGGACGGCGGCGGCACGGGGCACCTACCGCCGGAACCGGCGGAGGGAAAACGCGAAAGCGGGTGAAAGGGCGTCAGCGGCCGCGGCGACACGCGGAGGAGGCCACCCGCAGCAGGTCGATGTGACCGCGCGTGGTGAGCAAGGCTGAACGCAACATGCCGCGAAACGTAGCCAGATCGTGCACGCACGGTCAATGGTGTCTCGAAAGACGGACTCCCGGTATCAGGGAATGGAAGACGGCGTGGGGGAAGATGGGCGTATGTCCGATGCATTCACCACCCGAGTCCTCCAGGTCACCACCGGTTCGAGCGAGGTGGTCGCCGACCTCACCGCCGACTGCGAGGCCTTCCTGCGAGAGGCGGCAGGCGGCCGTGACGGCCTCCTCAACATCTTCGTCCCGCACGCCACGGCGGGCATCGCCGTCCTGGAGACGGGCGCGGGCAGCGACGACGACCTGCTCGCGGCGCTGCACACCCTGCTCCCCGCCGACGACCGCTGGCAGCACCGCCACGGCAGCCCGGGGCACGGCCGCGACCACGTCCTGCCCGCCCTGGTGCCTCCGCACGCGACGCTGCCGGTCGTCAACGGCCGTCTGGAGCTGGGCACCTGGCAGTCGGTGTGCCTGGTCGACACGAACGTCGACAATCCGGAGCGGAAGGTGCGGCTGAGCTTCCTGGGGTGACCGATGAGCTTCCTGGGGGGGACCGGTGACCGGTGACCGGTGATCGGTGGCCGGTTCAGGGGCGGGCGCAGTCGGGGCACCGGCCGCGGAAGGTCACCTCGGCCGCGGCGACGGTGAAGCCGTACCGCTCGCCGGGCGGCAGGTCGGCCAAGGGGTCGCCGACGGGGTGGACGTCCCGGATGGTGCCGCAGTCCGAGCACACCAGGTGCTGGTGGGGACGGCGGGCGTTCGGGTCGTAGCGCATGGCGCGGCCGTCCGTGGCGACCTCGATCACCTCGCCGAGCGAGACGAGTTCGCCGAGGGTGTTGTACACGGTGGCGCGGGAGATCTCGGGCAGGCGGTCGGTCGCCCGGGCGAGCACCTCGTCGGCGGTCAGGTGGACGTGGTCGCCGTCGAGCACCTCGGCGATCACCCGACGCTGGGCGGTCATCCGCCAGCCGCGTCCCCGAAGCCGCCTGAGCAGGTCACTCATGACCACCAGCCCTCACTGTGCATAGTCGGTGCCTCGTCCGTCCCTGCCCCGTACCTGGCCTGCGCCCAGTCATGCCTGACTCGTATGAATGAATCCGCGTACGTCTGTCTTCCGTATTGACTTGGATTTCGTCCATCGTAGGATCGGATCCGGCTGACAGCCAAGGGGCAGGGCAACAGCGGGCGACAGCACGGGACTTCACTGGATGGCCTTCCGGGCCCGCGTGGGCGCCTGCTCCACCACCCTCCGCTCTTGAGCACCGCGATCCGCCCTCTCCGGAAGGATTCCCATGACTGAGAACCACGACGCGATCGTCACCGACCCCAAACCGGAGGAGACGGGCGGCTGCCCGGTCGCGCACCGCGCGCCGCACCCGACGCAGGGCGGCGGGAACCGGCAGTGGTGGCCGGAGCGCCTCAATCTGAAGATCCTCGCCAAGAACCCCGCCGTGGCCAACCCGCTCGGTGAGGAGTTCGACTACGCCGAGGCGTTCAACTCCCTCGATCTGCCCGCGGTGAAGCGGGACATCGCCGAGGTGCTGACGACCTCTCAGGACTGGTGGCCCGCCGACTTCGGCAACTACGGCCCGTTCATGATCCGCATGGCGTGGCACAGCGCGGGCACCTACCGGATCAGCGACGGCCGCGGCGGCGCCGGCGCGGGCCAGCAGCGGTTCGCTCCGCTCAACAGCTGGCCGGACAACGCCAGCCTCGACAAGGCCCGCCGTCTGCTGTGGCCGGTCAAGAAGAAGTACGGCCAGTCCCTGTCGTGGGCCGACCTCCTGATCCTCACCGGCAACGTCGCCCTGGAGACGATGGGCTTCGAGACCTTCGGCTTCGGCGGCGGCCGCGCCGACGTGTGGGAGCCCGACGAGGACGTCTACTGGGGCCCCGAGACCACCTGGCTCGGCGACGAGCGCTACACCGGCGACCGCGAGCTGGAGAACCCGCTCGGCGCGGTCCAGATGGGCCTCATCTACGTCAACCCCGAGGGTCCCAACGGCAATCCGGACCCGATCGCGGCGGCCCGCGACATCCGTGAGACGTTCCGCCGCATGGCGATGAACGACGAGGAGACGGTCGCCCTGATCGCGGGCGGTCACACCTTCGGCAAGACCCACGGCGCCGGCCCGGCCGACGCGGTCGGCGACGACCCCGAGGCCGCCCCGATGGAGCAGATGGGCCTCGGCTGGAAGAGCACGCACGGCACCGGTGTGGGCGCCGACGCCATCACCAGCGGTCTCGAGGGCATCTGGACCGACACCCCCACCACGTGGGACAACAGCTTCTTCGAGATCCTCTTCGGCTATGAGTGGGAGCTCTTCAAGAGCCCGGCGGGCGCCCACCAGTGGCGGCCGAAGGGCGGCGCGGGCGCGGGCACCGTCCCCGACCCCTTCGACCCGTCCAAGACCCACGCCCCGACGATGCTGACGACCGACCTGTCGCTCCGCTTCGACCCGGTCTACGAGCCGATCTCGCGCCGCTTCAAGGACGACCCCGCCGCCTTCGCGGACGCCTTCGCGCGGGCCTGGTACAAGCTGACCCACCGCGACATGGGCCCCATCGTCCGCTACCTCGGCCCCGAGGTCCCGAACGAGACGCTGCTGTGGCAGGACCCGCTGCCCGAGGCGACGTACGAGACCATCGACGCGCAGGACGTCGCCGCGCTGAAGGCGCAGGTCCTCGGCTCGGACCTGTCGGTGTCCCAGCTCGTGTCGACCGCGTGGGCGGCGGCCTCCTCGTTCCGGGGCAGCGACAAGCGCGGCGGCGCCAACGGCGCGCGCATCCGCCTGGAGCCGCAGCGCGGCTGGGAGGTCAACAACCCGGACGAGCTCGCGTCGGTCCTGCGCACCCTGGAGGGCATCCAGGAGTCCTTCAACTCGGGCCGCGCCGACGGCAAGCAGGTCTCGCTCGCCGACCTGATCGTGCTGGCGGGCAGCGCCGCCGTCGAGCAGGCCGCCAAGGACGCCGGCTTCGACGTCGAGGTGCCCTTCACGCCGGGCCGCGTCGACGCGACGCAGGAGCAGACCGACGTGGAGTCGTTCGCCGCGATCGAGCCGCCCGCCGACGGGTTCCGCAACTACGTCGGCAAGGGCAACCGCCTGCCGGCCGAGTTCCTGCTCGTCGACAAGGCGAACCTGCTCACGCTGAGCGCCCCGGAGATGACGGTCCTCGTGGGCGGCCTGCGCGTGCTGGGCGCGAACCACCAGGGGTCCGGCCACGGCGTCCTCACCACGCGGCCCGGCACGCTGACCAACGACTTCTTCGTCAACCTGCTCGACCTGGGCACGCAGTGGAAGTCGACGTCGGAGGCCCAGGACACGTTCGAGGGGCGCGACGCCTCGGGCGCGGTCAAGTGGACCGGTACCCGCGCCGACCTGGTCTTCGGCTCCAACTCCGAACTGCGCGCGCTCGCCGAGGTGTACGCGAGCGACGACGCGCAGGAGAAGTTCGTGAACGACTTCGTCGCGGCGTGGGTGAAGGTCATGAACCTGGACCGGTTCGACCTCGTCTGATCCCGGCCCGGCGTCCGGGCCGGCCCTCACGGGTCGGCCCGGACCCGCCGTCCACGCCTGCCGCTGATCGCACGCCGGCTCACTGGTCGAGGAGGCCGGAGGGAGCGTCGCCGGTGCATACGGTGTGGGCGAGGTCGGTCAGCGCGACCGTGTGGGCGATGGCGTAGGCGCGGAGTCTGAGGAGCGCCTGGCCCGGGGAGATGTCCAGCAGGGCGGAGAGATAGCCGGTTGCCTGGTGGATCTCGGCACGGTGCAGAACCAGGTCGGATCGTGCTCCGGTCTCATCGGCGGGGACGGTGCCTGCCGTGTCCAGGAGCAGGGGCAGAAGAGCTCGGGCCAGGATCCTCAGGGTGCGGTGCTGCGTGTCGGTCAGGGCGCCGGGGGTGGTGCGGTAGCCGGTGAGCACACCGGTGGTGACGACGCCGACCTGGAGCGGGACGGCGATGACGGCCCGGACGCGGGTTCGGGCGGTCGCGGGCAGGAAGGCGGGCCAGCGCGCGGCGTCGGTGGCGGCCAGGTCGGGTTCGGCCACAGGGCGGCCCTGGCCGGCGCATTGCACGGTGGGGCCGTCACCGAGGGCGAACTGCAAATCCTCCAACTCGGCGCCCAGGCCCCCGGGCGGTTCGCTCCACACCAGTTCCGGCAGGCCGCTGCGGGTGACCGCGCTCAGCGCGAGGGCATCCAGACCGAGCAGGCGGGCTGTGCCTGTGGGCATGGCCCGCAGGCCGTCGCCGGACAGCGGAATGCCGTGGGGCGCGTCGCCCGTGTCACCCGTCGGCACGAGCGTCGAGTTCCGGGGGCACGGAGCCGTTCGCGACGCGGACGGCGACTTCGCCGAGTCTTTGGTGCCGGGAACGAGCGTGGCCGCGCAGCCGCTGGAAGGCCTCGTGGACGTCGATGCCCAGGCGGGCGGCGAGTGCGCCCTTGGCCTGTTCGACCACGACACGGGTGTTCAGGGCCCTTTGCAGCTGTTCGATGAGCCCGTCCTCGCCGGGCTGCGCCTGGAGGCGCCCCAGCCAGGCTCCGGCGGCGTCGGTCAGCGCCTGTGCCAGACGAATGTCCTGCGCGTCCGGCCTGCTGGGTACGTCGCCCATCAGATTGAGGGCGCCGAGAGTGGTCTGCCCGGTGCGCAGTGGCACTGCGGCGACCCACAGCACGCCCGCGTGCCGCGCCCGGGAGGCGAAAAGCGGCCAGCGCAGAGCGCCGGCGCTGCCGGGTGCCAGCATCACCGGGGGCACGACGCCGGCGGTGCGGATGCTGTCGGCACAGGGGCCCTCGTCGAGGTCGCGCTCCGCCTCCTCCAGTTGTCTGCACACCTCGTCGGAGGCGGTGAGGTAGTCCACCCGCCCTGCGGCGTTGCAGACGGTCACTCCGGCTCCGTGCACCCCGCACAGGGTGACCACATGGGCGGTGAGGTCGTACAGGACATCCAGCACGCCGCTCTGGTCTCCGCGCGCGGCCAGGTCGAGCACGGCCTCGGCGATCAGCGCCTCGCGGTGCGTGGTGGGCATCGGCGGACCTCCAGACCTCCAGACCTTGGGATCGTCCCGGCATGCATCCTCGGCGCTCCTCGGGGGCACCGCGAATCTCGTTCGCCCGAGAGATGCGGGGTGAGCCGACGCGCAGCGGGACGTCCGACGTCTGCTGCACCCTGTGCAGTCAAATCCCGAAGTCGGCGGTTACGACATGCACGGAACGCGACAGTTGGCGTCGGACATGCAGAAAACGCAGAGCTCGGCCCGGCGAGGTCTCAACTGCTGTGGTGCGTGAGGGTCTCCTGGGGGAGCCGGCCGTAGGCGGCGCGGTAGGCCGCGGCGAACCGTCCGGTCTGGAAGAAACCCCATCGGGCGGCGACAGCGGTGACGGTGGTGCCGCTGCGGGGATCGGCGTCGAGCAGATCGGCGTGGGCGTGGGCGAGGCGGACCCGGCGCAGATAGTTCATCGGGGAGGTGTCCAGGTGGCGGCGGAAGGCGCATTGCAGGGTGCGGATGCTGACGGGGACGGCCGCGGCGATGTCGGCGACACTGAGGTCGCGGTGGGCGTTCGCCTCGATGTGGGCGACGGCCCGGCGCACGGTGACCGGATGTGCGTCCCTGCGGTCCCGGGCGGTGGGGTCGGTCTGCGCGGTGTTGGGGAAGGTGCTCAGCACGACGGTCGCCAGTAACTGCGAGGCGGCGGAGACCATCAGGGGCTCCTGCCACGGATCCGGGGCGCTGTCGAGGGTGTCGCGCAGGTAGTCGATGGTCTGCCGCAGCGACTGCCCGGCAGCCTTCGACAGGGGCCGGTCACCGGTCAGCCGCACCGGTTCGGGCGCCCGGCGGCCGGGGACGGTTGCGGCGACCCGGTTCAGCAGCTCCGGCTCCAACATGACGATGTCGTACCGGGCTTGATGGATCACACCCTCGTACTCCCGGTCGTGCGGGGCATAGAGGAAGACGTCCCCGGGCCCGAAACGGCCCTCTTCGCCGTCGGGGAAGAACTGTCGGGCGATGCGGCCGGTGTGCACACTGCCCAGGCAGATCCGGCCCAGGACCTGGGCGTCGTGCGCCATGTCGTAGTCGAGCTCCAGGTCGTCCACACTGATCCGACCCAGAACGCTGCGTGACATACGCGCCCGCGTGCGCTCGGCATTGCCGCTGATCTGCATGCGGGCGTAGGCCTGGCTGAGGAACTCCTCGGTGAGCTCCAGATCGTCACTGTCGAAACGCAGCTTCTCCACCACGGCCCCCCGGCCGACGCCATCAACCACCCGCCCGCGCGCTCTTCGAAGCGCGGTCAGTCCGCCGACACCACTGTTTCACTCCCCGTACCCGGACTCCAGCCTTGGTGTGGCGGCAGGCCGGGCCCCGGGCGGCCGCCCCCCCCGAATATCGGGTGCCGTGAGGGCGGGCGGGAGTGCAGACTCGACGCATGGCGGACATGTGGGCTTTCCGGGACGCGATGAGTCGGTGGGCGTTCGGCGGGCCGGCGGGTGAGCCGGCCGGGCAGGCGCGGGTGCTGGCCGAGCAGGCGAGGGTGCTGGCCGAGCAACTGGGACTGACGACAGCCGTCCTGCTGGAAGGGCCGAGCGACCTGGCGGCCGTCGAGGCGCTGGCGGCGCAGCGCGGCAGGGACCTGGCCGCCGAGGGCGTGTGCGTCGTCCCGATGGGCGGAGCGATGAGCGTCGGACGCTACGCGGGTCTGCTCGGACCGCCCGGCCTCGGCCTGCGCCTGACCGGATTGTGCGACGAGGCCGAGCAGGGCTTCTACGACCGGGGTCTGGAGCGGGCGGGGGCGTCGCGCCGTGCCGTCTTCGCGTGTGCGGCGGACCTGGAGGACGAGCTCATCCGCGCGCTGGGCACGGCGAGGGTCGAGGAGATCGTCCGGGCGGAGGGCGACCTGCGTGCCTGGCAGACGCTGCAACGCCAGCCCGCCCATCAGGGCAGGCCCCGGCACCAGCAACTGCGGCGCTTCCTCGGCACGAAGAAGGGGCGCAAGATCCGGTACGGCCACCTCCTGGTGGCGGCCCTGGACCCCGGCCGGACGCCCGCCCCGCTCGACGACCTCCTCGCGAGCGTGTGACCGGCATGAGCTTCCGCCTCCGGTCGGCGGCTTACGTCATGTACGTCGCGAAGGGCCGGGCGCTGCTCGCCCTTCACCTGGCGCCGACGACCCCGCCGACAACCGCTGAGACCCCATAAGGCAGCCTTATGGGGTCATAAAGCAGACCCGCCTACTTACTTAGGCTTGCCTTAGTTTAGGCTTTCCCTCGAGTCACTCCATCACCGCTCGAAGGGAACCTGAACATGCCTCGCCCTCTGCGGGTAGCCATTGTCGGAGCCGGCCCCGCCGGAATCTATGCCGCCGACGCGCTGCTCAAGTCCGCAGTGGCGGTCGAGCCGGGTGTGTCGATCGACCTCTTCGAGCGGATGCCGGCCCCCTTCGGTCTCATCCGCTACGGCGTCGCCCCCGACCACCCGCGCATCAAGGGCATCATCACGGCCCTGCACCAGGTGCTCGACAAGCCCCAGATCCGCCTCTTCGGCAACGTCGACTACCCGCGCGACATCAGCCTGGACGACCTGCGCACGTTCTACGACGCGGTGATCTTCTCCACGGGTGCGACGGCCGACCGCGCGCTCGGCATCCCCGGCATCGACCTCGAAGGGTCGCACGGCGCAGCCGACTTCGTCTCCTGGTACGACGGACACCCCGACGTGCCCCGGACGTGGCCGCTGGAGGCCGAGAAGGTCGCCGTCCTCGGCGTCGGCAACGTCGCGCTCGACGTGGCCCGCATCCTCGCCAAGACCGCCGACGAACTGCTGCCGACCGAGATCCCGGCCAACGTCTACGACGGCCTGAAGGCCAACAAGGCGCTGGAGGTCCACGTCTTCGGCCGCCGCGGCCCCGCCCAGGCGAAGTTCAGCCCCATGGAGCTGCGGGAGCTCGACCACTCGCCGAACATCGAGGTCATCGTCGACCCCGAGGACATCGACTACGACGACGGGTCGATCGCGACCCGGCGCGGCAACAAGCAGGCCGACATGGTCGCCAAGACCCTGGAGAACTGGGCCATCCGCGACGTCGGCGACCGCCCGCACAAACTCTTCCTGCACTTCTTCGAGTCGCCGGTCGAGATCCTCGGCGAGGACGGCAAGGTCGTCGGCCTGCGCACCGAGCGCACCGCCCTCGACGGCACCGGCAACGTCAAGGGCACCGGCGAGTTCAAGGACTGGGACCTCGGCGCGGTCTACCGCGCCGTCGGCTACCTCTCCGACGAACTGCCCAAGCTGCCCTGGGACGTCGCGACGGGCACCGTCCCGGACGAGGCGGGCCGCGTGATCGAGGAGTCGGGCGAGCACCTTCAGTCGACGTACGTCACCGGGTGGATCCGGCGCGGCCCCGTGGGCCTCATCGGCCACACCAAGGGCGACGCCAACGAAACGGTCGCCAGCCTCCTCGACGACCGCGAGAACGGCCGGCTGCACACCCCGGCCTCGCCCGCCCCCGAGGCCGTCGACGCCTTCCTCGCCGAGCGGAACGTCCGCTTCACGACGTGGGACGGCTGGTACCGCCTCGACGCCGCCGAGAAGGCGCTGGGCGAGCCGCACGGCCGCGAGCGCGTGAAGATCGTCGAGCGTGAGGACATGCTCAAGGCGAGCGGCGCGTAAGGCCCCCCGGCCCGAGCGTCCCTCCCGGTCGTCAGCCGAGGTGCCCCGTGGCGCCGAGGCTGACGACCTGCCGGTTGTGGAAGAAGTCGTCCTCGCGCAGCTCGGTGATGCTGCCCGAGGGCGCCCGGAAACTGACCGAGCCCAGTGACTCGTACGGCATCCTGATCCAGGCCGTCACGACGAACGTCAGGGCGAAACCGTGCGTCACGACGATCTGGTGGGTGCGCGGCCGCCCCAGGATGTCCTCCATCGCGGCGTGGACGCGCCGCGCGCACTCCCCTCTGGTCTCGGCGCCCCGCACCCCCTCGTGATGACCCATCCGGTCGCCGTCGGCCGGCGGCGGCACGAAGCGCCGGTCCAGCCACTCCTGCGGGCGGCCCTCCGCCTCTCCGTAGGACTTCTCCCGCAGTCTGCGGTCGAGGGCCGGCGCCACACCGAACACCTCGGCGATCGCGTCCGCCGTCTCCCGGGCCCGCCACAGGTCCGACGAGACCACCTCCACCTCCGTGCCCTCCGGGATCTCCGCCCGCAGCGTCCGTGCGATGGCGGCCGCCGCGCGCCTGCCCGCCGCCGTGAGGTGCGAGTCGTGCCACCCGCCGACCACCTTCTCGATGTGGTGGGTCGCCTCCGGGTGGGCGACGACGTACATGCTCCGCATCAGTTCCTGCCTTTCCGCCGAGTGGCTCCGCGGCAGCCGAGTGGCTGCACGGAGGATGATGCCGTGTCGCGGAGCTGGCCTGATCCGCAGCGTGCGCAGGCGAGTTGGTGGCGCGCCGTCGTAACATGACCTGTCGATCGGGGAGCCGGTTTCGGGGCGGGGAGGGGCCGGCCGGACCAAGGGCGGAGATCGTGGAGCGGGGGCGGTGCGGGGCAAGGACCCATGGAGCTGGGCGTGAACAGGGACATGCACTACCGCTTGCTGGGGCCGGTCGAAGCGTGGCGCGCGGGCCGTCGCCTCGCCCTCGGCGGCCCCAAGCCCCGCGCGCTGCTCGCGGCACTGCTCCTGGAGCCCGGACGCGTGGTCTCCGCCGAGGCGCTGATCGACGTGATCTGGGGTGACCGGCCGCCGGACACCGCGCGGTCCCTCATCCAGTCGTACGTCTCCGCGCTGCGCCGCGCCCTGTCCGCCGACGTGATCGAGACACAGCCGCCCGGCTATCTGATCCACGCGGACGCCGACGTCGTCGACCGTGTCGCGTTCGAACAGCTCGCGGCGCGGGGCCGGCAGGCGGCGGCCGCGGGCGACCACGCGCAGGCGGCGCGGCTGCTCAGCGACGCCCTCGCGCTGTGGCGCGGTCCCGCGCTCGGCGGGATCGGCGAGACGCTGCGCGCCATGGCCGACCAGCTGGAGGAGGCCAGGCAGGCCGCCCTGGAGGAGCGGATCGCCGCCGACCTCGCGCAGGCGGGCCGCGAGACGGAGCTGGTCGGCGAGCTCACCGCCCTCGTCGCCACCCACCCCACCCGCGAACGGCTGCGCGCCCAACTCATGCTTGCCCTCTACCGGTTGGGCCGCCAGGCCGACGCGCTCGCGGTGTACGCGGACGGGCGCGACGTGCTCGCCGACGAGCTGGGACTCGACCCCGGGCCCGGACTCCGCTCGATGCACGAGGCGATCCTGCGGGCGGACGCGTCCCTGCTGCCCGCCCCCCCGCGGACGACAGCGGTCACACCCGCCACCGAGCCCGCCGCCGAAGGTACCGCTCCCGACGATGACCCCGACGCCGCCTCCGCCCCCGACACCGGCACCACGGCGACCCGCCCGCCCCCCGCCCTCCTGCCGCCCGCCATCGGCGACTTCACCGGACGCGAGACCCAGCTCGACGAGGTGCGGGCCGCGCTGACCCGCCCCGGACCGCGGCAGGCCGTGCCCGTCGTCGTCATCTCCGGGCCCGGCGGCATCGGCAAGTCCGTCCTCGGCGTCACGGCCGCACACCGCGCCGCCGGCGCCTACCCCGACGGACAGCTCTACGCCGAACTGCGGGGCGCCACCGACCCCGTGGCCCCCGGCGAAGTCCTCGGCCGCCTGCTGCGCGCCCTGGGCGCCGACCCCCCGGAGGGCGACGCCGAACGGAGAGACCTCTTCCGCAGCCTCGTCGCGGGCCGCCGCGTCCTGCTCGTCCTCGACGACGCGGGCAGCGAGTCCCAGGTGCGGCCGCTCCTCCCGGGCAGCGCCACCTGCGGCGTGCTGATCACCGCACGCGCCCGCCTCGGCGCGCTGCCCTGCACCCACCGCACCGACCTCGACGTGCTCGACACGGCACCGGGAATCGACCTGCTGGCCAAGGTCGCGGGCGAACGCCGGGTGCGCGAGGACCCCGCGGCCGCCCGCCGCATCGTGGAGCTGTGCGGCGGGCTTCCGCTGGCCCTCCGCATCGCCGGAGCCCGCCTCGCGACCCGCAGCCACTGGTCGGTGCGCACGCTCGCCGACCGGCTCGCCGACGAGCACCACCGCCTCGACGAGCTCGCCGTCGGCGACCTGGAGGTCCGCGCGGGCCTCGGCCTGAGCTACCGCGCCCTGGACGCCCCGGCCAGGACGGCCCTGCGCCGCCTCGGCCTGCTCGCCGCGCCCGACGTCGCGTCCTGGGTGGTCGCCGCGCTGCTCGACGTGGACGAGACCGAAGCGGAACGCGTCGTGGAGCAGCTCATCGACGCCCAGCTGCTGCACTGCACCCTCGTGGACCGCGCGGGCCAGCCCCGCTACCGGCCGCACGACCTCGTGCGGGTGTACGCGGCCGAACGCGCCGAAGCCGAGGACAGCCCCGCCGAACGCTCCGCCGCCGTCGGCCGCGCCCTCGGCGCCGGGCTCTGGCTGACCGGCCGCGTCGCGTCCGCCACCCCCTCCGGAGCGGTCGAACTGCACCGCGGCTTCCTGGACTCCAGCGGGCCGGCCGGCTCGGCGTCCGGCGCCCTGCGGGACCTCGTCCGGCCCGTCGGCCCGGCGGCCACCCGGCGGGCACTGTCCGACCCGGCGGCCTGGTTCGAGGCCGAGGCCGACGCGTTCGCCGCCGCCGTCGAACGCGCCGCCGCCCTCGACCTGCACACCCTGGCCTGCGAGGCCGCGGCCGCCCTCTGCTCGTCCGCGTACGCCGTCGGCAACCGCTTCGAGGCCTGGTGGCGCAGCCACGACGCCGCCCTGGCCGCCGCCCGGCGCGCCGAGGACCGCTCGGGCGAGGCCCTGCTGCTCATCGGCCTCGGCCAACTCCGCTACGAACAGGACAGATTCGCCGAGTCGCAGGAGTACTTCCGGCAGGCGGCCGGAATCTGCGCCGACCTCGGGGACGTCCGCGGCCGCGCCGCCGCCCTCGCCGGGCTCGGCAGCGCCCTGCGCGAGGCGGGCCGGCTGCGCGCCGCACTGGACGTGCTGGGCCGGGCCGTCGACGGCTTCCGCGCCCTGCGCGACGACCCCGGCCTCGGCCTCTCCTGCCGCTTCGCGGGCACCGTCCACCTCGAACTGGGCGAGCACGAGGCGGCGTTCGCACTCCTCGACGATTCCCTGCGGGCCTACCGAAGGCTCGGCAGCCGCCGCGGCGAAGCGCTCACCCTGCGGTCGCTGAGCCTCGTGCACCGCGCACTCGGCGAGTACGCGGAGGCCGAGCGGCTCGCCGACCGGGCGGTGACGCTGCTCTCCTCCATCGGGGACTCGCTGATGTCGGCGTACGCCGTGCAGGCCAGGGCCAAGTGCCGGATGCGGCTCGGCCGCCCCGACGAGGCCGCCGCCGAGCTGCGCGGCGTCCTCGACACCTGCCGGACACACCACGACCGCTTCGGCGAGGCGCTCGCCCTGCGCACCATCGGCGAGTGCGAACTCGCCGCGGGCCGCGTCGCCGCCGCCGAGCAGTTCCTCACCGAGGCGGCCGACCTCTGGGAGGCCCTCGGGCTCCCGCTGGCCCGCGCCCGCACGCTGCGCGGTCTCGCGGCGGCGCGGGAGGCCGCGGGCGCGCGGGCGGAGGCGACCGCGCTGCGCGCGGAGGCACGGGAGATCTTCACGGCGTACGAGGCGCGCGAGCGCCACGAGAACTGACCGGGCACAACGAGAACTGCCCGGGCACGACTGACCGGGCACCCGAACCACCGGCACCACAAGCCCACTTGGGGCGGATTTGCAGAGAACTTGCAGCGGCGTGCGTCACGCTCTACGTGTCGGCGGCGCAGTGAGGCCGACGGTCACGGGGGAAACAACGGGGGACTATCGGGGGAAAGGCCACTGTTGCGCTCACGGCCCATACGACCGAGGCAGTCGGCCGTATGGGCCTGCGGCGCGTGGAGCCACGGCAAGGGCGCGGTGGAGCCACGGCAAGACCGGGGGACTCCGGGGGCGGGCGACAACCCGTCCCCGGAGCCGTGCCCGCCGCGAAGACTTCCGTAGCAGGGGGAGCCGAGCATGCCGCCGATCATCCTGATGAGCGACCCCCGCGTCGTCGACATGCCCGTCCACGACTGCGGCGAAGCCCTCGTCGACCTGCGCCACCTGCCGTTCGTGGACGTCGACGACCGCCTCGCCGATCCCGCCGGCGCCTACGCCCAGCTACGCGAGGGCGTCACGTGGCGGCTCGCCCGCGCCGCCCGGCTGCTGCCCGAGGGCCTCCGCCTGCTGATCACCGAGGGCTACCGGCCGATCGACCTCCAGATCAAGTACTTCGAGGAGTACGCGGCCGAACTGAGACGGGCCCACCCCGACTGGTCGGACGACCACCTCCACCACCAGGCGAGCCGGTCCCTGTCACCGCCCGAGGTGGCCCCGCACGTCGCGGGCGCCGCCGTCGACATCACCCTGTGCACCGCGAACGGCACGGAACTCGACCTGGGCACACCGGTGAACGCGAGCCCCGAGGAGAGCGACGGCGCCTGCTACACGGACACCGACCGCATCTCCGCCGCCGCCCGCCGCAACCGCCGCACGCTCGTCGCGGCCCTGGCCACTGCGGGCCTCGTGAACTACCCCACCGAGTGGTGGCACTGGTCCTACGGCGACCGCTACTGGGCCCTCACCACCAGCGCCCCCAGGGCCCACTACGGAGCGGTCGCCTTCCGGGCCGGTTAGCCCAGCGGCACATCCAGGCGGGCGCGGCGGTGGCTGAACGCGGCGAGGGAGTGCGGGCCGTGGTAGCTGCCCATGCCGCTCTCGCCGACACCGCCGAACGGCAGCTCCGACACGCGCAGATGTGCCATGGGCAGTCCGAAGCCGAGCCCGCCGGACGAGGTCTCGGCGGCGAGGCGGCGCCGGGTCGTCTCGTTCTCCGTGAAGCCGTACAGGGCGAGCGGCTTGTCGCGGTCGTTGATGAAGGCGATCGCCTCGTCCAGGCCCTCGACCTCCACGATGGGCAGCACCGGGCCGAAGATTTCCTCGCGCATGACGGGGTCGTCCGCCGTCACACCGGTCAGGACGGTCGGCGCGATGTACACGTCGTCCCGGTCGGTCCGGCCGCCGAACGCCGTCGTACCGGAACCGAGCAGTGCGGAGACGCGGTCGAAGTGCCGCTCGTTCACCATCCGCCCGTACGCCGGGGAGGACTGCGGGTCGGCACCGAAGAGGCGCTCCACGGCCTCGGCGAGCGCGACTTCCAGGGCGCGGGCGGTGGCCGGGTCGGTCAGGACGTAGTCCGGGGCCACGCAGGTCTGCCCGGCGTTGCGGAACTTGGCGTCCGCGAGGCGCGCGGCCACCACGGTGACGTCCGCGTCGCGGTCGACGAACACCGGCGACTTGCCGCCCAGTTCGAGGGTGACCGGGGTGAGGTGCTCGGCGGCGGCGCGCATCACGATGCGGCCGACCGTGCCGTTGCCGGTGTAGAAGATGTGGTCGAAGCGCTGGGCGAGCAGCGCCGTGGTCTCGGGCACGCCGCCCTCGACGACGGCGACGGCCTCCGGGTCCAGGTAGCGGGGTACGAGGTCGGCCATGAGCGCCGAGGTGGCCGGGGCGAGCTCGCTCGGCTTGAGGAGGACGGTGTTGCCCGCGGCGAGGGCGCCCGCGACCGGCACGAGGGAGAGCTGCACCGGGTAGTTCCAGGGCGCGATGACCAGCACGGTGCCCAGCGGCTCGTACTGCGTACCGGCCGTGGAGTCCGCCGGCAGGCCGGCGAGGGAGGCCTGGTCGAGCGGCTGCGGAGCGAGCCACTCGGCCAGGTGCGCCAGCGTGTGGTCGATCTCGTGGACGGGCAGGTCGACCTCGGCGCCGTACGCCTCGGGGCGGGGCTTGCGCAGATCGCTGTGCAGCGCGTCGGCGATGGCCTCGCGGTTCTCGTTGAACAGCGCGCGCAGCCGGGTCAGCTGCTCCTGCCGCCAGGCGAGGGGCTTGGTGCGGCCGGTGGCGAAGGTGGCGCGCAGGCGGGCGACGAGGGCCGCGGTCTGATCGGTGAGGGTGACATCGGTGGTCATGGGGGGAGTCCTCAGGGGGTGCGGTACAGGTGGTGCTGCGGTACAGGTGCTGCGGTACAGGTGGTGTGCGGTTCAGCAGGGCGTCACAAGGCGTACAAGGACGTCACGCGGGCGCGTCCGAGCCGAGCAGGCCCACGGCGAGGGCATCCGTGGCCGGGGGCAGCAGGCCCCGCGGGTCGGGCGCCGACTCCAGGCCGACGACCAGGGCGACACAGATGTCGGCGGCCTGCTCCGGGCCGACTGCGGCGGCCGTGCCCGCCTCGGTGAAGAGGCCGGTCAGCAGGGAGCGCAGGTCGGCGGTGAACGACGTGCAGATGTCGCCGAAGAGCCGGGTCTTCTCGTCGATCAGCTCGGCGGTGTGCGGGGAGTCCCCGGCGAGCTGGAGCACCAGGTCGAGCTTGGCGGCCAGGACGCCGTGCAGCCGGTCCGCGTAGGGCGCGTCCGCGGCGGCGGCCTCCTCGGCCCGCCGCAGCGCCTGCTCGTGGAGGCGCCCGGCGAGCCTGCGGAAGGCGTCGTCCTTGCCGCGGACGTACTGGTAGACAGCGGACCGGGACACGCCCATGGCGGTGGCGATGTCGTCCATCGTGGTGCGTCGCACGCCGTACCGCCTGAGGCAGTCGTAGGCGGCGTCGAGGACCTCGTCGAGCCGGTCGGTGCCCATGGGGTCAGGCCAGCTTCTTGAGCAGTTCGTCGGCGAGCGGGGCGGAGGACGCCGGGTTCTGGCCGGTGACGAGGTTGCGGTCGACCACGACGTGCGGGGCCCAGGGCTCGCCCTCCTGGAAGTCCGCGCCGCCCTGGACCAGCCGGTCCTGGAGCAGCCACGCGGCCCGGTCGGCGAGTCCGGCCTGGGTCTCCTCGGCGTTGGTGAAGCCGGTGAGGCGGCGGCCCGCGAAGGCGGGGGTGCCGTCGGCGGAGACGGCCGCCAGGAGCGCGGCCGGGGCGTGGCAGACGATGCCGAGCGGCTTGTCGCTCTCCAGGGCGCGGGTGAGCAGCCGGCCGGAGTCGGCGTCGACGGCGAGGTCCTCCATGGGGCCGTGGCCGCCCGGGTAGAAGACGGCGGCGTAGTCGTCGAGGTCCACGTCCGCCAGCGTGACCGGGTGCAGGAGCTCGGTGAACGCGGCGAGGGAGGCGGCGACCCGGTCGGCGCCTTCCTGCCCGCCGTTGGCGTCCGGGGCGAGGGAGCCCCGGTCGACGGTGGGCACGACGCCGCCCGGGGTGGCGACGACGACCTCGTGGCCCGCGGCCTTGACCGCCTCGTACGGGGCGACGGCCTCCTCGGCCCAGAAGCCGGTGGGGTGCCGGGTGCCGTCGGCGAGCGTCCAGTGATCGACGCCGGTGACTACGAACAGGATCTTCGACATGGGGTGCTCTCCGGGGGAGGGGCTGACGTTCCGGTCGCGCTGACGTTCTGTATCCAGAGCGTCAGTGCGGCGATGTTCTCGACGGTAAATCGTCCGGGCATAGGTATCCAATGAGGAAACCAATGGCAGGTATCGGAAAACCGATACCGGGTCGGAGGGGGCTCAGCGGCCGGGCGCGCCCGCCCGCAGCCCGTCCATGACGAGATCCATGAGGCGGCCGGCCCGCGCCTCCCAGTCGCTGTGCGGGTCGATGTGCCAGAGGCCGGCGATGGCGAGCAGGAAGTCGTCGGGGGTGACGCCCGGCCGGATGGTGCCCGCTTCCTCGTTGGCTCGCAGCAGGTGCTCGATGGCCTCGGTCAGCGGGCCGGGGCCCACCCCGGCCAGGCTGCCGAGCGTGCTCGTGGCCTTGCGGATCGCGTCGGCGAGGCCCGCCTTCGCCATCGCGTACCGGACGAGGCGGTCCATCCACTCCCGCAGGGCCCGGTCCGGGGCCCGGGTCTCCAGCAACTGGCAGGCGGCGTCGGAGACCTGCTGGACCTCGTAGCGGTACACCTCGAGGACGAGCGACTCCCGGTTGGGGAAGTTGCGGTAGAACGTGCCCTGTCCGACGCCCGCCTTCTTCGCGATGGCACTGAGCGGCGCGTCGCTCGCCCGCGTCAGCTCCGCGAGGGCCACTTCGAGGATGCGCTCGCGGTTGCGCTGCGCGTCCGAGCGCAAGGGCGCGTCCTTGTGCCGGCCCATTTCGCTCTCCTTCGGTCCATCACGCGGCGCAACGCTGCCCTGTAGTGCCTTGCTGAGCGGACAACTGTCCGCTAAGTTCGACGGTTAACGGACGGCTGTCCGCTTAGGGTCACCATAGCGGCAGTCACGGCCCCTGGGGACCCCCGCCGCCACAGCGACAGGGTCTCCCTTCCTGTACAGCGCCATCTCCTCCCGCACCTTGCGCCGGGACCGCCTCGTTCGACGCGATTCGCGAAAGAAGGCTGCTCATGGCTCCATCGACGTCCAGTGCCCTCACCTTGAACATCAACGGTGAGAAGCACACACTGACCGTCGACCACCGCACCACCCTGCTCGACGCGCTGCGCGAGCGACTCGATCTGACCGGCACCAAGAAGGGCTGCGACCAAGGCCAGTGCGGGGCCTGCACGGTGCTGATCGACGGCCGCCGGGCCGTCTCCTGTCTCCAGCTCGCGGTCGCCGCCGAGGGGCGCGAGATAACCACCATCGAGGGCGTCGCGGACGGCGACCGGCTGCACCCCGTCCAGCAGGCCTTCCTCGACCTCGACGGCTACCAGTGCGGCTACTGCACCCCGGGGCAGATCTGTTCCGCGCTCGGCGTCCTGGAGGAGCACGCGGCGGGCTGGCCGAGCGCCGCCACCACCGACGTGCGGCCCGAGGCGGGCGTGCCCGAGCTCACCGCCGAGGAGATCCGCGAGCGGATGAGCGGCAACCTCTGCCGCTGCGGCGCGTACGTGTCGATCGTGCAGGCCGTCGCGAAGGCCTCGAGCGCCGAGGAAGGTGCCACCGCATGAGGGACTTCGGTTATCAGCGCGCACATGACGTGCCCGGTGCGGTCGCCGTGCTCGGCGCCGACCCCGACGCCCGCTATCTCGGCGGCGGCACCAACCTCGTCGACCTGATGAAGACCGGCGTGGAGCGGCCCGCCCTCCTCGTCGACATCCGCGAACTGCCCCTGGACGGGATCGAGACCACCGAGGACGGCGGCCTGCGCGTCGGCGCCACCGTCACCAACAGCGATCTCGCCGCCCACCCCGACGTGCGCCGCCGCTACCCGGCGCTGGCGCAGGCGGTCCTCGCGGGCGCCTCCGGCCAGCTGCGCAACATGGCGACGGTCGGCGGGAATCTCCTCCAGCGCACCCGCTGCGGCTACTTCACCGACCTGAGCAAGCCCTGCAACAAGCGCGCGCCCGGCACCGGCTGCTCCGCCATCGAGGGCGTGCACCACAACCACGCGATCCTCGGCGCCACCGAGCACTGCGTGGCCGTCCACCCCTCCGACATGGGCGTGGCCCTCACCGCCTTCGACGCCGTCGTCCACTACGAAACGGCCGACGGCCCAGGCGAGTTGCCGATCACCGACTTCTACCTGCCCGTGGGCGACACCCCGCACCTGGAGACCGCGCTGCCGCCCGGCGCGCTCATCACGGCCGTCACCCTGCCGCCCGCCCCGGTCGCGGCCGTCTCCCGCTACCGCAAGGTGCGCGAGCGCGCCTCGTACGCGTTCGCCATCGGCTCGATCGCCGCCGCCCTCGACGTGCGGGACGGTGTCGTACGGGACGTGCGCGTCGGCATCGGCGCGGTCGCCTCCCGGCCGTGGCGTGCCCGGGAGGCCGAGCGGGTGCTGATGGGCGGCCCGGCGAGCGCCGGGGCCTTCGCCGCCGCGGCCGACGCCGAACTGGCCGCCGCCCGCGCGCTGCCCGACAACGGCTACAAGGTGACGCTCACGCGCAACCTCGTCGTGGCCCTGCTGACCGAACTCACCGAGGAGGCGCTTCGATGACCGCGACGACGACAACGACCACGGCCACCACCGGTGCCGTCGGCACCGCGCACACCCGCGTCGAGGGCCGCGACAAGGTCACCGGCGCGGCCCGCTACGCCGGAGAGATCCCCTTCGCCGACCTCGCCCACGGCTGGCTGGCGCTGTCCACGATCGCCCGCGGCCGCATCCGTTCGATCGACTCCGCGGCCGTCCTCGCGATGCCCGGCGTCCTCGCCGTGCTGCACCACGGGAACGCGCCGCGGGTCGACGCCGACTACGTGGGCATGCTCGGGCGGCCCGACCCGGTCGTCGAGGCCTTCCAGCACGACCGGGTGCCCTTCGTGGGCTGGCCGGTGGCGCTGGTCGTCGCCGAGACGCCCGAACAGGCGAGGGAGGCCGCCGAGGCCCTGGTGGTCCAGTACGACCAGGAGCCGCACGACGTCGCGTTCTCCCTCGGCCGGCCGGGCACGTACACGCCGGACGGCGACGGCATGCGCAAGGAGAAGGGCGATCTGGAGTCCCGGCTCGCCGCCTCCACGCACGTCGTGGACGCCGAGTACAGCACCCCAGAAGAACACCACAGCTCGATGGAGCCGCACGCCGCGACCGCCCGCTGGGACAACGGCCGCCTCGACATCGTCGACTCCAACCAGGGCAGCACCTGGGTCGCGGACGAACTGGCGAAGCTGTTCTCCCTCGACCCGGCATCGGTGCGGGTGAGGTCCGAGCACGTCGGCGGCGCCTTCGGATCGAAGGGACTGCGGATCCACCAGGTCTTCGCCGTGATGGCGGCGACCACCCTCGACCGGCCCGTCCGCGTCGTCATGACGCGCCGCCAGATGTTCTCCCTCGTCGGCTACCGCAGCCCCACCACGCAGCGCGTCCGGCTCGGCGCCGAGCCCGACGGGCGGCTGCTGGCCTTCGACCACCAGGCACAGAGCCTGTCGTCGACCGTCCACGAATTCGTCGAGGAGAGCGCCGGGTTCGGCCGCTCGATGTACGCCGCCGACGCGCACCACACCGTCAACCGTGTCGTACGCCTCGACGTGCCGACACCGACCTGGGTGCGCGCCCCCGGCGAGGCACCCGGCTCCTTCGCGGTGGAGTCGGCGCTCGATGAGCTCGCCGAGAAGTGCGGCCTGGACCCGATCGCGCTGCGGACCCGCAACGAACCGGAGGTCGGTCCGGTCTCCGGCCTGCCGTTCAGCAGCCGCAATCTGCTGGCGTGCTTCGACGAGGGCGCCCGCAGGTTCGGCTGGGCGGACCGCGATCCGCGCCCCGGTCTGCGCCGCGACGGACGCTGGCTGCTCGGCACCGGCACGGCCGCGGCCACCTTCCCGGTGCTCGTCGCCCCGAGCACCGCGGGCGTGACGGCGGAGGCCGACGGCACCTACACCGTGCGTATCACCGCGGCGGACATCGGCACCGGCGCGCGGACCGCCCTCACACTGATCGCCGCGGACGCCCTCGAGGTCGCCCCGGACCGGGTCCGCGTCCACATCGGTGACAGCGACTTCGGGCCCGCGATGATCGCAGGCGGCTCCATGGGCACCCGGTCCTGGGGCTGGGCGGTCACGCTCGCGGCGCGCGAGCTGCGCGAGAAGCTGGTCCCCGGCGGACACATCCCGCCGGAGGGGATCACCGCACGCTCGGACACCAGTGCGGCCATCGGTGCGCTCAGCCAGAAGGAACGGCACGCGTTCGGCGCCCAGTTCGCCGAGGTCGCCGTGGACGTCACCAGCGGCGAGGTGCGGGTGCGGCGCATGCTCGGCATCTTCGCCGCGGGACGGATCGTCAATCCGCTGACCGCGCGCAGCCAGCTGATCGGCGGCATGACGTGGGGCCTGTCCATGGCGCTGCACGAGGAGGCGGTCAGGGACGCGGCGTCGGGCGGTCTCGTGGGCCCCGACCTCGCGGGCTACCACATCGCCACGCACGCCGACGTGCCGCACATCGAGGCGGACTGGGTGGCCGACCCGGACGCGGACGACCCGGTGGGCATCAAGGGCGTCGGGGAGATCGGGATCGTCGGCGCCGCGGCCGCGGTCGCCAACGCGGTCTGGCACGCGACGGGCGTCCGCCACCGAACCCTCCCGATCCGCCCCGACCGCGTCCTGCTCGCGGGGGCCGCGCCCCGTGCTTGACATCGCCGACGACCTGCACCAATGGGTCGAGGAGGGCCGGGACTTCGCCGTCGCCACCGTCGTGAGCGTCGGCGGCAGCGCACCGCGGGGTCCCGGCGCCGCCCTGGCCGTCGACGCCGGGGGCACCGTCATCGGCTCGGTCTCCGGCGGCTGCGTCGAGGCGGCGGTCTACGACCTGTGCGTCCAGGCCCTCCAGGACGGCGAAGCCACCGTCGAGCGGTTCGGCTACAGCGACGAGGACGCCTTCGCCGTCGGCCTGACCTGCGGCGGGGTCATCGAGGTCCTGGTCACCCCGGTGACCGCGGCCGCGCCGGACAGGGCGGTGTTCGCCACCGCCCTGTCCGCCGCCGTCCGCGGCGGGTCCGTGGCCCTGGCCCGCGTGTTCGAGGGCCCCGCCGAACTCCTCGGCAGACCGCTCCTGGTCGCCCCGCAGGGGGACGAGGGGAGCAAGGGGGCGTACGAAGGGACACTCGGCGGGCATCCGGAGCTGGACCGGACGGCGGTGGCGGAGAGCCGCGCCCTGCTGGCGACCGGCCGCACCGGCGAGTTCGTCGTCTCCGAGAGCGGTACGCGCTGCGGGAGCACCGTGACGGTCCTCGTCGAGTCGAGCGTGCCACCGCCCCGCATGATCGTCTTCGGTGCCGTCGACTTCGCGGCGGCCCTGGTCCGCGCGGGCAAGTTTCTCGGCTACCACGTGACGGTCTGCGACGCCCGCCCCGTCTTCGCCACCCCGGCCCGCTTCCCGGAGGCCGACGACGTCGTGGTCGAGTGGCCGCACCGCTATCTCCGGAGCACCGCCACGGACAGCCGCACCGTCCTGTGCGTCCTCACCCACGACGCCAAGTTCGACGTGCCGCTCCTCGCGGCGGCGCTGCGGCTGCCCGTCGCGTTCGTCGGCGCGATGGGCTCCCGCCGCACCCACGAGGACCGCAACCGCCGCCTGCGCGAGGAGGGCGTCACCGAGGACGAACTGGCCGCGCTCCACTCGCCGATCGGCCTCGACCTCGGGGCCCGTACGCCCGAGGAGACCGCCCTGTCCATCGCGGCGGAGATCGTCGCGGCACGGCAGGGCGGCACCGGCCTGCCGCTGACCGGCTCGCGGACACCGATCCACCACGACATACCAGGGGCCGCCCAGGCGGGGCGGGGGAGACCGGGGCCCGTTACGGAGGGCGCCGCACTCGCGTGACGCGCAGTCGTCCAGCCACGCAACGGACGGTCGACCGTCGGCTCGAACTGGTGGCGCATCGCCCTCCGGTGACGGAGACTTCGCCGTGTTATGTGTAGTCACCACGGAAGGTGCGGAAGCATGCGCGACGACACCACACCGTCCGGTACGGAAGTGATCCGTACGGGACCGATCCGCTACGCCACCGCCGAACGCTTCGCCCGGCCCCGGCCGGTAACGGACCCGCGCCCCAGCGGCGGCGAGATCTGTCCGCAACCCGCCTCCAGGCTCGACTTCGTGATGGGCCCGCCCTCCGACAGCCACCCGCAGGGCGAGGACTGCCTCAACCTGGCGATCGCCACTCCGGCCCTGGACGCGGGGGCCAGGCCGGTGCTGGTGTGGCTGCACGGCGGCGGGTTCGCCACCGGCGCGGGCCTCATGGACTGGTACGACGGGGGAGTCCTCGCGGCCGAGGGCGATGTGGTCGTCGTCGGCGTCAACTACCGCCTCGGAGCGCTCGGTTACCTCTGCCTCGACGGGGTGAGCGAGGGCAACCTCGGCCTCTACGACCAGGTGGAGGCGTTGCGCTGGGTGGCCACGCACATCGCCGACTACGGCGGCGACCCCACGAACGTCACCGTGATCGGCCAGTCCGCGGGCGGCATCTCCATACGCCTCCTGATGGAACTGCCCGAGGCACGCGGCCTGTTCCGCAGGGCCGTCCTTCAGAGCGCCCCGCTGGAGATCACCGCCCGCCCCCACAAGGAGTCCCTGGCGCTCGGGCAGGTCTTCGCCGACGCCCTCGGCACGGACCCGCGCACGGCCGACGTGCCCGCGATCCTGGCGGCCCAGAGGGAGACGGCAGCCGTTCACCTGCGCACGGCGGGCCGGCGGATGGAGCCCGCTTTCATCCCCGTCGAAGGAGCCGCGCCCCTCCCGCCGCCGGGCGCCCCCTTGGACGAGAACGTACGCGGTCTCGACGTCCTGTACGGCTGGAACGCCGACGACATGACCGCGTTCCTCGGCGACGGCGAGGACCCGGCGGTGCGCACCCGCGAGGTGTACGAGGAGCCGCTGACCCGCTACGGGGAGCGCCTGGCGCGGGCCGGCGCCCGGGTGCACTCGTACCGCATCGACTGGCGCCCCGCCGGATCCCCGTTCGGCGCCACCCACTGCCTCGAACTGCCCCTGCTCTTCGGGACGCGCGACGCCTGGCGGTCGGCCCCCATGCTGGGCGCGACGCCGTGGCAGGAGACCGACCGGCTCGGCAGGGCGCTGCGCGCCGCGTGGCTCACCTTCGCCCGCACGGGCACGCCCGGCGACCTGCCCGCGCCCCTGACCGGTGGGACACCGCCCCGGACCTCATGAGCCGGGCAATTCGCGCGGCTCCAGGGGACGGGTCGCAGGGCCCTGGAGGACCGAGCCGTCGGTGGCGAACCGGGAGCCGTGGCAGGGGCACTCCCACGTCGTCTCGGCTTCGTTGAAGGAGACCAGGCAGCCGAGGTGGGTGCAGCGCGCGGAGACCGCGTGCAGCGCGCCCGACTCGTCGCGGTGCACCGCGCAGCGCCGCCCCTCGACGCGGACCACCGCACCGGACCCCGCGGGGATCTCGTCCACGGAGTCGACGTGGGTCGGGCGGAGCCGGTCGCCGACGAAGTGGCGTGCGACCTCCGCCTGTGTGCTCAGCAGGGACGGCATCTCCCGTACGGCGCTCCACAGGCGGCGCGGGTCGTACAGCTCGGCCCACGGCGGCTTCTCGCCGCAGATCAGCCCGGTGAGCAGCTGACCCGCCATGACGCCGCCGCTCATGCCCCAGCCGCCGAACCCGGTCGCCACATAGGTGTGCCGGGCGCCGGGGTGGAAGGGGCCGACCATGGGGACGGTGTCGGTGGGGTCATTGTCCTGGGCCGCCCACCGGTAGGCCGTCTCCGCGACGTCGAAGCGTTCCCGCATCCACGTGTCCAGGGTGCGGAATCCCTCGGCGGGGTCGCCGGTGCCCGGCGTGAAGCTGTCGCCCGTGACGATGAGGAGCCGCCCACCGTCACGGCCGTAGGGCGCGGTGCGCACCGAGCGCTTGCCCTCGTCCTGCGTGATGTACGTGCCGCCCGGGTCCTGGCCGGGCGCCAGGGGAGCGGCGACGACGAGCTCGCGCCGCGGGGAGAGCCGGGCGAAGAGCAGGGCACGGTCGAAGACCGGGTAGTGCGTGGCGACGACGACGGCCCGCGCGGTGACCGTGTGCCCGGACTCGGAGGTCACGGTGCACGGCGAACCCTCGCGCAGGCCGGTGATCCGGGTCCGCTCGTGGATGACACCGCCGCGCGCCAGCAGGTCGTCGGCGAGCGCGAGCAGATAGGAGCGGGGGTGGAACTGCGCCTGGTCCTCGACGCGCACCGCACCCGCGACGGGGAAGGGCAGGCCGGTCTCCTCCGTGTAGGTGGCGGCGAGGCCGGCCTCCCGGGCCGCGGCGGCCTCGGCCCGCAGCTCGTCGGTGCGGTCGGCGCGCGTCGTGTAGGTGAAGGCCGGTGCGCGTTCCAGGTCGCAGTCGATGCCGAGCTCGGCGGAGACCGCCGCCACGTGCTCCACCGCCCGCTGCTGCGACTCCGCGTACAGGCGGGCGCCCTCCGGGCCGCGTGTGCGGCGCAGCTGCTCGTAGACGAGGGAGTGCAGGGCGGTGAGTTTGGCGGTGGTGTAGCCGGTGACTCCGGCGGCGATGCGGTCGGCTTCCAGGACGGCGACCGACCGGCCGGCGCGGGCGAGTTCCCACGCCGTGCTCAGCCCCGCGACGCCGCCGCCGACCACGGCGACGTCGACCTCGATGTCCTCGGTCAGGGGCGGGTGGGACGTCGACGCGCTGGTGTCCATCCAGTACGACTCGGGGCGGCCCGGCAGCGCACCGGGTGTCTTCATGTCGTTCATGCGGCATCCGTGACGGTGTACATGGCAGCCTCCAAGGTCTCGGCGTGCGTGAGTGCGAGTCTCCCCCGGCCTGTGCGCCAAACCCGGCCGCCGCGCCGCCGGCCAGGGCCGGGCGGAGGACCGGCGGGCGGCTTTGCGCGCGTGCGGTCGGGTCGGGCGGGCGCAGGTCAGAGCAGGTCGCGCGGCAGGGTTTCGTTCCAGGTGCGGGAGAAGACGCGCCGCTCGCCCTCGTAGCCGTCCAAGGTCGCGTCGACGAAGAAGTTCTCCTCGTCGCACCGCAGCACGGTGCGGGTCCGCACGCTGACGTCCCAGTCGTCCCGCCGGAACCGCATCGTCCAGTCGGACTCGCCGCCCACCGAGGTGAAGTCGTCCCCGGTCGCGGTGTACCGCTCGTACGCCCGGCAGCCGACGTCGAGTCCGATCTCGTCGTAGCGCACCATGCCGCGGTCCTTGACGATCTCCAGCGAGGAGTCGTATCCGACCAGGTCGCGCTTGACCTCCCAGCGCTGCTCCGGCGGGGAGAGCCGGGTGGTGGCGAGCGGCGGGGTGCCCTCGGGTTCGCCGAAGGGCCGCTGGGGCGCGTTGTCCGGTTCCGCCGTCGGCCGCACCGGAAGCCGCAGCGCGCTGGACCCCTCGTACACGCTGAGCACCACGGGGCGCGGTGGGGGCCAGGCCAGCGGCCAGTAGGACGTCGACAGGGAGAGCCGGATCCGGTGGCCGGGCGGGAAGGACTGGGCGACGCCGTTGAGCTGGAGGGTCGCGCGGTAGCGGCGGCCCGGTTCGAGCGGCTCGGGCTGGCCCGTGCCGTCCCTGTGGGTCAGGTTGAGCACGCCGTACGTGACCCGCGTGGCGCGTCCGTCGGGGGCGACGTCGGAGATGCGGGCGGCGACGGTGGCCACCGGTTCACTGACCGACAGGTCCAGTTCGACGGAGGGCGAGCCGAGGATCTCCACGGTCTCGGTGAGCTCGGGCGAGTCGAAGACGAGCGACCCGCCGTCCTCCTCGCGCTGGTCGTAGGGCAGGTCCGGCGGCGCGTTGTAGGACGCCCACTTCCCGGCGAACTGACCCACGGAGAGCGGGGACTGCACCGTCATCGCCTCGCCCGCGGGCACCTCGTCCCCGGGCGCCTCGCCGTCCATGACGATGCGGTGCCGCGCCAGCGGACGGCTGACCTGCTGGATGTGGGGCGAGGGCCAGTCCGGCTCGCCGACCCAGCGCCCGGGCCGCTCCTCGTACGAGGTGGAGGGCGGCACGCTCTCCTGCATCCAGGCCCGCAGCATCGGGCCCTCCATCACGCCGTTGTCCTCGCCCTTGAGCCAGTGGTCCCACCAGCGCACGACCTCCTGGAGGTAACCGATGGCGGGGCCGGGCTCGCCCAGGTGCGGATACTTGTGCGACCAGGGGCCGACGAGGCCCTTGCGCGGCACGTCGAGATGGGCGAGCAGCCGGGTCACGGCGTTGGAGTAGCCGTCCGCCCAGCCGCTGGAGGCGAGGACCGGACAGCGCACGGCCTGGTAGTCCTCGCAGACGGAGGCGTGCTTCCAGTACGCGTCGCGGCGCTGGTGGCGCAGCCACTCGAGGACCCAGGGCCGGGCGTGGTCGAGCCGCTCCCGCCACATCTCGCGCCACCGGTCGCCGACCACCGCGGGGTCCGGGGGACAGGTGGCGTAGGCGAACATGGTGCCCGCCTCGGCGAGGTTGTCCGACAGCATCGCCCCGCCCATGTAGTGCATGTCGTCGGCGTACCTGTCGTCCGTGAACGACGAGATGACGATCGCCTTGAGGCTCTCGGGCTGCCGGGCGGCGACCTGGAGTGCGGCGAACGCGCCCCAGGAGATGCCCATCATGCCGGTGGTGCCGTCGCACCAGGGCTGCTCCGCCAGCCAGGCGAGGACTTCCTCGGCGTCGGTCTGCTCCTGCTCCAGGTACTCGTCGGTGAGCACGCCCTCGGACTCGCCGGTGCCGCGCAGGTCGACCCGCACGCACGCGTACCCGTGCCCCGCGATGTAGGGGTGGTGGATCGAGTCGCGCTGCGAGCTCAGATCGCGCTTGCGGTACGGGATGTACTCCAGGATGGCGGGCACCGGGTCGTCGTCCGACGCCGTGGGCCGCCAGACGCGGGCCGACAGCCGGACGCCGTCGGACATCGGGATGACGACGTGCTCTTCCTCTTTCGTCGCGTACGGGAGATTGCCCACGTAACGCATGGTGCGGGGCCGTCCTCTCAGTTGCTGTCCCGCCGGGGCCGACGGGTGGTGCGGGGTGGTTCGGTGTGCCGGTCAGTCGTTGGTCTGGTCGCGGCCGCCGGGCTCGGTCTCGTCGAAGGCGAGCCCCAGCGCGGCCACGCACCGGTCGTACTTGCGCCGCAGATCCTCTTCGCTGTCGCCGCCGGTGCTGATGTGGGCCAGCTCGTAGCTGTAGCTGTCCTGATCGGTGACCTCGGACAGCTTCCTGCCCTCCTCGGCGAGGACATCGATGTGCACGCCCGGGTTGTCGCGCTCGATCCGCTCGATCTCCTCGGCCGTCGGCACCTGGTGCGACACGCCGTCGGCGAACCACCGGTAGTACCACTTGGCCGCCGTCGCGTACGGCCCCTCGCGATAGGGCAGCGCCGGGTCCTCGTCGAAGGCGAGACTGACCATGCAGTGGTGGTTGGGGACGCCGTCGACGTACGCGAAGAGCTCAGCGTGCGACTGGGAGTGCCGGGGGTTGATCTCCAGAAGATTGATGGCGTCCGTCGCCGGGTCGTAGAAGTACTCGATGCTGAACGTCGCCGAGTCCATGCCGACCTGCCGCATCACCCGCTTCGACACGTCGTGCAGCCGCCGCACCACGGGCTCCGGCAGGCCGGACGGGTACTGGTGGCGCAGGAAGCAGGAGGAGTCGGGGTAGTTGATGGAGTCGAGGACGCCGTAGACGGTGACCTCGCCCCGGTGGACGTACCCCTCCACGGCGACCTGGACGCCCGATATCGCCTCCTCGGCGAGGCAGACCTGCGCGCCCACCCCGTCCATCTCAGGGGGCAGGTCGAGCTGCTGGAGTATGTACTCGAAGGGGCGCCCGACCCGGCTGATGCCCTCCTTGATCCGGGCCACGGCCTCCCGGAACTCGTCCATGTCCTTGACGCTGTAGGCCAGCTCCGAGGAATAGGAGAGCGCCGGCTTGAGCCACATCGGGAACCGCACACCCTCCGGCGGCCGCGGATCGTCGGCGTCGAGATCGACCCGGCCGAAGCGCGGGTGCTCGTCGATCACCTTCTGCTGCTCCAGCCTGCTCCAGTACTTGTGCTCGCACTTGACGACCGACTCCAGGCTGGTGCTGCGGGTGCCGTAGCGGTCGCCCAGGATCGCGACCAGGGTGCTGACGGGAAAGTCCCAGTAGCCCACGATCGCGTCGATGCTGCCGTCGAACGAGTCGAGGATGCCCTGGGCCTTGTCCAGCAGCTCCGGCACGGAGACCTCGCCGCCCTGGAGCTCCTCGACGGTGAGCAGCGGGTGGAAGCGGTACTGCGCCGCGTCGGGAACGCTGTTCAGGGTGGGCAGATTGGCCTCGTCCAGACCGAGCACAAAGACGTTCTTGCGGGGTGCAGCCACGGATTCTCCTCCGGTCGTCGTCGGAGCGGCCGGGTACCCGCACGTCGAAAAGGCACACGTCAGGTGGGGCGCGGGAAGATCCCGACCGGCCCCGCCCGGCCAGCGGACCCGGGCCGGGTGACCGATCCTGGGGCCATGACACCCAGCCCGCCGACGACGCGCCGGGCCCGGTTCACCGCCTGGTGGACGGGGCTGCCGCCCGCGGCCGGGTCCGCGGTGATGGCCACCGGGATCATCTCCGTGGGCCTGCATCTCCTCGGCCACGAGACGCTCTCCCGCGCGGCGCTGGTGCTGGCCGCGGCCGCCTGGCTCGCGCTCGCCGTGGACTTCGCGTTCCGCCTGACGCGCCGGCGCTCGCGCTGGACGGCCGAGGCGGACACGCCGCCCGCCCTCACCGCCGTCGCCGCCACCTGCGTGCTGGGCACCCGCCTCTCGCTCCTCGGCCGGCAGCCGCTCGCCGTGACCCTGCTGGTGATCGCCGCCGCTCTCTGGCCGGTCCTGCTGCCCGCTGTCGTACGCCATTGGGGACACCGCATGCCGGGCGCGGTCTTCCTCGTCTGCGTCGCCACCCAGGGGATCGCGGTGCTCTGCGGAGCCCTGGCCCTCGCCCTGCCCGCGCGCCCGCTCTCCGGCGTCGCGCTCGTCTTCTTCTGCCTCGGTCCGGTGCTGTACGCGGCGGCCTTCGCCCGGTTCGACCTCACCGGGCTGCGGACGGGCGCGGGCGACCAGTGGGTGGCGGGCGGCGCCCTGGCGATCTCCGCGCTCGCCGGGACGAAGCTCGTGGCCGCGCCCCTGTTCACGGGCGCCTGGCACGTCGTCCTGCGCACGGTGACGCTGCTCGTCCTCGCCCTGGACCTCGCCTGGTACCTCGTCCTGCTGGTCAGCGAGGTGCGCTGGCCGCGCCCGCGCTACGACGTGCGGCGGTGGGCCACCGTCTTCCCGATGGGCATGACGGCCGTCGCCACGCTCTCGGTGAGCGCGACGGCGGGCGTCCCCTGGCTTCGGGAGCCGGGCCGGGTGCTGCTGTGGATCGCGGTCGCGGCCTGGCTGTGCGCGTTCGCGGGGATGGTCAGACGGGCAGCAGACGTGCGATCAGCCCGCTGAGCTGTCGCGCGTTGCGGCACTCGTGCATCTCGACCAGCTCGGCGTACGCGTACGCCGCCGAGTCCCCGGTCGACCACTGCGAGCGCCCCTCGGGGTTGAGCCAGTACACCCGGCGGGCCCGCTCGGCGATGTGCCGCAGCGCGGGGAGGTTGGGGTCGCTCATGTTCGTCCGGGCGTCGCCGAGGACGAAGACCGTCGAGCGCGGGCCGACCGCGTCGAGGTACCGCTCGGCGAACTCTCCCAGGGAGGTGCCGTAGTCGCTGCTCCCGTGCCAGCCCGTCACGGTGGCCTGCCCGAGGATCCGGGCGCTCAGGCCCGCCGGGTCGGCGGCGCCGCGCGCGACCAGCCCCGTCACCTCGTCCACGCGGTTGACGAAGGCGAACACGCGCACCTTGCTGAACTGGTCGTGCAACGCCTGCACCAGCAGCATCGTGAAGTTCGCGAAGCCCGCCACCGAACCGGACACATCGCACAGCAGGACCAGTTCGGGGCGCGCGGGACGGCGACGGCGCAGCACGGGGCGCATCGGCACACCGCCCGTCGACAGCGATCCGCGCAGCGTGCGGCGCAGGTCGATGCCGCCGCGCGCGGCCCGTCTGCGACGGGCGGCAAGCCGGGTCGCGAGCCTGCGCGCCAACGGATGCACCGCCCGGCGCAATTCGTCCAGGTGCGCGCGGCCCGCGAGGAGGAAATCGACGCGGTCGGCGGTGGTCGCCACGGCGCGGCGGGCGATCTCCTGCGTGCCGCGCCGCTCGGCGACCCGGCGGCGCGCCTCGGTGCGGACCCGCTCACGGAACCCCTCGATGCGGCGCCGCACCTCGTCGGCCAGGAGACGGTCGGTGAACTCCGCCTCGCCGGTGTCCTGCCCGTCCTGCCCGGTGGAGCCCGCGCGGAGGGCGGCGAGGACCCGGGTGAGCAGCGTCTCCGGACGCAGCCGGCTCAGGGTCTGGTACGACGACCAGCCGTCCGCGCCCGACGAGGAGCCGTCCGCGCCCGAAGAAGAAGAGGAGGAGCCGTAACCGCCGAAGCCGTCGACCGCTTCGCCTGCCAACTGGCCGAGCAGCGCTTGGTCGTTCGCGGCGAGGGCGGCGACGAGCCGTTCCCGCAGCGCGTCCCGGTCGGCGTCACCGCCGCCCTCGTGCACGCGGTCGCTCCCGTCGTCCGGCGCTCCGACGCCCAGCGGGAAGTACAGGTCGAAGACCGGGTCGAAGACCGCGCGCTGGTCCTCCCGGTGGAGCAGCGCGGCGGCGAGCCCCTCCCTGACCCGCTCGCGGTCGGTGAGTCCGAGCACTTCGAGGGCGGCCGCGGCGTCGACGGTCTCACCCGGCCCGATGTGCAGTCCGTGCGAACGGAGAGTGCCGACAAGACCGGTGAGGCGACCGGTGATGCCGGGGGACTCGGATAGGGGAGAACCAGGCGCGGAGGAGGCGGGTCCGGCCTCGGTCGGCGGGGGCGTCACACGGCGTCCAGGTCGAGCTTGGCCACGGCCTTCAGCACGTCGTCCTGGTGCTTGAGAACCACGCCCAGGCTGTCGCGCACGACGGTCTCGTCCAGCGTGCCGGCGCCGAGCGCGAGCAGCGTACGGGCCCAGTCGATGGTCTCCGCGACCGACGGCACCTTCCGCAGGTCCATCGCGCGCAGCGCGCCGACCACCCGCACCACCGACGCGGCGAGCGCCTCGTCGAGTCCGGGCACCTTCATGCGGACGATGCGGCGCTCCAGCTCCTCCTCGGGGAAGCCGATGTGGAGGAAGAGGCAGCGGCGGCGCAGCGCCTCGGACAGCTCACGGCTCGCGTTGGAGGTGAGGACGACGAACGGGCGGCGCTCGGCGCTGATCGTGCCCAGCTCCGGCACGGTGACCTGGAAGTCGCTGAGGACTTCGAGGAGCAGCCCCTCGACCTCGACGTCGGCCTTGTCCGTCTCGTCGATCAGCAGGACCTTCGGCTCGTCGCTGCGGATCGCGGTGAGCAGCGGGCGCGGGAGCAGGAACTCCTCGCTGAAGATGTCGGTGCGCGTCTCGTCCCACGACTCGTCGCGGCCCGCGGTGATACGCAGCAGCTGCTTGGCGTGGTTCCACTCGTACAGCGCCCGCGACTCGTCGACACCCTCGTAGCACTGGAGCCGGACGAGCCGGGCGCCCGCGACCTCGGCGACGGCTTTCGCCAGCTCCGTCTTGCCCACTCCGGCCGGGCCCTCCACGAGCAGCGGCTTGCCGAGCCGGTCCGCGAGGAAGACGGTCGTGGCGACGGCGGGGGAGGCCAGATAGCCGGTGGTGGCCAGGCGCGCCGAGACGTCGTCGACGGATGTGAAGTACCCGGTCGTCATGGGGGTGTTCTCCTGACTGCTCGGCTCGGCCGGCCCCCGCCGGGGCGCCGGTCCTCGTACCCGATCAGCTCCAAGCGCCCGCTTACAACAGGCGGGCGCCGATTGCGTCGAACGTCACCCTCCCGGGCACGGCTCCTTGCTGCTGGGTCTCATGCTGAGACCGACCTTCGTATGCTGGCGTCATGAGGCGGACCTCCTTTGCGAACTGGCCGTGCTCCATCGCCCGCACGATGGACCTGCTCGGCGACTGGTGGACGCCGCTCGTCCTGCGTGAGGCGTTCTACGGCATCAAGCGCTTCGACGCCTTCCAGCGGGAGCTGGGCATCGCCCGCAACACCCTGACCGACCGGCTGCGCCGCCTCGTCGACGAAGGCCTTCTGGAGAAGCGGGCCTACCAGCGCGACCCCGTGCGCTACGACTACCTGCTCACCGAGAAGGGCCGCGACTTCTTCGGTGTCCTCGCCGCCATGAACAGCTGGGGCGACCGCTGGCTGAGCGGCGAGGAAGGCGCGCCGATCGTGTTCCACCACGACCGCTGCGGCCATGACAGCCACGCCGAAGTCGTCTGCGCCGACTGCGGGGAACCGATGACGGCCGCGAACACGAGCCCGCGGCTCGGCCCCGGTTACCCGCCCCGCCTCGCCGAACGCCCGGACGTGCAGGCCCGGTTCAACCGCTGACGGCACCGCGCCCCCGCGGTCGCGTACGACGGTGCTCGACTCTTGACGAGTAAGTCCATCTACGCAACGCTCAAGGTCAGGGGCGGAAGTCTCGTCGGTGCCTTTGGAGGGCGGTCTTCGATGGAGTGGACGGGCGCGCGTTACGCGGACGGGCCGACGGTCGAGGTGAGGAGCGGGCGGATCGCCGCGTCACCGGAAAGGGTGTGGGAGCTCGTCTCCGACATCGGCCTGCTGCCCGCCCTGAGCGCGGAGTTGCAGTCGGTCGCCTGGCTGGACGGGGCGAGCGGGCCCGCGCTCGGCGCGCGGTTCACCGGGCGCAGCAGGCACGCGTCGTTGGGGGAGTGGGAGACCACGTCGTACGTCGTGGCGTGCGAGGCGCCGCGCGAGTTCGCCTGGGCGGTGAACGACCCCGAGCACCCCAGCGCCCTCTGGCGGTTCACCCTCACGGCACAGGATGACGGAGGCACGCTCCTGACGCAGTGGATGCGGCTCGGCCCCGGCCGCTCGGGACTCAGCCACGCGATCGAGCGGATGCCGGAGAAGGAGCAGAAGATCGTGTTCGTACGGCTGAGGGAGTTCGAGCGGAGCATGACCGCCACGGTCGAGGCGATCAAGGCACTGGCCGAGGGCACGGCCGGCGCGCCGACCGCGGCAGGAGCGTGGGTCTGATGCGCACGCCGACCGCGGAAGGAGCGCGGGTGTGATGCGCACGTCGACGACGGTCGAGGCGTCCGGGGCGGACTGGCGGGAGACGGTCGACTTCGTCACCGAGGCCGAGAAGCTGGGCATGGACATCTGCTGGGTGGCCGAGGCCTGGGGCTCCGAAGCGCCCTCCCCGCTCGGCTACTTGGCGGCCCGCACCGAACGCATGTTGCTCGGCTCGGGGATCATCCAGCTCGGCACCCGCACCCCCGTCGCCATCGCCAGGGCCGCCCTCACGCTCGCGCACCTCTCCGAAGGGCGGTTCCTGCTGGGCCTCGGCCCTTCGGGGCCGCAGGTCATCGAGGGGCTGCACGGCGTGCCGTTCGCACGCCCGCTCTCCCGGATGCGGGAGACCGTGGACATCGTCCGGCGGGCGGCCTCCGGCGAGAAGATCGTCCACGAGGGGCGGGAGTTCACCGTCCCGCTGCCCGGCGGCGAGGCCCGGCCCATGCGTCTGTCGCTGCGCACCGAGCACGACCTGCCGATCTACCTCGCCACGCTCTCCCCGAAGATGCTCCGCCTCACGGGAGAGGTCGCGAACGGCTGGCTCGGCACCAGTTTCGTGCCGGAAGGCGCCAAGGAGGCCTACTTCGACCATCTGGACGCGGGCCTCGCTGCGGCCGGCCGCACCCGCGCCGACCTCGACATCTGCCAGGGCGCCGAAGTGGCGTTCGCGGACGACGAGGACGCCCTGCGCGTGATGGTCGCGGGCCGGAAGAAGGAACTCGCCTTCAGCCTCGGCGGGATGGGCTCCGCCACCACCAATTTCTACAACGCCGCCTACAGCAGGCAGGGCTGGGCCGAGGTCGCCGCGGAGGTCCGCGAGCGCTGGCAGGCCGGCGACCGGGACGGCGCGGCCGGCCTCGTGAGCGACGAGATGGTCCTCGCGACCACGTTGATCGGCACCGAGGAGATGGTCCGCGAACGGCTGCGCGTCTGGTGCGCCGCGGGCGTCGACACGGTCCGGCTCTATCCGGCGGGCGACACGCTGGACGCGCGGCTCGGCACGCTGGGGCGGGCGATCGAGCTCGTGCGGGAGGCGGGTGGCGAGGAGTGAGGGGACGCCGCCGGGGGCGCCGGACCGACGCCTACGGCGGTGACCCCGCGTCCCGGGCCCGGTAGGCCCGAACAGGGCCAGGATGATCAGGGCTTCGGGACAGGATCAGGACTCGACTCGTACAGGATCAGGACTCGTACGGGGTCAGGACTCGAACGGGGTCAGGATGAAGAGCGGGATCTCCCGGTCCGTCTTCGTCTGGTACTCGTCGTACGCCGGCCAGACCGCGACCGCCCGCTCCCACCACAGCCGCCGCTCCTCGCCGGAGGCGACCCGCGCGCGGTAGTCCTTCTTCACCGGGCCGTCCTGCAACTCCACGTGCGGGTTCGCGATCAGGTTGTGGTACCAGGACGGGTTCGCCGGGTCGCCGCCCTTCGACGCGACCACCGCGTACTCCCCGTCGTGTTCGACGCGCATCAGGGGGTTCTTGCGGAGCTTCCCGCTCTGGGCGCCGACCGAGGTCAGCAGGATGACGGGCTTTCCCTGCATAGTCGTCCCGGCGCTGCCGCCGGAGCTCTCGTACAGCTGGGCCTGCTTGCTCGCCCAGTCCCACGTACCGGGCTCGTATTCACCAGTCAGAGGCATGTCGGCTGCAACGCCGAGGCACCGCCGATTGTTCCGCCCCGACCCGGCCGGATGCGGCCCGATCCGACCCGGCCGCGACCCGGTCGGTCTCCACCGACTCCGTATGCGTTAAAAAGGCATCAAATCATTCAGTACGGTGGCAGCGGTTCACCACGGCATCGGGGCGGGCATGGCGGACGGAGCAGGCGTGGAGGGGTACGGCGTACCCGGCGAGTACCTCGACGGCTATGCCCGCATTCTGGCCGCCGCGGCCGCGACCGGGCGCAGGCTGAACCGCGACGAGCTGGACTCCCGGCGGGCGTTGGGGGAGCGGGCGGCCGATGCCGGGCTCGGGCTGCGGGCCCTGGTGGGCGCGCACCTGGCGGCGGCCCGCGAGCACTGGCCCGCCGCGCGGACGGTCTCCACGGACAGTGCGCTGGCCGCCGTCGAGCAGGCCGTGGACGCGTTCGCCGAGGGGTACGAACGCGCGCAGCGCCTCGCGGTCCGTCAGGAGGAGGCAGCACGGCGGGAGTTCATCGACGACCTCCTGCACGGACGCAGCGACCTGGGCCTGCTCGCCGAGCGCGCCGAACGCTTCGGGCTGCGCCTCTCCTACGAACACGCGGTCGCCGTCGCCCAGGGGGCGAGCGCGTACGAGGAGGGGGACGCCGTGCCCCGCGAGGTCGAGCGCGCCCTCATCGGCCGGTTCGGCGACCGCAGCATCCTGGTCACCACCAAGGACGGCCGAATGGTGTGCATCGCCCCCGGCGACCAGGGCGAGGTCCTCGCCTTCTTCGCCAAGCACGCGTACGCCGCCGTCGAGGGCGGCCGGGTCGTCATCGGCCGCTCGCAGCCGGGCCCGGGCGGTGTCGTCCAGTCGTACGAGGAAGCGCTCAACGCCCTCGACCTGGCTGAACGCCTGGAACTCGACGAGCCCGTGCTGCACGCCGCCGATCTGCTCGTCTACCCCGTGCTGACCCGCGACCGGCAGGCCATGGCCGACCTGGTGGTCCATACGCTCGGCCCGCTGCGGCAGGCCCGGGGCGGAGCGCAGCCGCTCATCGACACGCTCGCCGCGTTCTTCGACGCGGGCTGTGTCGCGGCGGAGGCCGCCCGCCGCCTCTCCTTGAGCGTGCGGGCACTGACGTACCGCCTGGAGCGCATACACAAGCTCACCGGCGCCAACCCGGCCGACCCCGTGCACCGCTACACCCTCCAGACCGCGGTGATCGGCGCCCGCCTGCTGGACTGGCCCGACCAGCCGTTCTGAAGGTGCCGCCGGGCAGCCCTCGCCCAGCCGCGGGACTTCCTGGCCCAGCCGCGGGACCTCCTAGCCCAGCTGCGGGATCTCGATGGCGGGGCAGCGGTTCATGACCATGTCCAGGCCCGCCGCGCGCGTCCTGTCGTACGCCGCCTCGTCGACCACGCCGAGCTGGAACCAGACGGCCCGCGCGCCGGCGGCCACCGCGTCGTCGGCGACCCGGCCCGCCAGCTCGCTGTTGACGAAGACGTCCACCACGTCGATCGGGAACGGCACGGCGGCCAGGGACGCGTATCCCTGCTCGCCGTGGACCGTCTCCGCCTTGGGGTGGATCGGCACGACGCGCTTGCCGAAGCGCTGAAGGACGGCCGCGACGCCGTACGCCGCCCGGTCGCGGTTGTTGGACAGGCCCACGACGGCCCAGGTGTCGCCGAGCTCCGTCAGGATCCTGCGCACCGTCTCCTGGTCGCCGTACATGACCTGCCTCCTCGAAACTGTCAGACGTTCACGCCGAAGTCTGTCGCGATGCCGCGCAGCCCACTGGCATAACCCTGGCCGACCGCACGGAATTTCCACTCGGCGCCGTGGCGGTAGAGCTCGCCGAAGACCATGGCGGTCTCGGTGGAGGCGTCCTCCGACAGGTCGTAGCGGGCGATCTCCACGCCGTCCGCCTGGTTCACCACGCGGATGAACGCGTTGCGGACCTGGCCGAAGCTCTGGCCGCGGTTCTCGGCGTCGTGGATCGACACCGGGAAAACGATCTTCGAGATGTCGGCGGGCACCTGCGCGAGATTCACCTTCACGGCCTCGTCGTCGCCCTCGCCCTCGCCGGTGAGGTTGTCGCCGGTGTGCTCGACCGAGCCGTCCGGGCTCGTCAGGTTGTTGTAGAAGACGAAGTGCTGGTCGGAGACGACCTTGCCGGAGTCGTCGCAGAGCAGCGCGCTGGCGTCGAGGTCGTAGTCCGTGCCGGTGGTGGTGCGTACATCCCAGCCCAGGCCGACCAGTACGGCGGTGAGGCCCGGCGCCTCCTTGCTGAGCGAGACGTTGCCGCCCTTGGCCAGGGAAACTCCCACGATGTCCTCCTACGGTCCGAGTTCTGCGATCAGTTACTAGCCGGCGTTCTTAAATCTACAGCAGTGTAGAAGTGAGTGGTGCGGAGGTGCCCGTTACGATAGGGCGCTCCCCGTCCGCCGTGGAGCACACAGAGGCAGGAGGGATCGCGGGCATGACGCATGCCGACGAGCACGAGGGGCCGGGCGAGCGGCAGCCGCGACTGCGCCGCCGCGCGCAGGGCGAACTGGAGTCGCAGGTCCTCGCCGCGCTGCATGCCGCGCGCGGACCCGTCAGCGCCGCCTGGGTGCAGGAGCGGATCGGCGGCGACCTCGCGTACACCACCGTCATGACGATCCTGACCCGCCTCCTCGCGAAGGACGTGGTCACCCGCGAGCGCGCGGGCCGGTCGTTCGCGTGGCTGCCCGCGTCGGACGAGGCCGGGCTCGCCGCCTTCCGCATGCGCAAGGTGCTCGACGGCGAGAGTGACCGCGAGGCCGTGCTCGCCAGCTTCGTCACGACGCTCACGCCCGACGACGAAGAGCTCCTGCGCGGCCTGCTCGGACAGGCGGGCGCCGAGGCCGACGACTGACGCCCGGGAGTTCTCCACTGATGGGCGTCTTCGTCTTCCTGCCCCTCGTGCTGCCGCTGACCGCGTGGCCGATCGCCCGCCTCGCCGAGCAGCACCTCCACCCGCGCACCGCGACCCGCCTGCTCACCGCCGTCGCCGGGGTGATGGCCGTGTGCAGCACGCTCTGTCTGGCGCTCCTGATGGTCGTCGGCACGGCCCAACTCCCGGGCAACCCGCTGCCCGACGGCTGGTCCGACCCCGAGGTGCGGGCGGCCGTCCCCTACGACGAGGTCGCGGGGAAGGTCGCGATCCCCGCGCTGCTCGCCGTGTGCGCGGCGTGCGCGCGCACGCTGTGGCGGCACGCGCGGGTACGCCGCAGGGGGCGCCGCGCCCTCGAAGGGCTGCGCGGCGGCTCGGTCGCCGTGCTCACCGACGAGGCTTCGTACGCCTACGCCCTGCCGACCCGCGCCGGTGGCCGGGTGGTGGTCACCACCGGCATGCTGTCCCGGCTCGCGTCCGCCGAGCGCCGCGCGCTCTTCGCCCATGAACGCGCCCACCTCTCCGCACGGCACCACCGGCACCTGCTCGTCACGCAGCTCGCGGCCCGCGCCAACCCCTTCCTGCGGCCGCTGCGCACCTCCGTGGCCTACGCCGCCGAGCGATGGGCCGACGAGGCGGCGGCCGGCGCCGTGCGCGACCGGCGGGCCGTCGCCCGCGCGATCGGCAAGGCGGCCATGGTGTCCCGGGGCGTGCCCGCGCCGACCCTCGCGGGTCTCGCGGCGCCGGGACCGGTGCCGCGCCGCGTCGCCGCGCTCCTCGCCCCGGCGCCGTCCGCCCGCACCCGGCCTTCCGTGTTCACGGCGGTGGGGCTCGCGCTGTGGTCCGCGGCGGTCGGCACCGCCGTGTCCGCGATGTCCTCGGCGAACTCCGCCGTGACGATGGTCCTCATCCTGCGGGCGGCCACGCCGCTTTGAGTCCCTGGCCAGGGGGTCTCGACGCGGTGAGCGGGCCGATCGCGGGGCGGGTCCGGCAGGTGTGAGCAGCGGGCTTGAGTTCTAGAGGTCGAACTCGTGCGGCGGCAGGTCGAGCGCGAAGCACGCCTCGCGCACCACGCCCTGCTCGTCCTTGTCGAAGTCGCCGTCGGCGCCGCCGATCACGATGCCTATCTGGATCACCGCGCGGGCCTCCGCGGGCTTCTTCTTCGCCTTGGCGACCTCCTGGAGCACGCTGACCTTGCCGAACGCGAAGTCCGCGGTCAGCTTGTCCACGTACGCGTCGAAGCGGCGGCGCAGGTCGTCCGCGGGGAAGTTCTGCAACACCTCGTTCGTGCCGATGAGCTGGGCGACGCGCTGCCGCTCGGACGGGTCCACGGTGCCGTCGGCGGCCGCCACCAGGGCGCACATCGCCATGCTGGCGTCGCGGAAGGCGCCGCTCTTGAGGTCGTTCTTCTTCGCCAGCAACTGCGTCTGCATCGTCGATGCGGATTCCTTGACGCGGTCCCACAGGGCCATGGGGGAACTCCATAAACGTATCGATGAATCAGGGGTGTCCGACGCGGTCCCGGTACGCTGCGCGCAGGTCCGGGCCCCCGCCGATTTCTACAACACTGTAGAAACTAGCAGTCCGGCCGAGAAGTTCCCGCCCAGCGGAAGGTGCGTGTGATGACTCCGACGGCACATGAGCTCCTGCGGACCACGGCCGCCCGCCTGGCCTCCGACCCGGCCGCCAACCCCCTCGTGCCGCGCATCGCCGACGGCCGGGCGCGGGCCCGGACGATCGCCGCCCTCGCACTGGAGCAGCGGCACGTCATCCCCGCCGACCGGCGCTCCTTCCAGCACCTGACCAGGCGGGCCGCCGAGGCCAAGGACCTCGAATCCGCTGCCTTCTTCGACGCCCTCGCCGACGGCGAGAGCCTCGCCAGGGAACGCCTCGCGCCGCTGCTCGACGCCTGCGGGGTGAGCAGGAACGAGGCGGCGACGTACGAACCACAGGCGGGCTGCCAGGCCTACCCCGCGTACGTGGCGTGGCTCGCCCTGAACGGCGAACCGGCCGACGTCGTCCTCGCGCTCACCGCCAACTTCGCGGTCTGGGGCGCCTGTTGCGCCACCGTCGCCCGCGCGCTGCGCGACCACTACGGATTCGGCGACGAGGCATGCGGGTTCTTCGACTTCTTCGCGGAGCCCGCGCCGGACCTCGACCGGCAGGCGCTCGTCGCGGTGCAGGCCGGCCTCGACCGGGGCCGGGTCACGACGGCGCACCTGCGCTACGGTCGCCTGCTGGGGCAGTACGAGGAGCTGTTCTGGCAGACCCTCGCCGACGGGGACCGGGACGGGGACGGGGACGAAGGCGAGGCCGCGGGTGCCGCGGGTGGGCGCTGACTTCCCGAGGTCTCAGCGCAGCACGATGGCCGTGGCCGCGATCCCGTCCCGCACCACCCACTGACCCGAGAACACCTTCAGCTCGACGCCCGCCACCACGGGCCCCTCGACCAGCAGCCGCGCGGTGAACGTGCCGTCCGGCACCAGCTCCACCCGCGCCTCCTCGAAACCGAGCCACCGCCCGGTCAGCGGGAACCACGTCTTGTAGACGGACTCCTTCGCGCTGAAGAGCAGCCGGTCCCAGGGCGTGGCGGGGTGGCGGGAGCCGAGAGCGGCCACCGCGGCACGCTCCGTCTCGTCGGCCACCAGGTTCAGGACGTCCGGATCGCGCAGCGGCTCGCCGGGCTCCGCGTCGATGCCGAGCGAGGTCACCTCGTCCGCGCGGGCCACGACCGCCGCGCGGTACCCGGCGCAGTGCGTCATGCTGCCGACGACACCGGCCGGCCAGCCGGGCGCGCCCCGGTGCCCCGGCAGGATCGGCGCGGGCGGCACCCCGATCCGGGCCAGCGCGGTGCGGGCGCAGTGCCGCACGGTGGTGAACTCGTTGCGGCGCTTGGCCACCGCGTTCGCGACGACCGCCTCCTCCTCGGGGAAGAGGACGGCGTCCGCCGGGTCGTCGTGGGTCTCGACGACGGTGACGGGCACGCCGGTGAGCAGGGATGCCAAGGGGCCCGTCGGGTCCGGGACTTGGGGCACGGTTGTCGAAGGTGACGTCACGAGGGATCACGGTACCGGGGCGGCCCGCACGGCAGCGCGTGCTGTGGCCTACGCCACCCGGCGCCCCTCCCGGCGCGGCCGGCCCCCGAGGAGCGCCTACGCTGGCGTGATGCAGGACGAATACCGCACAGTGGCCCGCGAGGGCGTGCACGAGACCGAGATCAACCGCTCGCGCTTCCTGTGCGCCCTGGCACCCGCGGCCACTGAGCGGGAGGCCCAGGACTTCGTCGCGCGCGTCCGCAAGGAACACCCGGCCGCCAGCCACAACTGTTTCGCGTACGTCATCGGGGCCGACGCCGCCGTGCAGAAGGCGAGCGACGACGGCGAGCCCGGCGGCACCGCGGGCGTCCCGATGCTCCAGATGCTGATGCGCCGCGACATGCGGTACGTCGCGGCGGTCGTGACCCGCTACTACGGAGGGGTCAAGCTCGGCGCGGGCGGTCTCATCCGCGCCTACGGAGGGGCCGTCGGCGAGGCGCTGGACTCCCTCGGCACCGTCACCCGCCGCCGCTTCCGCCTCGCCACCGTCACCGTCGACCACCAGCGCGCGGGCAAGGTGCAGAACGACCTGCGGGCGGCGGGCCGCGAGGTGCGCGACGTGCGCTACGGCGACGCCGTCACGATCGAGATCGGCCTGCCCGACGCCGACGTGGACGCCTTCCGCGGCTGGCTGGCCGACGCCACCGCGGGCAGCGCGGTCCTGGAGCTCGGCGGAGAGGCGTACGGAGACGCCTGACGGGCCCGGTCAAGGAGAGTTGCCGGAGTGGCCACCCGTGATGTCCGACCCGCCCGATAGTCTCGGGAATCATGAGGCTTCTGCACACGTCCGACTGGCATCTGGGGCGATCGTTCCACCGCGTGAACATGCTCGACGCCCAGGCCGCGTTCATCGGTCATCTGCTGGCGACCGTGCGCGAGCGTGACGTGGACGCCGTCGTGGTGGCCGGGGACGTGTACGACAGGGCGGTGCCGCCGCTCGCCGCCGTCGAGCTCTTCGACGACGCCCTGCACCGGCTCGCGGAGCTCGGCGTGCCGACGGTCATGATCTCCGGGAACCACGACTCGGCGCGCCGCCTCGGCGTCGGCGCGGGCCTCATCGACCGCGCCGGCATCCACCTGCGCACCGACCCGGCCGCCTGCGCGGAGCCCGTGATCCTCACCGACCGCCACGGAGACGTGGCGTTCTACGGCCTGCCCTATCTCGAACCCGCGCTCGTCAAGGACACCTTCGCCGTGGCCAAGGCGGGGCACGAGGCGGTCCTCGGTGCCGCCATGGACCGGGTGCGCGCCGACCTGGCCGCCCGAGCGCCGGGCACCCGCTCCGTCGTCCTCGCCCACGCCTTCGTCAGCGGCGGCCAGGCCAGCGAGAGCGAGCGGGACATCACGGTCGGCGGGGTCGCCGCCGTGCCCGCAGGAGTCTTCGACGGCGTGGACTACGCCGCCCTCGGCCACCTGCACGGCAGCCAGACCCTCTCCCCGCGTGTGCGCTACTCGGGCTCCCCCTTGCCGTACTCCTTCTCCGAAGCCGACCACCGCAAGAGCATGTGGCTCGTCGACCTCGGCCCCGAGGGGGACATCGACGCCGAGCGCGTCGACTGCCCCGTGCCGCGCCCGCTCGCCCGCATCAGGGGCACTCTCGACGACCTGCTCGCCGACCCCTGTCTCGCCCGCCACGAAGAGGCGTGGGTCGAGGCCACCCTCACCGACGCGGTCCGCCCCGACGACCCGATGGCCCGCCTCTGCGAGCGGTTCCCGCACACCCTCAGCCTCGTCTTCGCCCCGGACCGGGCCCCTGACGACCCGGACGTCTCGTACGCCCAGCGCCTGAGGGGCCGCAGCGACCAGCAGGTCGCCGAGGACTTCGTGACCCATGTGCGCGGCGCGGGGCCCGACGAGGAGGAACAGGAAGTACTGCGTTCGGCGTTCGACGCGGTCCGCACCGACGCCACACTGCGCGAGGTCGCCCGATGAGGCTCCACCGGCTCCGCATCACCGCCTTCGGGCCCTTCGGCACCACCCAGGACATCGACTTCGACGACCTCAGCGCCGCCGGACTCTTCCTGCTGCACGGCCCGACCGGCGCCGGCAAGACCTCCGTCCTGGACGCCGTCTGCTATGCCCTCTACGGCTCGGTGCCGGGCGCCCGGCAGGGCAGCGGACAGGGCATGACACTGCGCAGCGACCACGCCCAGCAGGGCACGCGCACAGAAGTCTGCCTCGAACTCACCGTCGCCGGACGCCGCCTGGAGATCACCCGCCAGCCCCCGTGGGCGCGCCCCAAGAAGCGCGGCACGGGCACCACCACGGAGAAGGCACAGAGCTGGCTGCGCGAGTACGACGCCGCGGCGGCCCCCGGCACCTGGAAGGACCTGAGCCGGTCCCACCAGGAGATCGGCGAGGAGATCACCCAGCTCCTCGGCATGAGCAAGGAGCAGTTCTGCCAGGTCGTGCTCCTGCCCCAAGGAGACTTCGCCCGGTTCCTGCGCGCCGACGCCGAGGCGCGGGGCAAGCTGCTCGGACGGCTCTTCGACACGCGCAGGTTCGCCGCCGTGGAGCAGCGGCTCGCCGAGCAGCGGCGCACCACCGAGGCCGAGGTCAAGGACGGGGACGCCGCGCTCCTCGCCGACGCGCACCGCATGCAGCAGGCCGCGGACGACGGCGGCCGGCATGCCGAACTGCCCCTGCCCGACCTCGCGCCCGGCGACCCGGGTCTCGCGGACGCCGTCCTCACCTGGGCGGCCGTCGCCCGCACGAGCGCGCGGGAGCGCCTCACCGTCGCGGACTGCGCCCTCACGGCCGCCGAATCCGCCCAGGCGGCCGCGGAGCGCAGGCTCGGTGACGTACGCGAACTGGCCCGGCTCCAGGGCCGGTTCGCCGAAGCGCAGTCACGCGCCGCGCAGCTCCACGCGCGCGTGGACGAACAGCGCGACCTCGAAGAGCGGCTGCGACAGGCCCGCAAGGCCGAGACCGTCGCTCCCGCGCTCGACCTGCGCGAGACCGTCGAAGCCGAGCACCGGCGCGCCACGGAAGCGGAGGCACGCGCGCGTGGCCTGCTGCCCGACACGTTCGCCTCCGCCGGCGCCGCGGGCCTCGCCGCCGCCGCGCGCACAGCGGCCGAGGAGCTGGGCGGCCTCACATCGGCCAGGCGCGCCGAGCGGCGGACCGCCGAGATCACCGCGGAACGCGCGACGCTGGACCGCCAGGAGCGGGCCGACGACGAGCTGCTCCAGGACGCGTCCGGCTGGTTCGACGGCTGGGAGGCGACCCGGGCGGCGCTCCAGGAGCGCATCGAGTCCGCCCAGGAAGCCGCCACCCGCGCCGAGCGCCTCGCGGGCCGGCTCGAACCGGCCCAGGCCCGCCTCGACGCGGCCCGCCGCCGCGACCGGCTCGCCCAGGACGCGGCGGAGGCACGGGACCGTGCCCTCACCGCCCGCGAGTCCGCCACCGCCGCGCACGAACACTGGCTCGCCCTCAAGGAACAACGCCTCACCGGCATCGCCGCCGAACTGGCCGCGCACCTGACCGACGGCGCACCCTGCGCGGTGTGCGGCGCCACCGAGCACCCCGCCCCCGCCCGGAAGACCGCCGGGCACGTGGACCGCCACACCGAGGAGGCCGCCCTCGCCGAGCACCGCCGCGCGGACGAGGCCCGCGCTGCCGCCGAGCGCGCTCTCGGTGACGTACGGGAATCCCTGGCGGCGGCGACCGCGGCCGCCAGGGGCGGCCCGGTGACGGAACCGGATGGGGGGACGACCGCCGACGGGAAGGCTGACGTTAAGGAAGCGGCCCCCGACGTCCAGCCCACGGCTCACGAACTCGCCGCGGCTGTCGACCAGTTGCGACAGGCGTACACGGAGGCCCGGGACCGCGCCTCCGGGCTGCACGCCGCGAGGGAGGCGCTGGCACAGGCCGAGCGCGAGTACGACCGCAGGCTCGCCGAGCAACAGGAGGCCGCCCGGCGCGCCGCGTCCCGTGCGACGCTGCGCGACGCCCTGGAGCGCGAACAGCTGGCGTTGCAGGAGGAGTTGACCCGCGCGCGGGGCGCCGCGGAGAGCGTCGCCGCACGCGCCGCCCAGCTGGAGCGGCAGGCCGCGCTGCTCACCGACGCCGCCGACGCCGCCCGCACCGCCGACGACACCGCCGCGCGCCTGAAGGACGCCGACGCGCGACTCGCCGACGCGGCCTTCCGCGCCGGGTTCGACACGCCGACAGCGGCGGCGGCCGCCCTGCTCGACGACGCCCGGTACCGCGAGGTCCAGCACCGCATCGACGCCTGGCGGAACGAAGAGGCCGCGGTGCGCTCCGTCCTCGCCGAGCCGGACACGGCCGCCGCCGCACAGCAGCCGCCCGCCGACCTCGCGGCCGCGCAGGCCGCGGCCGAGGCGGCGGCCCGACGCCTGCGGGACGCCGCCTCCGCACGGGACGCCGCCGCACGGCGCTGCACCGAACTGGACCGGCTCTCCGCCCGCTCGCTCACCACGGTGCGCGAACTGGGCCCTCTGCGGGCCGCGTACGACCGGGTGGCCCGGCTCGCCGGACTCACCGCGGGCACCTCGGCGGACAACGAACGCCGCATGCGCCTGGAGTCGTACGTGCTCGCCGCCCGCCTGGAACAGGTGGCCGCGGCCGCGACCGTACGGCTACGACGCATGTCGTCCGGGCGCTACACCCTCGTGCACTCCGACGACCGCACGGGCCGCGGCCGTTCGGGCCTCGGCCTGCACGTCGTCGACGCCTGGACGGGCCGCGAACGCGACACGTCGACCCTCTCGGGCGGCGAGACGTTCTTCGCCTCACTCGCCCTCGCCCTGGGCCTCGCGGACGTGGTCACGGACGAGGCGGGCGGTGTCCGACTGGACACCCTCTTCATCGACGAGGGCTTCGGCAGCCTGGACGATCAGACCCTGGACGAGGTCTTGGACGTCCTGGACTCCCTGCGCGAGCGGGACCGCAGCGTGGGCATCGTCAGTCACGTCGCTGACCTGCGGCGAAGGGTGCACGCGCAGTTGGAGGTCGTTAAGGGGCGGGCGGGGTCGGTGGTGAGGCAGCGGGGTGGCGGGTGAGGTCTCAGATCGCGTACACATGGCTCGACAAGTCAGCCGTGCGATATCTGGCGGGCGTTCAGGCAGCAGCGATCAACGAGTGACATCGTCATCGAACCAGATGCGGACTATCCCGCCTGGTTCGCGACCGCGGCCTGGCCGCACGTAACGTTCCAGGGCAGCCAGTCAGGCGGGGCATCGACTCCTAGGGCACGGCCTAGCTGTTCTGGCCGCCTCGGCGGCGATTGATCGTCGCCCAGGCCCGGTCGGCGATGGTTCCGGTGAGCAACGCCGCGACGGCGGCGACGTACCAGGGGAGGTCGAGCGCCAGGCAGGGGCCGATCGCGATTGCCAGCGCAATCAGATTGAGCCACCAGGGTGTGCGTTGGATGCGGGAAGAGCCTTCGTAAAGGTGACCTGTCAGCACTTCTTCTTACTCGCCTTGCTCTGAGGCCGTTCAGCGATGTCGCGCCGCACGCCATGTTGGTGACACTCGCGATCTTCGCCGGAAGCTTCGCGACTGTGCAGGTGTACAGCATGCCACCGTATCCGGCAGTCAGTAGGAGGCGTTCTTCTTGTCGCGCAGGTGTGCGCTCTTGCGTCGTGCCGTGGCGATGACGCAGGCAACGACGGTGCCTGTCAGGCCACCGAAGAGCAGGCCTCCGACGGGGTCGGAGTCATCGGCCCACGAGGCGGCGACAGCGATGGCGCACCATGCGGTGCCGACGGTCAGGGCGACGCGGTCGCCGTTGAGCGTGCGCCATGCGGACCGGCGGTGGGAACGCTTCGTCAGCCAGATCTCGACGAGGACGAAGACGGCGATGAGCGCGAGCCAGAGGAACGTCATCGGTATGCACCTTTCTCCGCAGGGATGTCAGCGGCAGTAGCTGTCGCCCTGCTTGCCCGGGTACTCGCCGGGCTTCCCGTAGCTCTTGATCTTCAGGCACTTCTTGTCGGGCTGAGCGATGTTGGCCATCGTGGTGATCGCGGCAACGGTGATGCCGGCGGCGGTGGTGAACCCGGCGGGTATCGACGCGATGATGGTGGCGGCGAGTCCGCCTCCCAGAGCGATCTTCCAGCTTGCAGCTGGTGGCGACGTCCTTCCCGTTGGCGTCCTTGGCCCAAGGTGCCGAGATGGAGCCCTTGAGCTCGGTGGAGCCCCCGGCCGCTGTCCTGGAAGATGTCGTAGCCGCCGCTGTCGTTGGCGGCCAGGCGCGTCCCGGTCGGCATCTGGAGGTCGAAACGCTGCTCGGTGGGGGCGTTCTCGTCCTTGAGCGTGACGAGCGTACGGGCACCGCCCTCCGTGGTGGCTGGACGGCTAGGTCCTGCGTACCAGTGACCCGTTCGATGCCTGCGGCTGCTCCCACGGTGCCCTTCCGGTGCGACGTTCTCCATGCGTCGGCGCAGGGAACTGGGAGGAAGCTTGTGCGCCGAGATGATCTTGAAGAACTGTGCCATATGCCGCAGGCGGCGTGAACGGTGTTTATCGGATTTAGATATGGAAGAGGACCAAAGTCCCTTGCGAGGGACTTTGGTCCCGGCGGCTGGCCGGGGGGGGCTCGCTTCAGCCGCACACGATGATGCGCTCTATTTCCCTGAGCTGGGCCGCGTTGACGCGTCCCCTCTCCAGGGAGCAGAGCCACCGGAGCAGTTCGGGTGCGGCGTACACCTCGTCGTAGAAGCCGAGTTGGAGGTCGGCGATGTCGTCCTCGATGAGCCAGGTGTCGAGGGCGTCCGCGAGGTGGCGGTCGGAGGCCTCGGTGCGGGTTGCCGCCCACTCGGTCAGCCAGGGGGTGAGGGTGCCCGTGGTGACCGCGAGGGTCTCCAGCAGGTCGGGGATGTTCGTGGTGCCGGGGTGGGTGTGCAGGGCCGAGCGCCACCAGGCGTGCCAGACCTCCTCGAGCGCCGCTCGCTCGGGCACGGGCCACCCCCGCCAGCCCGCGGCGAGGAAGCGGGAGGCGACCATGTCGTGGAGGAGCCGGCCCTCGGTCAGCGCACGCACGATGCGCGGTGTCAGCCTGCGGTAGAGACCGGGGAAGTCGTCCCAGTGGTCCGGTGTTTCGTGGGCGACGTGCGGGATCAGGTCCTCCGGCACGAGGTGCGCGGGGCCCGCGACGGCTTCGAGGTCGGACTCGGCGTAGCAGTAGGTGCAGCCGCTCACCGGGAACGGCAGGTCGGAGAGCGGGGCGAAGGCGACGTCCAGGGCGTCGAGGGCGTTCTGGAGGCGCTGGTGCGGGTCGGTCATGGGGTGCCTGACTGGACTCCGTCCGGCCGGGCCGGAGAAGAGAGCGACGCTACCACGCTCTCCTCCCGGTGCCGAGAAGGCAGGTGACGGGCGGCCGGATGCGACCTCCCGGTGCTGAGAAGGCAGGTGACGGGCAGTCGGACCCGGCTCCCCGTCGCCGTCAGCGGCCCAGTGGTCTGCGGGGCAGCGGGGAGGAGTAGACGACGCTGGTCGTCACCGAGCCGAGTGCGCCGATCCTGCCCGACACCTCTTCCAGGTGCTGCATCGAGCGGGCCGCGACCTTGATGACGAAGCAGTCGTCGCCCGTGACGTGGTGCGCCTCCAGGATCTCCGGGGTCGCCTCGACCAGGTCGTGGAAGGGCTTGTAGTTTCCGTTCGGGTAGCGGAGCCGCACGAACGCGAGGATCGGCAGGCCGAGACGGTCCGGGTCCACCACCGCCGCGTACCCCTGGATCACGCCCGCCTCCTCCATGCGCCGCACGCGTTCGGTCACGGCGCTCGCGGACATCGAGACGGCGCGCGCCAACTCGGCGTAGCTGGCGCGGCCCTCCCGCTGGAGGACGTCGAGTATGCGCCAGTCGGTGGCGTCCGTGGAATATCCGGTCATCCCCGAGAGGTAACAGGGAAATCCCCGGCCGTTCAAGAGGCGGCCGGGGATTGTTTGCCCCCGGATGCGAATGCGGGTACGGGGTCAGGTGCGGGTGTCAGACGCCCGCGATGCTCTGGATCCAGGAGCGGTACGCCGTCACGTTCGTGTACGCCGTCGTGGTCTGGCGGTCACTGGTGGAGGCGACGCCGACCTGTACGCCGTTGGCCATCATCGGGCCGCCCGAGTCACCGCCCGCGGTGATGCCGTCGCCGCGCCGGGCGCAGATGGCCTGGCCCTGGTAGGCGTCGCGGCAGCCGCCGGTCACCACGACGTTGGCGACCTTCAGGAGCCGGGACTGGCAGTTGATCTCCGAGCCGCACTGCGAGGTGGCCCCCCAGCCGTACACCTGCACGGTCTGGCCCGTCGACACGGAGCCCGGGCTGCCGAGGCGCGCGTAGGTGCCCGCCACGGAGCGGTCCAGCTGGACCAGGGACAGGTCCGAGGACGGGTGGTTCCTGATGCTGATGCCGTTGGCCGTGGTGCCGCCGGACGTCTGGTCGAGGCTGCCGATGCGGAAGGAGAGGCCGCCACCGCTGACGCAGTGCTTCGCGGTGAGGATCCAGGTGGGGGCGATGATCGTGGCGCTACAGGTCTGCCGGCCGTTGGAGAAGAGCCTGGCGGCCCAGGGCGCGTTGCTGGCGTATCCGCCGCCGATGATCGGCTGGGGACCGTTGGTGGACGTCACGGCGGGGGCGTCCGCGCGGGCGGCGGTCTGGGCCGCTGCCGTGGGGGCGAGCCCCAGAACGGCGAGGGCGGTGGCCGCGAGCGCGGGGACGAGTCTGGATATACGCATGTTCGTCTCCATTGTGTGGGGGTGCAGCGTCCTGGATGAGGACAGAGCCGCATAGGTATGCAGCCCGAGGGCACGCTCGGAAGGCGGGTTCTTCTGTCGCGTGCATGCCATGTTCGGCAGGGGTGAATCTGGCAGACGAGTCATGTGCGGCGCAAGAGGCGGGAGGGGCTTCTGTGTGGTGCCGAGTTGGGGGCGCTCGGCGTCGACCGCGGTGTCGTGGGTGTGTCACGGGTGTGTCGTGGGTGGGCTTGCGTCCCACTGCATGATCAAACCGAGTTCTGGTCCGGACCATTGTTGGCGCAGGGGCTGCGGCCCTGGCAACGCCCTTTCGCGACAACCCTGTTGTCCCGGTACGTGCGGCGATCCCGTGAAACCCCGCGCCGTACCCGCGATGTGCCGGGGATTCGACGGCGGCACCGCCGGAACGCCGGGGTTCTGTGCTTCAGAGTTCCGGCCGTCACCCGTAGATTTTTCGCCATGAACAACACGAACACGCAGCTCAGCGCCCCTTCGTCCGTCTCGGTAAACCCGGGTGGCGACCCGGGGGAGAACCCGGTCCTGCGCGTGCCGCCCGCCTCACCCGCGGCAGCCGCCGCGTACTTCGGCGCCAGCCTCGCCTTCCACGCCGACGTGTCCGACGTGGCCTCCGCCCTCGCCGCCGACGGCGACCCGGGGTTCGTGGTGATCGACACCCGCTCCACCGCCTCCTGGGACCAGGGGCACATCCCGGGTGCCGTCCACCTGCCGACCGCCCTCATCCCCGAGCAGGCCGAGGCGCTCCTCGACAAGTCGGTGCCCGTTGTCACCTACTGCTGGGGGCCCGGCTGCAACGGCGCCACCCGCGCGGCTCTCGCCCTCGCCCAACTCGGCTTCCAGGTCAAGGAGATGCTGGGCGGCTTCGAGTACTGGGCGCGCGAGGGCTTCGCGTACGAGACGTGGGAGGGCCGCGAGCAGCAGGCTCCCGACGCGCTCACCGCGCCGGTCGACGCCGACGACTGCGGCTGCTGACGGGTCGCGCACGTCCGTCCAGGTCGCATGCGCCGTGCGCCGTACGTCGTGTGCCCCGTGGCCCCGCGAGCCGGTGCCCCGCTTCGCGGCGTGGAGAATCCGCGTGCGCGTCGGTGCCCCACGAGTCCACCATGGTCTGTCATGCCTCAACTGCCGCAGCCCTCACCCGCACAACTCCGCCGTGATCCGCTCCCGTTGCGCGGCCGCACCGCGCTCGTCACCGGGGCCAGCCGGCGCGGCGGTATCGGATACGCCGTCGCCCGGCGGCTCGCCGCGTACGGTGCCGGGGTCTATCTGCACCACCACGTCCCGCACGACGCGGCGATGCCCTGGGGCGCCGATCGCCCGGAGGCCGTCGTCGCCGGGGTGCGCGAAGCGCTCGGCGACCCGGACGCGCCGGTCCACGCGGGGCCGGGCGACTTCTCGGAGACCGACGCACCGGCCCGTCTGATCGACACGGCCGCCGAAGCGCTCGGCGGCCGGATCGACATCCTCGTCGCCAACCACGCGCTGAGCGGCAGCGACGGACCGCTCGACGCGATCGACGCGGCGATGCTCGACGCGCACTGGGCGGTCGACACCCGGTCCGTGATCCTCCTCGTCCAGGCGTACGCCCGGCTGCGTGCGCGGTTGCCGGACCGTGCCCCTGGCGGCCGCGTCGTGATGATGACGTCGGGGCAGGACATCGCGGGCGGCATGCCGGACGAGATCGCGTACAGCCTGCAAAAGGGCGCGCTGGCGTCGGCGACCCGCACGCTCGCCACCGCGCTCGCCGACCTCGCCACCACCGTGAACTGCGTCAACCCCGGTCCCGTGGACACGGACTACCTCACCGGTGAGGCGTACGACGCGATCGCCGCGCGGTTCCCGGCGGGGCGGTGGGGCATGCCGGACGACCCGGCCCGGCTCATCGCGTGGCTCGCCACGGACGAGGCCGAGTGGATCACCGGGCAGGTGATCGACTCGGAGGGCGGCTTCCGCCGCTGACAGGCCGGGCCGGCCTGGGCCGGGTGGGGTGTGCTAGGCCGAACCCACCACCGCCCCCGCCAGCCCCGCATACAGCGCCTCGACCGCCGTCGCGCCCCCGACCCCCCGCGGCAACCCGCTGACCTGCCCGTCGCCCACCTCCACGACCCGCCACCGGCCGTCCGAGTGCGGCGCGAGGTCCGTGGTCACGAACCGGCAGCCCAGCGCCGCCACCACCCCGCGCACAGCGTCGAGGTCGGGCGCGGGGGCCCGGTCCGGTGCGCCCGGGGTGTCCGGTGCGTCCGGGGTGTCCGGATGCGCGGTCACGAGCAGCACCTCTCCGTCCAGCCACCACACGCGGGCCTCGCCTCCCGCGACGAACGGCTCGTAGGCGCGCACCACCAAGCCGCCCGCGAGCGTCTCCTCCTGTAGCGCGAAGAACCGGTCGACCACCGCGGACAGCCGTGCGCGGTCCGCCAGTTCGGGTACGAAGCACGCCTCGTCCCACTCGTGCTTGCGGGACTTCACGTAGTCCTTGACGATCCCCGGGCCGGGGCCGAGCGGCGCCACGAGCTCCGTGAGCCGCTCGGCCGAGGGCGGCTCGCCCGGAGCCGCCGCGCACCAGACGCTGCGCGGCGTGAGTGCGGACCGCTCCAACGTGGCGTACCAACCGGGCAGTTCGTGCGCGCGACCGTACGCGCCGGACCCCGTGAGGAGGGCGCAGCCGCGCGCCGCGAGAGCCCGCTCCAGCTCTTCGTAGCGCGCGACCGGGACCATCCACCCCCGGTACCAGTACGGCCCCGACCCGCGCGGCACCCGTCCGACGGCGCGAGCCGTGTCGCCGGCGAGCAGCGCGTCGTGGTCGACGAGGGCGACCTCGGCGCCGGCCGTGCGCGCGGCCGCGACCTCCGGGGTGAACTCGGGGTCGGGCCGCGCGGCACGCAGGGGGTCGGACGGGAAGAGGAACGCGGTGCTCACAGCCGTGACAGTTCGGCCACCAGGTCGTCGAGGCCGAGGGAGCCCTGCGACAGCGCGGCCATGTGCCACGCCTTGGCGTCGAACGCGTCGCCGTGCCGCCGCCGCGCGTTCTCCCGGCCGAGCAGCCAGGCGCGCTCGCCCAGCTTGTAGCCGATGGCCTGGCCCGGGATGGTGAGGTAACGGGTCATCTCGCTCGCCACGTAGTCCGTGGGGCGGCCGGAGTGCGCGTCGTAGAACTCCTGGGCGAGGTCGGGCGTCCAGCGCTCACCCGGGTGGAAGGGGGAGTCCGCGGGGATCTCCAGTTCCAGGTGCATGCCGATGTCGACGATGACCCGCAGCGCCCGCATCATCTGCGCGTCCAGATAGCCGAGCCTGCGCTCCGGGTCGGTCAGGAAGCCCAGCTCGTCCATGAGCCGCTCCGCGTACAGCGCCCAGCCCTCGGCGTTGGCGCTGACGATGCCGACGGTCGCCTGGTAGCGGGAGAGGTTCTCCGCGACGTGCGCCCACTGGGCGAGCTGGAGGTGGTGGCCCGGCACGCCCTCGTGGTACCAGGTCGAAACGAGGTCGTAGACCGGGAAGCGGGTTTCGCCCATCGTCGGCAGCCAGGTGCGGCCGGGGCGGGAGAAGTCCTCGGACGGGGCCGTGTAGTAGGGCGCGGCGGCCCCGCCGGGCGGCGCGATGTGGGACTCCACCCTCCGCACCCGCTCGGCGAGTTCGAAGTGGGTGCCGTCCAGGGCGTCGATGGCCTCGTCCATCAGCTCCTGCAACCAGACCCGGACCTCGTCGACGCCCTCGATGTGCGCCCCGTGCTCGTCCAGGTGGGCGAGCGCCACCCACGGAGTGGCCGCGCCGGGCAGGATCTTCTCGGCCTCGGTCCGCATCTCGGCGAGCAGTCGGTGGAACTCCGACCAGCCGTACGCGTACGCCTCGTCGAGGTCCAGATCCGTGCCGTTGCACTCGCGGGACAGGCGGGCGTAGCGCTCGCGGCCCACGGTGTCGGGGGAGCCCTCGATCGCGGGCGCGTAGACGTCCCGCATCCAGTCGCGCAGCGCCACGACGGACTCGGTGGCGCCGAGCGCCGCGGCGTCCAGGTCGGTGCGCAGCTTGTCGGGGCCCGCGGCCGCGAACTCCTCGAACCAGCCGCGGCCGCTCGCGCCGCCGGCGTGACCCGCCCACTCGGTGAGCTGCCCGATGAAGGTGTCGGTGGGGCGCGGCGCCCCGAACAGCTTGCGTTCCAGGCCCAGTTCGAGCGAGGCGCGGTAGCCCTCCAGGGCGGCCGGTACGGCACGCAGGCGCTCGGCGATCGCGGCCCAGTCCTCCTCCGTGTCCATGGGGGACACGGTGAAGATCTCCCGCACCTGGTGCGGCATCGTGTGCAGGTTGCCGACGGCGCGCAGGCCTTCCCCGGCCTCGTGCACGGCCAGCTGCGCGGTGAGGCGCTCCCGCAGCAGGCGGCCGCAGCGGCGCTCGGCGTCGCTCTCCGCGCCGGGCCGCGCCTCGGCCTCGTCCAGCCGTGCCAGGGTCGTGCGTGCCAGCCGCGCCAGCGCCTCCTGGCCCTCGGGGGAGGTGTCGGGGAGCTTGCTGTTGCTCTCCTTCACGCCGAGGTAGGTGCCTGTGATGGGGTCGAGGGCGATGAGTTCGTCGACGTACGCGTCGGCGACGGCGCGGGGCAGGGGTCCGGTGTTCGGATGCGGGTTCTTCGTGGCTGACATGCGGACATCCTCATACGAGGAACGGGTGCGCGTCACCATGATTCGCCCGGTGGATCCCGCGGGGCGTCGGGCGGCAGCAGAGGACCGCACGACCACTGCTGGAAGATCAACCGGGTCTCGACGCGTGCGACTTCGCGCCGCGCGGTGAACTCGTCGAGGACGAGCCGCTGGAGATCCGCCGGACCGGCCACCGCCACGTGCACCAGGAAGTCCTCGGGACCCGTGAGGTGGAACAGGGACAGGGACTCGGGCAGCGCCCGCACGCGCTCCACGAAGGGGCCCACGAGATCCCGGCGGTGCGGCCGCACCTGCACGGAGAGGAGCGCCTCGACCCCGCGGCCGAGCTTCGCCGGGTCCAGCCGCAGCTGGTGTCCGAGAATCACCCCCGACCGCCGCAGCCGCGTCACGCGGTCGAGACAGGTGGACGGGGCGACGCCGACCTGCGCGGCGAGGTCACGGTAGGTGGTCCGGGCGTCGTTCTGCAACAGACGCAGGATGTGGAGGTCCACCGGGTCCAGTGCGACAGAATCGGCCATCGGCCGAACGTAGCACGGGACATGGGCCGCGACACCCGGTTGTTGTTCAGCCTGTGCCGCATGGAAGCGAACACCGGGAAAGCACCGCACGAGCCCTCCGCCGCCCGTACGTCACCACCGCGTGCGCTGGCCACCGAGGCCGTCCACGCGGGACGGGACGATCTGGCCGAAATGGGTCTGCACGCCCCGCCGATCGACCTCTCCACGACCTATCCCTCCCGGGACAGCCGGGCGGAGGCCGCCCGCATCGACGCCTTCGCCGCCGAAGGCGTCGTCGACGACGGACCGCCCGTCTACGCCCGGCTCGGCAACCCCACCGTCGCCCGCTTCGAGACCGCCCTGGCCCGGCTCGAAGGCACCGAGAGCGCGGTCGCGTTCGCAAGCGGCATGGCGGCCCTGACCGCGGTGCTTCTCGTACGAGGATCGGCGCGCCTGCGCCACGTCGTGGCCGTCCGGCCCTTGTACGGGTGCAGCGACCACCTGCTCTCCGCGGGCCTGGTCGGCACCGAGGTGAGCTGGGTGGACCCGGAGGGCATCGCCGACGCCATCCGCCCCGACACCGGCCTGGTCATGGTCGAGTCGCCCGCCAACCCCACCCTCGCCGAACTCGACCTGGCCGAGGTCGCCCGCGCCTGCGGCACGGTGCCGCTGCTCGCCGACAACACCTTCGCGACGCCGGTGCTCCAGCGGCCCGCCGAGAGCGGCGCCCGGCTCGTGCTGCACAGCGCCACGAAGTACCTGGGCGGGCACGGCGACGTCCTCGGGGGAGTGGTCGCGTGCGACGAGGAGCTCGCGCGGGGGCTGCGCCAGGTGCGGTTCGCCACGGGCGGGGTGCTGCACCCCCTCGCCGGATACCTGCTGCTGCGCGGTCTGGCCACGCTGCCGGTGCGGGTGCGGGCCGCTTCGGCGAGCGCCGCGGAACTGGCGCGCCGCCTCGCCGCCGACCCGCGCGTGGACCGCGTCCACTATCCGCGCCTCGGCGGCGCCATGGTCGCCTTCGAGGTGCGCGGCGACCCGCACGCGGTGATCGGCGGCGTACGGCTGATCACGCCGGCGGTCAGCCTCGGCAGCGTCGACTCGCTCATCCAGTACCCCGCGTCCATCAGCCACCGCGTGGTGGACGCCGAGGACCGGCGCTCGGCCGGCGTGAGCGACCGGCTGCTGCGGATGTCGTGCGGCCTGGAGGACGTCGAGGACCTGTGGCGCGACCTGGACCGGGCGCTCGGCCCCGTCCCGGTCACCATCCCCGCGCCGGTGGCCACCGACACAGGCTCGGAGGGCCTCAGGGGCGCCGCGCGTGGTCGTGCGGCAACGGGGAGCTGACCGGCGCGGTGTCCAGACGCGCCGTGATCACCAGCGTGCCCTCCTCGATCTGGTAGTCGAGCGGCAGGCCGAGCCCGCGCATCGCGGCCACCATGCCGGTGTTGGACGCCCGCGTCACCGCGTACACGCTCTCGCAGCCCGCCTCGACCGCCATCGTCACCAGGCGGCCGAGCAACTGGCTGCCGATGCCCCGGCGCTGCCAGTCGTCCTCGACGAGCAGCGCCACCTCGGTCTCGTCGCCGTCCCAGAGGAGGTGGCCGATGCCGACGATCCGCCCGGACGCGGTCCGCACCGCGAGAGTGCGGCCGAACCGGGGGCTGAGCAGGTGGTTCAGATAGCGGTCGGCGTCGTGCACGGGGCCGTGGTAGCGCATGTCCAGGGTGCGCCGCGAGCAGCGCTCGTGCATGGCCTTGGCGGCCTCGACGTCCGTCGTGTCGGCTCGCTGGACGGTGATCGAGTTGCCCTCCGGGAGGGTCAGGACGTCCTGGTTGCGGGGGATGCGGGGGCCGAGCCGCGTGTCGAGCTCCACGAGGGCGCGGGCGCGGGCGAACTCCGTGGGCGTGAACGGCAGATAGGGCCGCTCGACGGTGATGACCTCGCCGTCGGGACCGTTCAGCCGCAGCACGGTCCCTTCGAGCACGCCGTCGACCGGGGTGCCGTCCGGCGTGCCCTCGTCCTGTCGGGGCTTCGGCCGGGACGCGGCGGGCAGCGAGCGGATGGTGCAGCGGCCCAGCAGCTGGCGCAGCGCCAGGGGGAGTTCGGCCGCGTCGAGCGCGGTGCGGGTGGCGAGACCGAGGAGGCGGGTGGGCGCGTCCACCAGGTCGTGGGCGTCGGCGCGCTCGATCCAGGTGCCCGCGCCGCCCGCCCCGGCGATCGACCGCGTGATCCCGGCGGCGGACAGCTCGGCGGGCGCGCGCAGCAGGAACTCGTCGACGGTGCCCTCGGCCAGCGGGTGGGCCTGGAGGCTGAGGATGTCGATGCGGTGGTCGGCGAGGGCCACGCAGAGCGAGGCCAGCGAACCCGGCTCGTCCCGCACGGTCGTCCGCATGCGCCACAGGGTGGTGTCGGCGCTCGGCCGCGCCGGCTCCGCGGCCGGGGGTGCGGTCGTCGTGCGCCCGGCCTGCTCCGCGTCGGCGGGCGGCCGGGCGACGGTATCGTGCGCCGGGGGCGGCGCGTGGTTGTGGCGCCGTGCCCACCAGATGTGGAAGCCGGCCGTGGCGAGCAGCACCACGGCCGACACGAGCAGCAGGGCGGGTCCGTCGGGGCCGTGCCCCACCATGTTCGCCACGGCGTCGGCCACCGCGACGGCGGTGAACAGGGCCGCCAGCTCCACCACGTCGCGCCGCCAGTGGTGGACGGGGCGGCCGTGCTTGGTCCGTGTCACGTCAGACATGTCAGCTCTCATACGTTCACTGTGCTGGACCGGTGTTTCGTGATCACGAACGCTCTGTGACTGATGGGTTAAGAGGTCATCTGCCCCTTTGGCGGCGATTCGCCCCCGTCCGCTGGGGACGCTACTGGCCCACCCGGCCCGGCTGAAGGACCTGGGTGAACAGCACGCCGCCGCCCTCCTGCCGCAGCCGCACCGTCAGCTCGCCGCTGCCGCCGTCGATGTCGACCTCGCCGAAGTACTGCGGGGTCTCGGCCGGCGAGGTGTTGGCCCGGCTCGGGGCCTTGAGGAACTTCTGCTCGGGACCGAACGTCGCGTCGAGCTTCGTGGCGGGGAAACCGCCCGCGGCGAGCGGCCCGGACACGAACTCCCAGAACGGCGCGAAGTCCTTGAACGCCGCACGCGACGGGTCGTAGTGCTGCGCGGAGGTGTAGTGCACGTCGGCCGTCAGCCACAGTGTGCCCGTGATCCTGCGGTGCTTGATGTGGCGCAGCAGGTCGGCGATCTGGAGCTCGCGGCCCAGCGGTGCGCCGGGGTCGCCCTGCGCCACGGCCTCGAAGTTCGTCCGGCCGTCGGGCACGACGATGCCCAGCGGCATGTCGGAGGCGATGACCTTCCACACGGCCCGGGAGCGGGACAGCTCGCGCTTGAGCCACGCCAGCTGGCGGGCGCCGAGGATTCCTGTGGCGTCGTCGGGCTGAGCGTTGGGCGAGTTGGCGTTGCGGTGGGTGCGCATGTCGAGCACGAACACGTCCAGGAGCGGGCCGTGCCGCTGCACCCGGTACACCCGGCCGTCCTCGTCGCCCGGCGGCAGGGTGGAGATGGGGTAGTACTCGCTGAAGGCCCGCAGGGAGCGGCGCGCGAGGACGTCCACGTTCTTCTCGGTGTACCGGGCGTCGTCCAGGATCTGCCCCGGGTACCAGTTGTTGCGCACCTCGTGGTCGTCCCACTGGACGATGGACGGCACCTGGGCGTTGAACCGTCTGACGTTGTCGTCGAGCAGGTTGTAGCGGAACGCGCCGCGGAACTCCGCCAGGGACTCGGCGACCTTCGACTTCTCCTCCGTCGTGATGTTCCGCCACACGCTGCCGTCGGGCAGCGTGACGCTCGGCGGGATGGGGTTGTCGGCGTAGATGTTGTCGCCGCTGCACAGGAAGAAGTCCGGGTTGCGCTTGCGCATCTCCTCGTAGACGCGGAAGCCGCCCCGGTCGGGGTTGATGCCCCAGCCCTGGCCCGCGATGTCGCCCGACCACAGGAAGCGCACGTCGTCCTTGCGGCTCCGGGGAGCCGTGCGGAACGTGCCCTCGACGGGCTTGCCCGCACGCCGCGGGTCGTCGGGGTCGGTGAGCAGCACCCGGTAGTGGATCTGCTCGCCCGCGGGCAGGCCGCGCAGCGGCACCGTCCCGGTGAAGTCCGTGTCCGGGCCGAGCAGCGGGCCGTGCCACCGGCGGGGGTTGCGGAACGACTCGGTGGCCGACGTCTCGACGATCATGCGAGCCGGACGGTCCGAGCGGGCCCACACGAGTCCGGAGTGCGCGCTCACGTCGCCGGCCTGCACGCCCCACGCGGCCTTCGGGCGTCCCGAGAGCGCGAGCGCGGGAGCCGCCCCGGCCAGTGCGGGCACGGCGAGCGCCGCCGGTACGGCGAGCGAACCGCGCAGCACGCTGCGGCGGCGGGGGGACGGGCTCGGCTGACGTTGCGACATGAATGCGCCTCCAGTTGACGGGTGCGACCAGTGTGCGGGAGCCCGGCCCGTACCGCGCCACAGCGTCCACGCGAAGCACAAGTGAACAACTCCCCACGGGCGGAGGGGAACCGCCGCGCGGACCCGGCACGGAACGGGGCAGGCCGGGGCGCGGCCCAGGGGTCTGGGGGACAGGGGGCCAGGAGACAGGGGCCTAGGGCCGCGGTCGTACGGCATGGGGACGGGCGGCCGGGGACGTACGACCGATGGCCGCAAGATCCACGACTGCCTACGCTCGGCACCTGAGCACGTCACCGGGCGTGCCGCAGCGAAGGGGGAGTCCCGTGCCGGTCAACGGTCAGAGCCACATCCGCGTCGCCCGTCCGTCCCGCGCCCTGGCGGCCGCCGAGCGCTTCTGGGTCGACGGGCTGGGGCTGAGCGTGGTGTACCGGGCGGAGGGCGGTGGCGCCCCCGGCGAGCACGACCTGCTCATGGTGGGGTGGCCCGACGCTTCCTGGCACCTCGAACTGGTCCACGAGGCGGCCGCTCCCGTCGAGCCGAACCCGACCGAGGAGGATCTGCTCGTCGTGTACGTCGACGGGGAGGTTCCCGAGGAACTGGTGGCGCGCCTTGAACAGCGGGGCGGAAAGCGGGTCCTGTCGCCCAACCCCTACTGGAACGAGTGGGGCGTCACCGTCGAGGACCCGGACGGCTACCGCTTGGTGCTCTGCACGCGCGCGTGGTCCAACTCCCCGGGGTCCTGAGCCGTCCCGACCGCCTCCGCCAGGAGGCGTACCCCGTCGGTGATCCGGGCCGGTGAGAGGTGCGCGTAGCCGAGGACCAAGTGGACGCCGTCGGCGGTGCGTTCAGGGACTCCGTCGACGGGGACGGGCGTCGGCATGCTGTAGTCGCTCAGGGGCCGGACCGCGACGCCGGCCGCCCCCGCCCGTGCCAGGAAGGCGTCCTGCGGCCCCCAGCGGCCCGGCAGCCGGGCGATGACATGCAGACCGGCGGAGATGCCGGTGACCCGCGCGCCGGGGAAGTGCTCGTGCAGGGCGGCCACCAGGGCGTCCCGGCGCTCCCGGTAGGCGCGCTGGCAGCGACGCAACTGCCTGTCGTAGTCGCCCCGTTCCACGAACCGGGCGAGGAGCTCCTGGTCGAGGGAAGGGTTGCCCAGGTCCATCACCCGCTTGCGCTCGACGACCTCGGCGGCGAGCCCGTCCGGCACCAGCAGCCAGCCGAGCCGCAGCCCCGGAGCGAGCGATTTGCTCACCGACCCGGTGTACGCGACGTGTTCGGGGTCGAGTCCTTGCAGGGCGCCCACCGGGGCGCGGTCGTAACGGAAGTCCCCGTCGTAGTCGTCCTCGACGATCAGCCCGTCGGCGGACCGTGCCCACTCCAGGAGTTCGGTGCGGCGCCCGGCGGAGTAGCCGATGCCCGAGGGGAACTGGTGGGCGGGCGTGGTGACGACCGCGCGTACCCCCCGCTCCCGCAGCGCCGCGGGATCCGCGCCCTCGTCGTCCACCGGTATACCCACCGGCGTGACGCCCGCCGCGGCGAGCAGCGTGGCGTGCTCGGGGCTGCCGGGGTCCTCGACGCCGATCGCCGTGTGCCCCCGCGCACGGAGCGCCAGCGCCAGCAGGGTCATGGCCTGGGCCACTCCGGAGCAGACGATGACGCGCTCCGGGTCGGCGACCACGCCGCGGCGCCGGGCCAGGAGGTCCGCGAGGACCCTGCGCAGCCTCGGCAGGCCGCGCGGATCCGGGTAGCCCAGCACGTGGTGCGGCAGTTCGGCGAGCACCTGGCGGTGGGCGGCGGACCACGCGGAGCGCGGGAAGAGGGACAGGTCCGGGACACCGGGCAGGAAGTCCACGCGCGCGTGGCCGTCCCGCGGCGCGAGGTCACGGACCGCCGGCGCGGCGGCCCGCACCGCGTCGCCCACCCACGTCCCCGCCCCGCGCCCGCTGCGCAGATAGCCCTCGGCCGTCAACTGCTCGTACGCCTCCGTGACCAGGCCGCGGGAGACACCCAGGTCGGCGGCGAGCTCGCGGCTGGAGGGCAGCCGGGTCCCCGCCGTGAGCCGCCCCGATCTGACGGCCTCGCGCAGGGCCGACGCCAGGCTGCGGCCGCGGCTGCGCGCGGGGGCGGCCGCGGTGGGCAGCAGCAGCTCCCAGGCGGCGCTCCACCGTGCACGGTCGTCGTCGGCACCCTGTGGGGTCCGGGGGATTTCTGGCGTCAGTGCGATGCACCTCTTCGGGAGGGCTGTTGATGAAGGCGTTCCATGGGGCGGTGGCAGAAGTGGTCCCGCAACCGGCCACAGAAGTGGACCTTAAAAGGGACCGCCCCCGCTTCCTAGCGTCGGGGCATGAACGCGAACTCCTCACGCGGGGCGCTCCTCGCGGCCCTCGCCTGTCTCCTCGTCGGCGGCTCCTTCACCGCCAACAGCCTGCTGGGCGACTACCCGTACGCGGGTGGCCAGTTCCTCCGCTACGGCCTGGCCTGTCTGCTCCTGCTGCCCTGGCTCGGCAAGGGCGGCACCGCCCCGCTGCGCCGGCTGACACGTCCCCAGTGGGGGCGCCTGGCCCTGCTCGCGGCCGTGGGGATGGTCGGCTTCAACCTGGCGATCATCGCCGCGGAGCGGTCGGCGGAACCTGCCGTACCGGGTGTCTTCGTAGGATGCGCCCCCATTGTCGTCGCCCTCCTGATGCCGCTGATGGAACGGCGCACGCCCCAGCGGGTGGTCCTGCACGGCGCGCTGCTCGTGGCCGCCGGGGCGTTCACCGTGCAGGGCTGGGGCCGCACGGACGCGGCGGGCCTCCTCTTCTCGGTGGGCGCGCTCCTGGGAGAGGTCGGTTTCGCGGTGCTCGCCGTCCCCGTGCTGCGGCCCCTCGGGCCCCGGCTGCTCGCGGCCACGGTGTGCGCCGTCGCCGCCGTCGAAGCGGCCGTGCTCGGGCTCGTCGTCGACGGCGGCGGTCTCGTGCGGTGGCCGGACCGCACCGAAGGCGCGGCCCTGTTGTGGCAGGCGGTCGTCGTCACCGTCGTCGGCTTCGTGCTCTGGTACTCGGGAGTCCAGCGCATCGGCGCCGAGCGGGCCACGCTCTTCTCCGGCCTCATCCCCGTCGCGGCGGCCTGCACCGCCCCTCTGGTCGGCACCGGGACGTACGGGGTGGCCCAGGCCGTCGGCAGTGTGCTCGTCGGCGCTGGGGTGGCCCTGGGCTCCGGAGTGCTCGGCGGGCGCCGGTCAGCGGCGGCAGGTGTCGAGGATGACGCGGGCGACGAGGGCCGGGTCGTCGTTCATCGGGACGTGGCCGCAGCCGGGGAGCCGGACGAGCCGCGCGGCGGGGATGGCCTGCTTGGCGCGGATCCCCTGCCGACGCAGGAGCAGCCGGTCCCGCGTGCCCCAGGCGATGGTGATCGGCAGGCCCGTCACATCGTCCTGGAGGAGGACGTCCCGCCCGGCCGTCAGCGTCGCCGCGAAGCCCACGGCCTCGCGCAGCGCGAGCGTCTCGGCGACGACGGCCTCGGGTGAACGGCGCCAGGGGCGGGCGTAGATGGTGCTCGTGAGCGCCGTGCGCCCGGCCGCGCTGCGCGACAGCCGCTCGATCGCCGGCACCGGCAGCAGGCGCGCGCCCCGCCGCATGGCGAGCAGCGTGGCGAACGCGTACCGGCGCTCGGCGGGCGACCAGAAGCCGCCGGGGGAGAGGGCGGTGACGGAGCGGACCAGCTTCTCGCGGGCCATCTCCAGGGCGAGCAGGCCGCCCAGGGAGTTGCCCGCCACGTGCGGACGCTCCACCCCCAGCGCTTCGCACATCGCGCCGAGCGCAGGGACCATCGTGGCCAGCTCGTACGCCAGCCCGTCGGGGAGCGCGGGCGAACGGCCGAACCCCGGCAGGTCCACCGCGATCACGTCGTACTCGGCGGCCAGGATCTCGAACACCGGGTCCCAGGCCTGCCGGTGGTGGCCGATGCCGTGGAGCAGCAGCAACGGTTCGCCCGCGCCCGCGCGTTCGTAGGAGATCGTCGCGGTGCGCGGGCCGTCGGGCGACGCGACGCCGAAGGAGACCTCTGTGGCCATGACTGCTCCTGTCCCCGCCGCCGGGCGACGGCCCCTGAATGCGTTAGACACGTTGTCAGCAACAATTACCGCTCGGTAGGCCCGGGTTCAAGAGGCAGGAGGCTCGGGTTCCAGCGGCGGGAGGTACCGGTCCGAGAAGGCGGCGCCTGGACAGGCGCACTCCCGTGAGCTGGGATGGGAGGGTGGCTACCGACAGCATGACCGACGTCTTCGAAGAGCACCGACCTGTCCTGATGGGCGTGGCCTACCGCATGCTCGGCCGGGTGGTCGACGCGGAGGACGTCGTCCAGGAGGCGTGGCTCCGATGGTCGGCGTCCGACCACGACCAAGTGCGCGAACCGCGCGCCTTCCTGGTGCGCGTCACCACCCGGCTCGCCATCGACCGGCTGCGCCACTTGCAGTCCCGGCGCGAAGCGTACGTGGGGCCGTGGCTCCCCGAGCCCTGCGTCACCGAGTTCGGGCCGACGGTCCCCGACACCGCGGAGCGGGCCGTGCTCGCCGAGTCCGTCTCCCTCGCCGTCCTCGTGGTCATGGAGTCCCTGTCCCCGCTGGAGCGCGCCGTCTTCGTGCTCCGCGAGGCCTTCGGATTCCCGTACGCCGAGATCGCGGCCACGCTCGACCGCAGTGAGGCCTCCGTGCGCCAGCTCGCCGGGCGGGCCCGCAAGCACGTGGATGCGGGCCGCCCGCGCTACAAGGTGGACCCCGCCGAGCGCCGCGACCTGACCGAACGGTTCCTCGCCGCGGCGACCGAGGGCGACCTGGACGGGCTGATGTCCCTCCTCGCGCCCGACGTCCGGCTGGTCGGCGACAGCGGCGGCAAGACGAAGGCTCCGCTGCGTGTCCTGGAGACCGCCGACAAGGTGGGCAGGTTCCTGCACCACACCGCGGCCAGGGTGCTCGGCGAAGCGGCCGAGGTGGAATTCCGCTTCATCGAGGTGAACGGCGCGGAGTCCCTGTTCCTCCTCGTCGACGGCAAGCCCGACAGCGTCTTCCAGTTGGCCGTCGCCGACGGGCGCATCCAGGACGTCTACATCGTCCGTAATCCGGACAAGCTCACGGCGCTCGTTCGGTAGAACCGGGGCCCCGGAGTGCCCCCAGGGGCGTATTCGCGCAGTACAGAGCCCCCGTCCGGCAGGGCGGGGGCTTCATCGTGCGCTCTTTGCCCGCCGTTCACGCGCGCGTGGCCGATTACGCCTGCTTGGCCCCGTGCGAACTCCGCATGAATGCTCTGTGGCATCACCCCTGTGCAGGCTGTAACGGATCGAGGATTGGTCTTGACCAAGGGTGGGTGCGGGCCTATGGTCGCAGAGATAGTGCAGGAACCTTTAATAAACAAGGGCGCTAAAACGCCGCCGGTCGACGGCGATTGCGGAGGACAGGGTGGGGACCACGCAGCTCGAAACGGCGCCGGAGCCGAAGTACTGGCACCTGAAGACGGTGCTCAGTGAGGCGCTCGACTCCGAATTCGCCGTGGGGGAGATCCTGCCGAACGAGCGCGATCTCGCGGCCCGCTTCGGTGTCGCCCGCGCCACGCTCCGGCAGGCACTGGAACAGCTGGAACTCGAAGGCAGACTGCAGCGCCGCCGTGGAGTGGGTACGACTGTCGCTCCGCCGCGGATGGGCGTGGCCGTCGGCTCCGCGCAGGGCACCTGGCCGGGCGCGGTCGGCGACGCCTGGCAGCCCGCCGACTGCGCCCCGGCGGCCCCGCCCGCGGAGGTGGCCCGCATGCTGGGGGTCCCCGCGGACGAGCAGGTGCACGTGGTGCGCCGCACCCGCGTCTCGAACGGCCAGCCGGTAGCCGCCGAGCTGCTGTACGTGCCCATGACGTCCGTCGCCGAACTGACCGGCATGGACGCACCGTCCGGCGCGGCACGCGCGCGTGTGGTCCTGCGCGAGCTGGCCAGACACGGCCTCGAAGGCCAGGACCGGGCCGTCGAGCTCGGCTCCGCCCGCGCCGACGACGCCAAGGCGCTCGACCGCCTGCCCGGAGCGCCGGTGCTCGTCGTGACGACCCGCTTCTTCGCCCTGGGGCGTACGGCGGCGGTGTCCGTGGCCACGTACCGCGCCGACACCTGCCGGCTCACTTTCGGAGACACCGGCGGCGTGGAGATACACCACGAGTCGGAGCGCGACGCCTCCTGACGTCCGGCCGCCGTCGAGGAGACCTGGAGATCACCGCCGGGCGGTGACGGTCCCCTCGACGGCGAAGAGCTGTTCCTCGACGTGGTCGAGCGCCAGCCGCAGCGCGCCGGTCGGCACCGCCGCCTCGCCGAGCAGGGAGAGCGCGACCCGTGGCGGCCGCAGGCAGTAGCGCGCCAGTTCCCGGTGCAGCGGCTCCAGGACGCCGTCCAGGCCCGCCGCCCAGCCGCCCACCACGACCAGCTCCGGATCGAGCGCGAGGACCAGCGCCGCCACGTCGTGCACGAGCCGCTGGATGAAGCGCTCGACGGCGGCCTGCGCGCGCTCGTCCCCCTCGCGCGCGTGGGCGAAGACCTCGGCGACGGCCGGCTCGTCCAGCGGGTGCAGCGGTTCGCCCGTGGTGGAGAGCAGCGTCTCCGGAGTGACCTCACGGCCCAGCAGGTGCAGCGCGCCGATCTCACCCGCGGCGCCGCCGTAACCCCGGTGGAGCCGCCCGCCGATCAACGATCCCGCACCCGGGCTGAGACCCGCCAGGACGAACACCACGTCATCCGTGTCGGTCGCCGCGCCCTTCCAGTGCTCGGCCACGGCCGCGGCGTTGGCGTCGTTCTCCACCAGGACCGGGCACTTGAACGACCGGCGCAGCCGCTCACCCAGCTGGAGCCCCGTCCACTCGGGCAGCGCCGTGCTCAGCCGCACCGTGCCGTCCGCGTCCAGGATGCCGGGGCTGCCCACCCCGACGGCGCGCAGCGAACTGCGGGCGATCCCGGCGCGGCGCAGCAGATCGGCGACGGCGGTCCGCAGCCGTTCCAGCCGGTCGTCCGCTGAGGCCACTTCGGAGACGCCCTTCGACGCCGTGCCGAGCACCTTGCCGTCCAGATCGGAGAGGACGGCGGCCACCCGGTGCGGCCCGATCTCCAGCCCGAGCAGATGGCCCGCCTCCGCACGGAACCGGAACTTCCGCGCGGGTCGCCCCTGGCGCCTGGCACCGACGTCGTCGGCCGCGGACTCCACCACGAGCCCGGCCTCTATGAGCCCCTCGACGACCCCCTCGACGGTGGGCCGGGAGAGCCCGGTCACGCGGGTGATCTCCGTGAGCGTCGCCAAGTCCGCGGCGCGCAGCGCGTGCAGCACCACCGCGGAGTTGATCCGCCGCAACAGAGAGGGGTCCCCGCCGGTCAGCCGCCCCAACGTCCGTCCTTCCAGCTCGTGCGCATGATGGCCGGATCGTACTCGCACGACGGTTCGACGGCGAGTGCCGGGCCCGCCCGCGGACCGCTCGGCTCCCTCATCCCGCCACCGTTCCGTCGCCCATCCCGTCACCGGTCCCGTCACCCCGGCGCGACGAAACCGGATTCGTACGCGGCGATGACCGCCTGCGTCCGGTCCCGCGCGCCCAGCTTCGCGAGCACGGCACTGACATGCGACTTGACCGTCTCCGTGCCGACGACCAGACGGGCGGCAATCTCCGCGTTCGACAGACCGCGTGCCATCAGCCGCAGCACGTCCGCCTCGCGCTCGGTCAGCGCCGCCCTCTCCAGCGTGGCCCGCGCCTGCGGATTGCCGCGCTCCCCGCCGTACTCGCCGGCGAGCTGTCGGACGGCCTGCGGGAAGAGCAGCGACTCGCCCTCCGCGACCAGCCGCACCGCGTGCACGATCTCCGCGGGCCTGGCCCGCTTCAGCAGAAACCCGTCGGCGCCCGCGCGCAGCGCCTCGTACACGTACTCGTCGTTCTCGAAGGTCGTCACCACCAGGATCTTCGGCGGGTCCTGCACCGTGCGCAGCACCGCGCGCGTGGCTTCGATGCCGTCGAGCAGCGGCATGCGGACGTCCATGGCGACCACGTCGGGGCGCAGTTCGCGGACGAGGGGGATGACCGCCGCGCCGTCCGCCGCCTCGCCGACCACCCGGATGTCGGGCTGCGCCTCCAGGACGGCGCGCAGGCCCGCGCGCACGAGGGGTTCGTCGTCGACGAGGAGGACTGTGACCGGCATCCGGCCAGCGTAGATCACTTCAGGGGCAGCTCGACGTGCACCTGCCATTCAGCGCCGTGCGGTCCTGTCGTGGCACGCCCGCCGAGCAGCGTGGCCCGCTCCCTGATGCCGCGCAGCCCGCTGCCGCCCCGTCCGGTGACACCCGTCGGCTCCGGCGGGAGCGCGTTGCGTACGTCCAGGACGAGACGGGCGTCGTCGACGGCTATCCGCAGCCGTACCGGCACCGGACCCGAGTGGCGCAGGACGTTCGTCAACGCCTCCTGGAGCATGCGGTAGCCCTCGCGGGAGACCGGCCCCGGCACCCGCTCCACCGGGCCCGTCACCTCGACGTCGACCTTCGCCCCGGAGGCGCGGGCGGAGTCCAGCAGGCGCTCGGCGTCGGCGAGCGTGGGCCGGGCGCTCGCGGGCCGCCCGTCCTCCCGCAGCACGCGCAGCACCCGCTCCAGGTCCTCCAGCGCGGCCCGGCCCGTCTCCTCCACCGCCTCCAGGGCGCGGTCGGTGAACTCCGGGTCTGCGGCTGCCCTGGCGGCGCCCGCCTGGACGACGGCGACGGTCAGCGCGTGACCGATGGAGTCGTGCAGTTCCCGCGCGATGCGGTTGCGTTCGAGGAGCTGCTCGGTCCGCTCCTCCAGGACGGCGAGGCGTTCCGCGGGGGAGGGGCCGAGGAGACGGCGCGCGGCCCTGGCCATCAGGCGGCCCATCGCGACGATCATCGCGAACTCGGCCACGACCAGGAGAACACCCAGCGGCAGCGCCGCCCAGCCGCGCACCACCGGCAGGAGCAGGCCGTCGGTGTCCGACGGCTCGTCGTTCGCACCGAGCGACGCGAAGACCATGCCGATGAGCTGTCCTGTCATCAGGACCATGGCGCAGCCGGCCTCCAGGCGCAGCACGAGCCAGACCGCGGTCCTGCCCCGGTCGCGCCACGAGGCCGACGGAGCCACCGAGATGCCCGGCTCCTCGCCGTCGCGTTCCGTCGCGTGCGGGCCGGGGAACAGCATCATCCGGGCCTGCAAGCCCTCCGCCCGCCGCACGACGGGAACCGTGGCCGCCAGCACCATCAAAGGCACGGGATCGAGCAGCACGAACAGCCAGTCGGTGTGCGAGGGGCTGCTGAGCCCCGGGTAGATCGCGCCACAGACCCAGGCGACCCCCGAACCGATGAGGAGGTGCAGCCACCGCGTATAGGTGACCGCACGCGTCAGAGGTCTCAGCAAGCCGGGCATTGCGCCATCGTGCCAGGTGACACGGGCCGCGCGGCTCCCCCGTGCGGGGGAGACGATCTCCCCGGGCGGGGGAGGACCGCGAGGGTCCACAGCGGCCAGGCTGACTCCCATGACCAGCATCGACGTCCAAGACCTCACCAAGGAGTACGGCACGACCCGCGCCGTGGACGCCCTCACGTTCAGCGTCCGCCCCGGCCGCGTCACCGGATTCCTCGGCCCCAACGGCGCGGGCAAGTCCACCACCATGCGCCTGGTCCTCGGCCTGGACCGCCCCACCTCGGGCACGGCCACGGTGGGCGGCCGCCACTACACCGAGCTCACCGACCCGCTGCGCCACGTCGGGGCGCTCCTCGACGCCCAGGCGCCCCACGGCTCCCGCACCGCCCGCAACCACCTCCTCGCCCTCGCGGTGACCAACCGCCTCCCGGCGTCCCGCGCCGACGAGGTCCTCGACGAGACGGGGCTCGGGTCCGTCGCGCACAAGAGGATCAAGACGTTCTCGCTGGGCATGCGGCAGCGGCTCGGCATCGCGGCGGCGCTCCTGGGCGATCCGGAGGTCGTGCTGCTGGACGAGCCCTCCAACGGCCTCGACCCCGAAGGCATCATCTGGATCCGCGAGTTGCTGCGGCGCCTGGCCCGGGAGGGCCGCACCGTCCTCGTCTCCAGCCACCTCATGAACGAGACCGCGACCTTCGCCGACCACCTCGTGGTCCTCGGCCGCGGCAGGCTCCTCGCGGACCACCCCATGCCCGAGTTCATCGAGGCGCACAGCCACGCGCGGGTCCGCGTGCGCACGACGGACCCCGACCGGCTCCGCGGCGTCCTGTCGGGGAAGGGCTACACCCTCGGCGAGGCCGTCGACGGCCGGTGGACCGTCGACGGCGCCAGGGCCGAGGAGATCGGCGCCATCGCCGCGGGCGCCGGCATACCGGTCCTCGAACTCGCCGACGAACAGGCCTCCTTGGAGCAGGCGTACCTCGCGCTGACCGCCGACGAGGCCCAGTTCAAGGCGGCCACCACCGCCACGTCCCGCCAGGAGGCCTGACCATGCCGAACACCACCGTGCTGCCCGTGGCCCACGCCGAATGGATCAAGATCAGGACCCTGCGGTCCAACTGGGGTTCACTGCTCGCCGTGTTCGCGGTCACCGTCGCCGTCACCGCGCTGGCCTTCGCGTCGGTCGGCCAGGCCGAGGCGGACAACCCGGACGCCGAGCCGCTGTTCGACGCCTTCTACGCCCTCAACTTCGGCCAGATCGCGGCCATCAGCTTTGGCGCCACCGCCGTCTCCGCCGAGTACACCAGCGGAGCCCTGCGGATCTCGCTCGCCGCCGTGCCGCGCCGCGGGCTCTTCTACGGCGCCAAGATGGCGGTCGTCGGCGGCCTCGCCCTGCTCGCCGGGGTCGCCACCGCCTTCGCCGCCTTCCTGACCGGCCAGGCCTTCATGGGGGACCACGCGATCGGGCTCGGGCACCCGGGAGCCGTGCGGGCCTGCGTCGGCGGCGGTGTCTACCTGGCGCTGATGGCACTCCTCGCCGCCGGCCTGACGGCCGTGCTGCGCAGCGGAGTCGCCGTCCTGAGCATCCTCATCCCCTTCACCCTGATCGTCTCCTTCGTGGTCGGCGACGTGGCGGGCGGCGCCGCGGGCTACCTGCCCGACAAGGCGGGCCAGCAGGTGCTGCACGAGAACCCGGCCGGCGGCCTCGGCCCGTGGGCCGGGCTCGCGGTGTGCGCGGCCTGGGCGGCCGCCGCGCTCGTCGCCGGCTGGTGGGCGGTGCGGCGGCGCGACGCGTGACTGATAGCCAGTGGGCGGTGCGGCGCCGCGACGCGTGACTGATTGTCAGTGGCGCCCGCTTTACTGGACGGCATGAGTCTCGATGCCATGAGTCCGGACGCCGCGACCACCGCACAGCATCTCGCCACCCTCGACCTGCTGCGCTCCCGGGACTTCCCCGCCGAGCACGGCAGGTCGCCGGGCGGTTCCGGCGGACCCGGGTTCCACATCGCGGAGTTACTGACGAGCGACACCTTCTGGGAGGACGACGGCACCCGCCGCGAGGCCACCGAGGAGCAGTACGAGGCGGAGCGCGACGCCCTGACCGTGCTCCTCACCGACCGCTGGGGACCGCCGCAGAGGTTCAGCCTGGCGAGCCTGTTCGAGCGCGCCGTGGCAGTGGACTTCGGCGACGCGGACGAGGAGATGGACGAGGAGATGGGCGAGGAGATACCGGAGCCGTGGGCCCACTTGAGCTCCTGCGTGCCGGATCTGCACCTGTGGCGGGTGGACGGTCGCTGGATCGCCCTCGGCGTCGCCCAGTGGGACAAGGAGCTGCCTTTCCAGCTGCTCGCCGTGGTCACGGAGACGGACCCGCCATGAGAGCGGGCCCGCCGTGCGGTGGCGAGCCCTCGTCAGAAGAGGCCCGGCGAGTCCCCGCCCGCCGGCTCGAAGTACCGGGCGACGTCCGCCTCCGTCACCCGCGCCAGCTCCGCGGGCGACCAGCGCGGCCTGCGGTCCTTGTCGACGACCTGGGCCCGGATGCCCTCGGGCAGGTCGGGGGAGCCCAGCGTGGCACAGGAGACGCGGTACTCCTGGTCGAGGACGGCCTCCAGGGACGGCAGTTCACGGGCCCGGCGCAGCGCCGCCAGCGTGACCTTCAAGGAGGTCGGCGACTTGGCCAGGATCGTCTCGGCCGCCTCCTTCGCGTGCCGGTCGCCGCAGGCGTGCAGCCGGTCGACGATCTCCTCGACGGAGTCCGCCGCGTAGCAGTGATCGATCCACTCGCGGTGCCCTGCCAGCTCGCCGCCGGGGGCCTCGGCCGCGTACTGCCGTACGACATCGGCCGCCTCCGCACCGGCGAGCGCCGCCGTGAACTCCGGCAGCCGCTCCGACGGTACGAAGTGGTCGGCGAGCCCGCACAGCAGCGCGTCGCCCGCGCCCACCGCCGTGCCGGTGAGCGCGAGATGCGTGCCGAGCTCCCCGGGCGTGCGCGTGAGGAGGTACGTGCCACCCACGTCGGGCACGAAGCCGATGCCGGTCTCCGGCATCGCGACCCGCGACCGCTCGGTGACCACCCGCACGCTCCCGTGCGCCGACACACCGACGCCACCGCCCATCACCATTCCGTCCATGACGGCCACGTACGGCTTCGGGAAGCGGGCGATCCGGGCGTTGAGCAGGTACTCGTCGCGCCAGAACGCGGCCGGCGCGGCCGGGTGGCCCGCGCGGACGTCGTCGTGGATGGAACGGATGTCGCCGCCCGCGCACAGCCCGCGCTCCCCGGCGCCGGTGAGGACCACCGTCGCCACCGACTCGTCCCGCTCCCAGGCGTCGAGGGCGTCCGCCATGATCCGCACCATGGCGTGGTTCAGGGCGTTGATGGCCCGGGGCCGGTTCAGGACGAGGTGTCCGGCGCGTCCCGCGCGGCGGAGCAGCACAGGGGAGTCGTCGGGTGCGTCGGGCGTGGCGTGCATGGTGCGGGTGGCTCCGTTCGGGTGGGGGCGGGGTCAGGGGCGGTCGGCCCGGAACGCGTCGAGGATCCGCTCGGCGGCCGACGTGGCCGTCAACGTACCTTCGCGGACGCGCTGTTCCAGGTCCGGGGCCACCCGCTGCACCTCCGCGTCGCCGCGCAGCCTGCCGAGCAGCTCGTCCCGCACCATCGACCACGTCCAGTCGACCTGCTGGTCGCGGCGCTTGGCGGCGAGGCGGCCGGTCGAGTCGAGGAGGGCGCGGTGCTGCTCGACGCGCTCCCACAGCGTGTCCAGACCGCTCGACTCACGGGCACTGCACGTCAGGACCGGCGGGGTCCACGCCGAGTCGGCGGGGTGCATGAGACGGAGGGCGCCCGCGAGTTCACGGGCGGCCGAGCGCGCGTCACGCTCGTGCGGCCCGTCCGCCTTGTTCACGGCGATGACGTCCGCGAGCTCAAGGACCCCCTTCTTGATGCCCTGGAGCTGGTCGCCCGTGCGGGCGAGAGTCAGCAGCAGGAACGTGTCGACCATGTTCGCGACCGCCGTCTCCGACTGCCCGACGCCCACGGTCTCCACGAGCACCACGTCGTACCCCGCCGCCTCCATCACCACGATCGACTCCCGCGTCGCCTTGGCGACCCCACCGAGCGTCCCGGCGGAAGGAGAAGGACGTACGAAGGCGGCGGGGTCCAGCGAGAGCCGCTCCATCCTGGTCTTGTCGCCCAGGATGGAACCGCCCGTGCGGGTGGACGACGGGTCGACGGCGAGTACCGCGACCCGGTGGCCGAGCGAGGTCAGCATCACCCCGAGCGCGTCGATGAACGTGGACTTGCCCACCCCCGGCACCCCGCTGATACCGACCCGCCGGGCCCGCCCGCTGTGCGGCAGCAGCTCCGTCAGCAACTCCTGCGCCAAGGCCCGGTGCTGGGGCCGGGTCGACTCGACGAGGGTGATGGCGCGCGCCACATACGCGCGCTTCCCGTCGAGGACGCCCTTCACATACGCGTCGATGTCGATCGTCACAGGCATGGGTCGGCGCTCACCGGCTCACAGGTCGTGGCCGAGGTCGGCCGCCAGTCGCTTCACCAGGTCGTGCGCCGCGTCCGGGATCACCGTGCCGGGCGGGAACACCGCCGTGGCGCCCGCCTCGTGCAGGGCCTCGACGTCCTGCGGCGGGATGACGCCGCCCACGACGATCATGATGTCGTCGCGGCCCTCGGCGGCCAGCTCCTCGCGCAGCGCCGGTACGAGGGTGAGGTGACCGGCGGCCAGCGAGGAGACGCCGACGATGTGCACGTCCGCCTCGACGGCCTGGCGCGCGACTTCCGCCGGCGTCTGGAACAGCGGGCCGACGTCGACGTCGAAGCCCAGGTCGGCGAAGGCGCTCGCGATCACCTTCTGACCGCGGTCGTGCCCGTCCTGGCCCATCTTCGCGACGAGGATGCGCGGCCTGCGCCCCTCGGCCTCGTCGAAGGAGTCCACGAGGGCGCGCGTGCGCTCGACGGACGGGGAGTGGCCTGCTTCGGTGCGGTACACACCGGAGATCGTACGGATCTGACCCGCGTGCCGCCCGTACACGCTCTCCAACGCGTCGGAGATCTCACCGACCGTGGCCTTCGCCCGGGCCGCGTCGACCGCGAGCGCCAGCAGATTGCCTTCGAGGCCCCGACCGGGACCGCGCTCGGCCGCCGCGGTGAGCGTGCGCAGCGCGTCCCGGCAGGCCGCCTCGTCGCGCTCCTCGCGCAGCCGCTTCAGCTTGGCGATCTGCTGGGCACGCACCGAGGAGTTGTCGACCTTCAGGACGTCGATCTGCTCGTCGGTATCCACCCGGTACTTGTTGACGCCGATGACCGGCTGGCGCCCCGAGTCGATGCGGGCCTGCGTGCGGGCAGCCGCCTCCTCGACGCGCAGCTTCGGGATGCCCGCGTCGATGGCCTGCGCCATGCCGCCCGCCGCCTCGACCTCCTCGATGTGCTGCCAGGCACGCCGCGCCAGGTCGTACGTCAGCTTCTCCACGTACGCGCTGCCGCCCCACGGGTCGATCGTCCGCGTCGTCCCCGACTCCTGCTGGATCAGGAGCTGGGTGTTGCGGGCGATGCGCGCGGAGAAGTCGGTCGGCAGGGCGAGCGCCTCGTCCAGCGCGTTCGTGTGCAGGGACTGCGTGTGGCCCTGCGTCGCCGCCATCGCCTCGATGCACGTGCGCGTGACGTTGTTGAACACGTCCTGCGCGGTCAGCGACCAGCCCGACGTCTGCGAATGGGTGCGCAGCGAAAGCGACTTGGCGTTCTTCGGGTCGAACTGCTTCACCAGCTTCGCCCAGAGCAGCCGCGCCGCGCGGAGCTTGGCGACCTCCATGAAGAAGTTCATGCCGATCGCCCAGAAGAAGGAGAGCCGCGGCGCGAACGCGTCCACGTCCAGGCCCGCCTCCCGGCCGGCCCGCAGGTACTCCACGCCGTCGGCGAGCGTGTAGGCCAGCTCCAGGTCGGCCGTCGCACCCGCCTCCTGGATGTGGTAGCCGGAGATGGAGATCGAGTTGTAGCGCGGCATCTTCTGCGAGGTGTACGCGAAGATGTCGGAGATGATCCGCATCGAGGGCTTCGGCGGATAGATGTAGGTGTTGCGGACCATGAACTCCTTGAGGATGTCGTTCTGAATGGTCCCGGCCAGCTTCTCCGGCGGCACGCCCTGCTCCTCGGCCGCCACGATGTACAGCGCGAGCACGGGCAGCACCGCGCCGTTCATCGTCATCGACACCGTCATCCTGTCCAGCGGGATCCCGTCGAACAGCTGACGCATGTCGTAGATCGAGTCGATGGCGACACCCGCCATGCCGACGTCACCGGTCACGCGCGGGTGGTCGCTGTCGTAGCCGCGGTGGGTCGGCAGGTCGAAGGCGACCGACAGGCCCTTCTGCCCCGCCGCGAGATTGCGGCGGTAGAAGGCGTTGGACTCCTCGGCCGTGGAGAACCCCGCGTACTGCCGGATCGTCCACGGCTGGTTCACGTACATCGTCGGGTAGGGACCGCGCAGATACGGCGCCACGCCCGGGTACGTCGCCAGGAAGTCCAGGCCCTCGACGTCGGCGCCCGTGTACAGCGGCTTCACCGCGATGCCCTCGGGCGTCTCCCACAGCAGGTCGGACTCGGACTTGCCGACCGACTCCTTCACGGCCGAGCGCCACTGCTCCGCCGAGCCGGCCGGGCCGCCGCCCGCGCCCAGTTCGATGTCGTCGAATTCGGGGATCCGCATTACGCCACTCCCATGCGGTCGAGGGTGGAGGTGAGCACCGCGACCACGTCGCAGCCCGCGAAGACGTACTCGTCGATGTCGGCGAACTCCCCGCGCCCCGCAAGGAACACCCGCAGCGCGCCCGCCGACTTGAGGGCCCGCGCGACCGCCGCCGCCTGCTCGGCGTAGAGCGCGTCACTGGAGCAGAGGCACGCCACCGCGGCCCCGCTCGCCGCGAACGCCTCGGCGGCCGTCTCCGCGTCCACCGACACCGGGTCGTGCACCGGCTCGACACCGCCCGCCATGAAGAGGTTGGCGGCGAACGTCGCGCGCGCCGTGTGCGCGGCGGCGGGTCCCAGCGCGGCGATGAAGATCTTCGGGCGGGCACCGGTCGCCGCGAGGTGCGCGTCCGAGCGGCCGCGCAGCTCCTCGTACGCCTCGTCGCGGCGCACCCTGGGCAGACCACCGGACGGGGCGGCGGGAGCGGGCTCGCGCTCGACCGGACGCTCCGTCAGGAGCGGGAACTCACTGACGCCCGTGATCGGTTCGCGGCGCCGGGCCAGCTTCTTCTTGCGCTCGGCCCAGGTCGCGGCGATCCGGTCGCCGACCAGACCGGAGCGGAGCGCCGCGACCTGACCGTCCGCGCGCTCGATCTCCTTGAAGAAGTCCCAGGCGGCGTGCGCGAGTTCGTCGGTCAGCCGCTCCACGTACCAGGAGCCGCCCGCCGGGTCGATGACACGCGCGAGGTGTGACTCCTCCAGGAGGATCGTCGACGTGTTGCGGGCGATGCGGCGCGCGAACGCGTCCGGCAGCCCGAGCTCGTGGTCGAACGGCAGGACCGTGACCGCGTCCGCGCCGCCCACACCCGCGCCGAGACAGGCCACGGTGGTCCGCAGCATGTTCACCCACGGGTCGCGGCGGGTCATCATCACCGGCGAGGTCACCGCGTGCTGCCGCTGCGCCCCGGCGGCCGGAGCCCCGGACACCTCGGCGACGCGCGCCCAGAGGCGGCGCGCGGCCCGCAGCTTGGCGATGGTGAGGAACTGGTCGGCGGTGGCCGCGAACCTGAACTCCAGCTGTGCGAAGGCCGCCTCGACGCCGATGCCCTCTTCGTGCAGGGCGCGCAGGTAGGCGACACCCGTGGCGAGCGAGGCGCCGAGCTCCTGCGCGGCGGAGGCGCCCGCCTCGTGGTACGGCAGCGCGTCCACGGTCAGCGCGCGCAGGCCGGGGTGGCGCTCCCCGCACACCCGGGCGAGTCCGGCGACCTCCTTGAACGAGGTGCTCTTCTCCCCGGTGCGGGCCTCGTGCCCGAGCGGGTCGGCGCCGAGCGTGCCGCGCACCGCGTCGTCGGCCACGCCCGCGGCCTCGTACAGGCGCAGCAACTCCCGTGCGGCGGTCACGGACTCGCTGCCCGCGTCGAGCGCGACGGGCACCAGGTCGAGGTAGACGCCGTCGAGCGCCCGCTCCAGGCCGGTGACCGGAAGACCGGCGGAGCCCAGCGTCAGCCAGAGGGAGATGACGCCGTTCTCCAGGTCGGTGAGGACCGCTTCATTGGTCCGCGCGGGGTCCGCGCTCGCGTACCGCTGCCGGACGTCCCAGCCGCCCGGGGTATTGCCCTCGGGAACGGAACCCCTGACGAAAGGGGCGAAGCCGGGGAAACCGGCATCGGGCGCGGCGTCGCGCGCGGTGTACAGGGGGCGGGTGGTGAGCCCGTCCTCAAGGGTGGTGGACAGCGCTTCCTCTGCGGCCGTGCCCGATGCGTCCTTACCCGACTTGCGCAGCACGCCTTCCACAAGGCGGTGCCACTGCTCATGGGTCGCATCAGGGAACTCGGCGGCCAGGGAAAGCCCGTCGTCAGGCAGGACCGTCATGCCCCGATGCTAGGGCGCAACCCATGGCACGCGGTGCCACCGAAGGCTGTGACCTTGCCCTCTTCTGATCGCTCTTGATCTCGAACGAGCGGACGGCTATTGCTTGCCGGACACCTGCCGCCTGCCGTGTCAGGCGGGCACCTGTGCGGCGTGCCGGGGCGGGGCCACGGGCTTTCCGGTGACGTACTGCACGTACTCGCGCCGCAGCCGGAAGCCCGCAGTCCAGGCCAGCAGGCGGCTGGGGCGGTTCTCGCGGCCGCAGGACCAGCTCGCGGTGCGGCCGCGCGCGGTGATGTCCGCGCACAGGGCGGTGACGCAGGCGAGGGCGAGGCGCTCACGGCGGCGCTCGGGCGCGGTCAGCACGGCCACGTCCTCGTACGCCTGTCCGGTGAAGTAGCCGCAGGCCACGGCGGCGACCCGGCCGTCGCGGTCGACCGCGGCCCAGGCGTGCCCGGAGGCAGCCAGGCCCTCGGGCCCGCCCCAACTCTCATGTATCCACGACGAGTCGGCGGAGAGGTCGGCGAGCGCGGGCGCGTCCGCGGGCGTCAGCCGGCGGACGGTCACACCCCGCGGCGGACGGGGCGGCTCCACCGGTTCGCGGTGGATGTACACCATGCGTTCGTCCGGTACGACGCGGTCGAAGGCGCTGCCCAGGACCGGCAGGAAACGGGCCGGGGCCTCGACATGGCTGTGCGCGAAGGGAGCCAGCAGCTCGGGCGCGACACTGCCGGGGTCACCGCTCAGCAGCACGTGGCCGGCGCACGAGACCGCCACGGTCCGCGGGTCCAGGGCGCGGTCCGCCCACCAGCTGCCGACACCGGTCGCCGTGACGTGCTCGGGCAGGGCGGCGGGCCCGGGGGCCCCGGGGGCGAACCAGCGGGGCACGGCGGGCAGATGGTGCGGGGCGAGCTGGATCATCGGGGCTCCTCCGGAGTGAAACCTTCGAGTGAAACGGGGCGCCGGGCGACAGCCGGGCCGTGACCGGGGGCCGGGTGTCCCGGCGCCGGGTTCCCGTTCCGTGGGTCATCCAACTGGTCCGCACGCGCGGACCGCAAGAGCGGTCCGCAGCTTTGCCGTCGCCCTGACGGGAGGGACGGGCCGCGCGCCAGCGTCGCGTCAGGGGTGGACGCACAAGCGTCAACGTCGCGTCATGAGCGCTCGGTCGCCGCCCCGCGCCGGGCATAACGTCGTCGTGTGCCGCGGAGCACCGAACGGGCCCGCGGCTCTTCCTCAGCATCCCTGCTGTCTCCACTGGAGGTACCCATGGCCGAGCTCCCGTGCGGCGAGGACCCCGAGCCCTGTGAACCGGGCCCGGCCGGACCGCTGTTCGTCCCCGTCCGGCCGGGACCCGCGGGCTGCGTCGCCCGCCTGTTCCGCACACCCGTCGGCGGGCGCACCGCCGTCGCCTTCACGACTGCGCACCGCCTGAGCGCCGCACTCGGGGACCGGCAGGCCTGGATCAGGCTCTCCGAACCGGCGCTGCGGTCCCTCACCGAGCCGCTCGGCGTCAGCGAAGTCACCGTCGATCCGCGCCTCGCCGCGCACCCCGTCGGCCTGCCGCAGCAGATCGCCGTCCGCCGTGGCCCGGCCCCGCGTAGGAGTCTCGTCGGCGCCGGTCGCTCCGACAGCACGTGACGACCGAAAAAGCGGCGGTACGAGACGACGACACGACGAGAACGCGACACGACGAGACCGCGACACGACGAGACCGCGACACGACGAGAGAAGCTGTCATGACCACCCTCCGCGAAGCCCCGCTCGACGCAGCGCCGGTACAGGCCTCGGCGCCGGCTGCGGAAGAACTGTCCGTCTGGCCCACCTCCACCACCCGGCTCGCCCACGGCGACCTCGCCGTCGGCGGCGTGCCGCTCACCGAAGTCGCCGAGCGCTTCGGCACCCCCGCGTACCTCATCGACGAGGACGACGTACGCACCCGCTGCCGTACGTACCGGCAGGCCTTCCCCGACGGCGACGTCCTCTACGCCGCGAAGGCGTTCCTGTGCCGCGCCATGGCGCACTGGATGGACGAGGAGGGCCTCGGCCTCGACGTCTGCTCGGCCGGTGAGCTGGAGCTCGCCGTCACCACGGGCTTCCCCGCGGACCGCATCGTCCTGCACGGCAACGCGAAGAGCCCGCACGACCTGCGCGCCGCCCTCCGGCTCGGCGTGGGCAGGATCGTCATCGACAGCGCCTCGGAGATCGCCCGTCTGGCCGCGGCCGTCCCTCCGGGCAGCCGGCAGAAGGTGCTGGTCCGGGTGGTGCCGGGCATCGCGGCCGGCGGCCACGCCAAGATCCGTACGGGGACCGACGACCAGAAGTTCGGCCTGTCCCTCGCGGACGGCTCCGCCCAGCACGCGGTGGCCCGCATCCTCGGCCAGCCCACGCTGGAGCTGGTCGGACTCCACTGCCACCTCGGCTCACAGATCACCACGGAGAAGCCCTTCCTCGCCGCGGTGCGCCGCATGGTCGGGCTGCTCGCCCGGATCGAGGACCAGCACGGTGTCACCCTCCCCGAGCTGGATCTCGGGGGCGGCCACGGCATCGCGTACCGCCCCGACGAGGAGGCGCTCGACATCACCGCGCTCGCCCGCAGGGTGCGGGCCGAGCTGACCGCGAGCTGCGCGGCGGCGGGCCTGCCGGTGCCGCGCCTGATCGTGGAGCCGGGGCGCGCCATCGCGGGCCCCGCCGGCGTCGCGCTCTACCGGGTCCTCGCCGTGAAGCGCACCGGCGGCAAGACCTTCGTCGCCGTGGACGGCGGGATGAGCGACAACCCGAGGCCCGCCCTCTACGGCGTGCGCTACGCGCCCCGGCTGGTCGGTCGGCGCTCTCCGGCGGAGCCCGCCCCCGCGACGGTCGTCGGACGGCACTGCGAGGCTGGCGACGTCCTCGCCCCGGACGTCCCACTCCCCGGCGACGTGCGCCCGGGGGACCTGCTCGCCGTGCCCGTCGCCGGGGCGTACCACCTGTCGATGGCCTCCGGCTACAACATGGTGGGCCGTCCGCCCGTGGTCGCGGTGGCCGACGGCCGCGCGCGGCTGCTGGTCCGCCGGGAATCCCTGGAGGACTTCCGCAGGCGCGACGTGGGCCTGTAGCGCCCACTGCCGCCCATGACCTCCAGGACTGCTGTCGCCCATGACCTCGGTGGTCGAGGCGGCACCCGCCCCCCAACGGGCGCCGCACGGCCCACTTTTTCCGGCCGAGTATGGCCAAACCTTGGACAGAACTTGAATCACCAGGTCAGGCTGGGCCGCGAAGCGGCCGGAAATGGGCCGTGCGGGACGGGCGGGGACAGCGCGAGGGGGAGGTCCGGGCAGTGGCGGCGCGGTTCACGGTGCTCGGTGATGTCGAGGTCCAGGTGGACGGTCGGCAGATCGACGTCGGTCACCTGCGGCAGCGTTCCGTGCTCGCGGTGCTGCTGGTCGAGGCCAACCGCACCGTCTCGGTGGACCAACTGGCCGACCGCGTCTGGGCGGACCGGCTTCCGCGACGTTTCCGCACCACCCTCTACAGCTACCTGTCCCGCCTGCGGCAGGCCCTGCTCGGCCTGGACGCCGAGGACACCGGCCCGCGGATCGTGAAAGAGCCCGGTGGCTACCGCCTCACCGTCGACGCCTCGACGGTGGACGTGCACCGCTTCCGGAGTCTGGTGACGCGGGCCAGGGCGGCCGAGGACGACGAACGCGCCCTGGCCCTCTACGAGGAAGCCCTCGGCCTGTGGCGGGGCGAGCCGTTCGCCACCCTGGACACGCCCTGGTTCGGCGGGCTGCGCGAGAGCCTCGTACGCGAAAGGTTCGCGGCCGAGCTGGACCGCAACGACCTCGCGCTGAGCCGCGGCCGGCACGGGGAGCTGCTGGCCGAGCTGACCGCGCGGGCGCAGGAACACCCCCTGGACGAACGGCTGGCCGGTCAGCTGATGCTCGCTCTGCACGGAGCCGGGCGGGCGGCCGATGCCCTGGGCCACTACCGCACCACCCGGGAGCGGCTCGCGGAGGAGCTCGGCGTGGACCCCGGGGCGGCCCTGCGGGACCTGCACCAGCGCATCCTCACGGCCGACGCGTCGCTGGATCCGAACGCTCCGCCCGCGGCCGCCGCCCCGCTGCCCGTGCCCCGCCAACTGCCCGCGCCGCCCGGCGTGTTCACCGGCCGCGGCAAGGAACTGGACCAGCTCTCGCAGGCCCTGGACGCCGCGGAGGGCGAGGGTCCTGGCGGGACCGTGGTGATCTCGGCGATCGGCGGCATCGGCGGCCTGGGCAAGACCTGGCTGGCCCTGCGCTGGGCGCACGAGAACGCGCACCGGTTCCCGGACGGCCAGCTGTATGTGAACCTGCGCGGGTTCGACCCGGCCGAACAGCCGATGTCCACCACCCTCGCGGTACGCGCGTGGCTCGACGCGCTGCAAGCCGACCCGGACAGCATTCCGGCGGACCCGGAGGCGCAGGCCGCCCGGTACCGGAGCCTCGTGGCCGGGCGGCGCATGCTGATCCTCATGGACGACGCCCGCGACGCCGACCAGGTCCGCCCGCTGCTGCCCGGCAGCCCGTCGTGCACCGTGCTGATCACCAGCCGCAACCGGCTGACCGCGCTGGCGGCGACGCACGGCGCCCAGCTGGTGCCGCTCGACGTCCTCGGCCGGGACGAGGCGCGCCACCTGCTGGTCAGCCACCTCGGCGCGGCCCGGGTGGCGGCCGAACCGGACTCCGTGGCCGCGCTGATCGACCACTGCGCGGGACTGCCGCTGGCCCTCGGGGTCGTGGCCGCCCGCGCCGCCACCCACCCGGACTTCCCGCTGACCGTCCTCGCCGCCGAGCTGAGCCGGTCCACCGACCGTCTCGACGCGCTGGACATCGGCGACCTCACGGCCAGCCTCCGGGCGGCCTTCGCCGCGTCCCACCGTGCCCTCTCCCCGGCGGCCGGCGACCTGTTCGTCCTGCTCGGCCTGGCCCCCGGCCCCGACATCGGCCTGGCCGCCGCGGTGAGCCTCGCCGCGCTGCCCCGGGCCAGGACGCGGACCCTGCTGATGGAGCTCGACTCCGCCCACCTGGTGCGGCAGGAGCGCCCGGGCCGCTACCGGATGCACGACCTGGTGCGCCTGTACGCCGCCGAACTCGCCGGCGAGCGACCCGCCCAGGACCGGGAAGCCGCGCTGACGCGGCTCGTCGACTTCTACCTCCACTCCGCCTACGCGACCAACCGGTTCCTCGACGGCCCGCACACGCTGTTCGACTTCCGGCTCGAGCCGCCGGCACCCGGATGCGAGCCGCTGCACCCGACGGACACCACGTCAGCGCTCCGGTGGTTCAACGAGGAACACGCGTGCCTCCTCGCCGTCCAGGCCCTCGCTCTGGCCACCGGCCGCGACACCGCGGTGTGGCGACTGGCCTGGTGCCTGATCACCTACCACCTGGCCGGCTACCGCCTCACGGAGTACATAGCCTTCTGGCGGTCCGCCCTGACCGCGGCCGAACACCACGGGGACAACCCGGCCGCCAGAACCCTGACGCATTGGCGCTACGGCCACGCCCTCTCCCTGACCGGCGACTACGCCGGGGCCCTGGAGCACCTGGGACTGGCCCTCACCCTGGCCGAGGGCGCCGACGACGTCGCCGGGCAGGCACACATCTGCCGCACCCTCGGCAGGGTCTGGGAGCAGCACGGCGACGACGCCCGCGCACTGGACCACGCGCGGCGCGCCCTCACCCTCTACCAGCGTCTCGACAACCCCGTCTGGCAGGCCAACCAGCTCAACGCCGTCGGCTGGATGTACGCGCAGCTCGGCGAATACCCGCAGGCGCGCACCCACTGCGAGCAGGCGCTGCGGCTCTACGAGGAGCACGCCCGCCCCATCGACGCCTCCTCCACGCTCGACAGCCTCGGCTACATCGCCCACCACACGGGCCGGCACGAGCAGGCCCTCGCGTACTACCGGCGCGCTCTGGCCCTCTTCCGCGAATACGAGGACACCACGAACGAGGCGGACACCCTCGCCAACCTCGCCGAGACCCACCACGCCATGGGCAGTCCCGACCTCGCCCGCGAGGCCTGGCAGCAGGCGCTGGCGCTGTACCGGGCCCAGAACCGCATGGGACCGGCCGAACAGGTGGCGGCCCGCCTGAGCGACGGGGGAGAGGATCTCAGCGGGTGTCGGTCTCCCCGCCGGTGACGGCGAGCACCTCACCCACGGTGAAGCTGGAGTCGGCCTCGGACGCGAAGTACACGTACGCCGGCGCGAGCTCCTCCGGCTGGGCGGGGCGGCCCAGCGGGGTCTCGTCGCCCAGGTGGACGAGCCCTTCCTTGGGCATGTGCGGGTCGGAGTTGTTCAGGACGGTCCAGGTGGGGCCGGGCGCGACGACGTTGGCGCGGACGCCCCGGCGGGCCAGGTGCGAGGCGATCGACTTGATGAAGGTGATCAGCGCGGCCTTCGAAGCCGCGTAGTCGATCATCGTGTTGCTGCCCTTGAGTGCCTCCTCGGTCGCCGTCGCGATGATCGCGTCGCCCTGGCCGAGGTGCGGCAGGGCGGCCATGACCAGGTGGAAGCACGCGTAGACGTTGGTCTTGAACGTGCGGTCCCAGTCGTCGGCGGTCAGCTGCTCCAGCTCCAGCTTGCTGTTCAGGTACGCCGCGTTGTTCACGAGGATGTTGAGCCCGCCGAACTCGGCCACGGTGCGGGCCACCGCGTCGCGGCAGAACTCCGCCTCGCGCAGGTCTCCCGGCAGGAGCAGACAGGCCCGCCCCTCGGCCTCCACGGCGCGCCGGGTCTCCTCCGCGTCGCGGTGCTCCTGTGGCAGGTGCACGATGGCGACGTCGGCGCCCTCGCGGGCGTACAGGACGGCGACGGCCCGGCCGATGCCGGAGTCGCCACCGGTGATCAGCGCGGCCTTCCCGGTCAGCTTCCCCGCCGCCTTGTACCGCGGGGCCATGTAGCGGGGCGCCGGTGTCATCTCGGCTTCCAGGCCCGGCGGGTCCTGCTTGTGCGCGGGGAACTCGGGGGTCGGTTCGGTCGCTCCCTGCGATTCCCGGGAAGCGTCGGCACCCGGAGTGGTCTGCTGATCCCGCATGGGGAGGCCTCCTTTCACGATCTTGGCCGTACGCCGGGTGCCCTTCCGCATCACGGCCGAAACGGGGTGAAGTACCCGCTTCCCCCGCGCCCGGGCGTGTCGACTTCGCGCATCTGGCCCCCTTTCGCCCTGATTCGCGAACGCGTCACCGGGGAACCCGTGAGCAGTGATCGACAGGTTCCACCCAGGAGGCTCCATGCTGGACAACACGCTGCCGCTGCTCACCCAGGGCTACGCGTGGCTCCCCGACCTGACCCGCCGACGCGGACCGGGCGCCGTCCGTACCCGCTTGCTGGGCAAGCCGGCCATCGCGCTGCGCGGCCCCGCGGCCGTCGGATTCTTCTACGACGAGGACCACGTACGCCGTCGCACGGCCCTGCCCGAACCCATCCTCGCCACGCTCTTCGGCAAGGGCGCCGTGCACACCCTCGACGGGGCGGAGCACCGGCAGCGCAAGGACCTCTTCGTGTCGGTCCTCAAGGACGCCGCGGGTCTCAGCGGACTGGCGAGGCATGTCGCCGACGAGTGGGACCGGTCCTGCAAGGAGTGGGCCGACCACCCCCATGTGACATTGTTCGACGAAGTGAGCGTGCTGATCACGCGTGCCGTGTGCGCATGGGCGGGCGTCCCCCTCCCGGAGCACCCCGACGACGAGTCGCGGCGGACCGCGCGGGACCTGGTGGCGATGGTCGACGGCTTCGCCACGGCGGGGCCGAGGCACTGGAAGGCCCGCCTCGCCCGACGGCGCCAGGAGGCGCGGCTGGCCGGGCTGATCGAGGACGTACGGTCGGCGGGCGCGGAGGCGTCGAAGGAGACCGCGGAGGCGTCGAAGGGGCCCGAGGGACCGCCCTCCGTGGTGGCCGCCGTGGCGTTCCACCGGGACGCCGACGGTGAACTGCTCACCCCGCACACGGCCGCCGTCGAGCTCCTCAACATCCTCCGGCCGACCGTCGCCGTGACCTGGTTCACGGTGTTCGGGGCACACGCCCTGCACCGGCACCCGGCGCTCCGGGAGCGGCTGGCCGCGCAGGACGAGGGCTACGCGCGGGCGTTCGCCCACGAGGTGCGGCGCTTCTACCCGTTCGCGCCGTTCGTCGCCGGCCTCGCCCCCGCCGACGTCGAATGGCACGGCGAGCCCATCGCCGAGGGCACCATGGTCCTCCTCGACCTCTACGGGCAGAACCACGACCCCGAACTGTGGGACGCGCCCTACACGTTCGACCCCGAGCGCTTCACCGGCCGCGAACCCGGACGCGACGAACTGGTCCCGCAAGGCGGCGGGGAGGCCGCCCAGGGCCACCGCTGCCCGGGCGAGGACGTCACCCTCGTGGTGCTCAGCACCCTGCTCCCGCGCCTCGCGCGGCTCGACCACGACGTCCCCGAGCAGGACCTGCGCATCCCCCTGAACCGTGTGCCGACCAAGCCCCGCAGCGGCTTCGTCATCAGCAACGTGACCGAGCGAGAGAAGCGAGAGAAAGTAACGCAGCGATGAGACGTGCGGCGCTGTTCGACGTCGACGGAACGCTGACCGACACCAACCACCTGCATGTGACCACCTGGTGGGAGGCGTTCCGCCAAGCGGGACACCGGGTCGCGATGCACGACATCCACCGGGCGGTCGGCCTCGGCTCGACCGACCTCATCGCCCATCTGCTCGGTGAGGACCGCGACACCGGCCAGGACGAGGAGATCAGTGCCGCGCACAGCACCCTGTACGGCACGTACTTCGACCGGCTGCCCGCGCTGGAGGGCGCGAGCGACCTGCTGCACGCGCTGCACGACCGCGGCCGGCGCATCGTCCTCGCGACCTCGGCGGGCGGCTCGGAGCTCGCAGCGCTCCGCCGGGCCATCGACGCCGACGACGTCATCGTCGGCATCGCGAGCGCGGACGACGTGTCCTCGGGCAAACCGGCCCCCGACCCCGTCCACCACGCCCTGGAGATCGCCGAATGCGCCCCGGAAAACGCGCTGTTCGTGGGCGACACGGTGTGGGACATGCGGGCGGCGTCCCGGGCCGGCGTACGCAGCGTCGCGCTGCTCTCGGGCGGCATTCCCCGGAGCGACCTGGAGGAGGCCGGCGCCTCGGCCGTGTACGCGCACCCCGCCGACATGCTGAGCCGCCTGGACAGTGAAGTCCTCGCCGGCACCTAGGGCTTGTGTGGTCGGCGCCTGGGGCCCGTGTCGGAGACCGACCGGCCGCACCCCAATGCGGCCGGTCGGCGTCGCGGGCGCCCGACGGCCGTTCCGGCGCTGCGCACCCCGCGTCCCGTATGCCCCACCCCTTCACGGGTAATCACCCCGATCTCCTTGCTCACACGGCTGTTTGACCCCCAAGACGCCGGGCAGGCGAACGTCGTGCTTCGGACCGGAGGCGCGTTCGCGGGAGCGGTGTGTTCACTCCCGGTGGATGCCTGTCACTGGGGCGCCCCGTTTCTCGCGGTCACATATTGGCGGCACCGTTGAGGAGCGATTCTGATGCCTACGGACCTCACTGCATACTCCGCCCGTCGTCGTGCGGCGGGCCGGCACCCCCACAACGACGCACCGGACACCACCGCGGATTTCGCCCGGCTCGCGACCCTCGATGACGGCCCCGAGCGGGAAGTCCTGTGCGAGCAGATCGTCGAGGCATGGCTGCCCATGGCACACCGGCTGGCCGCCCGTTACCGCAACAAGGGCGAGAACCTGGAAGACCTGCGGCAGGTCGCCGCGATGGGCCTGGTCAAGGCCGTCAACCGGTACGAGCCGGGCCGCGGCGCCTTCGAGAGCTACGCCGTGCCCACCATCACCGGCGAACTGCGCAGGCACTTCCGCGACCGCATGTGGGACGTGCGGGTGCCGCGCCGCGTCCAGGACCTGCGCAACAAGGTTCGTGCCACCCGCCGCGAACTCATCGACCAGCCGGGCAGCGGCCCCGAGCCGGGCATCGCCGACATCGCCGCGCACGCGGGTCTGACCGAGGACGAGGTGCGTGACGGCATGCAGGCGATGGAGGGCTACAGCGCGCTGTCGCTGGACGCCGAGATCTCCTCCGCCGACCCCGACGGGTTCAGCCTCGCCGACACGCTCGGGGCGCCGGACGCCGCGTACGACATCATCACCGACCGGGAGGCGGCCAAGCAGGGGCTGCGGAAGCTTCCGGAGCGCGAGCGGACCATCCTGTACCTGCGCTTCTTCGAGGACATGACGCAGAGCCGGATAGCGGAGAAGCTCGGCATCTCCCAGATGCACGTCTCGCGCCTGATCAGCCGCAGCTGCGACCGCGTGCGCGCCGAGGCCGGGTACGCGGCCACCGGGACCCGGGCCGCTTGAAGCGGGGCGGGCGGCGACGGCACGGCCCGTCCACCGAACCGGTGGACGGGCCGCTGAGAAGGGGCGAGAGCTACAGAATCGCGCCGGGCGTGTACGCCGCGGCCTCGGGGTGCTTCTTCAGCAGCTCCTCGATCCGTGCGACGACCGTGGCGACCTGGTCGCTCGCGGCGCCGGTGAAGGACAGCTTGTCGGCCATGAGCTCGTCCAACTGGGCGCGGTCCAGCGGGATCCGGGCATCCGCGGCGAGCTTGTCGAGCAGTTCGTTGCGCTCGGCGCCCTGCTCACGCATCGCGAGCGCGGAGGCGACGGCGTTCTCCTTGATGGCCTCGTGGGCCTCCTCGCGGCCGACGCCCGCGCGCACCGAGGCCATCAGTACCTTGGTGGTGGCGAGGAAGGGCAGGTAGCGGTCCAGCTCGCGCGCCACAACCGCCGGGAAGGCGCCGAACTCGTCGAGCACGGTGAGGAAGGTCTCCAGCAGACCGTCGAGCGCGAAGAACGCGTCGGGCAGGGCGACCCGGCGTACGACGGAGCAGGAGACGTCGCCCTCGTTCCACTGGTCGCCCGCCAGCTCACCGGTCATCGAGGCGTAGCCGCGCAGGATGACGGTGAGGCCGTTGACGCGCTCGCAGGAGCGGGTGTTCATCTTGTGCGGCATCGCGGACGAGCCGACCTGACCCGGCTTGAAGCCCTCGGTCACCAGCTCGTGGCCCGCCATCAGGCGGATCGTCTTGGCGATGGAGGACGGCGCGGCGGCGACCTGGACGAGCGCCGTCACGACGTCGTAGTCGAGGGAGCGCGGATAGACCTGGCCGACGGAGGTGAAGGCCGACTCGAAACCCAGGTGCGAGGCGATGCGCCGCTCCAGGTCGGCGAGCTTCCCGGCGTCGCCGCCGAGCAGGTCGAGCATGTCCTGGGCGGTGCCCACCGGGCCCTTGATGCCGCGCAGCGGGTAGCGGTCGACCAGCTCGTCCAGGCGGCGGTACGCCACGAGGAGCTCGTCGGCGCCGGTCGCGAAGCGCTTGCCGAGCGTCGTCGCCTGCGCGGCGACGTTGTGGGAGCGACCCGCCATGACCAGCTCGGCGTACTCACCGGCGAGCTTGCCGAGGCGGGCGAGGACCGCGACGGTGCGGGAGCGGATCAGCTCCAGGGAGAGCCGGATCTGCAACTGCTCCACGTTCTCGGTGAGGTCGCGCGAGGTCATGCCCTTGTGGACGTGCTCGTGCCCGGCGAGGGCGTTGAACTCCTCGATGCGGGCCTTCACGTCGTGGCGCGTGACCTTCTCGCGCTCGGCGATCGAGGCCAGGTCGACCTGGTCGAGCACGCGCTCGTAGTCGGCGATGGCGGCGTCCGGCACCTCGATCCCGAGGTCCTTCTGCGCGCGCAGCACGGCGAGCCAGAGCTGGCGCTCCAGCTTCACCTTCTGCTCGGGCGACCAGAGGGTCGCGAGCTCGGCGGAGGCATAACGTCCGGCGAGGACGTTCGGGATACGGGGCTTTGCAGGCGCAGCAGTCACGTGCATGGATTCTACTGGGCATTCATGCAGGCCAGCGCCACGCCCCCGTTCGTCGGAAGCTACGAGAGCGCAGGCGCTAGGGCAGCGGGCCGTCGTAGGGGAGCAGGTCGGGGCGCTTGGGCGCGCGGCCGTCGCCGGACGAGCGGCCGGTGAGGCGGCGCCCTATCCACGGCCCGAGGTGCTGCCTGGCGAACCGGGCGTCGGCGATGCGGCGCACCGCCCAGCCCGGCGGCACGGCGGCGGGCAGCGGGGCCTGCCAGTCGTCCTCGGGGTCGTAGCCGAGCGCCTGCCACACGGCCTCGGCGACCCTGCGGTGCCCCTCCGCCGTCAGGTGCAGCCGGTCCACGTCCCACATGCGCTGGTCGCCGAGGGCGGCGGCGCCGTACAGGTCCACGACCACCGCCCCGTGCCGGGCGGCCAGGTCGTCGACGTGCGCGAAGAGCTCCTCCATGCGGGGGCGGAACCGCTCCATCACCGGTCCGTTGCGGCCCGGGCTGCGCATCAGGACGAGCTGCTTGCAGGCGGGCGCGAGGCGTTCCACCGCCTCTTCGAGCAGATCGCGGACGCGGCGCATGTCGCACTTGGGGCGAAGGGTGTCGTTGAGCCCGCCCACCAGGGTGACCACGTCGGCCTGCATCGCGGCCGCGACGCCGACCTGCTCGTCGACGATCTGGCCGATGAGCTTGCCCCGCACCGCGAGGTTCGCGTACCGGAAGCCGGGGGTGTGCGCCGCCATCCGGCCGGCCAGCAGGTCGGCCCAGCCGCGGTAGCTGCCGTCGGGCAGCAGGTCCGACATGCCCTCGGTGAAGGAGTCGCCCACCGCGACGAGACTGGTGTAGTTGGCATTCATCTGCATGGCGAAAGCGATGGTATCCCGCCCGGGCGCGTCGGGGCTTCCACAGACATCTCCCACAGGCATCGCAGACATCTCCCACAGGCATCACACCCTCCGCTTCCCGGACCACCCGGCCCCTGGGCAGTGCGGCGGCACAGCGGTATGCCATAGGCGAGCCGTCGTCACGAGAGAGCGAGCCAGCCATGTGGACCGGAGCCTTCTGGAAGGCCACCGCGGAACGCGCGATCCGCACGTTCGCGCAGGCGCTGGCCGCCGTGCTGGTCGCCGGGGCGACCAGCCTGCTCGACGTCGCGTGGGGCGCGGCGTTCGCGACGGCGGGCCTCGCCGCGCTCCTCGCGGTCCTGACGGCGATCGGGGCGGCGGAGGCCGGGGCGGCGGGCCCCGGCATCACCGAGCAGCCGACGCCGTCGGCGGGCGCGGGCGAACCGGCCCGTTGAGCGGTGCGGCGGAGGGCGGACGCCCCCTCCGCCGCAAGGCGTGACAGTCGCTCACACGGGCTGGCCGAAGAGCTCCTGCAACACGTCCTCCATCGTGACCATCCCTGCGAGCCTGCCGTCCGAGCCGAGCACCGCCGCCACGTGCGTACGGCTGCCGCGCATGGCGGTCAGGACGTCGTCCAGCGGCGTGGTCTCACGCACCTGGGCGATCTTGCGCATGTCCGGCACCCGGAACGGCAGATCGCGCGGCGCCCGGTCCAGGGCGTCCTTGACGTGCAGATAGCCGACGATGCGGCGGCCGTCGTCGACCACGGGGAAGCGGGAGAACCCGGACTCGGCCGAGAGCTGCTCCAGCTGTTCCGGGGTGACGCCCACGCGCGCGTAGACCACGTCCTCCAGCGGCAGGACCACGTCCCTGACCGGGCGGCGGCCCAGTTCGAGCGCGTCGTGCAGCCGTTCCTGCGCACGGTTGTCGATCAGACCCGCGTCCCCGGAGTCCTTGACCATGCGGGCGAGGTCGTCGTCGGAGAAGCTCGCCGACACCTCGTCCTTGGCCTCGACGTGCAGCAGCTTCAGCAGGCCGTTGGCGAACGCGTTGATCGCGAAGATCACCGGGCGCAGCGCCCGCGCGAGCGCCACCAGCGGCGGCCCGAGGAGCAGCGCCGAGCGCACGGGCTCGGCGAGCGCGATGTTCTTCGGGATCATCTCGCCGAGCAGCATGTGCAGGTAGGTCGCCACGGCCAGCGCGATCACGAACGAGATCGGGTGGACCAGGCCGTGCGGCACGCCCACCGCGTCGAACGCCGGCTCCAGCAGATGCGCGATGGCCGGTTCCGCGACGATGCCGAGGACGAGGGTGCACAGCGTGATGCCGAGCTGCGCCGCGGCGAGCAGCGCCGACACGTGCTGAAGACCCCACATGACGCTCTTGGCGCGCTTGTTCCCGTCCTCCGCGTGCGGCTCGATCTGGCTGCGGCGCACGGAGATGAGCGCGAACTCGGCGCCCACGAAGAAGGCGTTGACGACGAGCGTCGCCAGGCCGATCAGCAGCTGGACGGCGGTCATCGGGCGTCCTCCTCGTGGTCGGCGCGGGTGCGGGCGTCGTGGGCGTCGGCGTCGCCGGGCAGCGGTGGCGCGTGCATCAGTACGCGGGCGGCGCGCCGCCCCGTGGCGTCGACGACGTCCAGCCGCCAGCCGCCCACCTCGACGTCGTCGCCGACGGCGGGGATGCGGCCGAGCCGCGTGGCGACGAGGCCGGCGAGCGTCTCGTACGGCCCGTCGGGCACGCGCAGGCCGACCCGCGCGAGCTGGTCGGTGCGGGCGGCGCCGTCGGCGGAGTACAGCGTCCTGCCGTCGTCGTCGGTGCCCTCCAGGACGATGTCGGACGTCTCGTGCGGGTCGTGCTCGTCCCGCACCTCGCCGACGACCTCCTCGACGATGTCCTCCAGGGTGGCCACGCCGGCGGTCCCGCCGTACTCGTCGATGACGACGGCCATCGTGCGCTTGCCCGAGAGCCGGTCGAGGAGCCGGTCGACGGTGAGCGTCTCCGGGACGAGGAGCGGCTCGCGCAGCAGTTCGGAGACGGGGACGCGCTGCCTGCGCTCGGCCGGTATGGCGAGCACGTCCTTGATGTGGGCGACGCCGACGACCGTGTCCAGGTTCCCGCGGTAGACGGGGAAGCGGGAGAGGCCGGTGGCGCGTGTCGCGTTGGCGACGTCCTCGCAGGTGGCGTGCACATCGAGGGCCATGACCTGGACGCGGGGCGTCATCACGTTCTCCGCGGTGAGGTCGGCGAGGTTCAGCGTGCGCACGAACAGCTCGGCGGTGTCCGCCTCCAGGGCGCCCTCCCTGGCGGAGTGGCGGGCCAGGGCCACCAGCTCCTTGGGGCCGCGCGCGGAGGCGAGCTCCTCGGTGGGCTCCATGCCGAAACGGCGTACGGAACGGTTGGCGGTGTTGTTCAGATGCGCGATGAGCGGCCGGAAGGCGGCGCTGAACAGCCGCTGGGGCGTGGCCACCCGCTTGGCGACCGCGAGCGGCGAGGAGATCGCCCAGTTCTTCGGGACCAGCTCGCCGACGACCATCAGGAAGACGGTCGAGAGGGCCGTGCCGATGACCAGGGCGATGGAGGAGGCCGCCGACCGGGGGACGCCGAGGTCGCGCAGCGGGCCCGCGATCAGCTTGGCGATGGACGGCTCGGAGAGCATGCCGACCACCAGGTTGGTGACGGTGATGCCGAGCTGGGCGCCCGAGAGCTGGAAGGTGAGGTTCTTGACGGCTTTGAGGGCGCCGGACGCGCCGCGCTCGCCGCGTTCGACGGCCCGCTCGAGCTCGCTGCGCTCGACCGTCGTGAGGGAGAACTCCGCCGCGACGAAGACGCCGCACGCCAGGCTGAGCAGCACCGCCACGAGGAGCAGGAGCACTTCGGTCATCGGGTCACCTCCGTCCCATGATCGGACAGGAGTCGGAGGAGTGCGCGATGTCGGGTACTGGGAGGCTCGCCCATGGGCGGACGCTCACACCTTTCAGTCGGATACGAGTGGTACGTACAGGTTAAAGGATCGGCAAAGCCGACCGGACCCCGGTGGGGCCTACTCCTCGTACCCGGGAGAGAGCGGCTTCACCCAGCGGCTCCACTGCGGCTCGGCAGCGTAGCCCGCCGCGCGCCAGGCGTGGTGGGCCAGAGCGTTGCCGTCCAGGACCATCGCGTCGCCCCGCCGCCCGCCGAGCCGCACGAACCGCTCCTCCGCGGCCGCGAGCAGCGCCGAGCCCACGCCGCGGCGGCGGTGGTCCGGGTGCACGGCGAGGCGGTACAGATGGCAGCGCCAGCCGTCGAAGCCCGCGATGACCGTGCCCGCGAGCTCGGCGCCACGCTCCGCGAGGATCAGCGCCTCGGGGTCCCGGGCGACGAGCCGCTCCACCCCGGAGCGGTCGTCGCTGATGCTCGTGCCCTCGGCGGCCGTCTTCCAGAAGGCGAGCACCGCGTCGAGATCCCCGGTCGTCGCGGTCCGTACGCGCATTTCCTTGCCGTGTGCATGGAAATCGTTCATGTCGGCATCCCACCACCGGCCCGTTCCCCGGCGCGCGGAAATTCCAGGATGCGGACGCCGGGGAGCGCGTCACTCGTGCGCGATGGCCGCCAGCACGTTCATGCGCGATGCCCGCAGCGCGGGCAGCAGCGCCGCCGCGAGCCCCACGACCACCGAGCCGATCACCACCGCGACGATCGTCGTCCAGGGGAACGCCAGCTCCTTCATGCCCTGGAGCGCGAGGACCTGCTGCACGGCGACGCCCCACACCAGGCCGAGTGCGAGGCCGAGCAGCGCTCCGAAGACCGCGATCACCACCGACTCCAGGCGGATCATGCGCCGCAGCTGACGCCGCCCGAGGCCGATGGCGCGCAGCAGACCGATCTCCCTGGTGCGCTCCACGACCGACAGGGCCAGGGTGTTGACCACGCCGAGGACCGCGATGACGATCGCCAGGCCGAGGAGGGCGTAGACGAGATAGAGCATCACGGCGATCTGCTGCCGGATCAGCTCCTTGTAGTCGGCCTGGTCGCGCACCTGTACCTGCGGATACGGATCGAGGGTCTTCTCCAGGCGCTCGCGCAGGGTGTCCGCGTCCGTGCCCGACGCCGCGTTGACGTACAGCGCGGAGTCCTGGCCGCCCGGCACGTACTTCTCGACCGTGCCGAATCCGAGGAAGAGCCCGCCCTCGATGCCGAAGCCCTCGGCCGAGTCCTGGTCGGTGAGCGCGCCGACCGTCAGCTTCGTCTCGCGCCCGCCGGGGAACGTCGCGGGCAGCGCATCCCCGAGCCGCACCTCGTGCTCCTCGGCGAAGTCCTTGTCCATGCCGATCCGCCCGGCCGCCAGCGCCTCCCGCGAACTGCCCTGCGCGTACGTGACCTTGGCGACGTCGTCGAGCCGCGGGTCGTAGCCGGCGGCGGTCGACTCGACGTTCTCGCCGTCGGGCAGCGCCAGTTCGATGGGCGTGAAGCGCTGGCGTACGACCAGACCGGCGCCCTCGGTCTCCTCGACCTTCCCGGTGATCTCCGGCGAGAACGGCATGAAGTTGCTGTTCTGCACGACGAAGTCCGCGCCGAGCGTCTTGTCGATCTGCCGGTCGAACGACTTGGTCATCGACGCGCTGGCCACCGAGAGGCCGCCGACCAGTGCGAGCCCCACCATCAGCGCGGCCGCCGTGGCGCCCGTGCGCCGCGGGTTGCGCAGCGCGTTGCGCTGGCTCATCCGGCCGACCGAGCCGAAGACCGCGGGGAACGCGCCGCCGAGGACCCGGATCACCGGGCGCACCAGGAGAGGCCCCGCGACGACCGTGGCGACCAGGGTCAGGACGATGCCGAGCCCCAGCAGCGACGCCGCGGACGAGGTCTGCTCCGCGGTCGCGCAACCGACCAGCGCGGCGGCACCGGCCGCCCCGACGACGGCGCCGACGGCCGCCCGCACCTTCAACGGCCGCCCCACGCCGGCGATCTCCGCGTCGGCGAGCGCCGCCATCGGCGACACCTGCGCCGCCCGCCGGGCCGGGAGGTACGCCGCGACGAACGTGACGCCGACCCCGACGACGTACGAGACGACGGGCGTCGCCCACCCGAAGACCATCTCCGTGGACTTCAGGTTCATCCCCAGCAGGCCCATCAGCTCAATCAGGCCGAGGGCCAGCCCTATGCCCGCGGCGAGCCCCAGCGTCGAGCCGGCCAGACCGAGCAGCAGCGCCTCGAAGAGCACGGACCGGCGCACCTGCCTGCGGTCGGCGCCGAGGGCGCGCAGCAGGCCCAGTTCGCGGGTGCGCTGCGCGACGAGCATCGAGAAGGTGTTGACGATCAGGAAGACGCCCACGAGCACGGCGACCCCGGCGAAGCCGAGCATCACGTACTTGATGACGTCGAGGAACCCGCCGAGCTCGGCCGCCGCCGACTCGGCCTGCTCGTCGGCGGTCTCCAGTTCGTAGCGGGAGCCCAGCTCGGCGGCGATCCGGCGCTTCAGCGTCGTGTCGCCGACGCCGTCCGCGGCCGTCACGGCGATGCTCGTCGCCACCTTCTCGGAGCCGAGGAGCTCGCGCTGGGCGGTCGCCGTGTCGAGGAAGACGAGAGCGGCGCCCGGGTTCGTGGTGGTGAACGTGGCGATGCCGACGACCTTCACCTTGAACGAGCCGGGCCGGGCCAGGACGGTGAGGGTGTCACCGATCTCCACGTCCTTCTTGTCGGCCGTGTCCGCGTCGATCATCGCCTGACCGGCGCCGCGCGGCGCACGGCCCGAGGTGAGCTCCACGGGACTGCGGTCGGTGGGGTACCAGTTGGTGGCGACGGTGGGCGCGCCGGTCGTCGGGCCCACGGATTCGTTGTCGCGGTCGACGACGGTGATGTTCTCGACGGACACGTCGATGTGCGTGTCCTTCACCCCGTCGACCCCGGCCACCCGCTCCTTCAGGTCCGCGGGCACCGTCGGCGTCTGCCCCGACGGCACGGCCTCGTCCAGGTCCTCCTTCGGCGCGACCGTCACATCGGCCGAGGTGGAGGCGAAGAGGCGGTCGAAGGTGCGCGCGACCGTGTCCGAGAAGATCAGACTGCCCGCCACGAACGCCACCGAGAGGATGACGGCCAGCGCGGAGAGCGCGAGCCGCCCCTTGTGCGCCAGGAAGCTTCTGAGTGTCGCCTTCAGCACCGCGGCCCCCGGCTCAGCTCTGGTCGGACGGTTTGTCGACGGACACGGACGTGTTTGGTCCCGCCGCGGGCATGCCGGGGGCCACCGCGTGCAGGGCGTCGAACCGTTTCATGCGTTCGAGCACCGCCTCCGCGGTCGGCCGCTCCATGTCGTCCACGATCCGCCCGTCGCCGAGGAAGAGCACCAGGTCGGAGTGGGCCGCCGCACCGGGGTCGTGGGTCACCATCACGACGGTCTGGCCGAGCTGGTCCACCGCCTCGCGCAGGAAGCCGAGGACTTCGAGCCCGGCCCGCGAGTCGAGGTTGCCCGTCGGCTCGTCGGCGAAGATCAGCTCGGGTTTGGCGGCCAGCGCCCGCGCGCACGCCACCCGCTGCTGCTGCCCGCCGGACAGCTGCGCGGGACGGTGCTTGAGCCGGTCCCGCAGCCCCAGCGTGTCGATCACGTGCTCCAGCCAGTCGCGGTCCGGCCGCTGCCCCGCGATGTCCATCGGCAGCGTCATGTTCTCCAGGGCATTGAGCGTCGGTATGAGGTTGAAGGACTGGAACATGAAGCCGACGCGGTCGCGCCGCAGCCGGGTCAGCTCTCGCTCCTTGAGGCCCGTGATCTCGGTGTCGCCGAGCCACACCTGGCCCGCCGAGACGCTGTCGAGGCCGGCGAGGCAGTGCATCAGGGTGGACTTCCCCGAACCCGACGGGCCCATGACGGCCGTGAAGCGCTCACGCGCGATGTCCACGTCGACCGAGTCGAGGGCGAGCACGGTCGTCTCGCCCGACCCGTACGCCTTGGTGAGACCGCGGGCGCGGGCGGCGATACCGGCGGGCTCCGGGCGACCCGCGGACGGTGTCGAAGCAGGTGCGGACAAGGCGGCCTCCTGGGTTGTGGCCGTACCAACTCCCGTGACCCCGCCGAGAGTAGTGGGGCCGCCCGGGTCTCCGGTATCCCTCCGAGGTCGGGCCCACAAACGCATGTAGGGGGCAGGGTCATGGCGGTCTTGTGGTGCTAGCACCTCGGCGCTAGCTTGACGGTATGGCGAAGACACAGCTGAACGTGCGGGTGGACGAGGACACCGCCCGGGCCGCGCGGGAGCGCGCCCTGGCCCGCGGCATGAGCGTCAACCGCTATATCGAGGAACTCGTCAAACAGGACGCCGGGGAAGTGGGACACACCTTCGTCGAGGCCGCCGCCGACTTCATGAAGCAGTACGAATCGGTGTTCGCCGAGGAGTTCGGCGTCGAGCGCGAGGGCAGCCGCCCGGTGCGTGAAGGTCGCTGCTGAGCCGTTGGACCTCAGAATCGACCTTGCCTGGCTCCTGATGGTCGCTGAACACAAGACGCCCGGAGACCCGCAGGTCACCGACTGGGGCGCGCTCGTCGCCGCCGTCAGCAGACACGAGGCGGAGATATTCGGCGTGCCCGTCTACGAAACCCCGCACGACCGCGCGGCGGCGCTCCTCCAGGTCCTGCTCCACATCCCCGCGCTCGAACGCTCCAACGCCCTCTTCGCCTCCTCCGTCGCCTACGCCTACCTCGTCTCCAGCGGCCTGAAAGTCGTCACCTCCCCCGAGCAGGTGCGCGAGCTGGCCCGTCTGGTGAAGGAGGACGGCGCGAGCGTGCACGCCATAGCGGACCAACTGCGCCAGTGGAGCCTGTGAGCCCGTGACACCGTGGATCCTCACGTCGCGTCGGGGCGGACCGCTGTCCCCAACACGCAGTACGACGTGGGCAGGCGCGGCCCCTTCGCCGGCACCAGGAACCGCCGGTGCGCGCCGACCTCGAACCCGGCGTCGCGCAGCGCCGCCAGCGGATCCCGCGCGACGTGACAGCCGCCGAACAGCGGCGGCCACACCGTCCGGTCCAGGACGCGCTGGGTGAGTGACATCAGCGTCCCCGGCGCCCGGCCGTGCTCGAAGAACCGCAGCTCACCGCCGGGCCGCAGCACCCGCCGCAGCTCGCCGAGCGCCCGCCGCACGTCCCGCACACTGCACAGCACGAGCGAGACGACGGCCGCGTCGAACGCCTCGCTCTTGACGGGCAGCGCCTCCGCGGCGCCCGGCACGACGTCCACCGGCACGTCCGCGCGCAGGGCCGCGGAGACCGCGAGCCGCCGCAGAATGCGCTCCGGTTCGATCGCCACGACCTCGGAGACCGTGCCCGGGTAGTGCGCGAAGTTGAGCCCGTTGCCCGCGCCGACCTCGATGACCCGCCCGGCGAGACCGGCGAGCAGCTCCCGCCGGTGAGCACCGATGACGGGCTCGGAGGCCACGCTGTGCCGAGCGTAGAAACGGGCGAAGACGGGGTGGTGCACGGCGTCCCTGGACACGGACTTGGCGGAGTGCGGCGACATGGGACCTCCTCGGCGGGAGCGAGCGGATACCGCCATGGTGCCCCGACGAAGGGGCGCCCGACCCCGACGGGGCCGCGCGCCCCGCCGTCACCTCACCCGGGACACCACCTCAGCATCCGTATGCCCCCGGCGCCTCCCGCTCCGCGAACGCCACGCCGTCCCATGTGCCGCCCAGCTCCGGCCCCAGCCAACTCCCCGCCACAGCGCGGAATTCGGGGCCGTCGAGCGAGCCGGCGCCCTCCGGGATCGCGCCGAGGAGCGGGGTGCCCGCGTCCTTCGGCAGGTCCGCGAGGTTGCAGCGGGACGCCAGGTCGGGGTCGGACGGCCAGCTGCCGACCAGGGGACCCAGCTGGCGCACACCGCGCGCCCGCAGCGCTTCCGCAGTCAGCGCCGTCGCGTTGAGCGTGCCGAGACCCGCCGTGACGACCATCAGCACCGGCGCGCCCAGGAGCCGGGCCGCGTCCGCGAGGGTGCCGCCCTCGTCGTCGAGGCGCACGAGCAGCCCGCCCGCCCCCTCGACGAGCACCAGGTCGTGCTCGGTCGCGAGCTTCGCCGCCGCGTCGGCCACGTCCCGCGGGTGGACCTGCGCGAGACCGGCCCGCCGCGCCGCGACGTCGGGCGCCAACGGCTCGGGATAGCGGGCGAGTTCGAGCGTGGTGACGCCGTCCCCCGCGAGCCGCGTCACCTCCTGCGCGTCGCCGGGACCGCCGGGCTCCACCCCGGTCTGCGCCGGCTTGAGCACGGCAACGCTGCGCCCCGCCGCCAGGGCCACCGCGGCCACCGCGGCGGTCGTCACCGTCTTGCCGATCTCCGTGCCTGTACCGGACACCACGATCACCGTCACGTCACCCCTCCTTCGCCGCCGCGCACACCGCGCGCGCGATCTGCGCCACGTCGTCGTCGCCCGTGACGAACGGCGGCATCGTGTAGATCAGGTCGCGGAACGGCCGCACCCACACGCCCTCGCGCACCGCCGCACGCGTCGCCGCGGCCATGTCCACCGGATGGTCCAGCTGTACGACACCGATCGCCCCGAGGACGCGGACCTCCCGCACCGAGGGGAGCGCGGCGGCCTCGGCCAGGCCGTCCCGCAGACCCGACTCGATGCGCTTGACCTCGGTCGGCCAGTCCTGCCCGAGCAGCAGGTCGATCGAGGCGCCGGCCACCGCCGCCGCCAGCGGATTGCCCATGAACGTCGGCCCGTGCGCCAGCACCGGCACCTCGCCCCGCGAGATGCCGTCGGCGACCCGCGCCGTGCAGAGCGTCGCGGCCATCGACAGATAGCCGCCGGTCAGCGCCTTGCCGACGCACATCACATCGGGGGAGACACCCGCGTGATCGGCCGCGAACAGCGCGCCCGTACGGCCGAAGCCCGTGGCGATCTCGTCGAACACCAGGAGCACGTCATGGGCGTCGCACGCCTCCCGAAGAGCGCGCAGGTAGCCGGGGGAGTGGAACCGCATCCCACCGGCCCCCTGCACCACGGGCTCGACGATCACCGCGGCGAGTTCGTCGGCGTGCCGCCCGACGAGCTCATGGAGGTGCTCGGCGTACGACTCCTCGTACGCGTCGAACCCGCCGGGCGGCGCGTCGGCGAACACCTGCTGCGGCAGCACCCCCTGCCACAGCTCGTGCATACCGCCCTTGGGGTCGCACACGGCCATCGGCTGCCAGGTGTCGCCGTGGTAGCCGCCGCGCCACGTCAGCATCCGCCGCTTCTCGGGCCGGCCGAGCGAGCGCCAGTGCTGGAGGCACATCTTGACCGCGACCTCGACCGCGACGGAACCCGAGTCGGAGAGGAAGACGTGCTCCAGACCGTCGGGTGTGATGTCGACGAGGCGCTTGGCGAGCGCGACGGCGGGCTCGTGCGTCAGCCCGCCGAACATGACGTGGCTCATGCGGTCCAGCTGGCCGCGGACCGCGTCGTTGAGCACGGGGTGGTTGTACCCGTGGATCGCCGACCACCAGGACGACATGCCGTCGATCAGCTCGCCGCCGCCCGCCATGCGCATCCGGACGCCGCTCGCGGACTCGACGACCAGGGGTTCCTGGCGGCCCGGCATCGGCCCGTAGGGGTGCCAGACGTGCTGCCGGTCGAGGGCGAGCAGCTCCGCCGTGGAGAGGTCAGGCATTGGGGGCCAGGTCCGTTCCCGCGCCCCGGCGGCGTACCGCCACCAGGTCCGTGCGCGCCTCGCCGGAACCGGTCGCGTCCGCGGCCGGGGTCTGTGCCGCGGGCGCGGCGGCCGGCTCGGAGCTCCCGCACGGACCGCACCCGCCGCCGTCGTGCGAGCCACAGCCACCGGCCGCGGCGGCCGCCGCCTCGGCGCGGTGCCGCGGCAGCGTCACCTGGTCCGTGCCCTCGACCTCGAACCCGGCGTCCGCGATCATCTCCAGGTCGGCCTTGCCGGCCTGGCCCTCGCTGGTCAGGTAGTCGCCCAGGAAGATGGAGTTGGCGATGTTCAGGGCGAGCGGCTGCATCGAGCGCAGATGCACCTCCCGGCCGCCCGCGATGCGCACCTCGATGTCCGGGCAGACGAACCGGACCATCGCGAGGATGCGCAGACAGCGCTGCGGCGTGAGGTTCCACTCCTTGGCCAGCGGCGTGCCCTCGAAGGGGATCAGGAAGTTCACCGGCACCGAGTCCGGGTCGAGCTCGCGCAGCGAGAAGACGACGTCGACGAGGTCCTCGTCCCGCTCGCCCATGCCCGCGATCAGCCCCGAGCAGGCGGAGAGCCCCGCCGCGTGCGCCTTCTGCACGGTGTCCACGCGGTCGGCGTAGGTGTGGGTCTTGGTGATGTCCGCGTACGTCGCCTCGGAGGTGTTGAGGTTGTGGTTGTACGCGTCGGCGCCCGCACCCCGCAGCCGCTCCGCCTGGCCGTCCGAGAGCAGACCGAGGCAGGCACAGACCTCAACGCCCTCGTTCTGCTCCTTGACGGCCGCGATGGTCTGCGCGACCCGGTCGACGTCACGGTCCGTCGGGCCGCGCCCGCTCGCCACCAGACAGACCCGCTTGGCGCCGCCCGCGACCCCGGCCGCCGCGGCCTGCGAGGCCTCGTCGGGCTTCAGCCAGGTGTACTTCAGGATCTCGGCCTTGGAGCCGAGGCGCTGCGAACAGTACGAGCAGTCCTCGGGACACAGGCCCGACTTGAGGTTGACCAGATAGTTGAGTTTCACCCGTCGCCCGAACCACTGCCGCCGCACCTTCCCGGCGGCGGCCACTACGTCCAGGAGTTCGTCGTCGGAGGTGGCCAGGACGGCCAGCGCCTCTTCACGGGTCGGCAGTTCGCGCCGAAGCCCCTTGTCCACCAGCGTGTTCAGCAGGTCCATGGCGCTGATCCTTACGCACGGCAGCCTGCCGGGCCAAGGAGAGTTCGCACAACAGAAACGGTTTGAGGTGTGGGTATTGCCACACCCTGGCCAGGTGGCACGACGACTAAGGTCTGTGCAATGTCTACAAACAGGCACCCCGTGACGGGCGCGTCCACCGCGCCGGACAGAGCGCCGGACGGCGCCCTCGGCCGCGCACCGCGCGACGCGTTCGGCTGGCTCGACGAGCAGGCGCGGCTGCGCGCGGACGCCGGCCTTGTCCGCACCCTGCGCCCGCGCCCCGCCGGCCCGGACGGCCTCATCGACCTGGCGGGAAACGACTACCTGGGCCTGACCCGGCACCCCGAGGTCACCGAGGGCGCGGCCGCCGCGGCCCGGCGCTGGGGCGGCGGTGCCACCGGCTCCCGGCTCGTCACGGGAACCACCGAGCTGCACGCCGAACTGGAGCGTGAGCTCGCCGCCTTCTGCGGCGCCGAGGCGGCCCTCGTCTTCTCCTCCGGCTACGCGGCGAACCTCGCCGCCGTCACCGCGCTCGCCCCCCACGGCTCACTGATCGTCTCCGATGCGGGCAACCACGCGTCCCTGATCGACGGGTGCCGGCTCGCGCGCGGGACGACGCAGGTGGTGCCGCACGCCGACCCCGAGGCCGTCCGCAAAACGCTGGACGCGCACAGCGGCCCCGCCGTCCTGGTGACCGACTCGGTGTTCTCGGTCGACGGCGACATGGCGCCGCTCGCGGAACTGGCCGCCGCCTGCCGGGAATTCGGCGCGGGGCTGATCGTCGACGACGCCCATGGACTCGGGGTGCTCGGCGACGGCGGCCGGGGCGCCCCGTACGCGGCGGGGTTGGCGGGCGCGGGCGACACCGTGGTCACCCTCACCCTGTCGAAGTCCCTCGGCAGCCAGGGCGGCGCCGTCCTGGGCCCCGCCAGGGTCATCGAGCACCTGGTGAACGCCGCCCGCACCTTCATCTTCGACACGGGCCTCGCGCCCGCCGCGGCCGGCGCCGCCCTCGCGGCCCTGCGCCTGCTGCGCCGCGAGCCCGGCCGGGCGACGCGGGCCCGCGAGGTCGCGGCCGAGCTGTACCGCCGCCTCACGGCCGAAGGCCTGTCCGCGGTACGCCCCGACGCCGCCGTCGTCTCCGTCCGCGCGCCGTCACCGGAGCAGGCCGTGCGGTGGGCCGCCGACTGCCGGGCGGAGGGGTACGCCGTGGGCTGTTTCCGGCCGCCGTCGGTGCCGGACGGCATCTCACGGCTGCGGCTGACCGCCCGCGCCGATCTCACCGACGCACAGATCGCCGGTGCGGTACGGGTGATCAGCCGCAGTGCACCCAGGTGAGGCGTGCCGGGCCCGCAAGGGGCCTGGGCCGCTCAGTGGAGGCAGTTGAGGAACGACTCCCAGGGGCCGGGGGAGAAGAGCAGGGCTGGCCCTGCGATGTTCTTGGAATCACGCACGGCACGCAGGCCGGTCAGCGGTTCCGAGTCGAGGGTGGCCGTCTCGACACAGTTGTTCATTCCGTTGCTGTAGCTGCTGCGCTGCCACCGCGCACCTTGAATTCTCGTGCTGGAAGGTACGTACCGAGGCATTGCGGTCATAGTGCCTCCTTACGCGCCGTCGCATAGCCCGGCGATGAAATCCGATGAGTCCTCGGGTGAGAGCGCCTGTACCTGAAGGGAGTTGAAGGCCTCCGTGTACGCCTGGAGGTCTTCTTTCCGTTCGAGGTAGAGGCTACTCGTCAAATGGTCGAGAACAACCACATCCAGATCAGCAATGTCCGGAAATGAAAAAATAACGAAAGGGCCGATCAATCCCACATGCTCGCCTGCGGCGAACGGCAACACCTGAAGTCGAACGTGAGGCATGTGGGACGCCTCCCTCAACCGGACCAACTGCCCCGCGAAGACCCGCGCCCCGCCCACCGGCCGCCGCAGCACCGCCTCGTCCATGACCACGCTGAGCCGCAGCGGCGGATCCGCGCGCAGCACGTCCTGCCGGGCGAGCCGGACCTCCACCAGCGCGTCGACCTGCTCCTGCGGCAGCTCGCCGAGCGCGGCCCGGGTCACCGCGCGGGCGTACTCGGAGGTCTGCAACAGGCCGGGAACCACGGACGTCTCCAGCGTGCGCACCCAGCTGGCCTGTGATTCCAGGCTGATGAAATCGCGGTAGGTGGCGGGCAGCAGACCGCGATAGGCCTTCCACCAGTGATGGCGCCCCGCGCCGGGATCGTCGGCGCCGGCGAACGCGATGAGCAGCTCACTGCGCTGCGGGTCCTTGACCTGATATGCCTCCATCAGCAGCCGTACGTCGGCGGCTTTCACGCCACTGCGGCCCGTTTCGATCCGGCTCACCTTGGACTGGTGCCAGCCGACCTTGGCCGCGGCCTCGCTGCTGGTGAGTCCCGCGTGAGCGCGCAGGGCGCGCAGGGCGGCGCCGAGCTGACGACGGCGCACCGCGGGGCCGTACTGCATGCCCGTCTCCTTTCGGACGGAGCCGTCGGATCTCCCGGCGGCGGGGCAGGGCAGTACGCGAGATTAGAGGAAGTACCGCTCTCACGCCCAAATACGGTCTGCCTTAGCAGAGTTCACCGCTTCGAGCGACAGATATATGCACATCTCGGTGGATCGCCACCCGTGACCGGCCAAGGAGTGGCAGGCTGGCGCGAAGCACCAGTCCGGGACTGTCCTCGAGTCATCCGCCGCGAGCCGGAGACCGGTCCCGGTGGGAAAGGGACAACGTCGCCATGGCAGACCACCAGGAAGCCTCCGTCACCCTGCCGAGCGATCCTGTCTCGGTCCCCGCCGCCCGGAAATTCGTCTCCCGCGTGCTCGCGGAATGGGGCCTGCCCGGCGACGCCGAGGTGGCCGACACGATCAGGCTGATCGTCTCCGAACTCACCACCAACGCCGTGCAGCACACCCTGGGCCAGTCGCCCACCTTCACCGTGGACCTGGAGCTCGACCGTGACGAGCAGCTGCGCATCGGTGTCACCGACAGCCACCCCCGCTACCCCAAGCGGCTCCCTGCGGCCGTCCAGCAGGACAACGGCCGCGGCATGGTCATCATCCGCTGGCTGGCGGCCGAGTGCGGCGGCAGGCTCTCTGTCAGCCCCACCGACGAGGGCGGCAAGACCGTGTGGATCGCGCTGCCCTGGCAGCCACCCGTCCAGCGCGGCTCGCGTGACGACGCCCGCTGACCGGTTCGGCCGGGGCCCGCGAGTGCCGCGCTGGACGGTGCGGTCAGCGCACCCTGCCGTACCAGACGCTGTTGGACCAGATCTTCTCCAGGCGCACCACGGTCCCCCTCTTGGGAGCGTGCCAGATGCGGTTGTTACCCGCGTAGATCCCGACGTGGTAGACGTTCCGTCCGGAGTGGAAGAACACCAGATCACCACGGGTCCGCTGGGACCTGGAGATGTGCTTGGTCTTGTTGTACTGCGCGGCGGCCGTGCGAGGCAGCTTCTTGCCCGTCTTCTTGAACGAGTAGAGCGTCAGGCCCGAGCAGTCGAACCGGTTGGGTCCGGCCGCCCCGTAGCCGTACGGGGAGCCCTTCTTGGACGCCGCGATCTTGAGCGCCTTCGTTCCGTGTGTCGCTGCCTCGGCCTCCGCCGTGAGCCCGGGGGCCACGACGGTGCCGCCCACGACGGCGAGCGTGAGGGCCGATGCGGCCCCCGTCCTGCTGAGCAGCGACGGAACATGATTCAGCGCGGTCATGCGCAACCCTTCGTCAGCCGCCTGTGAAGGATGACCTGTCGGGTTCGGGCAGGCGAAGATGCCCGGCCGCGTCGTGCTCTGCGGCTTAACCCCAAGGGCGTCGTCCGGACTTCCCGGACGGGCCCGTCGTACCTGGGTCCTCCACTCCTGCCGTTGCACAGATGTCGACCGGTCATCCGGGTGGCGGCAGGACTCGGCGTCCGCCCGGACCGCCCCGCCGCTGTGGCGGGGGCTTGTCGTCGGAAGGGATCTTGACCCGAAACAGGTCCGAAAACCGAGTCGAAACGGTGTTTTGTGAGGCTACTCACGACTGACCTGTTCAGGTGGACACTGCCGAATTCGGCGTTCCGCCGCCCTCTCTGACGACCGCTCGACCAGCAGCGGAATGCATAATTCCGCCCCTGCTGTACTCGCCGGACGCAACTTCGGACCGTGCGGATAAGGACGCGTGGGTACGCCGTCCGGGGTAGCCCGACTGGTCCGTTTCGAAGTCGCCCCGGACGTCCGGGCGTCGGAAGCGGGGGCGCCCGACGGAATTTCAGGAGCCTTGCGGGGGCGGCACGGTGAGTCGTCCCGCCCGCCGCTCGCCATCGAGGACGCGCAGCGCCCGGACCAGCGTGGGCGTGTGCATCTCAGTCTCGCCCCGCTGGTGCATGAGGGCGAGCGCGTCCCGCAGCGCGACCGCCCGGCCGACCAGGGCCTGGGCGGCGCGCAGACCGCGGTAGGTGTGCTCGGTGCGGGCCGGATTGATGCGGCCGAGCAGGTCGACGACTTCGAGATAGCGGTCGATCAACTCCGCCTCGGCGCGGGTGAGGGCGGGCAGGGGCGGCAGTTCGGGCGGCAGCATCGGTGGCTCACCTCGGGTCGCGGGCGGCGAGCGAGGCCTTGCGGCTCGGGATGATGCCGTCCACGAGCCCGTACTCCAGGGCCGCGGGCGCGTCGAAGATCTTGTCCCGTTCGACGTCCGCGGTGATCCGCTCCGGACTCTGCCCCGTGTGCCGTACGAGCATCTCCTCCAACTGCCGCCTGGTGCGCAGAAGTTCGTCGGCCTGGATCGCCAGGTCCGTGGCCTGGCCGTGGATCGGTTCGGAGACGGCCGGCTGGTGGATCAGAACGCGCGCGCCGGGCAGGGCGAACCGTTTTCCGGGGGTGCCCGCGGCGAGCAGGACGGCGGCGCCCGACGCGGCCTGGCCCAGGCAGATCGTCTCCACGTCGCAGCTGACGTACCGCATCGTGTCGTAGATCGCGGTCATCGCGCTGAACGAGCCGCCGGGGGAGTTGATGTACAGCGAGATGTCGCGGTCCGGCGCCTGGTGCTCCAGGTGCATGAACTGCGCCATCACGTCGTTCGCCGAGGTGGCGTCGACGGGCGCGCCGAGGAAGACGATCCGCTCTTCGAGGAGCTTCGAGTACGGGTCCATGGTCCGCGCCCCCGAACTGGTGCGTTCGGTGAACTCGGGCAGGACGTGTCGGGCAGACGGACGGGCGGACAGCTGACTCATGGCTCGCCTCTCTTCTTCCGGTCGCCGGGGTGCGGTCCGGCGTTCTGTACAGAAAGTACAGGACGTACGTTACGTAGGGGGAGGGGAGCGGCGTCTAAGCTGGACGCATGGCCTACGAGATTCCGGTGACGCAAGCCCGCGCAGAGCTCGCCGAGCTGATCAACCGCGTCGTCTACGGCGGCGAGCGGGTCGTCGTCACCCGGCACGGCAAGCCGCTCGTGGCCCTGGTCTCCGCCGCCGACCTGGAACGCCTCGAAGGGCTCGCCGAAGCCGCCGAGGAGCGGACGATCTCCACCGTCACCTCGATCGACTCCGCGTCACCCGCCCCGTCGGAGCGGCACCGGTTCGGCATCGCGGCCGAACACCGAGGCCCGAACGCGACGTAGCGAAGCGCGCGTCAGCCCGCCGACGTCGCGGAGCGCGCCTCAGCCCGCCGACGTCGCGGGCTGCCGCGGTGCGGTCGGCGCGGTGGCGTGGCTCCGCCGGACGCGTAGCGACCCGAGCAGGACCGCCGCGAGGCCGAGAGCGGCCCACGCGCTCAGCGTCAGGGCCGGCCCCGACGCCCCCGCGCCGTCGAAGAAGGAGACCGCGCGCAGCAGGGTTCCCTGGGCGCCCGGGGGCAGCAACTGGCCGATGAGCCCGACGGGTTCGGGCAGCAGTTGCGGAGCCGATGTGACCCCGGAGAAGGGGTTCCCGAGCAGCACCATCAGCAGCGCGCCGACCCCGTGCCCGCGAGCCCGAACAGGGCCGCGAGCCCGGCGACGGTGGCGCTCACCGCGAGCGTCGCCAGGCCCAACACTGCGGCCACCGCCCACCAGTTGCCGGTGAGCACGTCGAGCCAACTGTGCGCGAGCGCGGCCGTGACGGCGCCCACGAGCGCGGCGGTGACGAGCAGTACGGCCGCCGCGCGCCCGCCGCGCAGCCCCAGCAGTGTGACGAGCGCACCGGCCGCGACCCCGGCGAGGACGAGCGGCAGCACGCTGGATCCGAGGGCCGCGCCCCTCGGGTCGGCCGCGGGCGCCGGGACCACGTCGACGGTCGGGACCGCGGCGGAGTCCGGGGCCTGTTCCCGTACGGCCTGTTGCAGCAGCTGTGCGACGACAGGGCTCGCGGCCGTCGCGGTGAGCAGCTCGGGTCCGCCGGGCGTGGCGACGATCGCGCCGTATACGGTCCGGTCCTCGATGGCGGCTCGGGCGGCGGCCTCATCGGCGTAACGATGGATCTCGAAGGCGCCCTCGCGCCGCTCCAGTTGCCGTGCGACCGGTTCGGCGGCCGCGGCCGGTCCCGCGACGCCGAGCGGCAGGTCGTGGGGCGCGGTGCGGGCGGCGGGCCAGGCGAAGGCCCAGAGGGCCAGGGCGGCGAGGGCGCAGGCCAGCACGGTCACCGCCGCGGTGCGGGGGCGGCGGTGCGATGTGCCGGTGAGCGGCGTGGGCATGGATGGCGTGGGCATGGGTCCGGTCAGTCCTTCCCGAGTAAAGAGAATGATCGTTCGTTCTCTCTGCGTCTCCAATGTCGTGCGGCGTGCCGGGCTTGTCAAGAATGAACGTTCGTTTTAGGTTCGGGGCATGGCTCGCGTATCCCAGGAACACCTCGACGCCCGCCGCCGGCAGATCCTCGACGGCGCGGCGGTCTGCTTCGCGCGGAACGGCTTCCATGCCACGTCTATGCAGGACGTGCTGAAGGAGGTGGGCCTCTCGGCCGGCGCCGTCTACCGCTACTTCCGCGGCAAGGACGAACTGATCGCCGCGATCGTCGGCGAGGTGCTCTCCGACATCAGCGGCGTCTTCGAGGCGGCCGCCCGGCAGAGTCCGCCGCCGCGGCCCGACGTCCTGGTGGCCAGGGCGCTCGCGGAGGTGCTGGACCTGCGCCCGGGGATGCGGGGGGTCGACGCGGGGCACTCCGCCCGATTGCTGATGCAGGTGTGGACGGAGACCCTGCGCAACGACGACCTGTCGGCCGTCCTGACGGACGTCTATACGCGAGTGCGCGCTGTCTGGGTGGTGATCGTCGAGGGCTACCAGAAGGCGGGCCTGATGCGCGCCGACATCCCCGCCGACCACGTCGCCCGGACGATGATCGCCGCCGTGCAGGGATTCGTCGCGCAGTGCGTCCTGTTCGACGAGGTCCCCGTCGAGGCGTTGCAGGACGGGCTGCGGGCCCTGATGAGTATGGCGGAGCCCAGCTGACGGTCATGGGCCGGTCAACGACTGGTTAACCTCGTTGAAACTCCTCCCAACTACCCTCCCGTGCCACGCCACCAGCGGATTTTCTAACCGGGGTGCGCAAGATCGCGCGCACTCGCTGTGTGTTACATCTATATCCGTCGCGGTGGCCGCGGCAGCCGGACCCCGCAGCGGTTCGGAGCGAGGACTGTGAGGTGGGACGCGTGCAACTGACCCCGCACGAGCAGGAGAGACTGCTCATCCATGTGGCCGCGGATGTGGCCGAGAAGCGAAGGGCGCGGGGACTGCGGCTCAACCACCCCGAGGCGATCGCCCTCATCACCTCCCACATCCTCGAAGGCGCCCGCGACGGCCGCACCGTCGCCGAGCTCATGTCCTCCGGGCGGCGGATCCTCACCCGGGACGACGTCATGGACGGCATCCCCGAGATGATCCACGACGTCCAGGTCGAGGCCACCTTCCCGGACGGCACGAAGCTCGTCACCGTCCACGAGCCGATCGTCTGACGGGAGTCCGCGTCTCATGCATGCCGCATCGCACGGCACCGGCCACGGACCGGTCCCCGGAGAGCTTCTCTTCGCGGACGAGCCCGTCGCCTTCAACGAGAACCGCGAGGTCACCCGCCTCACCGTCCTCAACGCCGCCGACCGCCCCGTCCAGGTCGGCTCCCACTACCACTTCGCCGAGGCCAACCCGGGTCTTGAGTTCGACCGCGGCGCCGCGCACGGAAAGCGGCTCAACATCGCCGCCGGAACCGCCGTGCGCTTCGAGCCCGGAATCCCCGTCGACGTCGAACTCGTCCCGCTGGCCGGCAAGCGCGTCGTGCCCGGTCTGCGCGGCGAGACCGGAGGTGCCCTCGATGCCTGAGCTGTCCCGTGCCGCGTACGCGGACCTCTTCGGACCCACGACCGGCGACCGCATCCGGCTCGCCGACACCGACCTCCTCGTCGAGATCGAGGAGGACCGCTCGGGCGGACCCGGACGCTCCGGCGACGAGTCGGTCTTCGGCGGCGGCAAGGTCATCCGCGAGTCGATGGGCCAGTCCCGCACCACCCGCGCCGAAGGCGCCCCCGACACCGTCATCACCGGCGCGGTCGTCATCGACCACTGGGGGATCGTCAAGGCCGACATCGGCATCCGCGACGGCCGCGTCACCGGCATCGGCAAGTCCGGCAACCCGGACACGATGGACGGCGTCCACCCCGATCTCGTCATCGGCCCCGAGACCGAGATCATCGCGGGCAACGGCAAGATCCTCACCGCCGGCGGCATCGACACCCACATCCACTTCATCTCGCCGACCATCGTCGACGAGGCGCTCGCCTCCGGCGTCACCACGCTCTTCGGCGGCGGCACCGGGCCTGCCGAGGGCAGCAAGGCGACCACCATCACGCCCGGCGCCTGGCACCTCTCCCGGATGTTCGCGGCGCTGGAGTCCAGCCCCGTCAACATTGGGTTCCTCGGCAAGGGCAACACCGTCAACGCCGAGTCGATGCACGCCCAGCTCCGCGCCGGCGCCGTCAGCTTCAAGATCCACGAGGACTGGGGCGCCACGCCCGCCACGATCGATGCCTGCCTGAACGTCTGCGAGGAGACCGGTGCCCAACTCGCCGTCCACACGGACACCCTGAACGAGGCGGGGTTCATCGACGCCACCTTCGACGCCGTCGCGGGCCGCACCCTGCACGCCTTCCACGTCGAGGGCGCGGGCGGCGGCCACGCCCCCGACATGATCACGGCGGTCTCGCTGCCCAACATGCTGCCGAGCTCCACCAACCCCACCCGGCCGCACACCGTCAACACCGTCGAGGAGCACCTCGACATGCTGATGGTCTGCCACCACCTCAACCCGGCCGTCCCCGAGGACCTCGCCTTCGCCGAGTCCCGCATCCGGCCCACCACGATCGGCGCGGAGGACATACTCCACGACCTCGGCGCCATCTCGATCATGTCCTCGGACTCCCAGGCCATGGGGCGCATCGGCGAGGTCATCATGCGCACCTGGCAGACCGCGCACGTGATGAAGCGGCGCCGCGGCTTCCTGCCGGGCGACACCCGCGCCGACAACCACCGCGCACGTCGCTATGTCGCCAAGTACACGATCAACGCGGCCGTCGCCCAGGGCATCGACCACGAACTCGGCTCCGTCGAGCCCGGCAAACTCGCCGACCTGGTGCTGTGGGAACCGGCGTTCTTCGGCGTCAAGCCGCAGCTCGTCCTCAAGGGCGGACAGATCGCCTACGCGCAGATGGGCGACGCCAACGCCTCCATCCCCACCCCGCAGCCGGTCCTGCCACGCCGCATGTACGGAGCGCACGGCAAGGCCCCCGCACTCAACTCGGTCAACTTCGTGACCCAGTCCGCGCTCGACGACGGTCTGCCGGAGCGCCTCGGCCTGGACAAGCCGTTCGCCGCGATCCGCTCCACCCGCGGCCGCAGCAAGGCCGACATGCGCGAGAACGACGCGCTGCCCCGGGTCGAGGTCGCCGCCGACAGCTTCGCCGTCACCATCGACGGCGAACTCGTCGAGCCGTCGCCCGCCGCCGAACTCCCGCTCGCGCAGCGGTACTTCCTCTTCTGACGGCCACGACGACACCAGGCGACCCCACCCATGTCCAGAGCAGCACTCCTCGTCCTGGCCGACGGCCGCTTCCCCGCCGGCGGGCACGCCCACTCCGGCGGCGCCGAGGCGGCCGTCAAGGCCGGCCGCATCACCGGCGCGCCCAGCCTGGAGGCCTTCTGCCGGGGCCGACTGCACACCTCCGGGCTCGTGTCGGCCGCCCTCGCGGCGGCCGCCGCCCTCGGCGTCGACCCGGGCACCCTGGACGCGGCGGCGGACGCCCGCACACCCTCACCCGCCCTGCGCACCGCGGCGCGGCGCCTCGGCCGGCAGATGACGCGGGCCGCCCGCGCCACCTGGCCGCACCCCGAACTCGACGCGCTGGCCCGGCAGTTCCCCAAAGGAGCCCATCAGCCCGTCGTCCTCGGACTCGCCGCCCGTGCCGCCGGACTCGGGCCCGAAGACGCGGCGTACTGCTCGGCGTACGAAGGGATCAGCGGACCGGCGACCGCCACCGTACGGCTGCTCAGCCTCGATCCCTTCGACGCCACGGCGGTCCTCGCCCGGCTCGCGCCCGACGTCGACCAGGTGGCGCTCCGGGCCGCCGACGCGGCGAGACGCGCCCTCGACGAGGGCGTCGACGCGCTGCCCGCGGCCTCCGCGCCGCTCCTGGAGATCGGCGCCGAGGCGCACGCGGCCTGGCCGGTACGGCTCTTCGCGTCGTAGCGCCCCCCAACCCACCGCCCCTGCCCGCCCCTCCGGCGGCCCACCCCCGACCCATGGAGCTGTCATGCTGCACCTCGACCACTCCCACGACGGCCCCGCCGCCGTCTCCGCCGACGCCCACCGTCCCGACGGACGCCGCCGCGCGCTGCGCATCGGGCTCGGCGGCCCGGTCGGCTCCGGGAAGACGGCGACCGTCGCCGCGCTCTGCCGCGAACTGCGCGACGAGCTCTCCCTCGCCGTCGTCACCAACGACATCTACACCCGCGAGGACGCCGAGTTCCTGCTCCGCGAGGCCGTCCTGCCGCCCGAGCGCATCACCGCCGTGGAGACCGGCGCCTGCCCGCACACCGCGATCCGCGACGACATCTCCGCCAACCTGGAGGCCGTCGAGGACCTGGAGGACGAGGTCGGCCCGCTCGACCTCATCCTCGTCGAGTCCGGCGGCGACAACCTCACGGCCACCTTCTCCAAGGGCCTCGTCGACGCGCAGATCTTCGTCATCGACGTCGCGGGCGGCGACGACATCCCGCGCAAGGGCGGCCCCGGCGTCTCCACGGCCGACCTGCTCGTCGTCAACAAGACCGACCTCGCCCCGCACGTCGGCTCCGACCTCGCCCGGATGGCCGCCGACGCGAAGGCGCAGCGCGCCGAACTCCCCGTCGCCTTCCAGTCCTTGCGGTCGGCCGAGGGCGTCGGTCCGGTCGCCGCATGGGTGCGCGGGCAGTACGCGACGTGGACCGCGTCGGCGTGACGGTGGAACTGGCCCCTCGGGACGCCACGGCCCCGTGCGGAGTACTGGAAACGAGCCGGCCGACGTCGGCCGCGACCGCCGTGGCGGCCGGCGGCGCGGGAATCCGCGCGACCGCCCGCGTCGAGGCGCGCGCCGACGGCCGCGGCGGCACGTCGCTCCCCGTCCTCGACGGCGAGGGCCCGCTCGCGCTGCGCCGCACCCGCTCCACCGGCCGCGCGGCGCGCGTCACGCTCGTCGGCGCGATGAGCGGCCCCCTGGGCGGCGACCACCTCACCATCGAGGCCACCGCCCAGCAGGATGCGGCACTGCACATCGGCTCGGCGGCGGCCACCCTCGCGCTGCCGGGTCAGACCCGGGCGACGGCACGCTACGACGTGCGCCTCACCGTCGCCGACGGCGCCGAACTGCACTGGCTGCCCGAGCAGTTGATCTCCGTGCGCGACAGCGACCTGCGCGTCACCACGCGGGCCGAGCTGGCCGCCGACGCCCGCCTGGTGCTGCGCGAGGAGCAGGTGCTCGGCCGCACGGGTGAGGCCCCGGGCCGCCTGACGAGCCGCCTCACCGTGCGCCGCGCGGGACAGCTCCTCCTCGACCAGGAGCTGTCCTGCGGCCCCGGCGCGCCCGGCGGCTGGGACGGCCCGGCGGTCCTGGCCGGCCACCGCGCGCTCGGGCAACTCATCGTCGTACGCCCGGAGTTCGCGCACCGGAAGCCGCCCGCCGGGCCGCTGGGGGAGTGGGCGGCCATCACGCCCCTCGCGGGCCCCGGTGTCCTGGTCACCGCTGTCGCGCCGGACGCGCTCCTGGTGCGCGGGGTGATGGACGAGGCCGTACGTCGCCTCGCCTGACTAGGGAAGGCTGTGCACCTTCGGGCCGACGGCGTTCGACCACGCGTTGCCCGCGGTCGCGTCCCAGTTCGTGGACCACGTCATGGCGCCGCGCAGCGCCGGGTACGTCTTGGACGGCTTGAAGGAGCCGCAGCCGGTGCCGCGGGTCAGGCAGTCCAGGGCGTTGTTCACGACCGACGGGGCCACGTAGCCGCTGCCCGCGCCGCGCGTCGAGGCGGGGACGCCGATCCCGACCTGTGACGGGTCGAGGCCGCCCTCCAGCTGGATGCAGGCGAGCGCGGTCAGGAAGTCGACGCTGCCCTGGCTGTAGACCTTTCCGTCGCAACCCAGCATCGAACCGCTGTTGTAGTACTGCATGTTGACGACCGTGAGGATGTCCTTCACGTTCAGTGCCGTCTGGAAGTAGCCGCCGGAGGTGGACTGCATGTCGATGGTCTGCGGCGCCATCGTGAGCACCATCTTCGGGCCCGCCTTCGCCGAGAGCTGGCGCAGCGCCTTCGTCATGTAGGTGGGGTTGATGCCGTTCTCCAGGTCGATGTCGACGCCGTTGAACCCGTACTCCTGCATCAGCGCGTAGGCGCTGTTGGCGAAGGCCGTCGCGGAGGCGTCGCTGTTGACGGAGATGGTGCCCTTCTCGCCGCCGACCGAGAGGATGACGGACTTGCCCGCGGCCTTCTTCGCGGCGATGTCCGCCTTGAAGTCGGCGACGGAGGAGTAGCCGACGGCCGGGTCCAGGTTGAAGGTGATCTGGCCGGGGGTGGGGGTGGCGTCGGCGAAGGAGACGGCGATGATGTCGTACTGCGAGGACACGTCGCGCAGCTTCTGCACGGTCGCGCCGTTGTTGAAGTTCTGCCAGTAGCCGGTCAGTGCGTGCCGGGGCACGGTGGTGTCCCCGCCGCCGTCGCCCTTGGCCGTCCGTGCGGTCACCGCCGTCGACTTCGCGGACTCACCCGCCGCGTTCGACGCGCTCACCTGGAAGCTGTAGGCGGTGTCGGGGGTGAGGCCGGTGACGGTGGTGGCGGCGCCGGTGGTGGCGGCGACCTTCGTGCCGTCGCGGTAGACGGTGTAACCGGTGGCCTTGGAGACCGGGGTCCAGGACAGGTCCACCGACGTGGGCGTCGTCGTGCCCGCCGCGAGGCCGGACGGCACGGCCGGTATCTCCACCGGGTCGGTGCCGCCGCCCCCGTCGGGCCCGAAGACGCTCACGTCGTCCACGTAGTACGCGCTCTGCCCGTACCAGCCGTGCGTGTACACGGTCACCGACGTGGTGTTCGCGCCGGTGGTGAAGGTGGTGGAGAGCTGCTGCCAGGACGAGGTGCCCGGCGTCCAGGTCGACACGTCGGTGGTGCCGGTGCCGCGGGCGCCGAGATAGGCGTACCCGCCCTGCACCCAACTGCTGATCTTGTACGTCGAGTTGGGCTTCACCGCGACGATCTGGGAGCACTCGGCGGTGCCCTGTCCTGACGGGGTGGCCTTGAGCGCCTTCGTGCCGCCGTGCACGGGGGAGGTGACGGTGGTGCCGCTGTTCGCGGCGCAGGTCCAGTTGGTCAGGTCCGACTCGAACCCGGCGTTCTTGACGACGTTGACGTCTGCTGTGACGTCCGCCGACGGTGTGCTTGTCTGTGCGTTCGCGGGGGCCGACTGGGCCGGTGCGGCGAGCCCGGTGACGGCGAGCGCGGCGGCCGCACCGACGGCGATCGCCGCACCGAGTCTCCGTCGAACACCGGCTCTGCCCTGACGTACACGATCCACGGGGTGCCTCCAGGGAGGGGTGGGGGAGGAAGTGAACGACGGTGGCCACCGCTGCTGTGCGCATCGTTGGTCCAGACCAATCATGTTGTCAAGGCCTCAAGCACACCGAACCTGCCGCGCGGAGGGCGCGGCAGGTTCGGCTGATCCCCGTTTGTTCGTTATTGGTGTCAGCGCAGTCCGGTGAGTCCGTTATCAGCGCAGTCCGGCGAAGAGGTCGTTCTCGGGTACGGCCGCGCCGGTGGTGTCCTTGACGCGTACGAAGGTCTCCATGCCCATCAACTCGCCGAACCTCTCCTTGCCCATCTTGAGGAAGAAGATGTTCTCGCCCTGACTGGCGTGCGCGGCCAGTGCGTCGAACTTTTGGCCGCTGAACGCGGTGGTCTCCACCCACGTGGTGATCTCGTCGTCGGGGAGGCCGATCTCGGCGAGCGCGGCGGCCTCGGCGGGGTCCGGCTCCGGCATGTCCGGGTGCAACTCGCGCATGATCTCGCCGAACCGCTGCATTCCCGAGCGGGGCATCGTCGTCCAGTACACCTTCGGCGTGAACGGAATCATCTCGAGTGCCGCCATCGTGATGCGGTGGGCCTGGATGTGGTCGGGGTGTCCGTAGAAGCCGTTCTCGTCATAGGTGACGACCACATCGGGCCGGTAGTGCCGCATGAGTTCCGCGAGGCGGGTGGCGCCTTCCGCCACGGGGGTCTGCCAGAAGGATCCGGGGGCGTCGTTGCTCGGCCAGCCCATCATTCCGGAGTCGGCATAGTCCAGCATCTCCAGATCGCTGATCTTCAGGACGTCGCAGCTCGCCTTGAGTTCGTGCCGGCGCATCAGGGCGACGGCCGCCGGATCGTGCCCGGGCTCACCCGGTTTCACACCCCCCGGCCCGTCACCGCAACCGCCGTCGGTACAGGTCACGAGAACGGTGCGCACGCCTTCCGCCGCATACCGCGCGAGGACGCCCCCGGTTCCGGTGGCCTCGTCGTCGGGGTGGGCGTGTACTGCCATGAGCGTCAAAGGCCGGTCGGCCATGAGTCGGTCCTCCTGCGGAGACAAGTCCTGATCCCAATGTGCGGTGGGTGCACCGCACATTGGGGGCAACAGTGCAGGATGGACAGCCTGTTCCCGGCGCGTGGTGTGGCCGTGACGCTCTCAGGCGGCGAGGTCCGGGTCTGCCGCGAGTGAGGCCCGGGAGGTCGTTGCGGGGTGCCCGGCCGCCGCCAGTATCTCGTCGGCAGTCGCGATCGCGTCGCTGATGGAGCGGGTCCCGGTCACCGCACACAGCGTGCGGGTCACATCTGCCAGCTCCCGCTGCCACGCCGGGGCGGGCTTCTCCGCGAGCGCGATGCGTGCGTTCGCGTAGCGGGCGAGCAAGGTCCTTACGCGGCGCGGTTCCGGCTTCGACACGACCACAGGCTCCTTCTGGGCACTTCTGCCTCTGCGAGGCACTCTTCGGTGCCATACGTGTTCCCCCGACGGCTTGGCGTATGCCAAGCCGATGGACGGTTCTGCGGCGCTCGGGGGCGGCCCACAGGTACATCGACCGCGCCTCGTTGTACGCGGCGAAGTCGTCCGGCGACCCGCCCTGGGCCAGGTGGGCCACATCGGCCTCGTAGCAGCCCTTCAGTGTGGAGGCGGTGCCGAGCACGATGGCCGGCACCTGTCCGCAGGGCGCGCCGAACGGAGCAGTTCGGCACGGGCCGCCTCCGCGGCGCCGGCCAGGTCGACGCCGAGCAGGCGCAGCGAGACCAGCTCCAGCTCCGATAGCCGGACAGCCTTCTGGCCATGCCGTTCGCTCACGGGGTTTCGCCGGGCAGCGCCGTTTCGACGCGGAGCGCCTGCAACGTGTCGAGTTCCCGGTCGATGTCGCGTCGCTTGGCCTCCAGGCGCTCGGCCTGCTCGGCGAAGAGCCGCTCCATGACACCGTTGCGCTCTTCGGGCGGTGCCTCCATGCAGGGCAGCACCTCGTCGATGGTGGTGCTGCCCAGGCCGGCGGCGAACAGGTGCTGGATCATGACGACCCGCTCCACCATCGAGCTGTCGAAGTCGCGCCATCCGCCGGGGGTGCGCTCGGAGCGTATGAGCCCGTGCGCCTCGTAGTACCGCAGTGACCGGGTGCTGACGCCGCTGGCAGCCGCCAGCTCACCGATGCGCATGAGACCTCCTGAACTGTTCGCCGACATCCGTGCCTTGCAGCTGACACCGGCGTGAAGTTACACGATCTGGGTGTCGCACCCACCGGGGGTGCTCGGAGGGCCGGAGGCCATCGTGACTGCTCAGATCCATCTGTGGTCGGACTACGTCTGCCCGTTCTGCCTGATCGCCGACGAGCTGGTGGAGCGCGCGATCGCCGACCGGCCCGATGTCGAAGTCGTCCACCACGCCCACGAGTTGCGCGCCCGGCCGACGCCCACCCTGCGGCCGGAGGACCCGTACCTGCCCGACATCTGGGAGCGTGCCGTGTACCCCATGTCACGCCACCACCAGGTGCCGATGCGGTTGCCGACCGTCTCGCCGCAGCCCTACACCGAACTGGCCTTCCGGGGCGCCCAGTTCGCCGCGGAGCAGGGGCGGGCCCACGCCTATCACCGTCGCGTGATGACGGCGTTCTTCCGCGAGGACCTCGACATCGGGGACCGCGCGGTCCTGGCCCGTCTGGCCGAGGAGGCCGGACTCGACCCGGCCGCCTACGCGGCGGCCCTCGACGAGCAGGAGTACGCGGAGCGGCACCGGCGCGCACTGGCCGAGTCGGCGCGGATGAACATCACCGTCGTACCCACGATCGTCATCGGCACCCGGCGCATCGAAGGCGTCGCCACCGAAGGCGTGATCCGCAGGGCCCTGCGCGAAGCGGCCGCCGCGTGAGCGCGGACACGGCGCGGCTCACGGCTCTGATGGCCGACGCCGTGGAGCTCTGCGTCCGCCGGGTCGAGTCCGGCGGGGTGCCCTTCGTCGGACTGCTCGTCGCCGCCGACGGCTGGGTCTTTGACCCCGGCGTGAACCTCGTCCACGAGACCGGCGACCCCACCGCCCACGCGGAGATCGTCGCCCTGCGGCAGGCCGTCCGGGCCCGCGGCCGCTCCGCACTGCGGGGAGCCACGCTGCTGGCGACGGGGGAGCCGTGCGCCCTGTGCTACCGCGTCGCCGCCGCACACGGCATCGCCGCCGTCCACTTCGCCGTCGACCGCGACACCGCCGCCGCGTGGGGCTTCGACTACCGGGCGGGCTACGACGCCGACGGAACCGACCGACTGTCCCTGGCGGCAGCGGCCCGACACCTGGCCGTGGAGCGGGGTCTGGTGCCCTTCATCCGCTACATCGACCTGCACCACGCCGACTTCACCCCCCACTCCTGACCCACCCCTCCTCACGTCAAGGACACCGTCATGCACTGGCTCTACCTCGCCGTCGCCGTCGTCTTCGAGATCGCCGTCGCGATCACCGCCGGCAAGGCCCAGGGCTTCACCCGCCCCGGCTGGACCGCCGCCACCCTGATCAGCGGCGGCATCGGCACCTACCTCCTCAGCCTGGCCCTGCTCACCTTCGAGGTCGGCGTCGGCTACGCGATCTGGACCGCGGTCTCCGGGGTCGGAATCGTCGTACTCGGCGCCCTCCTCTTCGACCAGCGCCTGGACTGGCGCAAGTTCCTGGGCATCGCCGCCGTCATCGCCGGAGTCGTCGGCCTCCAGCTCACCGGAGCAGCCTGACGCCGCCGCCCCCCCCACGCACGCCCCGCACGCCGAGAACGCCGAACGTCCCTAAGAAAGGAACTCCCATGTCCACCACCGCTACCGCCACAACCGACAAGAACATCACGCCCGCCGAGAACGTGACCGCCCGCAGCGACCGAGCCCGCGCATGGCTGGTCCTCCTCCTCGCCGGAGCCTTCGAGATCGCCTACGCCTTGGCCGTGGGAGGCAGCCAGGGCTTCACGGTGCTCTCCTGGTCACTGATCGCCGTCGCCTTCTTCCTCCTCACGCTCTTCTCCCTGAGCCTGGCCCTGCGCACCATCGACATAGGCATCGGCTACGCGGTCTGGGCCGGCATCGGCGCCGTCGGAGCGGCACTGCTCGGCCCGGTCTTCTTCGACGAGACCCTGACTCCGGTCAAGGCGCTCTGGCTCACCCTGATCATCGGCGGCGTCGTCTGGCTCAAGCTCTCGGACAGCCCCAAGCCGACGCGGACCGACCAGCCCACCCACCAGTGACGACCACGAACCGCTCACCGGGTCGTACCAATCCGTTTATCGGATTGGCAAATGAGTTGAGTGCCTGCCCAGGGAATGTTGTGCTTCCGACCTGCTGCGACGGTCCGCGGGTGTTCGCGGTTGTCCGCCGCTGTCCGTCGCTGTTGTCACGCAGTTAGACACTCACCCGCAGGTGCGCTCGCGGTCGGTGGAGCGGCTATGGGCCCCGACCTGAGCCGGGGCCCTGAGCTGTCAGCCTTCGTAGTCGAGGAACTCGCGGGGGTCGTAGCCGGGGTACTCGTCCGGGCAGAGGGTGACGTCCTCGGGGTCCTCGGCGTACGGGTTGGGAACGATGCCGTCGTCGCACTGGGGGTTGGTGCAGGCCATGGTGTGCTCCCTAGGTCGGTGCCGTTGTCCTGATGGGCTTCGTCCAGCACGGTTCTGGGAGGGCGCACAAG